>PMCA01000036.1 GCA_003153935.1 Elusimicrobiota bacterium
GATAGAGAAGATGCCGGAAGGCTTTGGCTCAATCGGGCATACCGACAACTCCCCGGTGGCGGCCATGGCAAAGAAGGAGCAGAAATTCTTTGCGATCCAGTTCCACCCCGAAGTCGCGCATACCGATGAGGGCATGAGGATCTTGCGGAATTTCGTGTTTGAGATCAGCGGCTGCAAGCCGACTTGGGAGATGGCGTCTTTCATCGAGTGGTCAATTGCCGATATCCGGTCGCGGGTCGGCGGCAAAAAGGTTATATGCGCGCTCAGCGGGGGGGTCGATTCCTCGGTAGTGGCGCTGCTGCTTCACAAGGCTGTCGGAGAACAGCTGACCTGCATCTTTGTGGACAACGGGGTGCTCAGAAAAGACGAGGCCGAAAAGGTCAGGAAGACCTTCAGCGATCATTTTCATATCAATCTCGACTTTGTGGACGCGCGCTTCCGGTTTCTCGACAGACTAAAAGGAGTGATTGATCCCGAAAAGAAGCGCAAGATCATCGGGCATGAATTCATAAATATTTTTGATAAGGAAGCCCGCCGTATCCGTGGCGTTAAGTACCTGGCCCAGGGGACATTGTATCCCGATGTCATAGAAAGCGTCTCGGTCAAAGGACCCTCGGCTACTATCAAGAGCCATCATAACGTAGGCGGCCTGCCCAAGAAGATGAATTTAAAGCTGGTTGAGCCGCTTAAATTCCTGTTCAAGGACGAAGTGCGTAAACTGGGACGCGAACTGGGAATATCCGAAGAGATAATCAACCGGCAACCATTCCCCGGACCGGGACTGGCCATCCGCATCCTGGGCGAAGTCACCCTGGAACGGGTTGAACTGCTGCGCCTGGCCGATATCATAATCGTGGAAGAGATAAAGAAGGCTAATTTATACAACCAGATCTGGCAATCTTTCGCCGTGCTCCTACCCGTAAAAAGCGTAGGGGTTATGGGCGATGAACGCACTTATGAGAATACCATCGCTTTGCGCGCCGTGAATTCCAATGACGGCATGACCGCCGACTGGGTGCGCCTGCCTTATGAGATACTGGCGCACATATCCAACCGCATCATCAACGAAGTCAAAGGCGTCAACCGGGTAGTATATGACATCAGCTCCAAGCCCCCGGCGACGATAGAATGGGAATAGTGCAGTTGATAGTTAAGTGTTGATAGTTGATAGAAAATACAGAGGAAACAAATGATAGTTACTGAAACAAACATTAAAGAGTTTCCCTTATTGACCAAAGGTAAAGTCCGCGACGTCTACGACCTCGGCGATGAATTGCTGATCGTGGCCAGCGACCGTATCAGCGCTTTTGATTTTGTTTTGCCGACGCCGATACCGGACAAGGGGAAGATACTGACGCAAATCAGCGTTTTTTTCTTTGACCTTACCAAGGAAATCATCCCCAATCACCTTATAACCACTGATGTCGCCAAATTTCCGCAGGAACTGGCGTCTTATAGCGCCATACTGAAAGACCGTTCCATGCTGGTCAAAAAAGCCAAACGCCTGGACGTTGAATGCGTAGTCAGGGGATACCTGGCCGGCAGCGGCCTAAAGGACTATAGGAGGACCCAAAGCGTCTGCGGCATTAAACTTCCCGCCGGCCTGGTGGAGGGCGATAGACTTCCGGCAGATATATTCACCCCGTCAAGTAAAGCTGAACAGGGACTGCATGACGAGAATATAACCGAGCAGGAAGTCGAGAAGCTCGTAGGGAAGAAATTAGCCGGCGAACTGAGAGAAAAAAGCTTGAGTGTCTACAAAAAAGCCAGTGACTACGCCCGCGGCAAGGGCATTATTTTAGCCGATACTAAGTTCGAGTTTGGCCTGGTAGGCGGGCAGATGATCCTGATCGACGAGGTTTTCACGCCGGATTCATCGCGCTTCTGGGACCTGGCAGAATACCAGCCAGGAAAACCGCAGCCCAGTTTTGACAAGCAATTCGTCCGCGACTACCTGGAGAGCCTGCATTGGTCCAAGCAACCGCCGGTGCCGGTCCTGCCGGAAGACATAGTACATAAAACACGGGAGAAATATCTGGAGGCCTATAAGCGGCTGACGGGAAAAGAGTTATAGAAAAATTATGATCTACCGTATCGAAGTCGGTTACAAAAAAAACATCCTGGATGCCCTGGGAGAGAGCGTCAATAAGGATATACACGACCTGGGCATAAAGAAAGTTTCCAAAGTTAAGTCGGTGCAGATCTATAAAATAGACGCCGACTTAAATTTTGCCCAGGTGGATGAACTCTGCCGCAAGCTCCTGATCGATCCCATTACCCAGGAATATCTGGTTAACCAACCGGTGGAACACGAAGCCGCGCTGCCTCATATCCTGGTCGAGGTCTGGTTCAAGAAGGGGGTTACCGACGCCGTGGGGGATACGGTGATCACCGGCGCGCGTGACCTGAACATCCAGGGCGCCATAAACTCCGTTCACACCGGTACCAAGTATGTTCTGTACGGCCAGAAACTTACCACCCAGCAGGCGGAAACCATCGCCCGTAAACTGCTGGCTAACGCCATCGTGCAGGACTATAATATTAACCAGGGAAAACTCGCATGACGGAAACAGATAAAGTAAGCATCATCAACATACGGGATCAGGGAGATGACGGACTGCTGGCTATTTCCCGCAAGAACCTGCTAGCCCTTAATTTAACGGAGATGAAGACCATCCAGGATTATTTCCGCGACCTTGGCCGAGATCCGACCGACGTGGAGCTGGAAACGCTGGCCCAGACCTGGAGCGAACATTGCAAGCATAAGACCCTGCGGGGGATCATTGAGTACAGATCGCAGACGGCAGATGGCAGTTGGCAGTCAGAAACGATTGACAATCTATTAAAACAAACCGTGATGAAGGCCACCGCGGAACTTAACCTGCCCTGGTGCCTCAGTGTCTTTAAAGATAACGCCGGGGTTATAGATTTTACTAAAGACAACGCCCTGGCCTTTAAGGTGGAGACCCATAATCACCCCTCGGCGCTCGAGCCCTACGGCGGAGCAGGGACGGGTATCGGCGGCGTTATCCGGGATATAGTGGGGGTTGGCCTCGGCGCCAAACCGGTCGTCAATACCGATGTTTTTTGTTTCGGGCCGCCGGATACGCCTTTTGATTCTATCAGCGATAGTATCCTGCATCCGAAACGGATAGCCAAAGGAGTGGTCGCCGGTGTCAGGGATTACGGTAACCGCATGGGTATACCGACCACCAACGGCGCGGTTATATTTGACCCCAGCTTTATTTATAATCCGCTGGTGTTCTGCGGCACCGTCGGTCTGATGCCGAAAAAATATATCAGCAAGGAAGTGCTTCCCGGGGACCTGGTCCTGGCAGTAGGCGGGCGCACCGGGCGGGACGGGATCCACGGCGCCACTTTTTCATCCATAGAGCTGGACAAGGAGACCGAGGTTTCAGCCGTACAAATAGGCAATCCGATCGTAGAAAAGAAAGTTACGGATACTCTGCTGAAAGCCCGCGACCTGGACCTGTATCGCGGCGTTACCGACTGTGGCGCTGGTGGTTTCTCTTCGGCAGTCGGGGAACTGGGTGAGAGTTGCGGAGCCAGGGTCTACCTGGACCGGGCGCCTTTGAAATACCAGGGAATGCTACCCTGGGAGATCTGGATCAGCGAATCGCAGGAAAGAATGGTACTGGCCGTGCCGCCGGAAAACCTGGACCGCATCATGGAAATATTTACTGCGGAAAATGTGGAAGCCACGGTCATCGGACAGTTCACCGCCACTAAAAAACTGGAATTATTATATAACGAGGAAACGGTCGCCACCCTGGATATGGATTTCCTGCACGACGGGGTACCGAGATACGTCAGGAAAGCGATGTGGCAGTTACATAAACACGAAGAACCGTCTGCGAGTCGCGAGTCGCGGGTCGCGGGTCAGAAATCATTGGGGAAGATTTTAAAACAAATTCTTTCACAGCCGACGGTAGCCAGCAAAGAGTGGATCATCCGGCAATACGATCATGAAGTCCAGGGTGGCAGCATCATCAAACCGCTGACCGGCGCCGTGAATGACGGGCCCAGCGATGCTTCTGTCTGCCGTCCGGACCTGTCCAGCTGGTCAGGATTTGTAGTGTCCAACGGGATCAATCCGCGCTACGGACTGATAGACCCTTACTGGATGACCGCCAGCGCTATAGACGAAGCTCTGCGTAACCTGGTCTGCGTAGGCGGGGATATAGAAAGAACAGCCCTGCTGGATAATTTTTGCTGGGGCAATCCCGACAAGGAAGAACAACTAGGCGGTATCGTGCGCGCCGCCCGGGCCTGCTATGACGCCGCTAAGGCCTATAAAACACCGTTCATCAGCGGTAAGGACAGTTTAAACAACGAATACTCGCTGGAAGGCAGATCCTTATCGATCATGGCTACGATGCTTATATCGGCCATTTCCGTTATCTCCGATGTAAGAAAATGCATCACAATGGATATCAAGAAGAGCGGAAATTTGATCTACCTACTGGGTGATACTTATGAGGAATTAGGCGGTTCGCAGTACCTGGCGCTGTTGGGTTTAACGGGCAATGGTGTCCCCAGGGTTAATTTCGCTAAAGCCAAGTCGTTATTTACCTCCTTAACTAAAGCCATCGGGCAAGGCCTCGTTGCCTCCTGCCATGACTTGAGCGAAGGCGGCCTGGCGGTGGCAGCGGCGGAGATGGCTTTTGCCGGGAATCTTGGGATGGAAATACAGTTGGCAGATGGCAGTTGGCAAATAGCAGATAAAGACAAAAACGAAACCGCGATACTTTTCAGTGAAAGTAATTCCAGATTTTTGGTGGAAGTGGACCCAAAGAATAAAAAAGCTTTTGAAAAAGCGATGAAAGGGCAGTCTGTAGCTTTGATCGGTAAGGTTCGTAAAGATAAAACTTTGCAGGTCAAAGGATTAGGTGGGAAAGTAATTTTAAAAGAAAATATCGCCGGGCTGAAAGAAACCTGGCAGAAAACGTTAAGATGGTAAAATGCTAAAACCTAAAGTACTCATACTACGAACGGCCGGTACGAATTGCGATATGGAGACGGAACACGCTTTCCGCCTTGCCAGCGGTGATCCGCGCCGGGTGCACATAAATGAACTGGTGGCCAAAAGGGAAGTTATGGCCAGTTATGATATCCTGGCCATACCCGGCGGCTTTTCTTACGGCGATGATATCGCCAGCGGCAAGGTCCTGGCCAACGAATTGCGTTATGAGTTAGGTGAACAAGTACGCGATTTTGCTTCCTGCGGCAAGCCGGTCATCGGTATCTGCAACGGTTTCCAGGTATTGGTAAAAGCCGGTTTACTGCCCGGGTTCACGCCCATAGACGAAGAGTTGCAGGCTACGCTTACTTTTAACGATTCTGCTAAATTCGAGGCCCGGTGGATCTATCTCAAGGTTTCCACTAAGAACAAATGCTTATGGACCAAAGGCATTAAAAAATTATTGACCTTACCCGTAGCCCACGGCGAGGGCAAGTTCATACCCAGGGAGAAGAAAGTGCTCGATCTGTTAAAAAATAACGGCCAGGTAGTACTGCAATATACTGACGCCAAAGGTAAGTCTGCCGGCTATCCGGCCAACCCGAACGGCTCAGTGGAAAGTATTGCCGGCATCTGCAACCCGCAAGGTAATGTGTTCGGCCTGATGCCGCATCCGGAGAGGCACTTAACCAAATATAACCATCCCCGTTGGACCAGGGAAAAACTTGGCGAGAAGGGTGACGGCTTACAGATTTTTATAAATGCAGTAGAGTACTCAAAGAAGAAAAAGTTATAAGTTATAAGTTTTAAGTTATGGATAAATTTATTCTACCTAAACTTAACACTTAACACTTTAAACTTTCAACTTATGTACTAAGAGGTTATCAATGTATAATGAATTAAATGAAAAATGCGGAGTATTCGGTATCTACGGCCACCTGGAAGCGGCCCGGTTGACTTACCTGGGCTTGTACGCTCTCCAGCACCGTGGCCAGGAATCAGCCGGGATCGTCACTGCCGACGGCCGTAATATGTTTTCCCACCTGGGCATGGGCCTGGTGGCGGATATTTTTAACCGCGATGTCCTGGATAAATTGCCCGGTTACCTGGCTATCGGTCATAACCGTTATTCAACTACCGGTATGAGTTTTATTAAGAACGCGCAGCCGATCCTGATCAAATACGCCAAGGGCCAGCTTGCCATCGGACATAATGGCAATCTTACCAATACCGACCAGATACGGCAACGCCTGGAAAAAGAAGGCTCGATATTCCAAACCACCAGCGATACCGAGGTGATCCTGCATCTTATCGCCAAAGCCAACGGCGTCCCTCTGGATGTAGCAGTGGTCAAGGCACTGAAACAGGTTAAAGGCGCCTATTCCCTGGTCATGGCCACGGCGGATACTTTGATCGCGGCACGTGATCCTTACGGGGTTCGCCCGCTCTGCCTGGGCCGTTTGGGAGACGCTTATGTAATTTCCAGCGAAACTTGCGCCCTGGACCTGATCAACGCCACTTATGTCCGCGATATAGAGCCCGGTGAACTGGTCATCATAAACGATCAAGGGCTCAAGAGCATAAAATTCGCCAAAGAAAGAAAATCGGCTTTGTGTATTTTTGAATTTATCTACTTCAGCCGCCCGGATAGTTATGTTTTCGGTCACAACGTCCATATGATCAGGCGGGAATACGGCAAACAGCTGGCCCGGGAATCGCAGGTAAAAGCTGACCTGGTCATACCGGTACCGGACAGCGCCAACAGCGCGGCCGTGGGCTACGCCGAACAAGCGGGCATACCCTTTGAAACAGGGTTGATACGTAACCACTACATCGGAAGGACTTTCATCGAACCCGACCAGCAGATACGCGACTTCGGCGCCAAGATCAAATACAATCCAGTACGGGAAGTGTTGAAGGGCAAACGCGTGGTGGTAATAGACGATTCTATTGTCAGAGGCACGACCTCGCGTAAGCTGGTAAAAATGATCTACGAGGCCGGCGCCAAGGAAGTGCACCTGCGCATCAGTTCCCCGCCGATAATCGGACCCTGTTTTTACGGTATTGACACACCGACCAAAAAGGAACTGATCGCCAGCTCCCATACCGTAAAAGAGATAGAAAAATATCTTGGGGTGGATAGCCTGCGCTACCTGAGCCTGTCGGGATTATTAAAAGCCAGCAAGGTAGAATCAACCAAGTTTTGTTGCGCCTGTTTCACTGATGACTACCCGATAAAATAGGAGAAGTCATGAACATCCTCGTGATCGGCGGGGGCGGACGCGAACATGCCCTCGTATGGAAACTAAGGCAAAGTCCCGCAGCCGGTGAGATACATTGCCTGCCGGGAAACGCGGGTATAGAAGGTATCGCCAAATGCGCCGATAAACCCGTGGATGATTTACCGGCTATAGACAAATACTGCAAGAATCACAACATCGGGCTGGTAGTGGTCGGACCCGAAGTGCCCCTGATAAAAGGAATTACCGACTATCTGGAACAGCGCAACTACAAGGTCTTTGGTCCCAATAAGCAGGCCGCTATGCTGGAAGGCAGTAAGGCGTACTCCAAGAATTTCATGAAGAAATACGGGATACCGACACCTCGTTTTGAAATATTCACCCATCCTAAACAAGCCCTTGATTTTATCAAGAAGCCGGTCTTTAAGAACGGTGTGGAAAAAGCCGGATATCCGATCGTGGTCAAAGCCGACGGATTAGCCGCGGGCAAAGGCGTCATCATCTGCCACAACCAGGCGGAGGCGGAAAAGGCCGTGGACATGATCATGCTCAAAAAGATGTTCGGCCAGGCCGGCGACAAAGTTATCATGGAAGAATGCCTGGAAGGGGAAGAAGCGTCGTTCCTGTGTTTTACCGATGGGGAAACAATTGTTCCCATGCTTCCCGCCCAGGACCATAAAAGGGTTTACGACGACGATAAGGGACCCAATACCGGCGGCATGGGCAGCTACGCGCCCGTAACCAAGCTCAGCGCGGAGCTGATGCGCAAGATTCAGGAACGAGTCCTGAACGGTACTTTGCAGGGATTGAAACAGGAAAAGATCCGCTATCGCGGAGTGATCTTTGTCGGAATAATGATTGTCAAAGATGAGCCCTATGTGTTAGAATATAACGTTAGGTTCGGTGATCCGGAGACAGAAGTGATACTGCCACTGTTAAAGACGGACCTGGTCAAGATAATCGAATATATCTCCATAGGTAAATTGAAAGATATAAAGATCGAATGGGAAAATAAATCCTGCGTCTGCGTCGTCATGGCCAGCGAAGGCTACCCCGGAGGATTCCCTAAGGGGAAGGTGATAACCGGGCTAGACAGCGCCGCTGCCTTAAAAGAAACCATGGTTTTCCACGCTGGCACCGCTTATCCTCAGCGGGAGACGGCCCAGGGACTGATAGAATACGACCGTTCAAAAATTGTTACCAGCGGCGGCCGGGTACTGGGAGTTACCACCCTGGGAACAGACCTGAGGGAAGCGATTGACCGGGCCTACCAGGCTGTGGGTATGATACAGTTCGAGGGAGCTCACTGGCGCAAGGATATAGGTAAAAAAGGGCTATAAAGACAAAAACTGTGTTAAGTTTTAAGTGATAAGTGTTAAATTAATGAAATGATTTTTAACCTAAACTTAAAACTTTTAACTTATAACTTAAAACTATAATAAAGACTGTAATGTGGAGATTATTTATGAAACATAAAGTAGCTATCATAATGGGCAGCGAATCGGACCGCGAGATCATGGCCGAAGCGGGAAACGTTTTGGACTCTTTCCAGATACCCTACGAGATCAAGGTAATGAGCGCGCATCGCACCCCGGAAAAAGTGGCGGCCTTCGCCAAACAAGCGGAGCAACACGGCTTCACCGTGATCATCTCCGGAGCCGGTAAAGCGGCACACCTGCCGGGAGTTATCGCCGCCTATACGGCACTGCCCGTAATAGGCGTACCGATCAAGACTAAGGACCTGTACGGTCTGGACTCCTTGCTGTCCATCGTGCAAATGCCAGCCGGCGTGCCTGTAGCGACAGTAGCCATTAACGGGGCCAAGAACGCCGGCATATTAGCCGCGCAAATCGTCTCCCTTTACGATAAGAAAGTCAGCAATCAGGTAAAGGCTTATAAAAAACGGCTGGCCGCCGGGAGTAAATAATGACCAATTTATACCGCACTAAAAAAGTTATCATGACCAAAGCGGAGATAGCCATAGCCATAAAACGGCTGGCCCTGGAGATCGTGGAGAAGAACCACGGCACCAAGGACCTGGCTATAATCGGCATCCGTACCAGGGGAGTTTTCCTGGCGGAGCGGCTCTCCGCAGAGATCAAAAAAATCAGCAAAAAAACCATGCCTATCGGAGTATTGGATATTACTTTATATCGCGATGATTTTACCAGCCTGTCGGAAATGCCGGTAGTCAAGGAAACGCAAATACCTTTCGTGATCGATGACAAGAAAATTATACTGGTAGACGATGTCCTGTTCACCGGCCGGACCATACGGGCGGCACTGGATGAGATCATAGACTTTGGCCGTCCGCAAAGCATCCAACTGGCAGTCCTGATCGACCGCGGTCACCGGGAGCTGCCGATACAGGCGGATTTCGTCGCTAAAACATTCAAGACCGCCCTGACGGAGATGATAAGCGTTAACTTCCAGGAAATTGACAATAATGACCAGGTAACCCTTAACGACAAGGTCTCTTAATAATGCAGTCTCTAAACCAAGGAGGTTTAAGGGAGTGAAGCTTAAAGACAGGAACTTACTGGGTATCGAAACGCTGGATCCGGCGGAGATCGATTTGATCCTGAATACCGCAGTTCCTTTTAAACAGATGTTTACCCGCTCGGTCAAGAAAGTACCGACCCTGCGCGGTAAAACCGTGGTCAACCTTTTTTACGAACCTTCCACCCGCACCAGAGCATCTTTTGAACTGGCCGAGAAAAGACTCAGCGCCGACGTCCTGAATATCTCCGTGGCTACCTCCAGCGTCGTAAAAGGCGAAAGCCTGATCGACACCGCCAAGACCATCGAAGCCATGAAAGCCGATTTTGTCGTGATCCGCCACAGCATGGCGGGAGCCCCGCACCTGCTGGCGCGCACCATCAACGCCAGCATCATCAACGCTGGCGACGGTATGCACGAGCATCCCACCCAGGCTCTGCTGGACCTTTTCACCATCCGGGAAAAGAAGGGGCGGATCGAAAAACTAAATGTGGTCATTGTCGGCGACATCCTGCATTCACGGGTAGCCCGCTCCAATATCTGGGGCCTGAATAAAATGGGGGCTAAAGTTACCGTAGTCGGACCGGTGACGCTGATCCCGTCCCATATCGAAGACCTGAAAGTAAAAGTTTCCCATAAATTAGAGGAAGTATTGCCGGAAGCGGACGTTATCTACGTACTGCGCATGCAGCGCGAACGGCAGAAGCAACATCTTTTTCCGTCGCTGCGCGAGTACAGCGAGTTGTACGGAGTAGACATGGATAAACTGGCCAAATGCAAGAAAGACGTGATCGTAATGCATCCTGGCCCGATGAACCGCGGTATCGAAATATCCAGCGAGGTAGCCGACAGCAGCTATTCAGTTATCACGGAACAGGTAACCAACGGCATCGCCGTGCGCATGGCGGTATTGTACCTGCTGGGCGGCGGAGCGGAGAATGTGGAGGGAGCCGAATAATGCGTATCCTCATTAAAGGCGGCAGAGTGATAGATCCTGCCAGCCGGATAGACGCGGTCAGGGACATTTATATCGAAGAGGGCACCATTAAAAAAGTGAGCGCCAATTTAAAACTCAATAAGACCAATATTAAAGTCATCGACGCCAGGGGCAAGGTAGTGGTCCCGGGGCTTATCGACATGCACACGCACCTGCGGGAACCGGGGCGCGAGGACGAGGAAACTATCGCCAGCGGCACCCGGGCCGCCTGCCAGGGCGGCTTTACCAGCGTCTGCTGCATGCCCAACACCCAGCCGGTCACTGACAACCAGGCCCAGGTGGAATTCGTTATGAGCAAAGCGCAAAAAGAAGGCTGGGTCAATGTTTATCCGATCGGCGCTATCACCAAGGGCCTGTCCGGGGAAGAATTATCTCCAATCGGGGAATTAAAGGAAGCGGGGGTAGTCGGCATAACGGACGACGGGGAACCGGTGGCCAATTCCATGATCATGCGCCGCGCCCTGGAATATTCCAAGATGTTCAAACTGCCGGTCATTTCGCACTGCGAGGACAAGAACCTATCTGTCGACGGCTTGATGAATGAGGGCTACTTCTCCACTATCCTGGGTATGCGCGGCATTCCCCGCCAGGCCGAGGAAATAACCGTTTCCCGGGACATCATGCTGGCGGGCATGACCGGCGGGCACTTGCACATAGCTCACGTCTCGACCGCCGGCAGCGTGGAAATGATCCGCCGCGCCAAGCGTATGAACATCAAGGTCACCGCGGAAACCGCGCCTCATTACTTCACCCTGACCGAGGACGCGGTCAAGACTTATGATACTAACACCAAGATGAACCCGCCCCTGCGCACTGCCAGCGACGTCAAGGCTATCAAACGCGGCTTGCAGGACGGCACCATAGATTGCATAGCCTGCGACCATGCCCCGCACCTGGACGAGGAAAAGAACCAGGAATACGAGTTGGCGCCCTTTGGCATCATCGGGCTGGAAACTTCCCTGCCGCTTATCCTGACCGAACTGGTGGATAAAAAGGTCCTGACGCTGAGGGAGGCGATCAAGAAGGTCACGCTGAACCCGGCCCGTATACTGGGCCTGCATAAGGGCACCCTGGCCGTGGGAGCGGACGCCGACATCACCATTATTGATACACGCTTGACCAAGACCATTGATAAATTCGAGAGCCAGAGCAAGAATTCGCCTTTTATCGGTTACAAACTTAAAGGATTTGCTTGCTACACCATAATCGGCGGGCGGATCTGTCTGGCGGAGGGCGCGCTTGTTTCAAGATAAATGCCGGATACTGGCCAACGAGCCGATCTGCGGTAATTTCTACAGGCTGGTCCTGGAGAGTAAAAGTATCGCCGCCGCGGCTGTACCGGGACAATTCCTGAATATCCGCGTTGAGCAGGGAACGGATTTCCTCTTGCGCCGCCCGCTCAGCATCCACGAAATAAAGAAAAATAGTGTTTCAATCATTTATAAAACAGTCGGACGGGGAACCGGCAAGCTTTCGCTGAAGAAGCCTAAGGAATCACTTGATGTCATCGGCCCACTGGGCAAAGGTTACACGCTCAGCGACGGCAAAGCCGTCCTGGTCGGCGGCGGCACCGGGGTAGCCTCGTTGAAATTCCTGGCGGCGGATCTGATAAATAAGCAACAGGCCGCGGTAGTGGTCATGATCGGCGCCAGAACCAGGGAAGAGGTCCTGTGCGGAAATGAATTCAGCGAGCTCGGTTGCAAAGTGGAGATCTGCACCGAGGACGGCACGCTGGGGTTCAAGGGAATGGTAACCAGCTTATTGAAACAATATCTGTCTGTCATGGGAGCGCACCCGCGGGTAGTTTACGCTTGCGGACCGATGCCCATGTTGAAAGAAGTGGGACGCCTGACCAGCCATTTCCGTATACCCTGCGAAGTATCCCTGGAGGAACATATGGGCTGCGGGGTGGGAGCTTGCATGGGCTGCGTCGTCCCGGCACGTAACGGAGGTTATTTACGCGTCTGCAAAGACGGCCCGGTTTTCGACGCCAGAGAGGTAGCACTATAGTGGGAGATTTAAAAATAAAGATCGGCGATATGCAACTGAAGAATCCCGTCATGGTGGCCAGCGGCACTTTCGGTTACGGCGAGGAATACGCGCAGTTGGTCGATCTTAATAAATTAGGGGCCATCGTTACCAAGAGCATCACTCTTAAACCACGGGCAGGTAATAACCAGCCCCGTTTATGGGAAACAGCTTCCGGCCTGCTCAATTCCATCGGCCTGCAGAATGTGGGCCTGAAGACCTTCATAGAAGAAAAGCTTCCGTATCTGCAGAAATACGATACCGGCATTATTGTCAGCATCGCCGGCGAGACCGTAGACGAATACGAGAAACTGGCCCAGGCGCTTAAAAAGGAGAAATTTGACGCGCTGGAAATTAATATATCCTGTCCCAATGTACGGACAGCCAAAAGGATGTTGTTCGCCCAAGACCCGGAACTGGCCCGGCAAGTCATCAGGAAAGTTCGGCGCTACTATAAGAAAACCGTGATCGTAAAATTAACTCCCAATGTCACGGATATCGGCCTGATCGCCAAGGCCTGCGAAAAAGCCGGCGCGGACGCCATCGCGGTGGTTAACACCTTTAACGGTATGGCGGTGGATCTAAAAAAAGGCGTTCCCGTATTTAAAAATATAGTCGCCGGCCTGTGCGGCCCGGCCATAAAACCCCTGGCCCTCTATAAAGTTTACGAAACCAGCCAGGCGGTAAGAATACCGGTCATCGGCATGGGCGGCATCATGAATTTCCATGACGGCCTGGAATACATTCTGTGCGGCGCCAGCGCCATAGCGGTAGGCGCCGGGAATTTCATCGATCCCCAGATACCGGTCAAGATAATCAAGGATATGGAGCTGTACTTGAGGGAGAACCACCTGGGCAAGATCTCCCGGCTGGTCGGGAGCCTTAAATGCTAACCTTGAGCAAGCTGATCGTGGCGCTGGACATAGCGGATGAACCGGCGGCGTTGAACCTGGTGGACCGCTTGTCCGGCACCGTGGATGTATTCAAGATCGGGCTCCAGCTTTTCACCGCCGGCGGCCCGGCTATAATCAAACAGGTGCAGGCCAAGGGCGGCAAAGTATTCCTGGACCTTAAACTTCATGACATCCCGAATACTGTAGCCAAGGCAGTGGAAGCGGCCCAAAAGCACGGAGTTTACGCCATGACCGTTCATCTAGCCGGCGGACTGGAAATGTTGCAGAAAGCGGCCGCGGTCAAGCCCCGTCCGCAACTCTGGGGAGTTACCGTACTGACGAGCCTGAACGACGATAACCTGAAACGAGTCGGGGTCAAATTCACAGTTAAGGAACAGGTGCAGAACCTGGCCAAGCTGGCTAAAGAAGCGGGACTTGACGGTATCATTTGCTCTCCCCAGGAAATAACCATAACCCGTCCACTGGTGGGAGACACTTTCACCATCGTCACGCCCGGAGTTCGCGCCAAAACCGCGGACGACGACCAGAAGCGCACTTTAAGCGCCAGTGAAGCCGTTAAATTAGGAGCTGATTTTATAGTCGTGGGCCGGCCGGTGATCCAGGCCAACGATCCCCGTGAAGCAGCATTGAACATGTTAAAGGAGATAGGTGAGAGATGATAACACCGGTAAAGGTTTTAGATATATTCCAGGAAAACCAGGCTCTGCTAAAGGGTCATTTCCAGCTTTCCAGCGGACTGCACAGCGAGAAGTACCTGCAATGCGCGCTGGTGCTGCAGCATCCCAAGCTGGCTAAAATATTGGGCAAGACACTAGCTGAGCAATTTAACAGTGCCCAGGTTATCAGCGTAGTGAGTCCCGCTCTGGGCGGCCTGATCATCGGGCACGAAGTAGCCAAAGCGCTGGGAACCCGTTTCATCTTTACCGAGAGGCAGGAAGGGCGCATGGTATTGCGCCGCGGCTTCAGTATTGAAAAGGGCGAGAAGGTAATAGTTATCGAGGATGTATTCACCACCGGCGGGTCCACCAAGGAAGTCATAGAAGTGGTAAAAAGCTATGGCGGCGAGGTCAGCGCGGTAGGTGCCATTATCGACCGCAGCGACGCGGATATAGATTTCGGCGTACCCGGGAAATACCTTTTGAAACTTAAAATAAAAACTTACGAACCGGCCAAATGCCCGCTCTGCAAAGAAGGCTTGCCGGTTTATAAACCAGGCTCGAGAGCGAAAACTGGTTGATCGTTCATAGTTGATAGTTGATAAATAATACTTAGATCAGGAGCGGAAATTTGGATTATAGAAAAGCAGGGGTTAATATAAACGCGGGAGAAAGACTCGTGGAAATGATCAAGCCTTTAGCTAAAGCCACCAGGCGCCCCGAAGTTATCGCCGATATCGGCGGTTTTAGCGCCCTGTTTGACGGTTCATTCAGGAAACTCAGACATCCGGTGCTGGTTTCCTCAACCGACGGGGTAGGGACCAAGTTAAAACTGGCTTTCCTGCTTAACAAGCATGATACAGTAGGTATCGACCTGGTAGCTATGGGCGTCAACGATATTATCACCTGCGGGGCGGAACCGCTGTTTTTCCTAGATTATTTTGCCTGCGGCAGGTTAGATGTGAAAAACGCTTCCAAGGTCATAAAAGGCATTGCCGAGGGCTGTAAACAGGCCGGCTGTACCCTGATCGGCGGTGAAACCGCAGAGATGCCAGGATTTTACCCGCCGGGGGAGTACGACCTGGCCGGTTTCGCCGTGGGGGTTGTGGACAAAGATAAAATTATTAACGGGAAGAACATAAAACCGGGGGACCTGGTTATCGGCTTGCCTTCCAGCGGCCCGCACTCCAACGGTTATTCCCTGATACGCAAAATATTCACTAACGTAGAGTTAAAAAAATACCAAAAAGAATTATTTGCGCCTACAAAAATATATGTGCGTGAAATTCTAAACGCTATACGCTATATGCCAAACACTATTAAGGGCCTGGCCCACATAACCGGCGGCGGTTTCCTGGACAATATACCGCGCATCCTGCCACCGCAATGCCAGGTGCAGATAAACGCCGGAGCCTGGCCGTTGCCGGAGATATTTTACCTGATGGAACAGAAGGGCAATGTACCAGTCGAAGAAATGTACCGGACTTTCAATATGGGTATCGGTATGATAATGATAGTGGCTAAAGACAGATCAGCCGCACTATTGAAGTTGTTTAAAGATGGCAAGGTTCTCGGCCAGGTGGTAAAAGGGAATCGCGACGAGGTGAAAATAGTTTGAAAAGGGCACAGTTAAAAATTGGCGTACTGGTTTCCGGCGGCGGCAGCAACCTACAGGCCATTATAGACGCTATCCGGAAGAAAAAGCTACCGGCGGAAATAATGCTGGTCATCAGCAACAAGGCTAATGCCGGCGCCCTGGAGCGCGCGCGCAAGTTTAACATCCCGACCAAAGTCCTGGATCCTAAATCATATCCCGACCGGGAAGCTTATACCAGTGAAGTCACGGACACGCTCAAGAACAACGGCGTAGAACTGGTTTGCCTGGCCGGTTTCATGTGCATATTGACACCTTATTTCGCCCAGTCTTTTCCTTTGCGCGCCTTAAATATCCATCCGGCTTTACTCCCGGCTTTTGGCGGCGCCGGCATGTACGGGCACCACGTGCACGAGGCCGTGATCAAGTCAGGCGCCAAGTATTCCGGATGCACTGTGCATTTTGTGGACGAGGGTTGTGATTCCGGACCGATAGTGTTGCAGCAGGTAGTCAAGGTTCTTGACCATGACACAGCGGATAGCCTGGCCAAGCGGATATTGCGCTATGAACATGATATTTATCCGCAGGCCATAAAATATTTCGCCTTGGGTAAGCTGATAATTGAAGGGAAAAGAGTAAAAATAAAGAAATGAAGACATCCTTAACGGGAAAACTGATAGTAGTTCTTCTCTGTCTGGCACTACTGCCCCTGGCCCTGATCTCTTTCATCGCGGCGGTGGACCTGGACAAGGTGTTCAAAACTTTCAGCTTGAACTCAGAAACCATCCAGCAGAGTACCTACCAGGAATCGAAGCGTATTGTCGAAAAATTGACGCAGGATGACGTTAAGGAGATCGCCCGGCATGTGGTCCGCGAGATGGATCTGTATCTTGGAGCGCACAGCATGCTGAAGCTGGCGGCCCTGCAAACCAACCCGGAGTTCCGGCGGATCGCCTTGCAACCGGTTGGCCAAGTCGGAGATACATCGGTATACGAGATCCCCAGCGGTATCAGCCGGTTCAATTTAAATCCGGCACTTGTGAATACCGGTCCGGCCACCTGGGGAGATGCGTATCCGGAATACACGCGTTTAGTTAATGAACACCTGGTTAACAATGGTAAGGAGATCGGCGGATTTTATACCTGGCAAGAGCCCAATGGCAAGGTCCGCAAGAAATATATGTATCTGGTGCCGGTCACGGCCAAAACCGCTGACGGTGTGCAACTGGGACTAATGGCCTCGACCTTTATCGATGAAAACTCGGGCGCTTTATCGGCGATCAATGATAAGACGCAGAAAATACTGGCCAAGACCCAAAGCGATACAGCGATGATATTAAGTTCCCTGTATGTCAGGAATTTTATTATTCTCGGAATATTGGTGATTGTTGTAATATTGGTGACCCTGTTATTCATACAGCAAACAGTAAAGCCGATCCGGCAATTGATAAATGAAATGAATAGTTTCGCGCTGGGTAATAAGCAGGTGGTAGTCAATGTCAGCGCGCATGATGAGATAGGCCAGTTGGCCAAGTCCTTTGACAGTATGATCAAGATGATCCTTAAGGAAGAGAATAAAACCAAAGAGATATATATCGGCATCATCGCCACTCTGGCCAAAGCTTTGGAAGCCAAGGACGCTTATACGCTGGGCCACACCGAACGCGTGACTGATTACGCGGTAAAGATCGCCCAGTACATGGGCCTGAGCGAAGAGGAAACGGAAACTATTAACAAGGCCGCGCTGCTGCACGATATCGGCAAGATCGGCATTAAACCGGAAATTCTCGACAAGAAAGAGAGCCTGACACCGGAAGAACGCACCATCATTAAAACTCATCCGGTGCTGGGAATCAACATACTCAGTCCGATAAAAATTTTGGGAGACATCCTGCCGATCATTCGCTACCACCATGAGCGTTTCGATGGCACGGGTTACCCTGAGGGCCTGTCCACCGACGAGATTCCGCTGGGCGCCAGGATCCTGGCCGTAGCCGATAGTTTCGATGCCATGACTAGTGACCGACCTTATCATTTGCGTTTATCTCTGGATGATGCTATTATGGAGCTGGAAAACAATTCTGGCACTCAGTTTGATCCTGATGTCGTAAAAGCGTTGCTGGTAATTCTTAAGAAAGAGTACCAGTACCAAAATCCTAAACGGAAGGAGGGATGATAATGGCGAAGAAAAAAGCGAAGAAAAAAGTAGCTAAGAAGAAAAAGAAAAGATAAGTAGTTTCGCGCTAATCATCCACGAATGAAATCAGTGGCCACTGATTAGAAAACCGCAACACCGATAGCTTATCATACATATTTTAGAGGAGAAATAAAAGTTCCTTCTAATTTAGCAGGATTTTATTGCCCTAATTCGTCTAAAGGAAAACATATCATATGACTAAAATACAGAGAGCCCTTATCAGTGTCAGCGACAAGACCGGGCTGGAAAAACTGGCCGCCGCCCTGCAGGAATTGAAGGTGGAGATCCTTTCTACCGGCGGTACCGCGAAATACCTTAAGGATAAGGGCCTGTCCGTGAAAGATGTCAGTGATTTTACCGGTTTCGCCGAAATGCTCGACGGAAGGGTGAAGACGCTGCACCCTAAGATCCACGGCGGCTTGCTGGCTTTACGCGGCAATCCCCAGCACCAGAAACAGGTCAAGGAGCATAAGATAGAATATATCGATATGGTGGTAGTGAATCTCTACCCGTTCGAGAAAACACTTTTGAAACCTGACGTCAAAAAAGAAGAAATAATTGAAAATATAGATATCGGCGGACCGGCGATGCTGCGCTCGGGCGCCAAGAATTACCAGGACGTAGCGGTAGTATGCGACCCAGCGGACTATGAAGCCATCATCAGGGAATTAAAGGAACATGACGGACAGCTGGACGCGGCCACTAAGGAAAAACTGGCCGCCAAGGTTTTTACGCATACCGCTCATTATGACTCGGCTATCAGCGCTTATTTTGCCACCCAGTTAAAACCGGGGGCGGAAGAAACCCTGCCGGACCGGATCGAGTTCAGATTGGAGAAACTCCAGTCCTTGCGTTACGGAGAGAATCCGCACCAGGCCGCCGCTTTCTATAAAGAGACGGGGCGCAGCAACAAATACGACCTGACCGGCCTGCGGCAGATGCACGGCAAGGAACTTTCGTTCAATAATATCATGGACCTGGAAGCCGCCTGGAATATAGTCAAAGATTTTGGCAAACGAAAAGTAGCGGTGATCGTCAAGCATAATAATCCCTGCGGCGTGGCCGGCGGTGATTCCCTGGCAGCGGCGTTCCTGAAAGCCCTGGCCGGCGATCCGGTCAGCGCGTATGGCGGCATTGTCGCCACCAACTTTGAGATCGACGCGGATGGCGCCCGGGAAATGGTCAAAATATTCCTAGAGCTGACTATCGCCCCGTCCTACACTCCGGAAGCGGTGGAGATACTAAAAGCCAAGAAAAACCTGCGCATCATCGAATTGCCGTTGAACCCGACGACTGGCGTAGCGGAACTTGACCTTAAAAAAATCAGCGGCGGATTCCTAGCCCAGGTCAAGGATACGCGCACGGAGGAAACGGAACTAAAGGTAGTGACCAAGCGTCAGCCGACACCGGCGGAATTACAGGCTCTTAATTTTGCCTGGATAGTCTGCAAAAATGTGAAATCAAACGCCATTGTTTATACTAACACTGATCAAACCCTGGGTATCGGCGGGGGACAGACGAGCCGCGTTGATTCCAGCGAGATAGCGGTATTAAAAGCCCAGAAACACGGGCAGAAATTAAACGGCTCAGTAGTCGCCAGCGACGCATTTTTCCCGTTCCGCGACGGCGTGGACGCAGCGGTCAAGGCTGGAGCCACGGCTATCATACAGCCGGGGGGCTCGGTCCGCGACGAAGAAGTGATCCAGGCCTGCAATGAGAACAATATCGCCATGGTCTTCACCGGGGTAAGGCATTTTAAGCACTAAAATGCAGTTCATAGTTGATAGTTGATTGAAAAAGCTTTCACAATCAACAATAAACGATCAACAATCAACAGGAGTTTACATGCGGCCGAATTGGGACCAATATTTTATGCAGATAGCCCAGGTGATCGCCACCCGAGCCACTTGCTTGCGGCGCAACGTGGGAGCGGTCCTGGTCAAAAATAAGCGCATCATCTCCACCGGGTACAACGGTACCCTGACCGGATTGCCGCACTGCGACCGGGTAGGCTGCCTGCGCGAGAAACAGGGAATACCTTCCGGGCAAAGGCAGGAATTATGCCGGGGCATGCATGCCGAGGCCAACGCGCTTTTATTCGCGTCCACCTACGGCATAGACATGCATAACGCCACGTTGTATTCAACCAACCAGCCCTGCGTGTCCTGCGCCAAGATGATAATCCAGGCAGGCATAAAAAAGGTAGTATTCGAAGGTGCATATCCTGACCGCCTGGCGGTGCAGATGTTCAAGCAGGCCAAAGTCAAGCTTGAGAAATTTAAACACAACCGTTAACTGTTTCGAAAGGAGCGATCATGATCCCGCGTTATAGCACACCGGAAATGGAAAAGATCTGGACCGACGAAAATAAATTCCAGAAAATGCTGGAAGTGGAGATCCTGGCCTGCGAAGCCATGGCCAAAATAGGCATTATCCCCGCGGCTGCGCCGGCGGCCATACGCAAAAAGGCCGTTATCGATGTTGATCGTATCCGGGAGATAGAAAATACCACGCATCATGACGTGATCGCGTTCCTGACCCAGCTGGAAGAGCGGGTCGGAGCCGAAGCTAAATATATACATCTGGGCCTTACTTCTTCCGATGTGCTGGATACAGCGCTCAGTCTGCAGATGCGGGAAAGCCTGGACATTATCCTGGCCGACCTGCAAAACCTGGCCGCCGTGCTGAAGAAACAGGCCAAAGCCTATAAAAACACCCTTATGGTAGGCCGGACCCACGGCATATACGCGGAACCGGTCACTTTTGGCCTTAAACTGGCTTTATGGTATTCTGACACCCTGCGTAACATTCAACGCGTAAAAGAGCTGATTCCGGTCGTCAGCGTTGGCAAGATCAGCGGGGCGGTGGGGACTTACGCCAATATTGACCCGCGCGTCGAATCCTATGTCTGCCGGAAACTCAAACTTCAGGCCGCGCCGATCTCCACCCAGATACTGCAACGCGACCGGCACGCCCAGTATCTCAGCGTGCTGGCCATCTGCGCCGCCAGCATCGAAAAATTCGCTACCGAGATCAGGCACCTGCAGCGCAGTGAAGTCCGGGAGGTCGAAGAATTTTTTGCCAAGGGACAAAAGGGTTCCAGCGCCATGCCGCATAAACGCAATCCCATAACCTGCGAACAGCTTTGCGGCCTGGCCCGTATCATCCGCGGTAACGTCACCCCAGCCCTGGAAAATATCACCCTGTGGCACGAGCGGGATATCAGCCATTCCTCTGTAGAGCGGGTGATCCTGCCTGATAGTTCTACCTTGCTGGATTATATGCTGAAGAAATTCATCAAGGTTGCCGGCAACCTTCTGGTCTATCCTGATAACATGAAAGAGAACCTGGAGAGAACCAAGGGGCTGATTTTCTCGCAACAGGTTCTGCTTAATCTTATAGACAAAGGCGTCGCCCGCCAGCAGGCTTATGTCATCGTCCAGCGTAACGCCATGCGGGTCTGGCAGGAGAAAGGTAATTTCAACGATTACCTGAAAGATGACGCCGAGCTGCAGCAATATGTCAGCGCCAAAGAGATCGACGCCAGTTTCGATTATAAGTACCATTTGAAAAACATAGATAAAATATTCAAAAGACTGAAAATATAAGAATAATACCGGGAGATCAAGATGCCATGTATGGTAATTGTAGGCGCCCAGTGGGGCGATGAAGGAAAGGGCAAGATAGTTCATTTGTTGAGCCAGTACGCGGACTTCGTTTGCCGTTTCCAGGGCGGTAACAATGCCGGTCATACGGTCGTTTTTGACGGCAACGTTTACGTCTTGCATTTGATCCCCTCGGGTATACTGCAAACTTATAAAAAATGCATAATCGGCAATGGCGTCGTGGTCGATCCTGAAGCACTGATCACTGAGCTTAAATTCCTAAAAAGCAAAAATATAAAAACTACCAATCGTCTGTTTATCAGCGACCTTAGTCATGTCACCTTGCCTTATCACCGATTACTGGACAGCCTGGGTGAGGATGACCTCGGCAAGCAGAAGATCGGGACGACCAAAAGAGGGATCGGTCCGACTTACTCCGATAAAGTGGCCCGCCGCGGAATAAGGATGGCCGATTTCCTGGACAAAGACACTTTCTATGAACTATTGAAAACAAACCTGGAACGCAATAACGAAGTGCTGGCCAAGGTCTACAAACAAGAGAAACTTTCCCTGGCCGCCGTTTACCGTCAATACCTGGCTATCGCCAGAGTGATCAGGCCTTACGTAACCGATACCACCGTACTGGTCAATAAAGCGCTGGACGAGAAGAAGAACATCTTGATCGAAAGCGCTCAGGGCACCATGCTGGACCTGGATTTCGGCACTTATCCTTATGTCACTAGTTCCAACCCAATCGCCGGCGGAGCCTGCATCGGCCTGGGCATCGCCCCGCAAAAAATAAATAAAGTGCTCGGTATTTGCAAAGCTTATACCACCCGTGTCGGTGAGGGACCGTTCCCGACCGAATTACTGGACGCCCAGGGAGAATACCTGCGTAAAAAAGGCGGAGAATACGGCGCGACCACGGGACGTCCTCGGCGTTGCGGCTGGTTCGACGCGCTGGTGGTCAGGCACGCCGCCAGGGTCAACGGGTTTACCGCGCTGGCGCTCACGAAACTTGACGTGCTGGACGGTTTGGATAAGATCAAGATCTGCACCGGCTACCGGTATAAAGGTAAATTGCTGACGGAATTCCCGCATAACCGCAGTGTTCTGGCCAATGCTCGGCCGGTTTACCGTGAAGTGCCCGGATGGAAAGAATCTACCACCCGGCTCAAGAACTACAGTGAGCTGCCGGTCAACGCCAAAAGATACATGAAGGAACTGGAGAAACTGGTCGGTGTAAAGATCGCCATCCTGTCCCTGGGCAAAGACAAATACGAAACTATAGTCCTGGATCACAATATAACCAAATTCAGCTAGGTATGATTCGAAAGGAACCATCATGACAAAAGCAGTGCTGGCTCTAGAGGATGGGACGATCTTCCACGGTATTAGCTTCGGCGCGGAGGGTGAAAGCTACGGGGAAGTAGTTTTCAATACCTCCATGACCGGATACCAGGAAATCATTACCGACCCGTCTTATAAAGGGCAGCTGATCACCATGACCTATACGGAGATCGGTAATTACGGCATAAACGAAGAAGATGTGGAAGCCAGCCAGATCTACTGCGAAGGACTCATCGTCAAGGAATATTCCAAGGTTTATTCCAACTGGCGCGCCACCAAATCATTGTCCGATTACTTGAAGGAACAGGGCAAACCTGGTATAGAAGGCATCGATACCAGGAAATTGACCAGGCTGCTGCGTACCAAGGGAGCGATGAGAGGTCTTATCTCCACCATCGATTTCAACGAGAAATCTTTGCTGGCCAAAGTACGCAAATCGCCGGTAATGGTGGGACAGGACCTGGTGAAGAATGTAACCTGCGCAGAAATTTACCATTGGCATACGCCGGAACAGGAATGGATCGCCACGCCGAAACAGAAGAAATACAAGGTAGTGGCCATCGACTGCGGCGTCAAACAGAATATCCTGCGCCTGCTGGAATCCGTGGGCTTCGACGTAACCGTGGTCCCGGCCCGCACCGACGCCAACACTATCCTTGGTTTAAATCCGGATGGCGTCTTTATATCCAACGGTCCCGGCGATCCCGAACCAGTTACTTATGTGATCGAAACCGTACGCCAACTGCTGGGTAAAAAACCCATTTTCGGCATCTGCCTCGGGCACCAGATTTTGGGGCTGGCCCTGGGTGGTAAGACTTACAAGCTGAAATTCGGACATCACGGCGCCAATCACCCGGTCAAGAACCTGGCCAGCAGCAAGATCGAGATAACCGCGCAGAACCACGGCTTCTGCGTCGACATAAATTCACTGAGCCAGAACGACATCGAACCCACCCACATCAATTTAAACGATAATACCAACGAAGGTTTCCGTCACAAGAAGTATCCGGCTTTCTGCGTGCAATACCATCCCGAGGCCTCGCCCGGCCCGCACGACTCCCGGTATTTATTTGACGAATTCATAAACCTGATGGAGAAGCGTTAATCATGCCCAAACGCACCGACCTGAAAAAGATAATGTTGATCGGCTCGGGTCCGATAATCATCGGCCAGGCCTGCGAATTCGATTATTCCGGAACCCAGGCCTGTAAAGCCCTGAAGGAAGAGGGCTATGAGATCATCCTGGTCAATTCCAATCCCGCGACAATCATGACTGACCCGCAGATCAGCGACCGTACTTATATCGAGCCTTTAACCGTGGAGATACTGGAGAAAATCATCGCCAAGGAACGGCCGGACGCTTTACTGCCGACCATCGGCGGACAAACCGCTCTGAACCTGACCGTGGCCCTGGTGGAGAAAGGCATCATCGACAAATACCAGGTGGAATTGATCGGCGCCGATTTCGAAGCTATCCGCCGCGCCGAGGACCGTAACGTTTTTAAGAAGACCATGCAGAATATCGGTATGGACCTGCCCAAAAGCGGTTACGCCCACAGCATCAATGAAGCCCTGGAGATCGCCAAAGGCATCGGTTTCCCGCTGGTGCTCCGTCCATCATTTACTCTCGGCGGCACCGGCGGCAGCATCGCCTATAATATCGACGAGTTCATGGACCTGGCCGCCTTCGCCCTGGAACACAGCCCCGTCAGCGAAATGCTGATCGAGGAATCGGTGATCGGCTGGAAAGAATACGAACTGGAAGTCATGCGCGACCGCAAGGACAACGTAGTGATAGTTTGCTCCATCGAGAATTTCGACCCCATGGGCGTGCACACCGGCGACAGCATAACCGTAGCGCCGGCACAAACCCTGACCGATAAAGAATACCAGCGCATGCGCGACGCGGCCGTAAAAGTGATCAGGGCCATCGGCGTGGATACAGGCGGCAGTAACATCCAATTCGCCATCGATCCAAAGACCGGGCGCATGGTGATCATCGAAATGAACCCCCGTGTCTCCCGTTCTTCCGCCCTGGCTTCCAAAGCCACCGGATTTCCCATCGCTAAAATTGCCGCCAAACTGGCGGTTGGCTATACCCTCGACGAGATACCCAACGATATTACACAGAAGACCCCGGCCTGCTTCGAACCGACCATTGATTACGTCGTTACCAAGATACCCCGGTTCGCTTTTGAGAAATTCGCCGGCGCCGACGCGCGCCTGGGAATATCCATGAAGAGCGTAGGGGAAGTAATGGCCATCGGCCGGACTTTTAAGGAGTCCCTGCAGAAAGCCATTCGCGGCCTGGAGATCGGCCGTCATGGCTTAGGCAACGATAATCATTACCTGGAGAAAGAACTTAAGACCGGTCTCAAGAACGAGGAGACACGCAAGGACACCCTGGACCGGATAAAACAATATATCAAGCTGCCTACCAGCGAGCGCCTTTTCTATATTAAGTACGCCTTGCAGAGCGGTTTTTCCGTCGAAGAAATTGCCGAAGCCAGCCTGATCGACCGCTGGTTCATCCACCAAATTAAGGAACTCTGCGATTTTGAAGAGTCACTGCGCGAGATCAAATTCGGAAAATTGAAAACACATGAAAAGTTGGCCGTTCTGACCAGCGCCAAAAAATTGGGCTATTCCGATTTCCAGCTGGCGCAGATCTTCAATTTAAAAGAGGAATATATCCGCAAATTAAGGTATGGGGCCAAGCTGGTCCCCAACTATAAGCTGGTCGACACCTGCGCTGCTGAGTTCCAGGCCTTCACGCCGTATTATTATTCTACCTATGAAGACGAGGATGAAAGCAACGAGACCAGCCAAAAGAGCAAGAAGAAAAAGATCATGATCCTGGGCGGCGGACCTAACCGTATCGGCCAGGGTATAGAATTCGATTATTGCTGTGTGCACGCGGCTTTCGCCCTGGATGAGATGGGCTACGAAACTATCATGGTGAATTGCAACCCGGAAACCGTCTCTACCGACTACGACACCAGCGACCGTCTTTACTTCGAACCGGTGACTTTGGAGGACGTGCTGAATATCAACCGGCGGGAAAAGCCGGATGGGGTCATTGTGCAGTTCGGCGGCCAAACACCGCTGAACCTGGCTCTGGAACTGAAAAAGAACGGGGTTAAGATAATCGGAACTTCTCCTGATAATATTGATCTGGCTGAGGACCGCAAGCGTTTCGGCCGGCTGTTGGACAAACTTAAAATACCTCAGGCCGAGAATGGCACGGCGATGAGCTTCGGCGAGGCCAAAGCGATCGCCGCCAAGATCGGTTACCCGGTGATGGTGCGCCCCAGTTACGTGCTGGGCGGCCGGGCCATGGAGATCGTTTACGACGAACAAACCCTGGAGAATTATATACGCAAGGCCAAGGATATCTCGCCGAAACATCCTATCCTGATAGATAAGTTCCTGTCGGACGCCATTGAGATCGACTGCGACGCGGCCTCCGATGGCAGGGATGTATTCATTGGCGGCATCATGGAGCATATAGAAGAGGCCGGCATCCATTCAGGGGACAGCGCCTGCGCTTTGCCTCCTTACACTTTGACCGCGGAACAGATCAAAGAGATTAGAACTTATACGACCAAACTGGCGATGGCCCTGCATGTGATAGGGTTGTTGAATATCCAATACGCCATCAAAGACGGCATTATCTATGTCCTGGAAGTGAATCCGCGGGCCTCCCGTACAGTACCGTTCGTCAGTAAAGCTACCGGCATACCTTTAGCTAAGATCGCCGTCGCCTGCATGGTCGGAAAGAAACTTAAGGACCTTAACATCCCGTTGGGCGGGGTACAGATGAAGTATACGGCGGTCAAAGAGGCCGTTCTGCCATTTATAAAATTCCCGGGCATCGACAGCGTGCTCGGACCAGAAATGAAGTCTACCGGTGAAGTGATGGGCATTGACGCCAATTTTGGCCTGGCTTTCGCCAAGTCCCAGATGGCCGCCGGCAGTTCCCTGCCAGCGAGCGGTACGGTATTTATCAGCGTCAATGACCGTGATAAAGAAAGGATCGTGCCAGTAGCGCGCAAGCTGCAGGATCTTGGTTTTAAGCTGATCGCCACGAAAAATACCGGGGCTGTCCTGACCGGGCACGGTCTGACCATTGAAGAGATATCCAAGATCGGCGAGGGCCGGCCGGACATGGTGGACATTATCAAGAATAAGCAGGTGGACCTGATCATCAATACGCCCAAGGGCACCCGTTCCCGCAGTGACGGTTATACTATCAGGCAGCACGCACTGATCCATAGCGTGCCGGTCATCACCACGGTTTTCGGCGCGGAAGCCGCCGTGGACGGGATTACCGCCTTGTCCAAGCAGGGCATCGCAGTCAAGCCGATACAGGAATACTACAAATAAATCAACGAGTCTCCGGGTCTTCGGGTCACGAGTCATTGTATTTATTAATAATACCGAAAGTTAACGTTTTAAGGAGTTTGTATGAAATCAGACGAAATACGCAAAAAATACCTGGACTTCTTCGTCGAGCGCAAACACCACCCGGCCAAAAGCGACGGTCTGGTGCCGTCAAGCGACCCGACCTTGTTATTTACCAGCGCCGGCATGGTGCAGTTCAAGAATATGTTCCTGGGCAAAACCCGCCTCGAATACACCCGGGCCACCAGCTGCCAGAAATGTTTCCGCACTAACGACCTGGAACGGGTAGGGCGTACCGCTCGTCACCACACCTTTTTTGAAATGCTGGGCAATTTTAGCTTCGGCGATTATTTTAAGAAAGAAGCCATCAGCTGGGCCTGGGAATTCCTGACCAAGGTGATAAAACTGCCTGAAGATAAATTATGGGTAACCATTTACGAAGACGATGACGAGACCGCCAAGATCTGGTCTGCCATTGTCAAACCTGAGAGAATAGTCCGGCTGGGCAAGGATTCTAATTTCTGGCAGATGGGCGAGACTGGCCCCTGCGGTCCCTGTTCGGAGATAATCTACGACCAGGGTGACAAATTCGGCTGCGGTAAAGAGGATTGCAAAGTAGGCTGCGACTGTGACCGCTATTTAGAGGTCTGGAACCTGGTCTTCACCCAATTCGACCGGGATGAAACTGGTAAATTGAATCCTTTGCCCCAGAAAAATATCGACACTGGCATGGGACTGGAAAGGCTGGCGGCGGTAGTGCAGGGCGTACCGTCCAACTTTGACACTGACCTGTTCCAACCTATAATAAGGCAAGCTGCTGACCTGGCCGGTGTTGAATATGGCCGGGAAGAGAAAACAGATATTTCCCTGAAGATCATCTCTGATCATGTGCGGGGTGTTTCCTTCCTGATTGGTGACGGCATTTTGCCGTCTAACGACGGCCGTGGTTATGTTTTGCGGCGCATGATCAGGAGAGCGCATCGCTACGGTAAAATATTGGGGATCAATGAGCCGTTCCTGCATAAGCTGGCGTCCGTGGTCATCGAAACCATGAAAGGGACTTATACCGAGCTCGCTGAAGCCAAGGAACATATTTATAGTGTGATCATGCAGGAAGAAAATAAATTCCAGCAAACTTTGGAACAGGGACTGAACATCCTGGACGAGGTTATCGCTGAAGCCAAAACTAAAAAGCTCCGGTCCATACCCGGAGAACAGGTATTTAAATTATATGACACTTTCGGTTTCCCGGCGGACCTGACACAGGAGATCGTCGCCGAGCAGGGGCTGGGAGTGGACCTGTCCGGTTTCGATCAGGAAATGGAAAAACAAAAAGAGAAGGCCCGCGCCGCCTGGAAAGGCTCCGGCGCTGAAGATATTTCTTTCTATAGCGTGCTGCATAAAGAAACCGGTGACGCTGATTTCGTCGGTTACGAAGAAGAGAAGATCAGCACCAAGATAGCAGCCCTGCTGGTAGATAAAAAAACCGTATCTACCGCCAATGCCGGCGAAACTGTGTCCGTCGTCCTGTTCCAAACGCCCTTTTACGGAGAGACCGGCGGTCAGGTCGGCGACACGGGCAGGATAACTAAAGGTAAAGATATTTTAGAGATAACCGATACCATCAAACCGGTGCCCGGATTGATTGTCCACCAGGGCGTCATAAAGTCCGGCACTTTCAATAAGAATGATACCGTCGAGGCGAGCATCGACGAAGAACGGCGCAATGACATCGCCCGTAACCATACCGCCACGCATTTGTTGCAAGCCGCCTTAAGAACCATTTTCGGGGCTCATGTGGCGCAAGCGGGATCCCTGGTCGAACCGGAGCGTTTGCGTTTCGATTTTTCCCACAACCAGGGTCTCGACCAGCACGAGCGGGAAAAACTGGAAGATATCGTCAACGGCTTTATCCGGGCCAACCTGCCCGTCAAAGTCACCGAGAAATCACTCGACGAAGCTAAGAAATCAGGAGCTATCGCCCTATTCGGCGAGAAATACGGCGCCAAGGTCAGGGTAGTGGAAGTGCCCGGCGTCAGCCAGGAATTATGCGGCGGCACGCACTGCGGAGCGACCGGCGAGATAGGGTTATTTAAGATCCTGAACGAAGCCAGTATCGCCCAAGGGGTACGCCGCATCGAAGCTATAACCGGACGCGCGGCAGTTGGTTTTATGCACCAACAGGCTAACTTGCTCACCGAATTGGAAGCATTGCTTAAAACCAACACTAATGAACTTCTTAAAAAAGCGGCTAAACTGCTGGAACAGGTAAAGACTCTGCAAAAGGAGATCCAGCAGCAAAAAACCTCCGGCCAGACCTTTAATGTCTCTGACCTAACCAAAGAATTCAAGACCATTAATGGGGTTACGGTCCTGGCCAGGAAGGTAGATGAGGCCGGACCGGAAGAACTGCGCCTGTTGGGGGATAAGCTGAAAGAGATCCAGAAAAGCGGAGTTTTTGTCCTGGGAGGGGTCAAAAATGACAAAATAGCCCTTATATGCCTGGTCACCCAGGATCTATACCCCAGAGGCCTGCATGCGGGTAAAATAATCAAGGAAGTGGCAGCAGTGGTGGGCGGGTCTGGAGGCGGGCGGCAGGATATGGCCCAGGCCGGCGGCAAGGATATTAATAAGCTGGATGAGGCTATCTCAAAAACCATTGAAATCATTGAGCATTTGAAATAATTTTAATAAATCACTTTAAATATATATCTAAGGGAATTACATGGGTTACATGCAGCCGAAACCGATCGGCAAAATAAGGCGGGACGGGTCTAAGAAGTCCAAGAAGGCCAGATTCCGCTTACCTATACATATATTTACCCTACTGACCTTTCTGGTAGCCGGAGTGGTCCTTTTTAGCTCCATCTATTCCTACTTCTATTTTTACCGGCACCGCCCCCTGATGCTTAACGCTACTCAAAAAAAATACCGCCATTATGATTTTGTGGTATTCCATCTCGATCATCTGGGTAAATCACCCAATAACACGAATCTGGTAGTCTTCATCGAAAAGAATAATATCTCCCTGACTTCTATAGGCGGCATCAAAGGAACATTACTGGCATATAATCCCAGCCTGCACCAATATGAAGCCAGGTGGCCAGTCCCCTGGAATGCGCCCGGAGGCACCTATACCGCTAAGTTAATAATCCCGCGGGAGAAGAAACCGCCCCAAGTCCTGACCACCACTTTTGAGATCGAACGGGTTACTCCCCCGGCAGTGAAACCGGGACTGGGAGTCCTGACCCTGGAAAGCACTACCTATTTGGAATCAGCTAAGATCAAAGACCCGGACGGGGTGGTAGGCAATTGGGAGAATATTTTCTCCTGGGCCGATTTCCTGACGGCGGACGCTATCTGGTACCTGGCCGGACAGACCGCCAGCTGGGGCACCAAGATCAACAATGATTTTCCCTGGGTCCAGTCCAACGCGCAGTTCGTACCCAAATTTGCCAAAGCCGCGCATAAGCGCGGATTTAAATTCGGCGCCTGGGTGGCCTGCTACCTGACCTTTGGCGATATAACCAAAAAAGCCGACTATAACTATGCCTACAATTATGACGGGAAGCTGGGCACCTGCGTTCCCACCCGTTCCGTTTCCATCGGCGACGCGAAACGGCGCAATGACATCATCAAGATGCTTAAACACCTGGCGGCTATCCCCGAGGTGGATTATATCGGCGTGGATTATATACGCAACGCTATCGGCGGTTATGAAATGGTGAACCAGTTCGTCGACGATATGCGTCCCGACCTGCCGGCCAACTGGAAGAACCTCGACAAAATGGGGCGAATGTGCTGGCTTGGACGGGAGATACAGAACCGGCAGAAAATGAAACTGGTCGACCAATGGAACTGGTGGCGCGCCCAGTATATCGCCCATATAATCAAAGAGATCAAGGAAAAAGTCGATACTAATAAACCGCTCTGGTGTTATACTCTGAGCTGGGAGAAGGGTTGGCAGCACGGGCAGGACCCGATCATGATGAATGACGCCGGCGCCGACCTGGACGCGGTTATGCTGTACGAATGCGACCGGGGCCAGTTCAACGACCTGATAAAAGACTGGAACCGTTATGTCGGGACCAACCAGGTAAATTTACTGGGCGGGGACGTAGTAGACTGGAACCTGCACCAAAGCGTGACCAATCCTCCCGGGCCGCTGGAGCTCTATGACCGCCTCGTAACCGCTCACCGTAAGATGTCCGGTGACGGCAAAATAAAAGGCATGTTCTGGCACGACCTGGCTCGCGGACTATGGGGCCGCCTGGGACCGTATTCGGTCAATGAATGGGCCATTGCCGGGGCCGCCGCTTTTGCCACTCTTAGACAGGATTGGGGTTTGCTGGACATAGAGCTGCTCCCAGAATGGCCGGAAACCATGGCCAGCGGACGGGAATATGAGATCAAGGTCAAGGTCAAGAACCGTTCCCAGTATGAGCAGCATGAAATAATTACCGAGTTTTTACCGACACCATATATGACATGCCTAAGTGACCGCAAACAGGTGATCAAGTCTCTGGCTTCGGGCGCCCAGCAGACAGTTTCTTTTAACATAAAAGTCCGGGGTACTGACTCCGGCCGGGCGTTCCAGAACATGCTGGCCTTTTCCGGCCAGTGGGACGCCAAAACCGCCTATCACCGCCTGGTTACCTTCAAATATTCGCGGGTACAATAAATAGGATTGCATTTTTACCCGGCTTATGATAAAAATGGGGCTAGCCGAGCGTCATAAAATTTTCAGGGAGGCTATATGCCATCGAAGAAGGATCTGACCGTTGACAGCATCGAAAAAAGATTGAAACAACTGGAAATAGACATCGTCCTGAAACAGCTGGAACTGGTGGAACTGCAAAAAAGAAAAAGCGAATTAACCTTATTAAAACTGCATAAAGAAAAAGATATTGAGGAATAGCGAAAGGGGCAACAAGAATGGATAAAAGAAAATTATTAACCTACGGTTTGCTGGGTCTCTGCGCCCTGGCAACGATACTGGGTCTGATACAACTTTTTAAGGGACCCAACACCGCCACAGCTAAGGCCGATAAACCCGGCCTGGAAATTCCCAAAATGGGAAAGAGCGGCATAGCCGTGGTCTATATTTACGGCGATATCTACGTAGAGCGCCAGAGTTCCGTTTTCCCGGGTTTTATGGAAGGGGCCGACTCAATCGTCGACCGGCTGAGAAAACTGGGTAAAAACCCCAATGTCAAGGCCGTGGTCCTGCGTATAAATTCACCCGGGGGCAGCACCGGGGCCAGCCAGGAAATATATGAAGAGGTCAAAAAATTACGCGCCAAAAATATAAAGGTGATAGTATCCATGGGAGATGTCGGCGCCAGCGGCGCTTATTATATTTCCTGCCCGGCGGATAAGATCATCGCCAACCCCTCGACCATCACCGGCAGCATCGGCGTGATCTTCAATTTCGGCAACATGGAGGAACTGTTCAAGAAGATCGGTGTAAAATTCGAGGTGGTCAAGAGCGGTAATAACAAGGATATTGGCGCCTTCTGGCGCGCGCCGCGGGCGGAAGAACGCAAATTATTGCAAGGCATGATCGATAATACTTATGAGCAATTCGTCAACGCCGTGGCCGAGGGCCGCAAAATGCCGGTGGAAAAAGTGAAAGAGCTGGCGGACGGGTCCATCTTCACCGGCGAACAAGCGCTTAAGCTGGGGCTGGTGGACCAGCTGGGTAATTTTCCCGACGCCATACAGGAAGCGGGGCGCATGGCGGGACTGGGTGACGACCCTTATATTATCAAGGACTATTCCTCAGCCGAAAAAATCTGGGAAATGTTCGGCCGCAAATTTGACGAAGGCAGTTTGAATAAGCTCGTGGAAAAGACCAGCACCCGGCTGGCTTATATACTGGAGTAAAAATGGAACTGGCAGAAGTAATATCAGAGATCATCATCGATCCGGAGAGAGGCTTAAGCGAAGTTCTCGTTTCCCGGAAACCCTTGCTGCTGGCTATCGGTATAGCCATAGCCGGCCTGTTCTGCCAGATCGTTTCCGCCATGCTGCTGGAAAGTTACAGCCCCGACCAGATCGCCGGCATGTTTATCGCCCGGTTCCTGGCTAGCTTGTTCTCCTTCGCCGTTTTCTGGTTCGTGCTCACGGCTATGTTCCATTTTATCGCCACCTGGCATCAGACCGAAGGCTCGAGCCACAACCTGTTCGTGCTCTTCGGCAGCAGCCTGACCCCGATGATCTTCATGCCCGTCGCTGCCCTGCTGGCCAAAAACCTCGGCTCCGGCGGACATTTTGTATTTTTCCTGTTATCCGCGGCTATCTTCGTCTGGGTACTTTTCCTGCAGGTTAAGAGTCTAAAATTGATCTACCACTGGCAGACCGGGAAAGCCATACTGGTTTATATAATGCCCTTTGCTTCTACTTTTGTCCTCCTGTTTATATCCACTATTATGCTGATAGTTTTGGCTTTCGCACTTTTTGCCAGCTACTTTTAATCCCCTATGAAAAAACACCAGCCAGCTTACCTTAAATCTCACTCCGACGGCACTTTAGCTAAGAAATTGGCCGCGGCCAACGCGCGCCTGCAACACTGCGACCTGTGTCCACGCCGCTGCCTGGTTAACCGGCAGGCTGGCGAGAAGGGGTTTTGCGGCGCTGGCGCGGATCTGAAGATCTCCTCCTATAACGCTCATTTCGGGGAAGAACCGCCGATCAGCGGGACTCATGGTTCGGGTACTATTTTCTTCACGGGCTGTAACCTGCGCTGCGTTTTTTGCCAGAACTATCCTATCAGCCAGCTGGGCCATGGCCAGCCGTTCACTGTCCGGGAACTGGCGGATATCATGCTGGAGCTAAAAAAGAGAAAATGCCACAATTTAAACCTGGTAACCGGCGCCATTTACCTGCCGCAGATCCTGTCCGCCCTGGAGCTCGCTATAAAAGAAGGATTTGACCTGCCCCTGGTTTATAACTGCAGCGGTTATGAATCCCTGGACGCCCTGGAGTTGCTGGATGGCATAGTAGATATTTACCTGCCTGACGCCAAATATAACGATCCCCGAATGTCCAAAAAATATTCCCAATCTGCTGATTACCCTGAAATAAACAAACTGGCGCTAAAGGAAATGTACCGCCAGGTAGGCGACCTTATTCTTGATGAAGAGGGTCTGGCGGTCCGGGGATTGATCATCAGGCATCTCGTCCTGCCGGAAAATATCGCCGGTAGTGAACAAGTACTGGAATTCATTGCCAAAGAAATATCTGCCCAAACCTTTCTTAGCCTCATGGCCCAATACCATCCCGCGCATTTAGCCAGCAACTTCCCCGAGCTATCCCGCCGTCTGACCAAACCTGAATATGAGCGGGTCGTGGACAAGCTCCATGAACTGGAACTGGATAATGGCTGGTGCCAGGAATTATAGTAATATTCTTGACTTAAACCGGGCTTTGAGTTAAAATTCAGATATAATTTCAGAGGAGATTTTTATGCGCAGGGCTCCCATAGTAGCCGGACAATTTTATGCCGGTAGTGAAAGAACTTTGATAACCGAGGTCAAAAAGTTCCTGTCCAAAGACACGGAAGCCAAAAAACGGGCTTTGGGCATCATGGTGCCTCATGCCGGTTATATCTATTCGGGACGAGTGGCTGGCAGCGTTTACGGCCGGATAGAAATGCCGGCCACAGTGGTCATGATCGGACCTAATCATACCGGGTTCGGGCACATGGTTTCTTTAATGGCTGAGGGCACCTGGACCACACCGCTGGGGGTATGTTCCATAGACGACATCCTGGCCCAAAAGATCATCAAGAATTGCGACCCCTTGATCACTGTCGACAGCTCCGCTCACCAGCGCGAACATTCGCTGGAGGTGCAACTGCCATTCCTGCAATACCTCAAAAAAGATATAAAGATAGTTCCTATCTGTTTGGCTGATTATAGCTTAGAGGTTTGCCGAAACCTGGGGACGGGAATTGCCAAGGCCATCGCCGCCAGCGCCGAGCCAACTCTGGTGCTGGCATCATCGGATATGACTCATTACGAATCTAAAGCCAGCGCCCGGGAGAAAGACAATCTGGCGATCAAGGATATTCTGAACCTGGCTCCGGAAAGCTTAATGGCCACCGTGACCAGCCAGGAGATCAGCATGTGTGGTTCAGGTCCAACGGCCGTTATGCTGTTTGCCGCCAGGATACTGGGAGCCACCAAAGCCGAATTGACCATGTATGACACCAGCGGTACAGTCACCGGCGACGACAATTCAGTAGTAGGCTACGCTGGGATTATTGTTAGTTGAGAGAAAAACAGTACACTTAACACTGTTCTTATGAAAATGGAGGTTCAATGACTGAGATCAGGAAGGACCCCTTTACCGGACAATGGATAGTAACCGGCACCGAAGGCGAGCAGGATTTTTTTACTTCGCTGGCCCTGCAGGAAAAAACTGAATGGAAGGTTTGTCCTTTCTGCCCCGGCAGTGAAAAAGTCAGCGGCAAGGAAATTTACGCGTTACGGACCCCCGGCACGCCGGCGGACAGTCCCGGTTGGGAAGTGCGGGTGATCGTTTCCAAGCAGGCGGCACTGCAGATCGAAAGCGATCCGGACCGCCGGCCCGAAGGCATGTACGACCTGATGAATAACGTCGGCGCGCATGAAGTTATAATCGAAACTCCCGACCATATCAAGAACCTTTCCAATCTTTCCGTTGACCAGGTAACCAAGGTCTTGAGCACTTACCAGGCGCGCATGCGTGACCTGGAAGGGGACCGCCGGTTTAAATACTCCCTCGTATTCAAGAACCAGCGCAAAGCGAGCAAATACCGCCTGGGACACTCGCACTCGCAACTGGTCGCCCTGCCCATTACGCCGAAAAGCATAAAAGATGAACTGCAGAATTCACGCGAATATTACAGTTATAAGGAGCGCTGCCTTTACTGCGACGTTATCACCCAGGAGCTTAAGGACCCCAAGAGGATCGTGGAAGAAAACGATTATTTCGTGGCCATTACTCCTTTTGCCAGCCGTTTCCCTTTCGAGGTCTGGGTCCTCCCCAAGAGGCACAACTGCGATTACCTGCGGGAAAGCTACGACAGCATCAATAACCTGGCCAAGATACTGAAAGGCAGCCTGCTGCGTATAGAAAAAGTTCTGGATGATCCTCCGCTGAATTACATGCTGCATACTGCACCGTACCTGCGCGAGCGGGAAGGTTACTGGGGAACCATCCGCGACGACTATCACTGGCACATCGAGATCACGCCCCAAATCCTGGAGCTGACTGGATTCGAGTGGGGCACTGGTTCGTACATCGAGCCTTTGCTGCCGGAAACTGCGGCCCAGATCCTGCGCGACGTCAAACTATAGGGGATGCCATGGCTGATATTTACATTCTGCTTAAACCGTATATTTTAAGTTTCATTCCCATATTCGTCGCTATAGATGTTTTCGGGATCCTGCCTATATTCATCGGCTTGACCGGCGACATGAGCAGGGAGCACAGGAACGCCAATATTATTCAATCCGTGCTCACCGCGACGACCATCGCCATCATATTCATGCTGGTGGGAAAGCTGATCTTCCTGATCATGGGTATCACCGTGCCTGATTTTAAGATCGCCGGCGGCATCCTGCTGCTAATCCTGTCAGTAAACTTGCTCCTGCCCGGGGACCAGTCCCGGAAACATCATTATACCGACGCGGGTATCTTCCCGATCGGCACGCCATTGATCACCGGTCCGGCCGTATTGACCACCACTCTGGTCCTGACCGACACTCTCGGTTGGTTCCCAACCTTCATCTCCCTGATCATTAATATGCTGATCACCTGGGCGGTTTTGCGTAAGAGCGAGGTCCTGACCAAGATCATCGGAATTAACGGTATGAGAGCCTTCTCCAAAGTGGCAGATATCCTGCTGACCGCCATCGCGGTCATGATGATACGTAACGGCGTCATTGAGATCTACCGCGTGTATTTTCGCTAAAAATAGTAAATTTATTATTGACAGCAGGAACGATAATGGTGTAAATATTTTTAGCACTGAAAAAGGAGGAACAACATGATAAAGGACATCTCTTCTCTTTTCAAGAAAACCAGTTCGCACATCATCGCGGAAACGATCAAAGCGGGCGGAGCGGTATTAGGACTGGAAGTTGATAAATTTAACGGCATCCTGGTAAAAAACGATAAATTGAGCAACTTACTGCAGGATGAGATCGTCGCTAAGGCCGGAGTCCACGGGTTTATTTCCACTGATGAGCTGCCGCAATACGGAATTAACCTGGATGATAAAAAGAAGATATTGAAAGCTTTCAGTTGCGGTAAAGATGACGTGGTCGTGATCGTGGCCGACATAAGAGCCAAAGCTGAAGCAGCCCTGAAAATAATTGAGCAAAAGATCTCCGAGCGCCAGGCCAAAACAAAAGGCAAACCCAAGAAAACCGTCAAGCCCGCCAAAAAGGTCAAGAAGACCAATCCCAAAAAGGCCGCCAAAGCCAAGAAAGCCAAGAAGACAAAACCAAATAAAGCTAAAAAAACGGCGCAGAAAAAGAAAGCCAAAAAGAGATAAGTTACCCGTCGGCAACCCATAAATTGAACTTGACAAAATCCCCGCCTGTGCTATTTCTATATTACTCAAAATTAATCTCCTAAATAAATTAAAAAACCGCTTAATTTGTGAACCGGTTTTTTCATTTAAGAAAAATCAGCGTTTAGGAGAAAAGCCATGGAGAGAAAACTAGTAACTTTATTACTGGGAATGTTTCTATTATTTCCCGGTAATGTTCTTTTTGCCGCTACCGCGCATGATTGGTTAGCTGCGCAGCAGTATCCCACCGGATTGGTTGACAGCTTTGAAGGGGACGGTTCCACCGTCGCCTATACTTACGACCAAGCCTGCGCCGTCATAGCTTTCACCTGCGAGAACGACCTCACCCGCGCCAAAAAAATACTCGATAAATACGCTGCCATGCAGAACGCCGAAGGCAGCTGGGATAATGGCTATTTTGCCGACACTGGATTGGCTACGTCCACCTGGCGCCGCAGCGGCGAAACCTTGTGGATGATCCTGGCCATGAACTACTATACCAGGAAAACCGGAGACACCACCTACAAAGCCAGCGCCAAGAAAGCCATGGACTGGATAATTACCCTGCAGGAGACCAACACTGCCGATCCCCGCTATGGTTCGATCTATGGCGGTTTGACCGATACCGGAGCCCGCGAGACCTGGACCAGCACCGAACACAATTTAGACGCCTATTCCGCCCTCTATTACACCGGAGAGATCCAAAATAACCAATACTACAAAGATAAAGCCCAGCTGGTTTACAATTACCTGGTAAACAAGATGTGGGATAACAATGCCGGTCGGTTCTATACCGGTTATAATGATTACAGCACTTACCTTGATCCCCAGAGTTGGTCGGTAGTGGCTATCGGCAAGACCGGTCCCGCCGGCCAGGATTTTACGCGGGCGATCACTTTTGCCTATAACAATATGCATATAACCCGCAGCCTTAGCGGCGTGACCTACGACGGTTATGACTATGACGGCACTATAACCGCGCCGGGTGGCGGGGTCTGGTTCGAGGGCACCGAGCAAATGGCCGTTACCTATGAGTTCCTCGGCAATACTACCCAGGCCAATTATTACCATGCGCAGGTCGCTAAAGCCCAACAGGCCAATGGCGGCGTGTGGTGCGCGGTCGGCGATGGAGCGGACTACTCCTGGCCGACCAACTTTCAGCATAGCGCCGTAGCTACGACCAGCTGGTTTGTTTTCAGTTCCCAAACCCCCAGGGTCAATCCCTTCATGCCGCCGGTCCCGTCGGCCGATACGACACCGCCGGTGATATCCGGAGTGGTAGCCGGCAGTATAACTGCCAATTCGGCCTCCATAACCTGGACCACTAATGAATCCAGCGATTCACAGGTTGAATACGGCTTAACCGCTTCCTACGGGAACAGCACTACTCTTAACACCAACCTGGTCCTGAGTCACAGCGTTAATCTTACCGGTCTTACCTCCAACACGCTTTACCATTATCGCGTAAAATCCAAAGATTCTGCCGGCAATTTAGCGACTGGCGTGGACAATAATTTTACAACTTCAAACACAACTCCACCGCCGAGCGGCTCCAAGAATTACGCCCCGACCACATTGGTAACGACCCAGGGTAACGGCACCGGGAATTATGCGAACTTGTCTGCTGACGATAACGTGTTCTACTCCAACAATGCCCAGCAAACCGGATCGACTTTTTACACTGACTGGTACGCCGGTACGACTATCGCTGAAGCCAAGGCCAATGTAACCAAGTTGACGCTGACCTGGAACGGCCATTACACGACCAGCCAATATCAGGGATTGTTCCTCTACAATTTTGTCTCGGCAACTTGGGCCAGGCTGGATTACCAGCTCGTAGGCACCGCAGAACAAACTATCGTCTTTTCTACTACCGACATCGCCAGTTACATTTCCGCTACCGGTGAGATCAGGTTAAGAACCTATACGGAAAGTGCCAGCAATGTCGCCTGCTACGCGGATTATGTCAATTTCGCCGTGGATACCAACGGGACGGCCGATACCACACCGCCCGTTATTTCCGCGGTATTATCTTCGGCCATTACTACCACTGGTGCGACCATTACCTGGGCCACTGATGAGAATAGCGACACCCAGGTGGAGTATGGCGCGACCACGTCTTACGGCAGCAGCTCTGCTCTTAATACTTCAATGGTCACAAGCCACAACGTAACTCTAACCGGATTAACCAGCAGTACCTTATACCACTTCAGAGTCAAGTCCAAGGACGCGTCCGGGAACTTAGCTACCAGCGGCGATTATACTTTTACCACCTTGGGCAGTGGGAGTATGTCCAGAAATTATCAACCCAGTGGTATAACCGTCACTCAGGGAACAGGGCAGGGGAGCTATGCTAACCTGGCCGCTGACGATAATAGTTTCTACTCGGTAAACGCCATGCAGAACGGAACCTCTTTCTATACCGATTGGTACGCTAACGCTACTATTGTTGAAGCGCCAACTTCCATTACTAAACTGACCGTGACCTTTAACGGTCACTATACCTCTAACCAAGCGCAAACCTTATATCTGTATAACTTCGTAACCAGCGCCTGGGACAGCATTGACTCGTCAACAGTAGGTACGACCGAGATGACCCTGACGATCATTAAGACCACCAACATCACCAACTACATCTCGGGCACCGGCGAAATAAGACTGCGCGACTACACGCAAAGAGCCGATAATGTGTGCCTCTATGCTGACTATATCAATTTCGCCGTCGAATATAATAACGTCGCTGACACTACGCCGCCAACCATCAGCGCGGTCACCAGCGGCAGCATTACCAATACCACCGCGGTTATTACCTGGACCACCAACGAGAACAGCGACACCCAGGTAGAATACGGAACGACCGCTTCTTATGGCAGTAGCACGGCTTTAAATTCGACAATGACGCTGAGCCATACGGCCAACCTGGCCGGATTAGCCAGCGGCACAGCCTATCACTACCGCGTTAAATCCAAGGACTCAGCCGGTAACCTGGCCACCAGCGGCGATTATACTTTCACGACTACGGGCACGCAAACTAAGGATTACCTGGCAACTTCCATCATTATGACCAGGGGGACCTTTAGCGGTAACGTCGGCAGTTTGGCTGCTAACGACAGCAGTTATATGGCGGTAACATCAGCCAGACAGGGCAATACGTATTATATTGACTGGTACGCGAAAACCGTCATTACCGAGACGCCTGCCAAAGTAGCTAAACTTACCGTAACCTACGATGGGAAATATTCTTCCAGCCAATCACAGGGTATTTTCCTTTACAACTTTGTTTCCGGCGTGTGGGCGCGGCTCGATTACCGGTCGGTCGGCACTGTAGATACGACCATTGTCATTCCGACCACGGCGATATCCAGCTATATTTCCGCCACCGGCGAGATACGGGCGCGCCTCTATACGCAAAGCTCCTACAACCACATCTGTTATGCCGATTATATAAAGTTCAATATTGAGATGAAAGCAGGGGGCAGCCAGGCCATTCAAAGCATAACTACTACAGCCGCCGCTTTGAACGGCGGGGAAACCAAACTGTATGATAACCTGTTCAACCCGGCCAGGGGTGAACGCGCCCGCCTCGATTACACGATAGACGATGAGGGTCAGGTAACCGTCAAAATATACAATATAGTGGGTGAACTGGTTCGCACCCTGGTTGATGATAATAAATCCGCCGGCAGCTATACCGAATACTGGAACGGCAAGAATGACAGCAGCGAAACCGTAGCCAGCGGTGTTTACCTGTTCTTTATCGAAGCGCCCGGCATTAAGACCATTAAAAAAGCCGCAGTTATAAAATAAATGACCATGGAGAACAAAATGAGACATCTAAAATTTCTGGGGATTTTGCTGACGGGACTGCTGACCGCGCAACTGCTTTATGCCGGCGCCGGGACCACCGGTGCGGTGGTACTGAAGGAATCTATCGGCGCGCGGGCGACAGCCATGGGTGACGCGTATGTTGGCATAGCCAGCGGAGCTGACGCCATATTCTGGAATCCTGCCGGTTTAGCGGAAATGAAAACCCGGGAGATCGGCGCTATGTACCTGAAAGACGTAGCTGATATTGACTTTGAGACTATTAATTATGTCCAACCCCTGCCGCACGGCCAGGCAGTTGCTATAGCGATTGAGAGATTGTCCGCCGGGAACCTGGAGATCAATTACCTGGATGGGACGTCCCGTACCGTCAACGCTCAAAGTGATTTCGTGTATAATGCCGCATACGCGAAACAAATATTAGACAATTTGAGCGCCGGTGCAAACTTTAAGTTACTCAGCAGCAACCTGGCGGAAACCGAGACGGCGTCCGCCTACGCCGTCGACCTGGCCGTGCTCTACAAACTGGCAACAGTTAAGGGTTTATCAATGGGAGCGAACATCCAGAATATAGGCAGTGGTATCAAGTACATCAGTGAAACAGATCCTTTACCCTTGAATGTGAAAGTAGGAGCCGCCTATAGAACGGAAGTGAAAAACGATGTTTTAACCGTAGCGGCTGACTTCAACAAGCCGAAAGAGCTTTCCAGCCGGGTTAACCTGGGCTTTGAATACCTTTATAACAAAATAATGGCCTTTAGGGCCGGTTATAAGATCGGATATGACCTTGACACCTTCACCGCTGGGTTCGGCTTTAAAATCGGCAATTACGGGCTTGATTACGCGTTTGCGCCCAAGGGTGATTTAGGCAACAACCACCGGCTGTCATTTAGTCTTAATTTTTAATACTTTTGCCGCTTGACAAACGTTGATTTTCTGGTATATTCATAATAACAATTATATATCAGCCACGTAGTTACTTGCTGTGTGCACTTGGAGAGAGCGCATAGAGCCAGTCATTAAGTTGCCAATCGAAAGTAGATTCGGCAGCTTTTTTATTTGTAAAAGGAGCAAAAATGAGATCAAAAACACTAATATTGGCACTAACCGCATTCATAATAGCTGTTTCAGCAATGGTAGCCCATGCCGAAACAGCTTCCGATTTAATGCAGAAGGAACAAGCCGCCAGCAAGCTTTTCGATGACGCGGATGCGTTATTAATACAAAAGAACGATGATGCCGCCTTAGTCAAATACAACGAAATCCTGAATACCTACCCGGATTCTTTGGCAGCTCCGGTCGCTATGATAAGAATCGCCAATATCCAGCGTTCCAATAAACAATTTGCCGAGTCTATAGCTACATTTAACAAGATAGTAGCTAAATATCCGGATACCTCTTTTGCCGCGCAAGCTATGTTCAACATTGCCAACATCTACGAAGAAACCACCGACATGCAACAAGCCATCGATAAATACCAGGAAATATCCGATAAATACCCAAATAGTGAAAATCAAAACATAACCAACGTAGTCTCTCAAGCCAAAACCCATCACGACAATCTGCAAAATAGCGTAACCCTGATAAAAGAGAAAATCAAACAACGTGAAGAAAGAATAGTGAAGCTTAAAACCTATAAAATGCCACCCGACCAGCTTGAAAAAATGATGGTGGATAATTATATAAATCTTGTAGATTTATACTCTATGGTTAATAAGAAAAACGAAGCTATTAAATGCCTAGAAAAAGCATTAGAAGAATATCCAAATAATGATAATAAGATACTTATTATCAATAAATTAAAAGGATTACACAATAATGAATAAATATTTTCAATTTACATTTTCTATATTATTAGTTCTTTTAGTAGTTTGTTTTTCCTTTGAAGCAAGAGCCGATATATATCAATCCTTTAGAGGAAATTTCTTTTATACAGTAGATAACAAGTTATTGACGCCAGAGACTGGGGAGATAATTCTAAGTGTAGTGGGGTTAGATAAAGACAAAGTTATAGTAGAAGCTTCCAGGCTGGCTTCTTTGGCAAATTCTTACACGAAAGTTCAACTTCAACATCCTACAGATTTTAGTAGTTATTATATGGGTATTAGTGATCTTAGCGCACCAGGAGTAAGTTCTGGATTAGATATATGGCAAATTTGTGACTCATTTGGGTTTGACGCAAGTATTGTTAAAAATTGTGTTCCATGGCTTAGATTTACGAAACCAGTAGTAATTACAAGCATAGTTATCTTGGGTGTTTGCAGGGATATAGATACTACAAACCCAAGTATAAAATGGCGGGATGAAAACCTTAACCCTCTAATTGCTAAGACTTTCTATAAAAATAGTTCATCTGAATTTTATGGAGATTTGCCAAAAGGCAAAGTGTATTTAGGAGATGATAATTCAGGGGTCAAGCTAGATACTTTTAGCGTGGATTTTCCTGTATACGATGGTGTAGGTACACCAAATGACATCCTAATAAAGGATTTAAAAACTGAATATCTTGGTAACCCCAACAATGCCGGTACAATATATGTGGGTGCATCTAGCTGGCCATACACCCATGAAATAGCATGGACACATTCCGCTGAATTTAGAGGATATCATATACCCGTAGGAACTTATTACATAGCGCCTAGAGTGGCAGATAACAGGGGCAACGTCACCGTTGATAAGACTTGTTTCTTTACTGTTTCTGACCAAAGTGGCTTATGTTTCCATGACCAGATGCCTGCTGGTAATATATATGATAAAACACCTAATATTGCTGTAAAAATTGATACTAGTTTGTGCGACGGAATAAACACTAAGTCAATTTATATGACAATAAATGGGGACCCTATTACAGCCTCCTATAAGTCTAACTCAGAAACCGAGGGTGAAATATCTGCATCCCCGGCATTTCTTAATCCTGGGACGTATCACGTTATAGTAAGGGCATGTGATAACCAGGGCACCCAAGGTGGGTTGGGTTGGGATTTTACGATTATTGANNCTCCTGTAAATCCTCCAACTTCGCAAACCTTTGATCATGATTTTGGCTTAATTAAAATAAACGTAAATATAGATGCTAGTTTTATAGCTGAAAAAGCTTATATTCTCTTAACAGATCCAACCGCTCCTGCCGGATATCAAAAAGTCCTAAAAAGTGTAGATTATCAAAATGTCATAAGCTATGACTGGGATTCTACAGATTATACTGATGACAAGACCTACACTATTAGGGTGCTGGCGGTAGATCACAATGGCAAGAGCTGGTCTAAAGATATACCAGTTTCCATAAATAATTATAAAGATGGCATAATAAATAACGATAAAGTATTATTTGTACCTGCTAATAAGACCTATGAATTGAACCAGGGAGATTATAAATATAGCAAGCAGATAATCGTGGAATCAGGTGGTACATTAATAACACATGGGATGGTCACTCTTGAGGCCCCATTTGTCAAGATTGATGGAACCTTAAACGCTATAAACGATCTTTCATACGGTCAAGGCATGGGAGAGGTAGGCCATGTAATATATACAGATTCGACACATTATTTTATTACATCCTCCGGTTGTGCTAGTCATGGTGGGATGGGAGCACAGGGAGACACTAATTATGATGGGTCCCTTGGCGGGTTCCCAGGATCAATATATGGAACAACGAACGGTTATAGCATTGAGCCGGGATCAGACTATAGAGTTCGCTCAGGCCTAAATTCTTTTCAAGATAATTGGGGCGGCGGAGGCTTATTAATAAAAGCTGATTATAATATTCAAGGTGACGGTACTATCAATGCTGCTGGTAATGGCGGGAGCGGTGGTGGCGTTTTATTGGATGCGCAAGATATTTTAATCTCTAATATTAATGTGAACGGTAGTTGCTCAGGGGGACGGATAAAAGAGTTCTATTACAATAATTGCGCCACTCTATATTATGTACCTGGCTCAGGGTTGGGAAATGGCACCTATTATAAAGAAAAGAAGGATGACAATACTCCTCCAATCAATCCCACTGGTATATATAGCTTTGCAAATGGCTACTCAGATATATGCCGTAATAATGAATGGACATCTAAAAACGCCTATATTCAGTGTCAAGATGCAAGTGATGGAACAGGGAGCGGTATAGCTCATTATCTTTATTATGTGGGTCCTGATCCAAACGGAGAACCCAAAGGGAATAGCCCGCTTTGGGAAACAATATCATCAAATATTTATCCGGTTACATATTATAGGATTTCAACCGCTGATAAACAAAACAATATAAGTACTCCCGAAACTATATACACAGCAAAATATGATAAATGGGGCCCATCTACTACTCAGTATGCAGTGGAAAATGGTAATTTAACACAATCTGTTAGATTTAAGTCCTCTGAATCTGATTGGATCAATCATGTATATGACGCTGGTTGGACACCCGTTCAAACTAATTGGATCACTACCACACAGAGGCCGGATTGTTCTATGGAAGTATCAGACAAGTTCTTTTCATATGATGATAGGCATACATATGAAGAAAACAAATATTATGATGCCTCAGGCCTAAACAAAGATTCCGCTTACTACAGATATTCTACAGACAAAGGACAATCATGGAGTGAATGGATAAAAGCGGATTGCACAGGTAGTAATGGCAGTAACAACTGGGAATATATAACTGCTCACAGCGTACCCTTTGATCAAGATAGTAAGGATCAGAATCGAATTCAATACAAAATATCAGACATGGCCGGTAATGAAAGCGATCCCTTTGAAATCAGTAGTGTTAGAATAGATTCAAATCCCATCCAATTCAGCGGTTTGTTCCTGCCTTACCAAAATAGTTTAACCGGACCGACACCTACACTTAAAACCTATGTTTCTCCAAAGGATAGGGTTAACGCCAGCTCTATCATTACGGTAATTGACGGGCAAGCTATTTCTAACCAATATTCAACATTTGACCCCAGCGATGGATCTATTACAACCGTGATCCCAAGCAATCTCGCGCTAGGTCCAAGTGCTCACAAGTTTGAGATCAGCGTAGAAGACACAGTTGGATATAGAAGTTACCAGCAGCCCAGATACTTTACCGTAATTGTACCAAATGTATCTTTAACTTATAATCCGCAAACATTTAAACGGGGTGATTCGGATACTGCCAGCCTGCATGTTGATGTTAGTAGTAATACAATAACATCTGCATACATGGAATTTACTATTTCAACCAAGAAACATCTGGATAATGGAGAATCGACAGACGAAAATCTTTATGATTACAAGGGTTATATAGAGGTGCCTTATAATAATAATGCTGTTAATTTTAAAGTGCCCGATTTTGCCGTATATGCTCCAATATTAACACTAAATATCTATTCAGATGACAGCAAGATGAACCTGTTGTACACACGGTCAGAATTAGTACCCCTAAAACTGCCCATCCTTAAGAACGTAACCGCAGACCAAATAAGCTATCCTGCATGTTATGTGAAGGGGGATAATAAGGTAACCTTCAAGATCAAGAATAACTCTATGATCGATAGTAATACATACTCAAATATCTTATACGCGACCCTATATGCCCAGGCACTCGACCAGAATAATTATAAAGTTTATAACACCACCATAACCATTAACAATATGTTTGCCAATGAAACCAGAACCGTGGACGTTAACATTCCCATAGCTGATGTTCCCATATACGTGGAAAACCCAGCTTCTCCCAACTTGGCCTTAAAATATGCTTTAACAGTAGAGGATGCCTACACGCCATTGTATGCAGACGCAACCTCTATCCGATTCCCCAACGAATCAGTTACAATGTCGGCTCTTAACATAGCAAATAATAGCCTCAATTTTAATATCTCCGTACAAGATGCCGGTAGTTTTAATCTTCCTGGTGTCAAATATGCAGTGCAAATTGACGCGCTCAATTACCAGGATAATAAAACTGTTGATATTATATCCAACCAATCCTTCAATAATAATTACACCATACCGATCCCCAGCAGCTTAGCTAAGGGAACTTATAAGATAAAAGTAACCCTGGAAGGTTCCAACAAGGTAGAAAAGGACTTTGACTGGAACTATGCCGGGCCGCAGGTCACTTTCCCGACCATGGAAAACTTTAAATTCTCCTCGGGTACAACTGGCCAGTTGGAAATCAATAACTCCGGTGGTATTGATACCACATTCCATTATCAGTTTAATATCTCCAAGACAGGGATTTCAAGGAATATAGGTCAGGGGCAGATAGTTTTAGCCGCGACTAATAAAAAGAATATATCTTTCACTATTCCCAATGACTTGGACCAGGGTTGGTATTCCCTGCAATGCCAATATAACTTTGACTCTCCCAACGATTATGCCCAAAGTCAGCCCTATAGAGTTTATATAGACAAGGGGTTACCGCAAGCAAAGATAGATACAGCCATACCTAAATGGAACTATAGTGCCAGTGAAAACGTGGTTATTAATAGTATGGCTGCCGGCATATCAAGCTCCAATAAAGTAAAAATAAAAGTTTATAAATATGCTGAAAAACACGAATCTTTCAATAATTTCGAAAATGGAAATGCCTGCGATGAGATCATCGCTGACCATAGTGATGTCTGGTTGGAGACGGGCAGCTATGGTATGGGTGGACTATATCATTATAATTTGCAGGCAGCCAACTGGCAGAAAACGGCAATGCCTGTCGGTGCCGGGCATGGGAACGCTATTGACAACGACTGTTTGTGGTGGAATACCGGCGTAGGCCTGGTCAGATATAACAAAGCATCTCTTCAATATGACCAGATCTATCCTGTGAGTGGATCTGCTCTATATCTGGATAGCGGCCAATATGTTTGGGAAGGATCGTATTCTGGTTTGGTTAAAACGGATATCTTTGTTCCAAAATCGCAAGTAACTTATACTAATTACTCACCTAGTTATATTTATAGCGTTAATCCGGATGGGGCCAATTTACTATGCGGCAGTTATACCGGATTATATATATTCAATACTAAAACAACCCAATGGACGAGTTTCAACACCAGTAATGGTTTATCAAATAGCCAGGTGAACGATGCCAAAGCTATTGGGGATAATATCTGGTGCGCCACGCAAAACGGAATTACGAAGATCAATAAAACCACTAATCAGGCTGAAGTTTTTGATAAGTCAACCGGAACAGCACCCGTTAATATTTATAACCAGATCGTCTATGACAAGCCATATTTATGGTTTGTCGGGGTCGGATTGCAAAGATACAATACAAAGACCGGTGAATGGAAGCGGTATTACGAGAATGGGCAACTACAAAACTTCTCCGATCAGGTATCCTACGGGACGACCGATGGGCAGAGCATATGGATAAGTGTTTATAATAAAGGAGTTGAACGAATAAAAACAACTGGTGACTTGGTTTATGAAAATTCTTTTGACCCCGCAGTCACCAGTTATAATTTAGGAAAGTTTACCGGCGGAGAATACGTGGTAGTCGCTGAATTAACTAATGCCGATAACTATGTACTGGCTTCTGCAAAAGACGGGTTCCTAGTCGAGACCCAGGATACTGTCCCGCCGACTACGGTAATCAGCACACTGGCCAGCCAATATCAAATAGCTAATAAGACTTATATCCCTGATCAAACCCAATTTTACCTGGTAGCTGCTGATTCCGGGACACCCTCATCCGGGATAAATTATACCGAATATACAGTTGATGCTTCGTCTTGGACTGTGTATACTTCTACCTTCACATTGAGTGGAGAAGGGGCGCATGCAATACAGTTCCGCAGTAAAGACAAAGCCGGGAACCTTGAGACTATTAAACAAGCCGCATATCTTATAGACTCAACTAAACCAACAGCTGACTGGAAGATAAACGATCTAACTTATCAATATATTGACGGCACCAATACCTATGTCAACAGCCACAGCACTTTCACTTTTACCGCTGCCGACCCGTTATCCAAAAATGTGTCGTCAGGTATCAAGCGTTTGCAGTACCAGGTAGACGCTGGCAGCTTCATTATAATCCCGTCAACATCCAGCGCTTCTGTGTCATTGAATCTTAAAGATGGTAAACACGCGATTACCTATAACAGCACCGATAACGTTGAGAACACAGGAACGGTTAAAACCTATTCCGCCATATTCGACGGTACTAAACCTGTTGTTAAAAGTACTTATCCGCTGAATAAAGGTAAAGTGCAAGCTAAGCAAGTAACAGCTATTAAGGTTGCTTTCAGCGAGCCGGTTTTGAGCGTTAACTGGGCCAAGGATGTAACTATAACTGCTGATAAAGCAAACGCGACTAAAGACTTTACCATGAGTTATGATCCAGCCACCTATACCTTGAATATAAATGGCAAGCTCAAAAACAACACTCAATATGTTGTGATACTCAGTAAAAATATTTCAGACAGGGTGAAGAATTATCTTGATCAATACCAGTTCAGTTTCCAGACCCTGGTAAGTGCCAAGGATGGCGGCACGATCGTTGATGAGGCCACTGGATTAACGCTGATCATCCCGCCCAATTCCTTGCCCATGGACGGATATTTCGAGATCAGCATTATTGCCCAGACCAACTTACCCAAACTACCCAAGCCCTTGCAGTGGCTGTTCGGTGGCAGACAAGCTTATCAGATAATATTCCGTGATATCAATGGCCAGATAGTGCAGGAACAGGTGAAGGAAGCCTTTAAGGTAGTCATATTACTTAAGAATCAATGGGTAGCACTAACCTCAAGCCAAACACCTATGGATAAAATGGTGTACAAGGCCTATCAGGTAGGTAATGTAAACGATGCGATTGTCGAAACTGATAGCCAACTCATCAGTTACAACGCGCAGAACAGCACTTTGCCGGCACCAGTGCTGTTGTCGTCAGCCAGCTACGATTCCGCGGCAGAGTCCATCACCGT
>PMCA01000002.1 GCA_003153935.1 Elusimicrobiota bacterium
ACTGGCCATGTCCCACCCTGATTTTTATTACCATCAAGATCACCGGTAGTCCATCCAGTAACGTAAACATTGCCTAATGAATCTGTGGCCACGCTCATGCCCTCTTCATCCCCCCTTGTTCCTAATTCTTTTGCCCAAAGTTTTGTTCCGCTGGCATCATATTTAGCTAAGAATATATCATCCTCTCCTTGATTGACATAGCCATCAAGATCGGCATCCGTATACCCAGTAATATAAATATTACCCGAGGAATCCGTCGCTACGGCAACGCCTTCTTCAGAGCCGCCAGTATCAATTTGCTCTGTCCAAAGAGCATTCCCACTGGTATCAAATTTTGTTAAAAACACGTCCTCTCCCCTTTGATTTATATCTCCGGTATATCCGGTAACATAAATATGGTCAGATGAGTCGATGGCTATCCCGGCACCTTGATCGTCTTCACTTGTGCCGAGAAGTTTTGACCAAAGTATGGCTCCACTTGCATCATACTTGATTAAAAATATATCTTGATAACCATGACTGGCATGACCATCAAGATCACCTTCAGTCCAACCGGTAACATAAATATTACCTAAGGAATCTGTGGCCACTCCTCTACCAGCGTCGGTACCACTAGTTCCAAGTAGTTTTGTCCAGAGTTTGGTTGCAATAGTTTTAACTGCAATCGTCACACTTTGACTTGTTACCCCACCCGCCACATTTGATACTGTACAAGTTACGGTATAAGAACCCTTTGTAGCAGGGGCAGCCCAAGTAATATGTGCTCCGTTTCCAGAAATTGTACCTTTTGCCGCGCTCCACGTGTATGTCAATAAGTCGTTATGCGGATCAGAAGCATTACAGGTAATCGTTGTAACCGCTCCACCTAAGAGAGTCCCAGGATCAGCAGCTAATGATGTAATTATTGGTAAATGATTGTTTTCTTCCTGTTTTTCATCGTACTTATCCTTTAACTCCTGTACCTTGGTTTTAACAGCAGAAGAAAGTCCCAGATGAAATCCAGCATAAGAATTCAAATAGAATAAGATGGATATTAACAGCAAAATAATGATCTTGTAATATCTATTCATTTGATGAGTCATCCTCTTTGTTTGCGACCATATTATTTCCAAAATGGAAATAAAGAGCGATATTTGCTACTAATTCTACACCGCCAACCTTAACACTGGAATCATCGGCATGTTTTAAAGATATATATGTTGGAGCGAAATCTATCAATAAGGACAGCCACTTATTGATAAAGTATTCCCCGCCAATGAATGGGGCCGCTTCATATCCAGTCCCTTTGGTATCCAAGGTGTTAAAGCTGATATATCCGCCTTCTAAACCAGTAAACCCTTTTATTCTCCCTTGTTGATAGAAATTCCAATAGCCCCTGCCGGAATATACCTTAACTCCTGAATCAGTAACAAACCTGCCCTCGGCAGCCAGAGTAGAGAAATCATATTTAATCGACGCATAAGGATAACCCAAGCCAATGCTTAAGCCTCCTGCATAACTAATGGATGTAAAGGCTAGCAATACGGCGATTAAGCATATGATTTTTTTCATTTCCTACACCCCTATTTGATGATTAAAGTTCTAAATCACAAAACCGGAATATTCTTCCGGTTTAATGATATTATACCAGACCAAAAGTCATTCGTCAACGCCTTTATTTACCCTAAGATCATGGTGCAAATTTAGTTAAAAATGCATCGAAAGCGCCTTGATTTGTTTCGCTGTCAAGATCACCCCATGTATATCCAGATATATATATATTACCTGATAAATCAACGGCTACCCCATTGCTAACATCTATTTCGTATGTACCATACGCTCTTGTCCAAAGCTTAGTCCCGTTGGTACTATATTTTGTTATAAATATATCCTTTTTCCCATTTCCTGTACTTCCATCAAGATTACCCATGGTCCATCCAGTAACATAAATAAGGCCCGATTGATCTATGGCCACGCCTACCCCCTGCTCATCACCACTTGATCCATATTGTTTTGTCCATAGTTTGGTTCCATTGTTATCAAACTTAATCAATAATATATCTGCCGCTCCTTGATTTGAATTGCCATCGAGGCCACCGGAAGTCCAACCGGTAATAAAAATATTCCCGGACGCATCTAAGGCTATACCAGTACCCTCATCAATAGCGTCCGTTCCAAGTTGTTTTGTCCAGAGTTGAGCGCCATTGGTATCAAACTTAGTTAGAAATATATCATAGGCACCTTGATTTATATTACCATCAAGATTTCTATCAGTCCACCCTGTAACATATGCATTACCCAATGGATCCGTTGCCACTCCCAGACCCTGTTCAAAACCGCTTGTGCCAAATTGTTTTGCCCAGAGTTGGGCGCCGTTGGTATCATATTTGGCCAGAAACGCATCTTCAGAGCCTTGATTTGTATATCCAGTGAAACTGCCTTCAGTCCATCCAGTTACATATACATTGTCAGATTGATCGGTAGCAATCCCTAATCCCCAACCCCAACCAGTTCCAAGTTGTCTCGTCCAGAGTTGGGCTCCATCAGTATCAAATTTAACCAAAGATATAGAACTCTCGGTTAGTCCCTCAAAATTTTCTTCAGAATATACAGTAATATAGATATTACCTGACGTATCCGTGGCCACTCTAAATCCTTCATCAAAACCAATCGTTCCCAGTTGTTTTGTCCAGAGCCTAGTTCCATTAGCATCATATTTTGTTAGAAACACATCATGCGAGCCTTGGTTTGTATTTCCATCAAGATTTCCATCAGTCCATCCCGTAATATATATATTCCCGGCCGGATCTGTAGCCACTCCATAACTTTCGTCGAAACCGCTTGTTGCGAGAAGTTTTGTCCATACTTTAGTTGCTACAGGTGTGATATTCACATTAACACTTTGCCGAGTTGCCCCACCTTTACCATTTGAAACCGTACAACTAATTGTATATGCGCCCCCTATAGTAGGTGCGATCCAGGTGATTTGCGATCCTGTTCCAGAAACCACCCCGTCAGTCGCGCTCCAGGTGTAAGTAAGGGGGTCTTTATCAGGATCCGAAGCATTACAGGTTAATGTTATGAATGATCCCACTGATATACTAGTTGGATTTGCCGTTAGTGATGTAATTACGGGCGCATGATCACTAATATATTTTTCTTCCAATTTTTGATCTTGTTTGTCCTTTAATTCCTGGACTTTAGTTTTAACAGCAGAACCAAGCCCCAAATGAAACCCGGCAAAGGAATTCGAATAAATAAAAACGAGCATTAACAGCATAGGTGTGATTTTCCAATATTCTTTTATTTGCTTATTCATTTACACCCTTTCCCGCATTATTTTTTCTTAAATACCAAAGTGCCGTCTTTGGCGTCGACTTCGATGGCGTCCTTCTCTTTAAACTCTCCCGCCAGTATCTTCATGGCCACCGGGTCCTGGATCAAGCGCTGGATAGTCCTTTTGAGCGGCCGCGCCCCGTAGACCATGTCAAAACCCTCATCTATCAAAATGGCTTTGGCCTTATCGGTTATGGTTATTTTGATATTGCGCTCCAGCAGTTTTTGTTGCAGTTTCTTGAGCTGGATATCGATAATGCTCTTAATATGCTGCTTGTTCAGGTTATGGAATATGATTATCTCATCAATGCGGTTCAGGAACTCCGGCTTGAACTGTTTCTGCAGTGTATCCATCACCCGCCGTCTCATCTCTTCCTCATTGGTACCCATCAGTTCCTGGATGAACTGGCTGCCGACATTGGAGGTCATGATAATAACTGTGTTCTTGAAATCCACCGTACGCGCTTGTCCGTCTGTCAAGCGACCGTCTTCCAGTATTTGCAGGAACAGATTAAAAACATCCGGGTGAGCTTTTTCAATTTCGTCAAATAACAATACCGAATATGGCCGCCGTCTTACCGCTTCGGTCAGTTGCCCGCCCTCTTCATATCCCACATAGCCCGGAGGAGCGCCAATCAACCGCGCTACGCTATGTTTTTCCATATATTCGCTCATATCGATACGGATCATGGCTTTCTCGTCATTGAACAGGAATTCCGCCAGGGCCCGCGCCAGTTCGGTTTTGCCCACCCCGGTAGGTCCTAAAAATATAAATGAACCGAGCGGCCGATTGACATCCTGCAAGCCCGCACGGCCGCGCCGCACGGCATTAGATACTGCCGTGATAGCTTCCTCCTGGCCGATCACCCGTTCCTTTATCTTATCTTCCATATGGACGAGTTTCTGCAGTTCGCTTTCCATCATGCGGGATACCGGGATATTGGTCCACTTGCTGACCACCTCCGCGATATCTTCCATATCCACTTCTTCTTTGAGCATCTTGTTCTTTTTCTGCAGTTCCACCAGTTTGCTGTTATCTGCATCCAACTGTTTCTGCAGGTTGGGCATGGAGCCATATTTTATCTCGGCCGCTTTCCCCAGGTCACCGGAGCGCTCAGCTTTTTTCTCTTCGTGCTTAGCATCCTCGATCTTCTCTTTGGCTTGCCGGATATTGCTGATCAGTTCCTTTTCTTTGCGCCAGTGGCTCTTGAGCACATCCGCCTGTTCGCTCAGGTTAGACAGTTCCTTTTCCAGGGTCTGTAGTCTTTTCTTGCTGCCCTCATCTGTCTCTTTCTTCAGGGCCTGTTTTTCGATCTCCAATTGCCTGATCTTGCGCTCTATCTCGTCGATCTCCGTCGGCATGCTGTCTATCTCTATGTGCAGGCGCGAAGCCGCCTCATCGATCAGGTCAATGGCTTTATCCGGCAAGAAACGGTCGGTAATATAACGGTTCGACAAGGTGGCCGCCGCAACCAGTGCCTCATCCTTGATCTTTACTCCGTGATGCACTTCATAGCGTTCCTTAAGACCGCGCAGGATGGCGATCGTTTCTTCCACGCTGGGCTCGCCGGCTACTATCGGCTGGAAACGGCGTTCCAAAGCTGCGTCTTTTTCTATATGTTTACGATACTCATCTATGGTGGTCGCTCCGACCATCCTCAGCTCACCCCGGGCCAAAGCAGGTTTCAGCATATTGCTGGCGTCAATGGCGCCCTCCGCGGCACCCGCGCCTACCAGGGTATGCAATTCGTCAATGAACAGTATTATCTTACCATCACCACTTGTTACTTCTTTAATGACCGCTTTCAGCCTGTCCTCAAATTCGCCGCGATATTTAGCGCCGGCGATCAAAGCGCCCAGATCCAGGGCCACTAATTGTTTATTCTTAAGAGTATCCGGTACGTCCCCGCTGACGATGCGCTGCGCCAACCCTTCCACGATAGCGGTTTTGCCTACCCCGGCTTCGCCTATCAGGACAGGATTATTCTTAGTCCGCCTGGACAGCACCTGGATGACCCTTCTGATCTCCTGGTCCCGGCCGATAACGGGGTCCAGTTTCCCTTTGCGGGCCAGGTCGGTCAGGTCCCTGCCATATTTTTCCAACGCTTTATATTTATCTTCTGGATTCTGGTCGTTCACTTGTTGACCTCCTCTTATCTTCTGTAGAACGCTGTAAACCTTTTCCCGGTCCAGCCCATGCCTTTGCAGGATCCCGGAAGCGGCAGTGCCCTTTTCATCCAGGATGGACACCAGGATATGCTCCACAGAAATATATTGGTCTTTAAGTTTCTCCGCTTCTCTAAAAGCATTATTTAATACTTTATCCAATTGGGGCGAAATATATAATTGGGTGGAGCCCGAAACTTTAGAGAATCTGCCGAGTTCTTTCTTTAAATCACTAATAACCGACGGGACCACTACTCCAGACTCTTGTAGAACTGTGGGAACGATACCCTCATCCTGGGTCACCAGCGCGTACAGGAGATGCTCCACCTCTATCTGCTGGTTCTCGGCTTCCTGGGCGATCTTCTGCGCGCCCTGCAATGCTTCCTGCGCTTTATAAGTAAGTTTGTTGAAATCCATTTCCAACCTCAAAAACAGTTTTAAGTTTTAAGTGAAAAGTTTTAAGTTAATGATAATTAATCTTTTACCTTAACTTAACACTTATAACTTATAACTTTTACTTTAATAGCTCTCCTAACGTTACGAACTTGTAGCCTCTTTTTTGCGCGGATTCAATGATACCCGGCAAGGCCGCGACAGTATTGGTCCGGTTGCCGCCGCCATCATGCAATAGAAGGATCGTACCCGGCATCAATTTCTTGGTGAACATATTAATCATGGTTCCCGGCGCCGGCTTCTCCCAATCAAGCACGCTGAAAGTCCAGCCGACATAAACCAGTCCCAGGTCATTGACGGCTTTTATCGTCTCTTTGCCTGCATAATTGTAAGGAGCCCGGAAATACGCTGGCTTGATCATTACCAGTTTTTCGATCAATTTATTGGTCTTTTGGACCTCTGAGGCCATCGGCGCACCTCGCATGGCCTTATTTTTATAAAGGTTCGGATGCGACCAGCTGTGGTTAGCGATCTCATTGCCGTCAACCGATACCTGCTTTACCAGTTCCGGATAATAACTGATCTGCTCTCCGCACATGAAAAATGTCGCATGTACGTTATATTTCCTGAGCACGGTCAATACTTGCGGCGTAAATGTTTTGGATGGACCATCATCAAAAGTCAGGGCTATCAGCTTTTCTTTGCCATTGCCCAAGCCCACTACCCTCCCGAATAAATTGCTTTGGGTTTGAGCTAAAAGCATACCGTTGACCAGCAGAACCAATGCCATACAGCAAATTGTTTTTTTCATTTTTATCTTTTCTTCCCCTTTGCTTTTAATTTCTTCCGGTATTCCTGGCGTTCCTTTTCTTCCTTCAGGCGCAGCTCATCCAGCTTGATCTTATTCTGCTTTTCCTCCAGGTAACTTACATAGACCAGAGCGCTTTTGGCGTCCCAGCGGTCCTGACCGTTATCCATGGCGCTTTTGAAGCTCTCCCGGCCCTTGACAATGTCATCCTGCGCCAGGTAGCCCCAGCCCAGCTCATAAAACAGATAGGCCTGGTCTATGGTTTCGTCCCGCGCACCGGATTTCATCAGGGCCAGGGCCTTCTGGTAGTTATCCATACCTTGAAGCAGTAAACCTTCGGTTGCCGTGGCCAGGTCCAGCTCCTTGGGAGTGGCCCAGCGTATGCGGCGCCCGTATTTAAAGACCATGTTCAGTATTTGCATCCGGAACATGATCAGGTTGGATTGGAAATAATAGACGTCTCCCAGTAAAACATAAGCTTTAACATTCTGTGGGTTAAGCTCCAGACTTTTAATCAATTTTTCGCGGGCGTTGTCATAGCTCTGGTAATTGATCAGGTCCTCGGCTTCATCCAGCAGGACCTGGTCCTGCGGCCTGGGTTTCTGGACGCAACCGGCGAGGATGAATATAAATAATAATATCAGGGCGATTCTTTTCTTCATTACAGGTCCAGGTTCTTAATGGATTTTATACCCCACTGCATAGGCATATAGGTGATCAGTATATTTATTACCAGCAGGCTGGCCATGGTACCCATGATCAGGGAAGACGTAAATAACCTGCTGCCGGTCTGGGGCAGATGTCCCAGCACGTACATCCTGACCGGAACCGCTTCCAGCGCGATGGTCAGGGCGATATAGAACAGGGCGAAAACCATATACAACACCCCGCCCATGCTGGACTCTATCTGGGCAATGTTCTCCACGTGAAAGCGCGGAAAATACGCTCCCAGACCGATGCCCATGCTGGTCAAGCCGACCGTTAATAACAGCACCGTTATGGTGGAAAAGGTCATCATGACCGAGTCCACCTTGAGGACGATATTGGAAAACAATATCAAAGCGGTTGCCAGTATCGCCAGGGGCACTACCGATAGCCAGAACTTCTCCCACATGAAACGATGGACCGAAAGTGGCGCGCTGCGGATGATCCAAAAGCTGTTACCCTCCAGGCTCACTTGCGGGAAAACAAAGCGCAGAGCCACTGCTGCTACTACAAAACCGACCATGCCTATATTCAGGAATGACACGAGCAAGCGTAGTATAGGCAGGTCCAGCGGCAGTTTATAGATATTAAAAACATAGACTACCACTAAGACCAGCAACAACAATATCTGTGACCACTGGCTGGTATCCCGGAAGAATAGGCGAATATCTTTAAAGAGCAAAGCTTTAAATTCCCGGGGCAAAGGTCTCAGGAACTCCGATGAATCAAGCCGCGCCAGCAGAGATTTCTTGAAAACTTTCCGGGCAGCGTCCTGGCTGGACACCCAGCCCGTATAGTAAACATATTTGGCGACGATCACGTTCAGGGTGATCATTATCAAAGCGGTAATCGATAGCAACCCCAAATAGAAAAAATACTCATTAAGCGGGTGTTTGACGGAGAAAATGATCGCCTGTGAGGCCCAGTAACTGGGTGAATAAATAGCCACCGGCGCCTGGAGTCCAGCCATATATTGGAAAATATTCATCATTTCGGTCGGGTTGGTGATGCGCTCCGGCTGCAGCAACCGGAAGAACAGGTAAACCCCACTACCCAGGATCACTCCCAGAACAATAAAAATATCCCTGGTTTTCTTGGATGGAAAAAAATACATCAGGATCAGGCTCAACAGTATACCTACGCCGGAGCAGATAATAAAGAAAGGTATGGTTGCCACTAATGAAAGCAGGAAACCGCTGAAGGTGAACATATATACCTGGGCATAAGACAGGATCAGCGGCGTCAAAGCCAGCAGTACCATCCAGGAGGAGTACAGCATCGTTTCAAAAAACTTCATGATAAAGATTATGTTGAAGGAGAGCGGACTGCTCAGTAGCAGGTGCAGTTCCTGGGAGAAATAGATGGCGGTAAAACTGGTAATAATATTGGAAAAGATAAGCATGGCCAGGAAGGCCAGGAAGATCATGGCGAAGAAGCGGGCGATAAGTAACGGCCCCAGTAACGGCGTGCCGCGCAGGTAGATCATGGCTTTGAAGCAAAGAACGTATATACCCCAGAGGAGAACCAGGCCCACTACAGGGAAGATGATCCTCTTGATCATATCCCCCTTAGCCGTGAACTTCACCATATTCTTAACGGATAACAGGTTGATCTTAATTAATAGCCAGATGTTTTTCATAGCTTATAGATACTTCAATAAATCGGAGTATTCCGAGCCGCCGGTTAGTTTCAGGAAGATATCTTCCAGGCTGCCGCCCGCTGTTACCTTTTCTTTCAGTTCTTCCTTGGTGCCCAGATGGGTAAGTTTGCCTTCCTGGATTATCCCGATACGGCCGCACATGGCCTCGGCTATCTCCAGGGTGTGGGTGCACATAAAAATCGTGGTGCCCCGCTTGCTCAGGCTGATGAATATCTCTTTCATTACCCTGGCGCCCTTAGGGTCCAGCCCGACCAGGGGTTCATCCAGTATGATAACTTTCGGGTCATGCAGTAGCACGCTAGCCATCACCAGCTTCTGCTGCATCCCGCGAGAATAATTCTCTATCAGTTCATTGCCCCATTGGCCCAACTCAAACATTTCCAGGTAGTTAGTGATTTTCTCACCCTGCTCCTCTAAAGGAACATTATAAAGATCACCGATAAAGCTCAGGTACTCCGTCCCGGTCAATTTCTTGTAAACAAAAGGGAAATCCGGTACCAGCCCGATGATCCTCTTGGCTTTCTCCGGCTCCTGCTGGATATCAATGCCACCTATGGTGGCCCGGCCAGTCGTGGGTTTGAGCAAGCCGCAGATAAGCTTCACCGTAGTAGTTTTGCCCGCGCCATTGGGCCCTAAAAACCCAAAGATCTCACCGGGTGAGATCTTCAAGTTCAAGTTATCCAGTGCGATTAACTTCCCGTATTTTTTAGTTAAATTAGTAAGTTCGATCACTTTTTGAACCTGTTCTTTCCATTCACCAGCACCACTTTGGGCTTATAGCCCTTAGCTTTACTATCTTCCACGCCGGTGTAAGCGATGATGATCACCAGGTCGCCGACCTGTCCCCAGCGGGCCGCGGCGCCATTAAGGCAGACTACTCCCGAACCAGCCGGCGCTTCCATGGCATATGTTTCCACCCGGGAACCGTTATTTATATTAAGCACCTGTACTTTTTCATACTGTAAAATATCCGCCGCCGCCAGTAATTTTTTGTCTATGCTGATACTGCCCTCATAGTTTAAATTAGCTTCGGTCACCGTGACGCGGTGGATCTTCGATTTGCACATCATGCGATACATAAGCTATTCCTCCAATTTTTTCCTGATCTCTTCGGGTATCCTGACTATCTTTCTCTCCCGGTTAATAAAAGGATGCCGGGTTTCGCCTGTCGCCAGTAATTGCTTTGTTTCCTGGTTGACTATCTCATAAGTGAAACTGATACTGCTTTTGCCCACTTCCTTCACTTTGCTTTTCACTACTACCATATCGTCGAATTGGGCCGGCGCTTTATAGGAGCAACTGGCATCCATTACCGGCAGGATCAGGTTCTGTTTTTCCATTTCCTTATAAGACAATCCTATCGCCCGCAGGTATTCAATCCTGCCCCTCTCGAACCATACGAAATAGTTGGCATAATAGACAAACCCCATCTGGTCGGTATCGGCGTAACTTACCCTGATCTCTATATTATGCTCTCTCATCATTTCACCTTAATTAACACTTAAAACTTTTAACTTAATTATTTTATTACATTAACTTCCAGCATGTTGGTCTTGCCGGCAATCCCGGCCGGGGCGCCGCTGGTGATGACCACCACGTCCCCGCTCTGGACTTTCTTCTGCTGTTTGACCACGCTCATGGAATATTCGATCATCTGGTCGGTATGACGGATAAATTTCTTGATGTAGAACGGAGTTACGCCCCAGAGCAGGTTCAGTTTGCGTACGGTTTCATTATCGGTAGTGATAGCATATATGGGCGCGTGCGGCCGGTGACAAGAGATCAACCGCGCGGTCTGACCGCTCCTGGTGGCCGTGATAATCGCCTTGGCCTTCAGGTCAATAGCCGCCTGGATAGTGGCATGGCTGATGGCATGTGGTATATTACCGGTCGAGCGAACAAATTGTTTAGATTCAAATATCTGATCATAATTCATTATCGATTCTGCTTTAATAGCTATCTTGGCCATCATCTGCACGACCAGGNNCCCAGGTCTCCCCTGGCGATCATTATGCCATCGGCTATCTGGATGATCTCGTCAATATTGGCCACAGCCAGCGGATGCTCTATCTTGGCCACCGTCCAGGTCTTGGCCCCGCGCTTTTTGATGATATTCTTCAGCTTCTGCACATCATCCGGATGGCGCACAAAAGACAGCCCGAGAAAATCTACTTTTTGCTTTATGCCGAAGTCAATATATTCCAGGTCCTTATCGGTCAGGGATGGCAGATTCAATTTTACGCCTGGCACATTAATGCTCTTATGGCTTTT
>PMCA01000018.1 GCA_003153935.1 Elusimicrobiota bacterium
CATGTCTGGGAATCCATACGTCGTCTTGCACAAACGCTGGGCTTGGTTACACCCGTAATGCCTCAGAACTGGCTTACACCGATCGATGTTCGCAACCTGGTTGAATTGTCGGGGTTTGATCTGGTGCGACGCTGGGAGGAAGTTCTCAGTCCGGTGGCTGTTCCGCTATTTGCCCGGCTGTGTGATCGGGTTCTGGTCAGGATGCCTTTGGTGCGGAATGCGGCGCTGGCGAATTTTTACATATTGCGCGTTCACCCACGGGCATTGGAGAGGGCGCTTGCGCCAACCGTTTCCGTGATCATCGCAGCCAGAAACGAGGCTGGTCATATCGATGAACTGTTGCGGCGTATTCCTGAAATGGGGTCTCATACGGAGATTATTTTTGTCGAGGGAAATTCCACCGATGATACGTATGAGGTGATCAAACGGGCCATTGCCGGTTCCGGCAGGGACTGCCGTTTGCTCAAGCAGCCGGGCAAGGGGAAGGGCGATGCCGTGCGTACCGGGTTTGAAGCCGCAAAGGGCGATATCCTGATGATCCTGGATGCGGATATCACCGTTCCTCCCGAGGATCTACCCCGGTTTTTCGATGTGCTCTCTTCCGGAATCGGGGAATTCGCAAATGGCGTGCGCCTCGTTTATTCCATGGAAAACGACGCCATGCGCTTTTTTAATGTCCTGGGAAATAAATTTTTCGGATGGGCCTTTAGCTGGCTTCTGGGGCAACCGATCAGGGATACGCTTTGCGGGACGAAGGTTCTCTGGGCGAGTGATTACCGCAAGATTTCCCGAGGCAGAAGTTATTTCGGCGATTTTGATCCCTTTGGCGATTTTGACCTGCTTTTCGGCGCCGCCAAACTCAATTTAAAGATCGCAGAGATACCCATCAGGTACCATGACCGGACTTATGGCACGACCCAGATAGACCGCTTCCGGCATGGCTGGCTGCTATTAAGAATGTGTCTGCTGGCCCTGCGCAAGCTGAAATTCGTATAAGGGGTAAATTATGACTGACTTAAAAAACGTTTTCTCCGGCAAGAATGTGATGATCACCGGCGGCTTGGGTTTTATCGGCAGCACCCTGGCCTACCGGCTGGCGGAGTATGGCGCTCGGATCTTATTGGTTGATTCATTACTGCCTGAATATGGCGGTAATTTGTATAACATCCGGGGTATAGAGAAAGACGTGTTGGTTAATATTTCCGATGTCCGGGACCAATCCAGTATGCATTTCCTGGTGCAGGGTCAGGATTATATATTCAACCTGGCCGGTACCTTGAGTCACACCGACAGTATGAAAGACCCCTTTACCGACTTACAGATCAATTGCGTGGCGCAATTATCCATTCTGGAATCTTGCCGTAAATATAATCCCGGGGTCAAAATAATTTTTGCCGGCACGCGCGGCCAGTACGGCAAAGCGGATTATTTACCAGTGGACGAAAAACATTTGATGCATCCCACCGATGTTAACGGCATTAATAATATCGCCGGGGAATTGTACCACATCCTGTATAACAATGTTTACGGGATCAAGGCCTGCTCCCTGCGACTGACCAATACTTTCGGGCCTCGTCACCAGATGAAACATCACCGGCAAGGGATAATTAACTGGTTCATCCGCCAGTTGATCGACGGACAAAAAGTAAAGATCTACGGCAGCGGCGAGCAGATCCGTGACACTAATTATGTGGACGACGTAGTGGAAGCCCTGTTACTGGCTATGGCCAGCGACAAGACTAATGGCGAGGTTTATAATCTAGGTGGAACGCCGTTGTCTCTTAAGGAGCTGGTCGTTAAAATGATCCAGGTGCATGGCCGCGGAGAGTACGCCATTGAACCTTATCCAGAAGAAGCATCTAAAATAGAGGTAGGCGATTACGTCGCTAACTGGCAAAAATTCAAGCAAGCCACCGGGTGGGAACCTAAAGTCAGCATCGAAACCGGCCTGAAGAAAACCTTCGAATATTACGAAAAAAACAGGCAATATTACTGGAAGGGCCTATGATCCCGGTAACGGACCTGAGCAGGCAATATAAAATAATAAAAAATGAACTGGCGCGGGCCATGAACGCGGTCTTCGCGCATTCCAATTATATCCTGGGTGAAGAAGTAAAAACGCTGGAGAAGGAGATGGCTCGCTATCTTAAAGTTAAATACGCCGTCGGCGTTAATTCAGGTACCGACGCTTTGTTCCTGGCTTTAAAAGCGTGCGGCATCAAAGAGGGAGACGAAGTTATCACTTCGGCGTTTGGCTACATCGCCTCGGTGTTGGGAATCTCCTTCTGCGGGGCCAAACCTGTCCTGGTTGACGCCGATCCCAGAGATTATAATATCAATACGGCTTTGATAGAAAAAGCCATCACCAAAAAGACCAAGGCGATCTTACCGGTGCATCTCTACGGCCAGACCTGCAACATGCCGGAAATAATGCGTATAGCCAGGAAATACCGTTTGAAAGTGGTGGAGGATTGCGCCCAGGCGCACGGGGCCCGACAGCAAATGACCGCTGGTCTCCGCCCAGCAGACGTTGGCAGGCAGGGCTGGCAGATGGCCGGAGCCATGGGAGAGGCAGGTTGTTTCAGTTTCTATCCGACAAAGAATCTCGGCGCGTATGGCGATGGCGGTATGGTGGTAACCAATAACGCGAAAATATATCAGCAGCTTCTTCTGCTAAGGGATTATGGACGCCGTGACCGCTATCAGTTCGCCATTAAGGGATATAACAGCCGTTTGGATGAATTACAGGCTGCTGTGCTGAGAGTCAAATTAAAACATCTCGATTCCTGGAACCGGCAGCGCCGTTCACTGGCGCAATTATATCGGGAAAAGAGCACAAACCGGAAAATAGTCTTACCAATGGAACTGCCTGGTCGCCGGCACGTATATCACCTTTTCGTGGCCAGGTCCCAACAGCGAAAAAAACTTCAGGGATACCTGGCGAAGAACGGAGTAGGGACGGCCATCCATTACCCGATACCGTTACATTTGCAGGAGGCTTACCGGGACCTTGGGTATCAACGCGGAGACTTCCCCCAGGCAGAGAAACTGGCCCGGGAAGTAGTCAGCTTACCGCTGTATCCTGAATTGCGGCCCGCGGAAGTAAAAATGATCTGTCGTAAATTGGCTGAATATAAGGAGTAATGTGGAAATATCGGTCGTCATCCCCACCTACAATGAAGCCGGTAATATCGGCGGTTTGCTCGTTGAACTGCGTAAAGTATTGGCGCAGATCGGCGGGGAATTTGAGTTGTTGGTGATAGACGGTCATTCCACCGACCGTACCCGCGAGATCGCCCAGGAATCCGGAGCCCGTGTATTGCTGCAACAAGGTCCGGGTTACGCAGCTGCTCTCCATGAAGGATTGGACACGGCTCAGGGTGAATATGTAGTCACTATGGACGCCGATTTTTCCCACTCGCCGGACTTTATACGGACCATGTGGGAGAACAGGCAGGAGGCGGAAGTGCTGATCGCTTCCCGTTTCGCGCCCGGAGGAAATTTCCAGCAAAAGGGATTTCGCAGTTTCCTTAGCCTGGTCCTGAACTGGGTATCAGTACGAATATTGGACTTGCCGCTCCGGGATATTTCCAGCGGTTTTCGCATGTATCATCGCGGCACTTTCCAGGGGCTAGTGCTGAAAAGCAGCAATTACGATATTCTGGAAGAAATTATTATCAGGATACTTTGCCAGGGATATAAAATAAAGGAAGTCCCGCTGCAATATAGAACGAGGAAATCGGGCAGCAGCAAGGCCAGACTGGTAAAATTTGCCATAAGTTATACCAAAACGATAACCAGGATGTGGAGGCTGCGTAACTCTATTGCCTGCGCGGACTACGACCATCGGGCTTTTAACAGCCGTATTTTTCTTCAGAGATACTGGCAGAGGAAAAGGCACCAGATAATCATGGAGATGATCGGAGCTTCAACCGGAGCGATAAATATACTGGATGCCGGATGCAGCGCGTCCAAAATAATTCAGGACTTGCCGGCCGCTACCGGTTTGGAGATCATGATAAATAAACTGCGCTTCCTGAGGAAAACCAACAATAAACTGGTTAACGCGGATATAGCTAAAATGCCTTTCAAGGAAAGCTCTTTCGACCTGGTGATCTGTTCCGAAGTAGTGGAGCATCTGGCCGACGACCGGGCTGCCTGGCTGGAGATAAAAAGAGTACTAAAAAAAGACGGTGTTCTTATAATCGGCACACCGGACTATAGCAGCCTGGTTTGGCGGACCCTGGGCTTCGTTTATGAAAGGTTCGTCCCGGTGGCCTACGGTGAAGAGCATGTCAATCATTATACCCGGAAAACTCTGTTCGCTAAATTAACAGACCTTGGTTTCAAAATGGCCGGTTTCAGGTATGTAGCCGGAGGGGAATTGATCGTTAAAGCGGTTAAGGAGTAAGCGGTGCAGAAACAAACGATCGGTAAAATATTAGCCATTTCCAGCACAGGTATCGGCAACCTGGTATTATACACGCCGGTCTTGCGGGCCCTGCGCCGTGATTTCCCGGAGAGCTCGATCACCCTGATCGTAGGTTCAAGCGCGGCCGCCTCGCTGCTGGCCGGCAGCAAAGAAGTGGATGAAATAATTATCCTGGATAAGAAGATCAGCGCGCCGCGTTACTGGCGCAGTTTAATAAACAATATGAGAAAGCGCCGTTTCGACCTGGTGGTGACCTCCTTCCTGGACCAGAGCCTAAAGGTCGCCATTTTTTCCTGGCTGACCGGGGCGAAGTACCGGGTAGGCTTCAGTAATCCGGTTTACGGGAGGCTTTATACCCATCAGGTGCCGGTCAGCGAAAAGAAGCACGAGATCGAATATAACCTGGACCTGCTGCGGGTGCTGGGGATCAAGATCAGGCGTGAACAGGAAAAGCAGCCTTTCATCTTTACCACCGCGCTGGAAGAAGAATTTGCCACTGATTTCCTGCTGAAGAATAATTTAACCCGTAAAGATATTTTGGTGGGCCTGCATCCGGGCAGCGGACTGATTCCCGGTACGGCTAAAAGATGGCCCAAGGACCGGTTCGCTAAGTTGGGGGACCTGCTGCTGGCGGCGCCGCACGTCAAGGTGATAATATTCGGCGGACCGGAAGAGCGCTATGCCGCCGAAGAGATCGCCCGGTTCATGCGCAAGAAACCGGTCATTGCCGCCGGCGAAGTGGATATAAAAGTCACCAGCTGCCTGATCAAAAGATGCCAGTTGTTCATCAGCAATGACAGCGGCCTGATGCATATTGCCGCCGCGGTCAAGACGCCGGTCATCGCCATTTTTGGCCCGACTTTGTGGTGGAAAAATTTTCCCTGGGGCAAGAATAACCAGGTGGTCCGCCGGGATCTTTATTGTTCTCCCTGTTATAATTACGCACCGATCAAATGCCGGGACCTGAAATGTATGTTAAATATCAGCGTGGAAGAGGTTTATGAAAAAGCCCGTGTGGTTTTGCGGTTACCGCTATGATAAAGAATGAGCGTTTCATATTCATTTCCAGCGCCGATTGGGATAATCCCTATTGGACTAATCAGCAGCATGTGGCCTCACGGTTGTCACGGGACAACCGGGTGCTTTACGTGGAATCATTGGGATTGAGAAGGCCGGTGCTGCAGCGGAAGGACCTTAAACGGATAGTTCGCCGCCTGGTCAGGTTTTTCCGCGGTCCGGTCCGGATCAGTGAAAATCTTTACACTTATTCGCCTTTCCTGATACCATTCTATAAATTCGGCATCATTCGTAAATTTAACCACTGGTATTTATTAAGGCAGCTTAAAACCTTGGCCAGGAAGCTGGACCTTAAGGATCCCGTGCTGTGGTCATATGTCCCCAACGCGGTTGAGTTTAAAGGTGTCCTGGGGGAGAAGCTGACTGTTTATCATTGCGTGGATGAAATCGCTGCTAATCCCCTGATCCCGGGCGCGGTAGTTTTGGATCTGGAGCGCCGCTTACTGCAAGAAGCCGACCTGACCCTGGTTTCTTCCCGAGAGCTCTATAAGGCCAAAAAAGCCTTGGCCCGGGAAATACACTACCTGCCCAATGTGGCTGATATAGAACACATCTTAAAGGTAAATGACCCTGAGGTAAAAGTTCCCGCCGATATCGCCGGCTGGCCGCATCCGGTTTTGGGTTTTGTAGGCGCGATCTCCGCCTATAAACTGGATTTCGCTTTGCTGGAGAAAGTGGCCAGGGCCCGGCCGGGGTGGACGATAGTACTGATAGGCGCCGTGGGCGAAGGGGAGAAGGCCGCGGATTATAGCGGTATCAGCTCCCTGCCGAATATTCATGTTCTGGGCGGGCGCGATTATTCCTTGTTGCCGAATTACCTGAAGGGTTTCGATGTCTGTCTTTTACCCAATCGCCTGAATGAGTATACGAAGAATATGTTCCCGCTGAAATTTTTCGAATACCTGGCCAGCGGCAATCCGGTCGTAGGCACTTCCCTGCCGTCACTGGCCGAATTTGCTGATTTTTACTACCAAGCCAACCAGGCAGAGGACTTTGTATCTAAGGTGGAAGAAGCGCTGGCGGAAGGTAATAACCGGCGGGCCCAAAGAACGGAAATCGCCAAAAAATACAGCTGGAACATCCGCATGGAAGAGATCTCTAATTTACTGGAAGGGAAATTGAAACTGGATGCGCGGTAATAAGCTGTTTAAATTTATCGACAAATACGCCGGAGTTGCCGGGTTGTTCCTGCTGGCCAAAATATTCCGGAAAAAAATGTCCCAGCCGATGGTCAAATATCAGTGGGATAAGATATTGATAATAAAACTATCAGCCATGGGCGATACTATCCTGATGGTACCGGCGCTCCGGGCGCTCAGGCAGGCTTATCCCAAGGCGGTTATCAAGATAATCGTGACCAGCATCAACCGGGAAATTCTGGCCGATTGTCCTTATGTGGATGAGTTGATCTATCTGGACCTGGAAAACATCCTGAAAAATCCTCTTCGATTGCACCGCTTCATTAGAAAATTAAGGAAAGAGAAGTTTGACCTGGCCCTGGATTTTGACCAGTGGTTGCGTCTGTCCCCATTGCTGGCATTTTTCAGCGGAGCCGAACAGCGGGTGGGATTCCGGACCGCCGGGCAGCACCGTGACTTCACTTATACCAGGAAAGTCGATCACGCCCGGGATAAGCACGAGGTGGAGTGTTTCCTGGACCTGGTGTCGGTCCTGGGGATAGAGCCGCAGGATAAAAAACTGGAGCTCTGGGTCAAGAGAAGCGCGGTCATCTCGATCAACAAGCACCTGGCTGAGCTGGGCGTTATGAAAGACGATATATTAATTGGTCTTCATCCCGGCTGCGGCAACCATGGCCAGCCGCGTCAGTGGCCAGCCGATAAATATATCGCGCTGATTAAAGAACTGCAGCAGCAGAAGAAGATTAAGATAGTTTTGACGGGTGGTAACGGCGAAAAAGAACTGGTTGAATATATTGCAGCCGCTGTGCCTGATTTAGCCCCGGTTTTAGTAATCGGCTGGCCCCTGGCTGACCTGATAGCTCTTATCAGGAAATACCGGGCTTTGGTCTGCGGTAATACCGGGGTTATGCATATAGCCGCGGCCCTGCAGATACCGGTGGTGGCCCTGCATGGACCTACCGATCCCCGTAAATGGGGCCCCTGGACCGACCAGGCCGCTGTAATAACGGCGAAAAAGCCCTGTGTGCCCTGTCTCTACCTGGGCCACGAATACGGGTGCCACGCACCTTCCTGTATGGATACGATACCTGTGGACGAGGTCTACAGTGCGGTTTTGAAATATTTATAGATTTTTTGTGAAAATCTTGCTATAATATAATATTAATATTAACGAGGTAGTTCAATGACCAGCAGAAAACTTAATTTATATTTTAAGTCCATAGCTCTATTAATGGACATTATCGTAATCAACCTGGCTTTTTTCCTGGCCTATTGGCTAAGGTTTTATTCGGGTATTATGGTAGCCGATAAGGGGATACCGCCCTTAACTCTCTATTCCCAGGCTTTTGGCATCATTACTTTAATTTCTCTGATCGTGTTTAAAATTTCTGATTTGTATGATTTGAAAGATAACTTCCGTTTGGAAGAATTCCCACGAATACTGCAAGCTGCCACACTGACCGCCATTGCGGTAATGGCGGTTACTTTTTTATACCGGCAATTCACTTTTTCTCGCATCGTCATTTTTTTTGGCTGGTTCCTTAATATTCTGCTGGTCTCAAGCTGGAGGTATTGTTTCTATTGCTTAAGAAGATACCTGAGGAACAAAATGCATGATTTTAGCCGGGTACTGGTAGTGGGTACAGGCAAATTGGCGCTGGAACTGTATCAGGCCGGACAGAGCGTTGAAAACCCGAATTTCCAGATATTAGGGCTGATTAACAGCGATAAAGTCGAGCCTCAGGATTCTCCGGAATTTAAAGACGTGAAAGTTTATAATGGTATTGATTCCATTAAAACCGCCCTGGATGAGCTGAATATAAACGAAGTGGTTATGACCACTTTGCCTGAGGATCGGAACCAGATGCTGAATATAATACTGGAATGCGAAAGAAGGGCAGTGGAATTTAAGATCATTCCCGACATCCTGGAAATAATCACCACTCGTGGCCAAATAGACCAATATCTGGGCTTGCCTGTTCTGTCTCTAAAACCGATCCAGCTGACCGGCTTTAACCTCATCATTAAAAGAGTTTTTGATATAATTATTTCTTCCCTGGTGTTAATCTTTATTGCCATACCCTTACTGATAATCGCTCTGCTAATTAAACTTGACTCGCCTGGGCCGGTATTTTATAAGCATCAACGAGTGGGGCATAAGGGAACGAAATTTAATTTTCTTAAGTTCCGTAGCATGGTCCAGGATGCTGACGCCAGGTTGAAAGATGTTCTCCATATGAATGATCGTGGCGGTAAGGTGTTTAAAATGTTTAACGACCCGCGGATAACGAAGATCGGGAAATTCCTGCGTCATTACAGCCTGGATGAATTGCCGCAGTTCATAAATGTTTTAAAGGGGGATATGAGCATTGTCGGCCCCCGGCCACAGGTCCTGTGGGAAGCCGAGCTTTATGATGAATGGGCTAAGAGAAGATTGATGGTCCTACCTGGTATAACCGGGCTATGGCAGGTAAGCGGTCGTTCCAATTTAAGTTATGAAGAAATGATCAAGCTTGATATTTACTATATTGAGAATTGGTCGCTCTGGCTGGATATCGAGATAATGCTGCAGACTATACCGACCATTCTATTTGCCAAGGGTGCGTATTAAATCTTTTAGGAGGATTACTTAGTTGAAGATTCTAGTAACAGGCGGAGCAGGGTTCATCGGTTCCAATATCGTGGATGCATATTTAGCAGCCGGCCACCGGGTGGTGGTCATAGATAATCTATACAGCGGCAAGATGGCTAACCTGAGCAAAAAGGCCAAATTTTACAAGGCTGACATCAGGGATGCCGGTAAAGTTGCGCAAATTTTTGCCCGGGAAAAATTTGACGTGGTTAACCACCATGCGGCGCAAATGGATGTGAGGAAATCGGTTGAAGACCCTGTTTTCGATGCCCAGGTAAATGTGCTGGGAACGTTGAACCTTCTGGAGAACAGCGTCAAACACAAAGTAAAAAAATTCATCTTTGCTTCCAGCGGAGGTGTGATGTATGGCGAATGCGGTAGCAAAGCGCCGGCGGAAACTGTCCCGGCCAACCCTATGTCTCCGTATGGCGTGACCAAGCGTACCGCCGAGATATATCTGAATTATTATGCCGCCATCTATGGGCTTAAATACCTGATTTTCCGTTACGGCAATGTTTATGGCCCGCGCCAGGATCCACACGGAGAAGCCGGAGTAGTAGCCATATTCATAAAAAGGATGTTTGCCGCACAAGCGGTTAACATTTTTGGCACCGGCAAACAACTGCGTGATTATGTCTATGTGGGTGATGTAGTTAAGGCCAATTTGCTGGGACTGCGGACGGGAGTTAATGAAATAATAAATATCGGCACTCAGAAAGGCAGCAGTGTCAATCACCTGTATGATCTACTGTCCGCCATTACCGGATACCGGCAAGAACCTGTATATAAACCCGCGCGTTTGGGAGAACTGGACAAAAACTTTCTGAATTACGGGAAAGCGAAAAGAATGTTGGGTTGGGAGCCAAAGATGGATTTTAAGGACGGACTGATAAAAACAGCGCAATATTTCCGGGAGTCAAAATGAAAGCTTTAATATTGATAGGGGGATTGGGGACCAGGCTGCGGCCCTTTACTTGCAATACGCCAAAACCTTTGCTGCCGATCGTCAATAAGCCGTTCCTGCAATACCAGATAGAATTGCTGAAGAAATACGGCATTAAGGAAATAGTATTTTGCCTGTCCTACCTGCCCCATACGTTCGAAGACTATTTTGGCAACGGATCGCGGTACGGGGTGAAGATCCATTATGTCCATGAAAAAGAACCGTTGGGCACCGGCGGCGCGGTCCATAACGCCCGGCAGTACATTGACAAGCCGGTCTTGGTATTCAATGGCGACGTGATGATGGACCTGGATATCGAGAGAATGCGGAAATATCACGAAAAGAACCGGAGCAAATTAACCATCGCTCTGACCCGGGTAAAAGACCCGACGATATATGGTTTGGTGGAAACCGCCAAGAACGGCCGGGTAGAAAGATTCCTGGAGAAGCCGAGCTGGGATGAAGTTACGTGCAATACCATTAATGCCGGCGCCTATATATTTGACCCGTCGGTTATTTCTTTGATCCCCAAGGGTGTGAACTATTCCCTGGAACGCGGCCTGTTTCCCGGCCTGCTGGCGAAGAAAGAAAAGATCTACGGCTATGTCAGCTGTAATTATTGGATAGATATCGGCACCATTGGCAAGTATCTTCAGGTCCATTTTGATATTATCGACGGCAGCGCCGGAGCGCAGATCACCGGGAAAAAGACCAGGAAAAATGTCTGGCAGGGGAAGAATTGCGCCATAAACCGCGAAGCGGTGATCGAAGGCAACATAGTAATGGGCCATAACGTGAAAATAGACGAATTCGCGCAGATCTACGGCAAGGTAACGGTCGGCAATGATGTGCGTATCCGCAAGGGCGCGATCCTGACTGATTGCGTTATACATGATAATACCGATATCGGTGAAGGCGTGCGCCTAGAGAAATGCCTGATCGGTAAACACTGCCAGATAGAGCCCCAGGCCAATGTCAGCCCGGGTTGTGCTCTGGCGGATGACTCTATCATAAAAAAATTCAGCCGTTTGTAATGTCTTGGGGGTAATTTGAGTACGGTAATAAGATTCGGCACTGACGGGTGGCGCGGGGTAATAGCCCGCGACTTCACTTTTCATAATATTCGCCTTGTTACTCAGGCAGTTGCTGATTACCTTAAAAAGCAATCAACAATCAGCAATCAACAATCAACTGTTCTGGTCGGCTACGATTGCCGATTCCTTTCCCGGGAATACGCTCAGGCGGCAGCCCGGATATTGTCAGGTAATGGTTATAAAGTCCTGCTGGCGGGTGAACCGACGCCGACGCCAGCCATATCATACTCAGTAGTAAAGAATGAATTAGCAGGGGCGGTTATTATTACCGCCAGTCATAACCCCTATAATTTTAACGGTTTCAAATTCAAGACCTCCCAAGGCGTCTCGGCCGGACCGGAGGTTACGCGCCGGATCGAGGGGCTTTGCGGCAAGAGTAAACCTAAGGAAAATGAACGGCAGATCTCTCCCGCGGACCCGAAAACGGATTATTTACGGCATTTGGGCAAACTGGTTGACCTGTCGACGATGAAGAAAAGAAAGATGAGGATTGTGATCGATCCTATGTTTGGCGCCGCCCAAAACTACCTGGAGGAATTATTAACCTCCGGCCGGATGAGCATCAAAAGCCTGAACAGTTATGTCGACCCGTTATTTGGCGGCGTAAATCCCGAACCGATCGCGGCCAATCTGGGGCTAATGCTCAAGGAAGTGAAGCGCACCGGCTCCGACATCGGTATCGCCTTTGACGGGGACGGGGACCGGATCGGACTGGGTGACAGGAATGGTAATTTTGTCAACTCGCACCAGATATTCTGCCTGTTGCTGCTGCACCTGGTCAGGAATAAGAAACAATCCGGGATGGTGGTAAAAACGATCTCTGGCACCTATTTACTGCAGAGGGTCTGTGACCGTTACGGATTGGAGCTTAAGGAAACGCCTATCGGGTTCAAATATATAGGCGACCTGATGCTGAAAGAGGATGTCCTGATCGGCGGTGAAGAAAGCGGCGGAATCGGTTTTCGTGGCCATATTCCCGAACGCGACGGTATCCTTAGTGCTTTATATATGCTGGAGTTAATGGCGGTGTCGGGCCGGGACCTGGCGGCATTACGGAACGACCTGTTCAAAGAATTCGGGATTTCCTGTTACGACCGCTGTGATCTGGCCCTGGGGCATACCCATCATCACCATATTAACAAGCATGATTTCAGCCGGCAAATGGTGAAACTGTCGCAAACCGGCGGCCTGGCGGAGCTGATCATGGAGACCAGGGACTATGACGGGGTGAAGATGATCCTGCGGGATGACAGTTGGCTGTTGCTGAGGCCGTCCGGGACTGAACCGGTGGTGAGGATCTACGCCGAAGCCGGGAATAGCGCTCAGGTTAAAAAACTCATTGACACTGGGCGCAGAATGGTGTACAAATTTAAGTCTTAACGATCAAATAGGGGTAAATATGAAGGCTATGGTAATGGCGGCGGGAGTAGGTACGAGGTTACGGCCTCTAACGCATGTAATTCCCAAACCGATGATACCGATAGTTAATAAACCGGTGCTGGAACACACCCTGGAACTGTTGCGGAAGCATAATTTCAGTGAAGTTGTCATTAATTTGCACTTTTATCCCCAGATGATCAAAGATTATTTCGACGACGGCAGCGCCTGGGGCTTGAAAATAATATATTCCCAGGAAAAGAACCTGTTAGGAACGGCCGGTGGGGTAAAAAAAGTAGAAAAGCATTTTGACGATACCTTCGTGGTGATGAGCGGCGACGGCCTGACCGATATCGACCTGTCCAAAGCCGTGGAGTTCCATAAGAAGAAAAAGTCATTGGCCACCATGGTACTGAAAAAAATCGACTCACGTTTTGATTACGGCGTGACTCTGCTAGACCAGTATAAGCGGATCGAGAATTTTATTGAGAAACCGGCCTGGAGCGACGTATTTGCCAATACGGTCAACACCGGTATCTATATCTTTGAGCCGGAGATATTTAATTATATCCCTGAGAATACTTTTTATGACTTTGGCCATGACGTCTGGCCATCCCTGCTTAAATCTAAAAAACCGATATACGGCTATGAAATGAGTTCCTACTGGTGCGATATCGGCAACCTGCAGGAATATAAAAGAGCGGAACGGGACGCACTTGAAGGCAAGGTCGGCATCAGGTTTTCCGGCAGAAAGTTGTCGTCTGGCATATGGGTGGGGAAAAATACCCGGATACATCCCCAGGTCAAGATAAAGGCCCCGGTCATTATCGGTAATGATTGCCGGATAGAAAAAGGAGTAGTCATCGACAGCTTTACCACCATCGGCAATAACGGCCTGATCCACGCGGGGGCGCAGCTGGGCGATTGCATTTTATGGTCCGGCGTCAGGGTTTCTAAAGGCGTGCGCCTGCGCAACTGCATTATCGGCAATGACGCGGGAATAAACGAGAATATTTCGGTATTCGAGGGCTCGGTTATCAATATCGAAGAAAACCGCCAGTAAAAAAATAAAAAATGGACAGGAGGAGGTACAATGCATAGAGGAGATTTTGTTTTTACCAGTGAAAGCGTAACTGAAGGCCATCCGGATAAGGTCTGTGACCAGATTTCCGATGCGGTTGTGGATGAGATTTACCGTCTGGATCCGCCTAACAAGAACAATTTCCGCAGCCGGGTAGCGTGTGAAACATTTATTACCGTGGGTCTGGTAATTGTGGGCGGAGAGATAACCACATCAGCATATGTTGACCTGCCGCAATTAGTCCGCGGGGTCATTAAGGATATCGGATATACTGATGTCAAATATGGTTTTAATTATGAATCCTGCGCTATTCTGAACGCGATTGGCAAACAATCCCCGGATATCGCCCAGGGTGTGGGCCGCAAGGGCAAAGTGATCGGTGCCGGCGACCAGGGCCTGATGATCGGTTATGCCTGCAATGAAACACCTGAATTGATGCCTATGCCGATAATGCTGGCGCATGCCTTGTCCAAGCGGCTGGCAGAAGTAAGGAAAAAGAAGATACTCTCTTATCTAGGCCCGGACGGCAAATCGCAGGTAACGGTTCGCTACGAGAATAAAAGGCCGGTAGCGGTCGATAAGATCGTCGTCTCCAGCCAGCATACTGAGGAAGCCATGGATAAAAAAACCGATAATATGGCCAACTGGGCCAAAGATGAAATAATAGAAACGGTGATCAAACCCGTCATATCAGCCAAACTTTTGAAGAATTTCAACTGGAAGCAGGATTGCTTCATTAATCCGACCGGCAGATTCCTGATCGGCGGGCCGCAATCTGATACTGGCATGACCGGCCGCAAAATAATCGTGGATACATACGGCGGAATGGCGGCTCACGGCGGCGGAGCATTTTCCGGTAAGGACGCTACCAAGGTAGACCGCAGCGCCACATATATGGCTCGCTATATTGCCAAAAATGTCGTGGCCAGCGGCTTGGCTGAGAGATGTACCGTCCAATTAGCCTATGCCATCGGTGTGCCTGAGCCAGTCAGTGTGATGGTGAGTACCATGGGTACCAGTAATGTTGATGAAGCTAAAATTGAAAAAGCAGTGATAAAAAACTTCCGGCTGGATCCGCGCGGCATTATTGATTCGCTGGAATTGTACAAGCCGATCTTCCGGAAGACCGCCAGTTATGGTCATTTTGGCCGCACGGAAAGTGAGTTCACCTGGGAGAGGACCGACAAGGCGGAAGCGATCAAAAGAGACGCCAAGTAAAAAAGTTATCGAGTTCACGAGTTGCGAGTTAAGAGAAAATACCTTAACTTAAAACTTAACACTTACAACTTAAAACTAATTTTAAAGGGGAATCTACACAATGAAGTATGACGTAAAGGATATGAAATTAGCCGAGAAGGGGAAGTTGCGCATTGAATGGGCGGCTACCCAAATGCCGGTATTGAATTTGATCAAAGAAAGATTTGCCAAAGAAAAACCGTTAAAGAATATCAGGATAGCTGCCTGTTTACACGTGACCACGGAAACGGCTAATCTCATGAAAACCCTGAAGGCCGGCGGCGCCGAAGTGGTGCTCTGCGCCTCCAATCCGCTCAGCACACAGGATGACGTGGCCGCTTCTCTGGTGAAACACGACCATATCGCCGTGTTCGCCATCAAGGGAGAAGACAACAAGACCTATTACCAGCATATGGACGGCGCTTTAGCCGTGCGCCCGCAAATGACCATGGATGACGGGGCCGACCTGGTTTCCACTATTCATACCAAAAGGAAGGACCTGATCCCGGGAATTATCGGCGGCACGGAAGAGACCACCACCGGAGTTATCCGGCTTAAGAGCATGGCCCAGGATAATGTCCTGAAATACCCTATCATCGCGGTAAACGACGCTCAGACAAAACATTTTTTTGATAACCGTTATGGCACCGGGCAGTCCACCATCGACGGTATTATCCGCGCGACCAATATCCTGCTGGCCGGCAGCACCATGGTCATCGCCGGCTATGGCTGGTGCGGACGCGGTGTGGCTATGCGCGCCCGTGGTATGGGCGCCCAGGTCATCGTCACCGAAGTTGATCCGCTCAAGTCCATTGAGGCGGTCATGGACGGATTCCAGGTCATGCCGATGAGCGAAGCGGTCAAGCAAGGGGAAATCTTTGTAACTTTAACCGGTGATATCAATGTCATCCGCAAAGAGCATTTCCTGAAAATGAAAGACGGGGTCATTGTCTGCAACTCCGGGCACTTTAACGTAGAGATCGATATCCAGGCCCTGGAAAAGATCAGCCGCAAGAAGAGAATAACCAGGGAATTCGTAGAAGAGTATACTTTGTCGGGCGGTAGGAAGATCTACCTGCTGGGCGAGGGCCGTTTGATCAACCTGGCCGCGGCGGAAGGACACCCGGCGGGAGTGATGGATATGAGCTTTGCCAACCAGGCCCTGTCCGCCGAGTACATGCTGAAGGTGGCCAAAACCCTGAAGAAACAGGTATATTCCGTTCCTCAGGATATTGACTCAAATATCGCCGCGTTAAAGCTTAAAGGAATGGGCATAACCATCGACAAGCTTACCGAGGAACAGAAAAAGTACCTGGCCAGCTGGGAAATGGGAACTTAAAAGGCAAAAAACCGGTTTACAAAGACCGGGTTTATGTGATATAGAGAGAAGTGGAATATAATTTTAGGAAAAGGGAGGGGACGATGCTTAGTAAGAGAAAACTGATTGCGGTATTTCTTATTATGCTAGTGGCTTTTGGCTTAGCCGGATGCAGCAAATCCACTAATATTTTCCGCTGGGCTCATAAAGGCGGGTCGGATACCAGTACCGATGCGCTTTTGTCCGATGGGCAGGCAGCTTTAAGCAGCAAGGACTTCAGCGACGCCTTAACTTATTACAACAAGATTCTGGATGGCAATCCTAATAATTCCCTGGCACTATACGGCAAAGCGCAATCCTTAGTGGGTCTGGGCGGTTTAAGCTTAGCCGACCTGATCGCCTCGGTCATCAAGGAAGCGCAATCCAGCGGTACCTCTACTGTAAGAGGTTATGAACTGGGTAAATTATTTACCAAGAATGTCACCAGTGTATCCGACCTGTTGCCAGCGACTTTGGACCTGACCAAACTCTATAACACAGCCAAAGCCGTGGTGCCGGTACTGCAACAGATCGCCGACGGCAACGGAGACGGACAGATACCGGCAGACGATGCCGATGTTAATATCAACCTGGCCTTTTTCATGACGGTCAGGTCGATTTGCCGTATACTTGACGATAACGGTGATGGTGTACCCGGCGGAACCGGGGACCTGGTTAAGGTAAACAGCGATTATACGGTAGTTCTACCCAATGCCAACACCTTAACTATAGCTAAACAAACTACTCTGCGTGACCAGGTCCAAGCGGGCTTGGATGACGAATTCGGTACTACGTCTACCCTAGGTGCGGTAAATTATCTGGAGCGGGCGATCCTTAAGGTCAATTCTTCCTCTGATTCGTCTATCTCAAATTTGCGCACCAATATTAATGACCTGAAGGCCAGCATAAAGACCCAGATTGATACAAATGTGAATCCTAACCTTGATCCATCTATCAGTCCGAAGATCCTTTGGCATCCGCATGCCTCATTAATATAAGGGGGATAATAATGAAAAATATCAGAAAAGCTTTGTTATTATGTTTAACGCTCATTTTTATCCTTCCGGTTTTAGTGTGGGCGAACGAAACGCCAGTAATGATCAGGGGTATCAGGCCGCTGGGCATGGGTGGAGCTTTTACCGCTATTGCCGATGACCAGAACGCTTTCTTCTATAACGCGGCTGGTTTGACCCAGATACCCAAGTGGCAGGTGAACATAGCCAATATCCCGGTCATCGTTTCCAACGACACATTCGAAATGTATAAATGGATAAAAGACCATAATGACCAGTTGAAAAACTTCGACACCCAAGACAACGCAACCCGCACCAGCCTCATTAATGATATTCAGGACAATATCTCCAAACTGCGGGTACATGTTTCCGGTAGCATACTGAACCCTAATTTTATTTCCAGCCCGATGGGACTGACCAATAACCTTAAGCTGACCTGGGGCTTTGGCCTGTTCGATGTTTATGATGTCAATGTTCGGCTGAACTCGAGCCTGCTGGTGCCGTCGGTAGATACGACCGGAAGTATTGATTCTGCCACGCTCATCCCCGTCGCCGTTAAAATGGAGAAGATCCCTTTTGACCTGCCGGGTTCGTTATCCCTGGCCGGAACTTTCAAATTTATCAACCGGGGCAAGATAGAGGAATTAAGGAAATCGGTATTGGAGTTTGATAATTTCTCCCCGGCGCCCCAGTTCGGCGGTGGGCATGGACTGGACATCAGCTCGCTGTACCAGTATAATGAATATCTTAACTTTGGTTTAATGGTATCCGATTTTGGCGGTACGGTCATTAAATACGACGCCATAAATCCTAATACGACCGATAAGGCGCATTTCTTTGGTATGGGATTTAACGTTGACCGTAATGATAAAGTCATTGCCAAGCCCGCGGTCGAGAATGTGATCGCGCCGAGAGTTAATGTCGGCGTCGCTTACCGGCCGCAGAATTTTTATTACTGGAAGAATAAGTTCCTGCCGTTGACCCGTCATTTCGTGTTCGCCCTGGACCTGAACGATATCACCAGCTCTACGGAAAAACTGACCGGTGCATCTTTCTTTAAGAAAGTGCATGCCGGCGGGGAATACCAGACAAAAATGCTGTCTTTACGCGGCGGTTTTAACTCCGGTTATCCCTCTTTCGGCGTAGGGCTGAACCTCTGGCTGGTTAAGCTGGATTACGCCTTCTACGGCGATGAGCTGGGCAGATACGCCGGACAGATCGTCGAATGGAACCATGCTATTAGCGCTTCCATCGGATTCTAATGAGCTAATTTAATTTGGGGCCGTCCCGATTTTAATCGGGGCGGCCTTTACTTTATTCAGCTGAGATCGAATAGTGGAGATATTCTTGAAAAGACTTTCGTTCTTCTTTCTGTTTTTGTTCCTAACTATCAACTATCAACAATCAACTGTTATTGCCGCTCCGCCTAATCCCCTGATCTACGACACCGGACCGCTGTCCCCCGAGATGCAATCGCTGGTTACTAAACCCCGTATACCTGTGCCCATGTTGCCTGCGGAAAGCGTCAGGCAAAGCGTCATCACCACCGGCACCGCTAAAATTATCGTCCTCCTGATAGAATTCACCGATGTAAAGCGGGCCGCCAGCCATACCAAGGCGTTTTTCGACAACATGCTCTTCAGCAAAGGTCTGGGTTATGGCAGTATGGAAGACTACTATAAGGAAAACAGCGATAATCATTTAAATTTAACCGGTACTACCGGCGCTAATTGGTACGAGAGCGATCATACCATGGCCTGGTACGGAGGGGATTTTGGCGGGATCGATAACGCGACCGGGTCCATCTCCCGGCTGGTGGTGGAGGCGATACAAAAAGCCGACAACGATATTGACTTCTCGCAATATGACACCAATGGGGATGGTTTTGTGGATCATCTGATAATCGTCCATGCCGGGTATGGACAGGAAAATTCGGGAAATACTAATGATATCTGGTCGCACAGCGGTGATTTCACTTATTCCAGCGGCGGGGTCTTGGACCCGGATGGTTATCTTACCAACGATGGCGTCCACATAAAAAATTATACCATGTTGAGCGAGTATTCCGAAGTGGGAATATTTTGCCACGAATTTGCCCATGACCTGGGGTTGCCCGACCTTTACAACACTCTGTATTATGGCGGCCGGGCGGTAGTGGGCGATTGGGATCTAATGGATGGAGGATCATGGCTGGGTCCGACACACGATGGCTCCATACCGGGACATATAAGCGCCTGGGGTAAAGTGCGCCTGGGTTGGGTGACCCCTAATGAACTGACCGACCAGGAAACCAATATCCAAGTGGCTACTTCAGGCAGTTCCAGTATTTTTAAGATACCGGTTATGAACGCCGCTGACCCGGTAAGCGAGTATTTCCTGGTGGAGAACAGGCAGCAGCAGAATTTTGACCGCTACCTGCCGGGAGCGGGACTCCTGATCTGGCACATAGATGATGCTATGTTGTCCTACGCGACCACTGATTCCGACGGCAATACGGGAACAGCGCTGGAACTGAATTTGGTTAATTCTGAGCCTAAGGTGCCGCACCGGGCGGTAAGACTGATGGAAGCTGACAATAATAACGCTTTGAACCAGGCCGGTGATCCGTTCCCGGGCACTAAGGATGTTACCAGCCTTAGCAGTTCGTTAAGTGACGGTTATAACGGGAAACCAGCTACTTTCAGCCTGTTAAACATGGGAACCGGGGCGGGTGACTTGATGGTCATGAATTTCTACCAGGCTATTTTTAATAAGGCCTTGAGCATCACCAGTACTTATAATGCTCCTAACCCGGCGCCGGGCGGCCGGACTAAGATCAAATTGATCCTGACCCAGGTCCTGGATGCGGGGGAGATTTCGTTAAAGATATTCAATGTGGCCGGTGAGCTGGTCAGGGAAGCCCGGGCGGACGAAATTATTACCGGGTCCATAGCCAGCAATAAAGCTGTTTACGAGTTTTCCTGGGATGGTAAAAACAATAGCGGCAGCCAGGTGGCCAGCGGAGTGTATATTTACTTTTTCCAGGCGGGTAATCAACAGCAGGCAGGGAAAATAGCAGTTATAAAATAACTATTTGCGGACCTTTTTTACCAACAGCCAGACTGCGGCCGCACCAAATAACAGGTTAGAGAACCAGGCCGCCAGCAGCGGCGTCAGCACCTTGTTTTCACCTAAAGCGTGTCCCACCTCGATCATCCCCCAAAAGGCGAAGGCAATAACCATACCCGAACCGAAGTTCATTATTTTACCGGCTTGTTTACTCATAAGAGCGAAGGGTATACCCAACAGCATTATTATCACATTGGCCATAGGATAAGCGAATTTCAGGCCCAGTTCCACCTGCTCCTTGTTAGCCGGGATGCCGCTCTTGCGCAGCCGATTTATGTATTGTTTCAATTCACTATAGTTCATCTCATCCGATCTCTTGGCTTCCCGCAGAAAATCGGCGGGAACTTCAGGAAAGACCCGTTCCAGCTGGCTGAACTTTTCTTCCTTGGTTATATTACCTCGTTCGTCAAACTCCCTGCTCAGTCCGTCGGTGAATACCCAGCGCTGGTCCTGCCAGGTACCCTTACGCGCTATCAGTTGTCGTATCAGGGCTTTGTGCTGGTCTAATTCATCGATCAAAACATCCTGCATGATATTACGTTCCCCGTCATAAAAGCGGATGTTGTAGATGCGCCGGTCCTCGCCAAAAAGGATGACATTATCGCGTTTGAGGTAATCCAGGCCCTCTTCGTGCCGGATCTTGTTCTTTTCAAAGAGTTTGGCCTTATAGGCCAGTGGTGACGCCAGCTGCTCGTTGAAAGTGAAGGTGAACAGGCTGACCAGGAGTCCAAAAACCAGCAAAGGGGCGATGACCCGGTAGAGGCTTACTCCCGAAGCTTTCAATGCGGTTAGCTCGTTATTTCTTTGAAAGTTGCTTAAGGTGAACAGGGTAGCCAGCAGGGTAGCTACCGGCATCACCTGCACTACCCAAAAGGGCAGGCGGTAAACCAGATAGATCATGATCTTGGCGATAGGCGTTTTATAGTTCAGGAAAGTGTCGACCTTGTCGAAGAATTGCGAGATCAACACCACTAGCGCGAAACAACCCAGTGCGAAAAAGAAAGACTGTCCATATTCTTTTAAAATGTAGCGGTCGATGATCTTCATAATTTTCCTTTAATGGTTTTGAAGGAGAAGAAAAAGCCCAGCCCGCCGATCAGCAGGTTAGGTATCCAGACGGCCAGCGCCGGCTGGACAAACCCGCGTTCGCCCAGGGTTATGCCCGAGATCAGTAAAATATAATAAACAAAGATAAGCGCCAGGCTCAGGCCGAAACCCAGGCTGCGGGCGGTCTGTTTGGGCCGCAATCCGAGGGGAATGCCGATCAGGCCAAAAGCCAGGCAGGCGTAGGGTATGGCCGAGCGCATATGATATTCCACCAGTATGGTATTGGCGTTGATCTTGCTGTTGCGCAAGCGGGTGATCTCGTTCCGCAACTCATGCTTATTCATTTCTTTAAGGCTCTTGTAATTAATGGCGTTATTGGGCAGGTTATCCTGTAAATTTATCACCATCCGGTAGGTTTCGAAATTTATCCGGTTATACTTATAGAAATTGTCTTTATCCACCAGGTTGCGGCTGCCGTTGCGCAGCTGCAGGATCAGGCCCTGTTTGGGATCGGAATAGAAATTGCCGTCTTCGGCGGTTATCATCAGGGGGAGCTGGTCCTTTTCGTTCTTATAGATGATCACTCCCTTAAAAGTAGAATCATCTTTATTTATCTGGTCGAAATATAACCTGGTATCCTTGATCTCAATGAAGGTGTGTTCCTCCAGTTTCAGCACCGGTTGCTTAAATATTATCTCCGAGTAGAGATTCTTGAACCGGTGATTGGAGGCGGGAACTATTTGGTCGTTAAAATACAGGCCGAGCAGTGAAAAGAGCACGCAGATGGCCAGCAGGGGGGACATCAGGCGCAGGGTGGACACTCCGCTGGCTTTTATGGCGGTGATCTCGTTATCCTGGTTCAGGCGCCCCAGGCTGAGCAGTATGGCCAGCAGGGTAGCCATCGGCAAGCTAAGGGTCAGGGTAAAAGGCAATGTGTATGATAACAGGCGGGCGATGGTCAAAAAGCCCACACCTTTGTTGATGACCATATTGATCATATCAAAAATCCGGTCCATCAACAAAATGAAAGTGAACAGGAAAATCGCCAGCGCGAAGGAGGCCAGGGTCTCTTTAAGAATATATTTGGTCAATATCCGCATGAATTTATTATATACTATTTTGCCCTAATATTCTATTGAAAAAAAATCAATTATGCGGTATATTTACCCTAATACCCATCCATTTTATGCTTTGATTACGGAGAGAGCTTGAGGAAGCTAATTATAGCGTCTTTAATAATAGGCGGTTGCGCCCTGGGCCTGGCCGATTTTATCCTGGCCCAACTATCTCCCCGGAATGAAAAACCTACCCTCGTTACCCCTGTAAATAACCGGCAGAAATTATCCCCAAGCGCCCCAGACTACCAGCTGCAGTTAAGTACATCTACTTTGGCGACCCAACAAGAGCCAAAGTCACTGCGCTTGCTCGCAGGTGAAAAGCCCATGGGTTTTGACCGCCGGCATTGGGTGTCCCTGATGGAACAGCAGGAACGCGCCAGGCTGGTCGCGGCGCCTCCGGCGGAGGGGATTGAATTCAATCTTCCCTACGAATCCAAACTGAACATCTCCGGACGTAAATCCATCAATATGAAATACGGCCGGATCAAGTTCAAGCATCCGGATCTTACCACCATAACCGGCACTCCGGTCGGATTAACGAACGGTTTGGATATGCAACAGGAATTGCAGGTGAAGATCAAGGGTAAGGTGGGGCCCAAGATCCATGTGGATATCGATTATGACGACACCAAGGACGATAAGCGGGCGATATCCGTTATGTATAAGGGCGACCCGGATGAGGTGGTGCAGGAGGCCGCTTTCGGCGACATCGACCTGTCACTACCCCAGACGGAATTTGTCGCTTACAATAAGAAATTGTTCGGCGGCAGGATCGACACCATGCCGGTACAGACCGAGAATAACCGGTTGCGGGTAATGGCCATCGGCAGCCGGACCAAAGGGGTCACGGAGACGAAGAACTTCAAGGGCTCAACTACCTTTGAAAAGCGGGAAGTCTTCGATACCCAGTATGTCCGGCGTAAATATTATAAGATATTTCCTGACCCGGGTAAAGCGGCTACCGATCTGCCTATCGCTACGGGCAGTGCGGAAGTATATATAGATAATAAGATCGGCACCGATAATAACAATGCGACCCTGATGACGGTGGAAGATATAAACGGCAATCAGTATGCCGGGTATTTTGACCTGCAGTACCCGGGTATCGATTACACTCTGGATTTTCGCACCGGTATCATTACTTTTAACAAGAACATCACCCAGAATATGGTTATCGCCGTGGACTACCGGCGGCCCAATGGCACCAAACTTTCGGCCGACGACGGACGCCGGAAAATAGTCAAGGATGAATTTGAAACATCCATAACCAGGGAAATGAAGAATTTCTACAGTCTGGGCAGCACCAAGATAGTCAATGACCCTAATCTATTCCTGGTCAAGATTATGGACCTGAATCGTAACGAACTAAATCTCAGCTCTTTCCCTTTTACCGTAGATTATGATTTCGGGACCATCCAGTTCACGGCTGATACGCCTTTCGACCCGCCGTACTCGGATGTGTACGCTAATATACCTAACCACCATTTTATCATTTACGTGGAATACCGTCATAGCGTTAAAACCTACAATTTAAGGCCCAACCTGGTCATTGGCAGTGAAACAGTCAAGGTGGATGGGCGCCAGCTAACCCGGGATGAAGATTATTTTATTGATTATGAGATTGGCTTGCTGACTTTCCTGAAGGATGCCATCATAACTGACAATACCGATATTGAAGTGAGCTATGAATACCAGCCCTTTGGCGGCCAGTTCGAGCAAACGATAGTCGGTGCCCGGGCGGAGTACGAATATGGCAATAACTTTACCCTGGGATCGACCACTTTGTACAACTGGGCCACCCCGCCGGGTAATATCCCTGATGTGCGTTCCACTCCCGAGAGCGTGCTGGTGGTGGAAGCCGATTCCAAATTGAAACTGCGACCGAGACGTTTCTGGAACCTGAATCTGGATGGCCTGAAAATGGACCTGGGCGCGGAGGTCGCCCAGAGCCGGTACAGCCCCGATACTTTCGGCAAAACCATGATTGACGATATGGAAGGGTCGGAAATTTCAGAAACTATTTCCACTGACCGGAATATCTGGCAGCTGGGCAGCCTTAATCAGCCGCGCGCGTCCCGCGGCACTTTAGATTGGCTGAACGGCGACGAAGATGTTAAAACCATTAATCCTAATTCTTCGGATACAGGGCGGGAGCAGGTTTTGGACCTGCATTACGGATTACCCGACCTTGGTTCCTGGGTTTCCCTGGCTTATGTAATTGCCCCGGGCGGGATTGACTTGAGCAAGCATAATTCGATTAAAATGTATATTTTCGGTAGCGGGCAGGGTGAGGAACTGCATATCGATCTGGGCCGGATAAATGAAGACGCGGATGGCGCTGGCGGTTTTGACCACGATGTGATCGTTAACGGCCACGTAGTTTGGCCCAAGGGTTCTCCCAAGACCGAGGACCTTAACGGCAACGGCGTATTGGACGTGGGTGAGGACACCGGCTGGGATTTCGTGAACCCGGATGGAAGTATCACTAAGATTGGCGCCGGTAACGGCCGGCTGGACAGCGAGGACCTTGATGGCGACGGGATTTTAAGTACGGCGGAAGTGGTTCCCAACCTGACTACTTCCAGTAACTACCCGATCAAGGTAAATTGGCAGGGCTGGCGGCAGGTTATTTTACCCCTCGATATCAATTCTGCCAACCTGGTAAATTGGCAAAACATCAAGGAAATGCGCATCTGGATGCGTAAGGGCGCCAGTACCACAGGTACGGTCAGGTTGGCCAATATGGAGATAGTCGGCAACCGTTACGATCCGCCAGTTATTACCGGAACCGGTACTATGGAGGTCAGCGTCAAAAGCAATGAAGATAACGGAGATGTATCACTGAAAGATAACGGCGACTACCAGTGGCTTTATAAAGAATCGGTTAATAAGGACCTGAGCCAGAACAAAGCCCTGGTTTTGAAATATACCAGCCTGGGTACCGATTCAGACGCTTCCACCCGGCGGCAACTGACTAAATCAGAGGATTATTCCAAGCACCGGAAATTGCGCTTTTTTGTTTTTGGCGACAATAACGGGGAAACATTCTACATCCGGGTTGGCGCCGACGATACCAATAATTATTTTGAATACCGCCAGCCGATCAACTGGACCGGCTGGCAATTAGTTAGCATCGACCTGCCTAACGGGTTCACCTCCGTGGTCGGCACTCCCAGCCTGGAAAATATCCTGAATATACGGCTGGGCCTGATCGGCAATGGTTCCAGCGGCGAGATCTGGGTGGACGAGATCCACCTGACCGATCCCGTGGTCGAGATCGGCAGGGCATCCAAATTTACCTTGGATACCGCCTATACGGATTGGGGCACGGTGAGCGGCAAGTATCGCGATATGGATAATGATTTTACCATGGTGGGAGTCCCCAAAATAAACCAGAGCACGACCGCGCGTGATATTAGTTCCACGATCACAAAATTAAGTATCCTGCCGGTCAATTTCAGCTGGAACAAGACCACGACTACCACTCCGACCAGTTTCCGCACCACGTTGTCAACCCAATCGGAAGGTATAGTTATCAGTGATAACCTGAACGTGGGCACGACCCTGACCAAGGAGAACGTACCGCAGGTAGGTTTGAGCTTTAACCGCAATAATATAGATTCCAACTTGCAGCAGAAGATAGACAAGACCTTCACTTACGGCACCCGGGTCTCCTATAATGTCAAACCGCCGATACCGGCGATAGAGAAGGCGCATGGCGCCTCTAAATACCTGTTCTGGAAACCGCTGGACCTGCTGATACCTGATACCTTTAACAGTTATTACAACCGCATTCAGGAATATATATCTTATGACCCCAGCCTGAAAGTGAACGCCGGATTTGAAGACCTGGTAAATGAGACTGATGATTGGCAGTTTAGCCCGACTTACCAGTTCCAATTAGGGACCACCCCGAAATACGCTAATCGCTTGAATTTCATGCCGACCTACCGGCGCCGCCGCACGGCGGAAACCAAAGATCTATACAGCGGGGACATTTTCAAACGCAATAAATTTGATTCCCAGACCGTTGACGTATCCCTGCAACCGGATCTTTACCGGTGGATACACCCGACTTTCAGGTACCAGGTGAATACCAGTGAAACCTATTCCGTGGACGCTTCCAGCAAGAACGTGAACCGTTCCTCGACCACCGAGGTAGGGTATCTGCTGCGCCTGGTGGACCTGACCAGCTGGAAGCCGGTCAATTCCCTGAATTTCAATAACCGCTATAAGATCGATGAAGGCGATATTTACGAGAACCTGAATTCCGACTTTAACAGCATGAACAAACTCTGGGTGCGCAACCGCTTGAACCTGGATAACCTGAAATCCACTAATCAACAATTAACTTTTGAAACTACGGCGCGCTGGTTGCCTTTGGAATTCCTGAACCTGCAGGGCGGCTGGCGTCCTTTCAAAACTATTGATACTACTACCCGGTACAGCAAGATCGACGAGCATAGAAGTACCACCGGCACGCCGTTTGATTCCTATACCAAGGTCTGGCCGGACCTGCAGGTGACTATCAGCGAACTGGAAAATTTCCCCAAGCTGTCCCTGTTCCTGGAAGCCAGCCAGCTGATCGTCAATTACGCCCTGAAAGACATCAACCAGTCCAATATTTCCTTCTCCCGGGAGAAGGACTGGAGCACCAAATGGCGCGGGAAACTGTTCCGCTATTATACTTTGATCCTGAACACCGATGACTCCCGCCTGAAACAGGTGGACCAGGATAGCGTGTTAATGCGCACTTTCCGCTCCTCGGCCAAAGGTATCCAGGTCAATTTCCGCACCGCCAACAATTATATCTGGGTCTTTAGTTACGACGACCGCAAACAGCTGGACCTGGACCGTTTTGGCATAGTGACTCTGCTGGATTACTCCCGTACGCCGGCCATTAAAGTTGACAAGGACCTGGAATTTCCCCATGGCCTTAAGTTACCGTTCATTAAGAAAGTGTTCCAGCTGAAAAACCTGATCCACTTTAATTCCCAGGTCAAAACCATCATCCAGCGGAGCAACCTGGCGGACAAGAATAATAATACCTATAGCGCCGAAGTGAATATGGATTACAACGTCAGTTACAACTTCGTGGTAACTTTTGGCTTGAACGGGAGCCTGGTCAAGAACCAGGTGCTGGACATCAATGATTACTACACTTATGGAGGGGTTTTTAAGCTGCTGATCAGGTTCTAACGAACTGCCATACTCAGTAAGCCGCGATCATGACTAAACTCTGGAACATCCTTCTGAATCTTGTCTATCCGCTAAAGTGCGAGATCTGCGAACAGGAGCTATCCCTGACCGCCGCCTGCCGGATCTGTCCAGCCTGCAGAGGTAAAATAATCAAAATTACCGACCAGTATTGCCTGCGCTGCGGCAAACCCTTGCAGATAGAACCAACGGTGTGCCTGGAATGCCGGCAGAATGACCGGATCTATTTTGACAGCGTTCGGGCGGCCGGTATCTACCAGGGCGTATTGCGGGAGAGTGTTCGCGTCCTCAAATATAATGACCGGAGTTGCCTGGGCCGAGAGTTAGGCGAATTAATGGTAGAAGCCTACCGTAAGCACTTTGACTGGGCGGATTTTGATTACCTTATCCCGGTGCCCTTATACCGCAAGCAGTGGCGGAAAAGGCAATATAACCAGGCGCAGGTGCTCTGCCTTCATCTGGCGGAAAAAACTGGGATACCGGAACTGGCGGGAGGGTTGGTCAGATCCAGGGAAACCAGGCCCCAATACCAGCTGACCCGGCAGGAGAGGGGAGTAAACCTGCGCGGAGCTTTCCGGGTAAACCCCAAGTATGACCTGGCCGGGAAAAGGGTGCTGGTAATAGATGATATATCCACCACAGGAACCACCATTAATGAATGCGCCAGGGTCCTTAAGCAGTCGGGGGCAGAAGAAGTCCATGGATTGGTTCTGGCTCACGGATAATATCCCGGCTAATAAAAATTATTTGACTTTTTTGACTGTTTATGACATAATAAACATTCTTAAAAAACTAAAAAAAACGGGAGGTAACAGGTATGACAGTAAAAATTGGTATTAATGGTTTTGGCCGTATTGGACGGCTGGTGTTAAAAGCAGGTTTAGCCAATAAGAACCTGGAGTTTGTCGCGGTAAATGACCTGACGGATTCAAAAACCCTGGCTCATTTATTCAAGTACGATTCCACGTTCGGTATTTTCCCCGGCACGGTAGAAGCCAAAGAAGGGGCGATCGTGATCAACGGCAAAGAGATAAAGGTCTTGGCCGAGAAGGATCCTTCCAAGCTGCCCTGGAAAGCTATGGGAGTAGAAATTGCCATTGAGTCAACCGGCAGGTTCACCGATGCTATTGGCGATCCGGCCAAGGGTAAACCCGGAGCCAATGCGCACATAGCTGCTGGAGCCAGGAAAGTAGTCATCTCCGCGCCGGCCAAGAATGAGGACATTACCATAGTCATGGGAGTCAATGACGACAAATATGACCCAGCCAAACATAATATAGTTTCTAATGCCAGCTGCACCACCAATTGCCTGGCGCCGGCAGTCAAAGTTATCAGGGATGCTTTTGGCGTAAATAAAGGTTTCATGACCACCATCCATTCCTATACCAATGACCAGCCCATTTTGGATTTCCCACATAAGGACCTGAGAAGGGCGCGGGCCGGAGCCATTAGCATGATTCCGACTTCTACCGGAGCGGCCAAGGCTATCGGTTTAGTCATACCAGAACTTAAGGGTAAATTGGACGGATATTCCATGCGCGTCCCGACCCCCGATGTTTCCGTAGTTGACGTGGTACTGGAAGTTGGTAAAGAAGTGACCGCGGATGAGGTGAATGCCGCTTTGAAAAAGGCCGCCACCGGTTCGATGAGCAAATATCTCGAATATTGCGACGAGCCCCTGGTTTCCAAGGATTTCCTGGGCAATCCCAAATCCAGTATCATCGACTCCCTCTGCACAAAAACTATCGGGAACATGGTGAAAGTGGTTTCCTGGTATGACAATGAATGGGGTTATTCAAACCGGGTAATTGACCTGGTGGACCTCATGATTAACAAGAAATAACTGAGATCACGGAGGAAATGATGGCGAAACTAAGCATAACCGACGTCGACCTTAATAATAAGAAGGTACTGGTGCGGGTGGATTTCAACGTGCCGCTGGATAAGCAGCAACATATAACCGATGATACCCGCATCCGGGAAACCTTGCCAACGATAAAATACCTGTTGGACAAGAATTGCCGGATCATCCTTTGCGCGCACCTGGGCCGGCCAAAAGGTAAACCCGTACCGGAAATGAGCCTGAAGCCATGTGCCCAGCACCTGGCTGAATTATTAAAGACCAAGGTCCTGATGGCTCCCGATTGTATTGGCGCGGAGACAGCGAAGATGGCTGCGGCTCTGCAACCTAAGGAAATATTATTATTGGAGAACCTGCGCTTCCATCCGGAAGAGGAAAAGAATGACCCGAATTTCGCCAAAGAGCTTGCTTCCCTGGCGGAAGTGTTCGTGCAGGACGCTTTTGGCACAGTGCACCGGGCGCATGCCTCCACTGAAGGTGTTACCAAGTACTTACCGTCTTATGCGGGTTTCCTGTTAAAGAAAGAGATCGATTACCTGGGCAAAGCCTTGGAGAATCCGGACCGGCCGTTCGTGGCCATCCTGGGCGGCGCTAAGATTAGCGGTAAGATTGATGTGATATCTAACCTGTTAGGCAAAGTTGATACGCTGTTGATCGGCGGAGCCATGACCTACACTTTTTTGAAGGCCCAGGGTATAAGCGTTGGCAATTCACTGGTGGAAGATGACCGGCTGGATATGGCCAAGGAAGTATTGGCCAAAGCCAAGGAAAAGAAAGTTACGTTCCTGCTGCCAATAGATCACCTGGTCGCTGATAAAGTGGAAGCAGGAGCTAAGACCCAGATTGTAGGGGAGAGCATACCTGCCGGTATGATCGGCGTGGATATCGGCCCAAAGACCATTGCGCTTTTTGGCGAGGCGATCAAGAGAGGCAAGACCATCGTTTGGAATGGCCCGATGGGCGTGTTTGAGATAGATGAATTTGCCACAGGGACACTGGCTATAGCCAATGACCTGGCGGCGGCGACCAAGCAAGGCGCTATCACCATTATCGGCGGCGGTGATTCAGTAGCCGCTGTAGCCAAAGCCGGCGTTACCAGCAAGATCTCGCATATTTCCACCGGCGGCGGAGCCAGCCTGGAATTCCTGGAAGGGAAAGTCCTCCCGGGTATTGCCGCTTTAAAAGATAAATAGATTAATAGATAGGAGCAAAAAATGTTTGTTTTTCTAGTATTGTTACATATCGTTGTCTGCATCTGGCTGATTGTGATCGTTTTGTTGCAAGCCGGCAAAGGCGGTGGGTTATCCGGTTTATTTGGCGGGGGATCGCAGGATGTGATCTTCGGTGGCGGTGGGGACACTACGCTGAAGAAGCTCACCACCATATCCGCGGTGGTGTTCCTGATAACTTCCATCTTGCTCTATATCGTAGCCTCCAGACAAGGATCATCCAGCGTAGTTAGAGCCACTGCGCCTATGTCAAGCCAGAGTGCTCCGGCTACTCCGGCGGCACCGATGGCGACCAATACGGCTGCCCCGGTGCAAACAGCGCCAGCCCAACCGGCCGCAGCACCTGCTGCTCCTGCGTCGGCAGCGAGCCAGTCTGCTCCAATTAAAAAGTAATAATAGATTTGCGATAAAGTTATTTGCGAGGATGGCGGAACTGGCAGACGCGTACGTTTGAGGGGCGTATGGGTAACCCCGTGAGGGTTCAAGTCCCTCTCCTCGCATAATTTACCAAGATAGAAGAGGATGTTATGAAGAAAATAGTTTTGCCATTTGTGTTAATCATGATGGTTTTTACGACAACAAGTTATGCCGAAAGCGGGTTCTTTGGCGCGCCTCCTGAGGGTACGCCATCTATAATCAATTACGGGTGGGACGGACTTACTGAAGGAGCTCTGCTGGGAGTCAGTATAGGTTATTTAGCCTACTTAGGTGGGAGTGATGCGAATAAAATCGGCTATGACACCGCTTATGGGGCTTTAGGTGGTATGGTTGGTGGTTTAGCTCTGGGTTTTTCCGATGCTTCTAAAGGTAAAAAAGGCTACGGCGCGATAGTGCTCCGGGATATGCATTTAGGCGGAAACCTGGGTTTGGTGGTGGGTGGTATTATCGGTGCCCTGCAATATTCCAGTGATAAAGAATGGAAACGGGTGCCGAAGGGGATGGCTTGGGGTTACCTCGGCGGGTCCCTGGCGGGTTTGGCTATCGCGTTTTATGAAGGACCGAAGCTGGTGGATTACAGCGAGAACAAGACCATTTCCTATAACCTGGCCTTGTTGACGGATTCTCGGAATAACCTGTGCCCGGGCTATCAAATTAATTACCGGTTTTAGAGCATATAATGCTTGAAAAAAAGTAACAATTATAGTATAATTATAAGATAAACGCACAAGCGGGAGTAACTCAGTTGGTAGAGTGCAACCTTGCCAAGGTTGATGTCGNNACCCCGTCTCCCGCTCCATTTTTTATCTGGGGCCTTTTTACAGTGAAAGCGATTATAATGAGAAGAAAAACTTCCTGGCGAAGAATCATTTTCATAGCGGCGTTGATTCTTGTTATTAAGGCGCAAGCTTACGCGGAAGAGGCAGATGATACTTCTAAAAAGCCTTTACTGGATATAGATGTCTCGTACTCTCAGTTTTTGAACGCAAGTAAAGATTATGAAGCTGAAGATGTTAATCCCACAAGGTATACTGTTTCTGAAAATTTTTTCATTACCAGGAATTTTACCGGCGGGTTGAAAGTTGCCTACGCAAAGACTGAATTTGGAGATAACGGGGACCTTTATAAAAGGAAGTTTATTGAATCTGAAAGAAAGGGATATGGTGTTCAGCTTCAATATTTCTTCGCAGGTAGATTTAAAGAATTACAAAGCGTCAAAGATCGGTTTTGCCCTTTCATCGGGGTTGCTTACCTTATTGAACGCGAAAAATTTAAATTCAAATATTCTGATTCTTTTGAAACTTCATACTATACAGACACATATAATGGCCATTCATTTGAAGTATTTGGAGGAATGGGTTATCTGCTTACCGATAACATTGCTCTTACTTTAGGATATAGTTATCAAAATTATGAAATGTCCAATAAGCAGCAATGGGATTCAGACGATATATTCTATGATATAAGTTCGATTTTAGTTGGCATAAAAATATTTCTGTAGGAGCGATGGTGCGGTACCCAAGTGGCTAAGGGAGCAGTCTGCAAAACTGTTATTCGGCGGTTCAAATCCGCCCCGCACCTCATTATCTTGTAAGAGTTTTGGGCAGTTAGCTCAGTCTGGTTAGAGTACTTCCTTGACATGGAAGGGGTCACAGGTTCGAGTCCTGTACTGCCCATATTTACTTCATGAGATTGCCTGCCTGTCGGTAGGCAGGCTTCGTTACACTCGCAATGACCTTGTGGAAGAGGTAAACAATAGAATATGGAAAAGAATGAAGATAACCTGCAAGCTTTAAGACATTCCGCTTCACACATCATGGCCCAGGCGGTCAAAGAACTGTATCCCGATGTGAAACTGGCTATCGGCCCCGCTATCGCCGATGGTTTCTACTACGACTTCGATAAAAAAGAACCGTTCACCCCGGAAGACCTCGAAAAAATATCCCAGAAAATGAAAGAGATCGTCAAACAAAACCTCAAATTCGAGCATTATGAAAAACCCCGTGACGAAGCCATCAAATATTTCCAGGAAAAAGGCGAAAAATATAAAGTCGAGCTGATCAACGACCTGCCGGACGCGAACATGTCCTTTTATAAGCAGGGGGATTTTGTGGACCTTTGCAAGGGGCCGCATGTCGGCTTTAGCGGCTCGCTGAAGCATTATAAACTATTGAGCATTGCCGGAGCCTACTGGCGCGGAGATGAAAAAAGGGAGAGCCTGCAGCGTATCTACGGCACCATTTTCTTCACCAAAGAGGAACTGGATAAGCACTTGGCCCTGCTGGAAGAGGCCAAGGCCCGGGACCATCGCAAGCTGGGCAAGGAACTGGACCTGTTCAGCGTTCATGAAGAGACAGGACCGGGTTTGATATTCTGGCATCCCAAAGGCGCCTTGATCCGCAAGATCATCGAGGATTTCTGGAAAGATGAACATTTAAAGAACGACTACCAATTATTGAACTCTCCTCATATCGGACTGCTGGACCTGTGGAAGACCAGCGGCCACTGGAATTTTTATCGCGAGAATATGTATTCGCCCATGGATGTAGACGGCCAGGACTACATGATTAAGCCGATGAACTGCCCGTTCCACATCATGGTCTATAAAACCCACCTGCACAGCTACCGCGAATTACCTATCCGCTACGCCGAACTGGGCACTGTTTACCGCTACGAGCGCAGCGGAGTCCTGCACGGCCTTATGAGGGTGCGCGGCTTCACCCAGGATGACGCTCATATCTTTTGCCGCCTGGACCAGTTGGAAGCGGAGATAGTCAGCGTTATCAAATTCGTCCTTTTCGTTTTGCAGACTTTTGGTTTTAAGGAATACGAAGTTTACGTCAGCACCCGTCCGGAAAAATACGCGGGTGAGCTGGAGCATTGGGAAAAGGCTACCGACGCTTTGAAGAAAGCTCTCGAGCAGGTAGGACTGGCTTACCAGATAGATCCGGGTGAGGGAGTATTTTACGGTCCCAAAATAGACATAAAAATAAAAGATTGCCTGAATCGTTCCTGGCAGTGCTCAACCATCCAGGTTGATTTCAACTTGCCGGAAGCGTTCAAGGTGGAATATGTCAACGAAGAGAGCAAGACAGTACAGCCGGTCATGATCCACCGGGCCCTGATGGGTTCACTGGAAAGGTTCTTCGGTGTGCTGATCGAGCATTATAAGGGCGCGTTCCCTGTTTGGATCTCTCCGGTGCAGGCCAAGATCTTGAATATCACCGATAGCCAGGAAGAATACGCGCGTAAGGTCCTGGCTGAACTGAAAAATATCGGCATCAGGGCGGAATTGGACGCTCGTAACGAGAAATTGGGCTTAAAGATCCGGGAAGCGCAATTACAAAAGATCCCTTACATGCTGGTGATAGGCGACAAGGAAAAAGAGAACGGCACCGTGGCGCTGAGACGGCGCAATAGCCAGGAACAAAAAATAATGGCTCTAGCTGAATTTATAAGTTTGGCCCAGGAAGAGATCAAAAATAAGTTATAGGGAGACGAGGAAAACATGAAAAAAACACTTCTTATGTTTTTACTGCTCTTGGCCATTCCTTTTACCCTGCGCGCGCAAAACCTCAATGAATTAGTGGACGTCCCGACCGCGGATATTTTCGAGTCAGGATCATATAATATTAACCTGCGTACTTACGGCGCCGGCAACCTGTTAACCAGGCTATTGATCAGTGTGAAGATCTTTGAACTGGGTGCGTATTTGGATGTTGATAACGCTACGGGAACGGTGGATCCCAAAGGGCACGATGTCAAGCCCTTGCTTAAGATCCGGCTCTATCCCGGCGGGCAACTACTGCCGGCTTTGGCCGTAGGCTATGACGGGCAGGGGGAGAATTATTATTTCAAGGAGCCCAGGGGCTTTTACGTGGTTATGACCAAGGAGCTGATACTGCCCGGCCTGCAGCTGCATCTGGGTGGTAATAACCGCGATCATCCCTATGGCTTTGGCGGTCTCAGCTACACTTTTGAAGAGCAAGCCAGCGTTTTTGTCGAATATGACCGCATTCGTAACCTGAATGTAAATGACGATAACCGCTGCANNCGCCGGCGCCAAATTCCAGATCACCAGGGACTTGGGCATAGAGTTCGATTTCCGGAATATAGGCAACCGCGGAGCAAAATATGAAAGAATTCTGCGTTTTGATTATACGGGGACCTTCTAATGGCTTTAGACAATATCCTTGATTTTGAGCGGCCCATCTTCGAAGTGGAACGGGAGATCATTAAGGTAAAAAACCTGATCGCCTCCGGCGAGCTCAGCCTGTCCGGGAAACTGGGTAAGCTCGAAGAGAAATCCGAGTCGCTGAAAAAGAAGATCTACGCCAACCTGAATTCCTGGCAGAAAGTACAGCTGGCGCGTCATCCGCAGCGCCCTTACATATTGGACTATGTGAAATTATTAACGACCAATTTTTGCGAATTGCATGGTGACCGCAAATTTGCCGATGACCAGGCCCTGGTCTGCGGTATGGCCCTGTTTGAGAGTATCCCAGTCCTGGTGATAGGACAGCAGAAGGGCCGCAATACCAAAGAGAACCTGGAGCGCAATTTCGGCATGGTCCAGCCCGAAGGTTACCGCAAAGCCCTGCG
>PMCA01000031.1 GCA_003153935.1 Elusimicrobiota bacterium
GTCAAGAGGGCCCTTGAGCTGATCCCCGCGGAAAAGGTACTTGGCCTTGTCCTGAACAGGGACAGGAGACCGGTGAAGGTGTATTAGCAACCATAAATGCAGTTTTGAGTTTTGAATGTTGAGTTTTGAGTTTAGGTAGATATTATAATATTTCTCTTCTCATTAATTCAAAACTTATAACTTATAACTTAAAACTTTCTTTTCTAAAGTCTGTTCCTTCCGCCTCTTATCTGTAAATAGTAATCATACATATTCTCATCGCCTCTAACAGTGATGCGTTTCAGGGCGAAATAATCTTCATGGCCGCGCACGTTGATGGCCTGCCTGATGCCTACCGCCAGGATATACCCGGCCGGCTTGACCAGCTGCTTAATCGCGGGGTTGTAAGCTCCCGCGCCGTATGGGTAGGCGAAAATATCCACTTTATTGCCGAAGGCCTGTTCCAATACTACTTTGCTTTTAGTGATCTGGATACTGGCGTCATCAATATTCAGGTCGTTGAGGTTAAGATGACTCAAAGTGTGCGAACCAAACTCCATGCCCGTTTGCCGCATTTCTTTGATCTGATCCAGGCTCAGCATTTTCTGGTGCGGCTCAGTAGCCGGATTATGCCATTTATTAATTATGCCGATAGTGTCGGAAACAATAAAAAAACAGGCCCTTAAGCCGTACTTTTTCAGCACAGGAAAGGCCTCGGTATAATTATCCTCATAACCGTCGTCAAAGGTCAGGATCACGGCCTTATCCGGAACAGTTTTAGTTTGCAGCATCTGGTAATATTCGCCAAAGCTTATTACCGGGATATTGTGCTCTTTGAGATAGCGCATCTGCCGGTCGAACTTATCCGGAGTGACCCAGAGGTTACTTAATTTGGAGTTTTCCGGCGGCTGGCCGATCTTGTGATACATCAGGATGGCTACGCCTTTTTTGGAAGGTCGCCACCAGTTCCAGCGGGCGCTAGCTCCTAGAAAAATCAACCCCGCTAGTATTAATAATATTTTCACTGTTCTCCTCCTCGCCAAATTAACACCTACTCCTCTTCGTATTCGTCAAGTTCCGACAGGTACACGCTGGAAGTTCTTTCTTCAGTGGCGAATTCCCTGACCTTGGCTATAAGTTCCTTTTCCCAATTACTCTGCTGGCAGAGCTTGTTCAGACTGGCGGTGTTGAGATCTGCCGTCTCTGGCCATTTGCCTGCCGCCATCAGCAGGTTATCCAGAGCCGCCCGTTCCAGGGTATCCTTGGCCGGGAATTTTATCCGGGTCCCGGTCTTGACCCGCACTTTATGGTTATTGCCTTTAATTATCTCCAACGCCTCATTTTTGGCGTATTGCACTATTTGTTCCTTAAGCACGTTAATCTTTTCTTCGACTTTTTCTTTTTCCACGGATAACTGCGCGTATTTATTCACCAGTTCCACGCCTTTATCCTGGAAATAACTGTTGGTCTCCAGGTTTTCCACGATGAAGAAATGTTTCCGTTTAGGACAGAGGTCGGGATATTCGCACCAGTTGCATAAACCGCTCTCCACTGCCGGGAACTCCCGGGCGCTTTCTATCTGGTCGATAAGTCCGATGGTCTGCTTTTTCAGGTTTTCCAGCTGCTCCGGTTTCCGGGAAGAGACCATTTCCATATCAAAAGCCAGGTAATGCCAGATCAGCTTCACCTCTTTGACTTCCGGCCACATTTTCTGGATAGCGATCTGGTAGAAAGCCAGTTGCCGGTCATTGTCCAGATATTTTTGCGCCGGCAAGGAGGAACCGCTCTTATAATCATGGGCCTCATAAACGCCGTTGACATGGGCAATGCGATCAATGAAACCGGTGATCTTGTATTTACCTGCGTCATCCAGATCGAAATTCACCTTGGTTTCAATGCCTACGGTCACGGACTGGTTGAACGGCTGATAATGATTAAAATAATTCTCCAAGCATTTCTTACCGAACTGATAGTAATGCTCGCGGTTATATTTGCGGCGAACGATGGTGATGTTATCGTTCCAGTTCTCTTTCCACAGCCGGTCATAGCTGCTCAGCAGATCCCCGAGAGTGTTAGTTTTGGTAAGCAAGCTCTCCTGGTACAACTTCTCCAGTACTTCATGGACGCGTTTGCCGACAAAGGCTTCGATGCTCTCCGCCTCTTCACGCTTGATCTTGTCCAGGTAACGGAGCTTGAACTTGAACGGGCAGTTCTCATAAGCTGACAAACGGGAATGCGAATATACTGTCACTAATCTTTCCTTCCTAAAATGACGCTATAGAATAATTCACTGGAGGTAATGGACTTAACTTGCCTTACTTCATGTATGCGCGGCGCCATGACAATGGCGATCAGGGCCCGGACGATACCCGACAGCAGGAAGATGGTCAGGACTTGGTAGCCGAAATAGGCCGGCACTATCTTGATGAGATAGCCGCCCAATAGCGCGCCGGCGAACATGCCGAAACCATTGATCACATTAAAATAACTGATGCAACGGGTGCGCTTCTCAGGGCTGACCGCGTCATAGATGAAATTGATCGAACACAGATTGAACCCCGCCCAGAAAAAGCCGCCAAATACCTGTATCACTAATAAGTACCAGAGGCTGTGGCTGAACAGCCAAACCACCGGCACAAAGGGTATAAAAATGCTGGTCAGGCGCAGGACCTTCACGTTCCCTACTATATCCGCCTGCTGTCCCCAGGCCTTCATCATCAGCAGCATCACCAGCGGCGAAGTGATGATCACCAGGGTATAGGATAAATAGTTCATGCCCAGGTTCCGCAGCATGTACAGCGCAAAAAACGGTCCCGCTATATAGGTGCCGAAGTTGATACCAGCAACAAAAACCACAAATTTAACGAAATTACTCTGCCGCCAGCGGCGGATGAACATCCAAAAGGAAAAATAATCTTCTTCCTCGATCGCCAGCCGCGGCTCATACATCTGTCGCAAACACCACCAGGAAGCGAAGCGGCAAACCATGGCCAGGGACAAGATAACGGTAAACCCGAGCCAGAGCTTGGTTTTGAACAGGTACAAAACCATCCCGGCGATAAAGCTGGCGCCCAGGCCAATCAATCCCAGGGAGCGGTTACGCCAGGAAAAGTAATTACCGCGTATATGGGCCGGGACCAGGTCGCTCATCAGGCTGCTCCAGGGGCTGTTGGCAAATATGCCGAAGGAAGCCAGCGCGATAACGAACACGATCAGCAGACTGACGCTGTCGTTCCGGGCCAGGAATGGCACCATGATAACCGCACCCCACGTACAGGCCTGCAGGAAAACAAAGAACGTAATTATCGGTACCCGCGCGCCTTTCCTCTCTGCGATATCGGGCGCTTTAACCTGGAGCAGGCTGCCTACCAGGTTGGGTAAGCTGGTCAGTAGAGCCAGCTGGGGAGCGGTAGCGTGCAGGAAGATGGCAAAAGGCGCCAGGTAGTTATCATAAACGCCCTGCATGACGCTGGCGAACGTTCCATCCCACCAGGAAAATCTTAAACTCCTGTTTACTTTTTCGTCGGGTGATACTTTAACCATAATTTTTTATATTTGACCAGGACATATAACGATGAATTCCAGGCGTAAATTAAGCCAGCCTGGCCATCCAGAAACCCTAGGAATAATATATACCGGCGGAAGAACTCCCAGGGGAAGGCCAGGAAATTGAGAATATTGGGTCTCTTGCCCCGTTCATACATCAGATCCGCGGCCAGGGAAGTATATATCTCAAATTTATTCAGGTAATCTTCCATATTCTTATAGCTATGGTGAATGATAGGGTTCTTCAACAGGCCTATCTCACCATCTACGGACATGTTTTCATGCACCTTGGTCTGGTCATACTTGGCCTGGTTCCGGCGGAAGAGCCGTAAATGTTTTTCTCCGCCGCAGCCACCGTAACGCATGCGGTGCTTGAGGAAGTAAAATATGAACGGTATCTCGTAGCCGTTAACGCCTAACTTACCCCTCTCGGTCACGTAGCGGATCTCCGTGGCCAACTCCGTGGTAACTCTCTCATCGGCGTCTATATTCAGGGCCCAGTCAGTATGCAGGTTTTCCAAAGCGAATTGTTTTTGTTTGCCATAGCCGCGCCATTCAGACTGGATGATCTGGCAGTTATATTCTTTGGCGATGGCAATGGTGCGGTCGCTGGAGAAGTCATCCACCAGGACTATCTCTTCGGCCCACTTCACGCTCTCCAGGCACGCGCCGATATTCTCTTCTTCATTCTTGGTGATAATGTAAACGCCAATGGTCTGCATAGAACCTCTTGCGCGGGTCCAGGAGACCCTGCGCCACCCCCGCAGGATATAAGCGGCGTGTTGAGTGGTTGATTTCGCCGAGACATTTACTTTTCGAACCAAGGCTCTTGACGCTTATTTCGAAAAGTATAATGTCCAAGAAATCAATCCGAAACACGATCCGCTAAGTTGCTATATACTGCGATGTTTCCCTGTATCATTTTATCAGTACTGAAATTCTGGACTATATCCAGACTCGCCTGCCCCATCTTTTTCCTCAGCTCCGGCTTCTCCAGCAATCCGCTTATAGCTTTCGCCAGCGCCGGCGCGTTCCGTGTCGGCACCAGCAGGCCGTTGACGCCGTTCTGCACTATCTCCGGAATACCGCCGGTATTAGTGGCGACTATCGGCAATCCTGCCACCATCGCCTCTAGAGTGCTTGACCCCAAACCTTCCAGGTATGAAGAAACCGCGAATATGTCCAGTATGGTCAATATCTGCGGCACATCTTCCCGGAACCCGGCAAAAACCACATTTTTCATAATGCCCAATTTCCTGGCCAACTGTTTCAGCTCCTGGTCCAGTTTTCCTTCACCCACGATCAGGAACTGCGCCTGGGGGAAATCCTGCAGTACTATCTTAGCCGCCTCCAGCAGATTTTGCTGGTGCTTATGCGGCGCCAGCGCGGCAACATTGCCGATAACCGGCTGTTCCGGATTTAATACTAATGCCTGGTATAAATTGGTGGCCTTATCCCGGCAGGCGAAGTTTCCCGTTTCCGTGCCGTCATGGACAACCGCGATACGGGCCGGATCCAGGCCATCCTCAACCAAAACCTTTTTAACGCCATCGCTGACGGCAATGATCCGGTCAACTTTATTGTTGTATTTTATCTTGCTCAGGGGATTCTTGCCCATATGGAAGTCTACCCGCCGGGTCACTACCAACCGGCAGTTTTTCATACCCCAGGTGGCCAGCCAGCCGATAGCGTGCGCGTGGCTGGAATGGCAATGCAGGATATCGGCTTTCAGGTTCTTTATCAGTCTCCTGACCTGCAGGGCCGCAGTAAGATCCCATTCACCTTTGATGGGTACGGGGAAGAGAGTCAGTCCTTCCTGTTGCGCCCGCGCGCACAGCGCGGAATCGGGCGGACAAGCCAAGGAGGAGATAATACCGGCTTTCCGTAATCCGTTCAGCAAGTATAGCAGTTGTTGTTCCCCGCCGCGCCAGGACAGCTCACTGTCCAGGTGCAGGATGATTTTCGAGGTTGTCATTATTAAACTCCTGCCTGTTTCAATATCTTTTGTGCCATCTGCCTTGAAACTTTCAGGACTTCCTCAGGTTTGCGATTAACAGCCTCACCCAGTATTTCCTGCAGGAAGACGCCGTTAAACTGGACCTCTTTTAATTTCTTGGCGATCTTGACAAAATCCAGCATACCTTCGCCCGGGATAAGATGGTCGTCCATCTTGCCATGGTTGTCGCTGATATGCACGGCAATAATCCGGGTATTAAAAGTTTTAATTAATTTATCCAGCTCTTTGCAGAGCGAAGCATGGGAAACGTCAATGCACACCCCCACCACATCCTTATCCAGGGCCCCGACTATCTTCTCCAGCTGCCAGGCTTCCCCGGCCACCATGCCGCCCAGCATGTTCTCTACCGCTAAGCGGACATTTTTCTTGCGGGCGGTTTCGCTGATGATCTTCAGGCTTTCGATGCTGGTAGCGATACGACGATCCTTTTCAGCGCCGTCCTGGCCATTAGTCAGTATGTTACCAGGATGGGTAATAACTATTTTCGCCCCTACCTTGGCTGCTGTTTCTACTGCCAGGATCATTTCTTCAATGGCTTTTTTCCGGGCTTTATCATCAGGAACCGATATATCACAATTCGTGCCAAAAGGTCCATGCAGGGTCAAACCCCGTACCTGGTTATTCCACAATGCGTCCTGCAGCGCTTTGACTTGTTTAGCGTTGTGATGATCAAAATGGGTCGCGGCGCCCCATTCTTTGCCGCCGTCCCAGATCTCCACTACATCGAAGCCGGCCTTTTTTATCAAAGGCAGCAGCTCGGATATTTCATGTTTATAAAAAAGTCCAGTCGATATACCTATCTCCATTTTACTCCGTTCCTCCTACGACTATTTCCGGTATCCTCAAGGTCGGTTGCCCGTCGCTAACCGGCACATGCTGGCCGTCTTTGCCGCAGGTGCCTATCTCAAAGCCGATATCTTTGCCGACCATATCTATCGATCTTAAGACCGCCGGTCCGTTACCGGTGAGTATCGCTCCGCGTACCGGATGGCCGATATCGCCATTGTTAATCTCATAAGCTTCGGTGACCTCAAATACAAAATCTCCGGTCGCCGTATTAACCTGCCCGCCGCCCATTTTCTTGACATACAGTCCCTTAGATACCGATTTTATTATCAGCGCCGGTTCATGTTCACCGGGAACGATCATGGTATTGGTCATGCGCGGTATCGGCTTAAAATGATATGATTCCCGGCGGCCGTTGCCAGTAGATTTCTTGCCGTCTTTCCTGGCGGTCATTAAGTCATAAAGATAATTTCTCAGGATGCCCTTTTCCACCAGCATGGTCCTCTGGCTGGGCGTGCCCTCGTCGTCAAAGGCAAAGGACCCGCGCCGGTTCGGCAAGGTGGCGTCATCCACCACGCTGATCAGCGGTGATGCTATCTTCTCCCCGATCTTGCCATCATAAACGGGCGAGATGCCTTTCTGTACGGCATCGGCTTCCAGGCTGTGCCCGATGGCCTCATGGATCATCGTGCCGCCGGCAGTGCTGTCCAGAACCACGGCCATTTTACCGCTGGGCGCGCTCTTGGCTGACAGCATCGCCAGTGCCCGTTTGGTGGCCTCGTCCGTCACTTTGTCCACTGCCGGTCCGTTAAATAATTCAAAACCCGCCAACCCTCCCAGCACTTCACGCCCGGTCTGTATCAAAGTGCCGCTTTGGGCGATAACGTTCAGGACCAGGACCGAATATATCCTTCTCTCCCTGCCGAAATATCCCAGGGAATTAGCCAGCAGTATCTCTTTGGTCTTATCAGCGTAGCTAACCTCAACCTGGCAGATCCGGCCGTCTTTTTTCCAGGCAGCGCTATTTACCTTATTTACCAGGTCTATTTTCTCAGCGAAATCCACCGTGCCGGGATCCCGCTTGATCTCGTGGACGACCTGGCTGGTACTGGCCGTCATCTGCCACCGGACGCTTTCCCCGGGAGCTTTAGACCGCACCTGGCTCAGCTTCCGTGCCAGCTCCATTATTTCACTCTTAGCGATGGAGTTAATCGAGGCGTAGTAAGTTTCTTCACCCCGGATCAATCTCAAACCGAGGCCCAGGTCCACGCCGCTGGCGATGGACTCTATCTTATTTTCTTCGCAGGAAACGCTTTGCAGGGTGCTTTTTTCCACAAAAACTTCGGCAAAATCACCGCCTTGGTTCAATAGAGCAGCTACCACTTCATTGAGCGTATCCTGGTTCAATTCATCTAGTATTCGCATATTTTATAAGTTTATCATAAATCGACCCTATAAGCAATAAAAAATTACAGGGTTTTGAATGCCCTGTAATCAGTATTTTTGCTTATTTTTCAATAGGAAACTAAAAATCGTCTATCTGGGTCATTTCACTGATTTTCTTGATCAGACTGACCTTGCCGCCTATCTGTTTATCGTATAAAGTGGCGCAGACCTGCTGTAACTCATAGGGGTTGCCTTCGGTATGGCTGATGACCCGCTTGATCACTTCATCTTCAAAGATAACGCCGGTTTCATCCAGGGTGGTCTGGATCATCTTTTTCATATCGGTTTTATTGAGCTTTTGCAGGGTCAGGCGTGGTGAAAAATAACGGCCGATGGGATGGTTCTTGGCCTGGAATTTCTCCCAGCCGGAAGGTATGCTGGCCAGCACGAACAGGAACTTGGTCTCTTTTACTATCTGCTCGTCGGTCAGGACATTTTTAAGAATGGTAAAGATGCCGCTGATGGGCAGGAAATTCTGCACGTCATCCAGCAGGATCACCCCGGCTTCGCTCTCCGACTTGATGTCTTGCCATAAGGCCAGCAGTATATCGGTCAGCAAAGTCTGGGGATGGATACCCTCCACTTTTTTGGAGAAATTCAGCCCGCGCCCCAGGATCTTGACATCCAGGGCGTGCATCAGTTTGGTGAAATTCTTGAGTTCGGATATCTCTACAGGGAATTTGCGGGGTATCTGTTCTATCAGGTATTTGATGCCGTCATGGTCGGTGTTTTTCTTGTGGAATTCGTTGACGCTGACCAGGGAGGTGAAAATATTCAGTCCCTGGGCGATATCCTTGAAGCGTCTCAGCAGCGAGGTCTTGCCCATGCCCCAGTCGCCGAGGATGACGAAGTGGTCGCAGCGGCCCCTTCTCGCTTCATAGAGCTTGCGGGAAAAAAATTCCAGCTCGGAATCCCGCCCGACGATAACTTTGGGCTCCCAGCCGGTCTTAGGGGTAAATGGATTAGGTGCGGGTATCATGTCACTTTAACTATACTACAACTTCTTCTCTTTTTCAAGATAATTATATTGACAATGAATACGGATATTTCTATAATGTTTTCTACGCAACAAAATACTAACTTAAAGGTGACCTATGAAAAAAATAATTATACTGACGGCTATCGGCAAGGACCGGCCGGGGATCGTGGCCGGAGTTTCCAAAGTCCTGTATGAGACCGGCTGTAACATCGAGGATTCCAGCATGACCCGCTTGGGCAATGATTTCGCCATGATACTGATGGTGCAGTTGTCCACCAAAACCTCACCGGAAGCCCTGGACAAGAAACTGCAACCGCTGAGAAAAAAGCTAGGACTTTCTATTACCTTGCGTGTATTAAGCGCGGCAGAATTAAAGGAAGAGACTACGGTCAATGTCATCCCCCACATGCTCTCCGTCTACGGTTCCGACAAACCCGGTATCGTTTTCCAGATAGCCAAATTCCTGGCTGCTAACAAGATAAATATTACTGATGTGCAAACAAAGATCGCCCATCCCAAACTAAACCCGGTCTACATTATGATGCTGGAAGTCGATGTTCCCAAAGCCGTTAACCTGGCCAAGATAACCAGGGAGCTGGCCGACCTGGCCCAGGAACTGTCAATAGATGTTAATCTTAAACCGATCGAGAGTTATCAACTTTAAATATGTCTATAATCAGTATTATCCAGTATCCCAATCCTCTCTTAAAATCCACTTGTGAGCCTATCGCAAGCGAGCTTCCCACTTTGCCTGTCCTTATCAAAGACCTGCAGGATACTTTGCAGGCACATCCCTACTGCGTGGGCCTGGCCGCGTCGCAGATCGGGGTTTTGTACCGGGTCATCGCTATCGACTGCTCCCGCAGCCGGAAACCCTGCAAGAACCACGGCCCGCTGGTACTGATAAATCCGGTGATTACCCACACCGCCGGAGAACAGGTCATGCGCGAAGGCTGCTTGAGCCTGCCTGATTACACCGGTAACGTCAAACGCTACCAGGAGATCACGGTAGAGGCCATCGACAGCGAAGAAATACCGACCAAGATAATTGCTGTGGGGTTTGAAGCAGTGGTTTTACAGCACGAAATCGACCACTTGGACGGTGTCCTCTTTTTAGACCGCGTCTCTTCCCTCAAAACCGACGTTTTCCGCCGTAAAAGCTATTAACTTTTCTTATGTAATCTTGATTTTTCCTGCAGGTGTTCGCGATAATACTTGGAGAATTTATGGGTCCCGTCTCCCTCAGCGATAAAGAACAGTTTATCGGAGGAGGCCGGGTATAAAGCGGCCTTGATGGAACTGCTGCTGGGGTTGCAGATAGGCCCCGGCGGTAAACCGGGATGGATGTAGGTATTATAAGGCGACCTGATCTTCAGGTCATTGTAGCTCAAGGTCTGTTTGTTCTTTCCTAAGGCGTATTGAACGGTGGCGCATGATTCCAACAGCCATTTTTTCTGCAGGCGGTTATGGAAGACAGCCGAAATCTCCGGCTTTTCCCCTTCCAGCTTGGCTTCGCGCTCGATGAGCGAGGCCAGGGTCAGCACCTGACGCTGGGTCATATTTAACTTCTGGCTACGCTTCAGTAAGTCATCGCCGAATACGTTATTGAACTTCTCCACCATCATCTGCACTATTTCTTCCGCCCGGGCACCGGGCACGACCGCGTAGGTGGCCGGATAGAGATAACCTTCCAGGTCCTTTTCCCGTACCAGGCGCAGGAAAACGTTCTTATTGACCAACCGTCTGTTGGCCAGCAGATTGGCTATTTGCCAGCTGTTAAAACCTTCGGGTATGGTCACTTTTACCCCGTAGGTATCACCCCGGCTTATTTTTTCAAGCATACCGCCCCAACCCATGTTGGTATTCAGGTCGTAACAGCCGGGACGGAGCTTTCCGGCGTCATCCTTTAACGCGGCGTAGGCCATGAACAGGTAAGGAGAACTGATAAGCTGGTCTTCCTTAAGCAGATAGGCTATCTCCTTGGTATTCATACCCTGCTCGATGATGATGATGCGTTCGTTGAAAGGCCTCTGGTAAACGCTGCCGACCAGGAACACCAGCAAAAACAGTAAAGTCAGGTTCAGTAATAGTTTTCTTTTATTCATTTCCGCCCCATTTTTTTATAGTCCAAATAACCCTGCAAAATAAAAACAGCGGCTAACTTATCGATAACCTTTTTCCGCTTTTGCCGGCTCACATCGGCATCAATGAGCATGCGTTGCATAGCCTGGGTGCTTAAACGCTCATCCCAGCTAACCACGGGCAAATTTATCTCTGCTGTTAACTTGTCTTTAAATAATAACACGGATTTGGAATTTTCGCTACTAGTTCCGCTCATATTTATCGGATTACCGAGGACAATTTCCCCGATATCGTATTCGCAAATTATGGTTTTCAGGCGCTCCAGGTCCTTCACCAGGCTGGTCCGGTGAATGGTCTCCAGCGGCTGGGCCATCATGTTAAGCGGGTCAGTAATGGCCACGCCTATGGTCTTGCTTCCCAGATCCAGTCCCATTATTCTGGTCAAGATTTAGGACCGCCTTCATCAAGCTCCGATAAGGTCACTAAACTGAAACCTTTCTTTTTCAATTCCCTGATCAGGATCGGTAATGCTTCCAGCGTTTGCTGTACCCCGCTGTGCATCAGGATGATGCTCTTGTTCTCTACATTCAGCAAAACGCGTTTGCAAATATAATCTACTGTCGGCCGGTCAGTATCATTAGAAGTAATCGACCATAAAGCCATATCTTCTCCGTCTTCCCTGGCAATATCCACTACATTGGCGTTATAGTGCCCGCCCGGTGGACGGAAGTACCGGGGATCCATACCGGTTACCTGTTTTATCAGCACTTCATTGCTTTTTATTTCCTCTTGCACTTCTTGCGGGCTCAGGGTGGTTAAATTAAGATGATGATACGTATGATTGCCGATTTCATTACCGCTGGCCGCGATATCCTTGAGCAGATCCGGAAAAAGCTTCACTTGCTTGCCTACCACGAAAAACGTGGCTTTGGCGCCGGCCGCCTTGAGGATGGCCAGTATTTCCTGAGTAAATATCTGATGCGGACCGTCATCGAAAGTCAGTGCTACACAGGGCTTGTTAAGATACTCCTTAAAATTGAAATTACTGAAATCCGTGGTGCCGGCCGTCGAGAACGAACTCATTTGTACTTGCAGGAGAATTACTAAAAATACGACCCCTAGAACCAATCTAAGGATGTTTTTGGTCATTTAGGCCTTTCCACCTCCCTCCGCTAATTTTATTTCTTCTATAACCCGGTAAGTGGGCCCGGTCGGTCCCAGCCTGCTTTCCAATACCAGCAACCGGTCCACGGTCTGTTCGCCGAAATCCAGGTTGGCCAGCTTGTGCAACTGCGTGATCAGCACGCCGATATTCTTATCGCTCTTGATCCGCCCGATGGTCAGGTGCGGCGCCATGTCCTTTTTTTCGGTATTACCGGCTATCATCATCAGGTGCCGCTTGGTCACCTCGATCAGGGTGATGGCCTCTTCGCGGCCCTTCTCCACCCCGGTCCAGATCACCCGCGGATCGCCGTAGGGCGGGAAACTGCCCAGGTATTTGATCTCCAGTACAAAAGGAGTAAACTCGCTAGCGATACCTTTGCAGGTCTTGATAATATCCTGCACTTTTTTCTCGCTGACCTCGCCGCAAAAATGCAGGGTCAGGTGAAAGTTCTCCATAGCCACCCAGCGTACGTCGGCCGAGGTTAATTTCAGCTGGGCCTGCGCTTCAGCTACCCGATTTTTTATTTTCTCTTCTACCCCGATACCGACAAACACCCTCACTAATTTATCCCTTCCTGGACCCGCATTTTATCACGGTAATCATGATAGAGTATCTGGGTCACTACTTTGATCATGCTGAATACCGGCACTGATAGAATAACTCCCATCACCCCGTAAAGTTCCGCTCCTACCATAATGGCGAAAAGTACCAGGACAAAATGCAAGTTCACGCTGGTAGCCAGATAATATGTGGATAGAACCGTGTTGTCAAAAGCATGGATGAGCAGAAAGAAAATCACCAGTTTTACTGCCAGCACCATGTTGCCACTGATCACGACCAGCAATATCGGCGGAATGGCACCTATCCAGGCCCCCAAGACCGGTACCATATTAAAAACTCCGGTCAGTAACCCGAATACCAGGGCAAAATTCACGCCAAAATATATTAACCCCAAAGTGGTGATGATGGTCAGCCAAAAAATGCGCATTAAATGCCCCTGCAGGAAACCGCTCATGACCTGGTTGATCTCCGAAATTATACTAAGAACCGTTTCAGTGTACCGGCTGGGGAAGATGGAAAAGATCCAATCGGCCATGCGGTCAGCATCCAGTAACAGGGCAAAAGTGATGAACGGTATCAGCACGGTCAGGTATAGCCAGCCTAACAAATTCCCCAGCATGGCCGGAACGTGTGCCGGCAGTGATGTCGCCAGCTCCGTCAATTTCTTGCCTACCAGGTCAGGCAGGCTTTGTGCGCGCAGGGGCGGGTATATTTTCTCCAAACTTGGCTGGATCCTCACTAAAAACGCCTTGACCTGCCCGGTTATGCTCGGCAAAGTATCCTTCATTATCGTAACTTCTTCGACTAATCTGGGTACCAGGAAAACAGCCAGTTCCACCGCCAGCAGGATCCCGATCAAGAACATGACCGTGATGATCAACCATTTCTTGTAACCCTGGGCCGTGAAATGATTGACTAGCGGCTTGAACAGGTAAGCCAAAAGCACGGATATAAGGAACGGGTAGAGCGCCACCCGCACTTGGTAAGCGAACCAGAAAACGAATAATAGACCCGCCATGAGCCAGACATACTTATTGCGCGTCATTCCCTCACCATCCCCTGCTTTTAACTAAGCTGTCCCATGATCCCTCGCAGGCGCGCCGAAATGACCACGGCGATATTTCTGATCACCTTCACGCCGATACGGGGGTTTTTCTCTATCATGCCGTCAAAATTTGCTTTGTAGATTATATATATCTCGCAAGTGCTCATTGCTTTGGCCGTGCCGGACCGTGGTTTTTCTTCCAGCAGGGACATCTCGCCGAAGAAATCACCGCTTTTCATCCGGGTGATAACTTTTTCTTCCTTGAGCAGGCCCGCCTTGCGGGAAATTACCACTTCCCCGTCCATGATAATAAAAAGCGCCTTGCCTATTTCGTGCTCCGGGCAGATAACTTCCCCGGGTTCATAGGTGCGCCGGTACATGGCTGTGACCAGGACCCCTACGTCATAATTACTCAGTCCTTTGAAGATGTTTATCTTCCGGAAAAAATCAATTTTGTTCTTCATTTCTTTATCCAGGTAAATATTTTCCAGCCATTGTTTGAAGCTCACTTTATTCTCCTGTCACTTTTTATCCAAGCAACGCCTGGCGCAGGCTATCCAAGGCGAACATCGCCGCCTTTTCCCGGATGCCGCGCCGGTTCCCGGAAAAGTTCTGGGTAAAAACCTGATCCAGTTTATCCCCGCTTAACGCTATATGGACCAGCCCTACCGGTTTTTCCGCTGTTCCGCCACCCGGACCGGCTATCCCGGTAATAGCGATACCCAGGTTGCTTTTTAACAGCTTACGGATATTTACGGCCATTTCCCGGGCGCACTCCGCGCTCACAGCGCCGTATTTGTCCAGGGTGGCCTGGCTTACTCCCAGCACATCTCTCTTAATTAAATTATTATAAGCCACCAGGGCCCCCTTAAAGTACAGCGAAGAACCCGAAGCATCGGTGATCATCTTTCCCAGCAGTCCGCCGGTGCAACTCTCCGCCAACGCCAGGGTCTGCTTATTTTTGCCGAGCAACTGTCCCACCACTTGAGGCAGGGCCTGATCATTTTCCCCGAAAATATGGTTACCCAGCTTCTCTTTCAATTCGTTCTTGGCCTTGGCCATGAAGCTGTCGATCAGCATTTCGTTCTTACCTGACCCGATTATCACAATATCCACCACTCCGGGATGAGCCACCAGGGCGAAGCGCAAGTCGCCGCCCTCCAGCCTTCTTTCCACGCCGACGATGTCCTTGATCTCCTCGTCCACTTTGCTTTCGCCGATCCCCGAAACATGCAGGACCAGTAATTTGGTTATGCCCCGGCCGTACTTTTCCTTAAGGTACGGCAGGACGGTTTTGTTCATCATCAGTTCTATTTCAAACTGCGGACCCGGCAATAATATTATCGTCTCGGCCTTGAAACCAGGGTGCCCCTGCAATTCAATGATCTGTCCCGGAGCGGTACCAATCTCGTTGGGTATGATTCTGGCCCCTTCCACGATCTGGGCCTGGACCTCGTTCTTTTTGGGCATCTCCAGGTCGCGTTTGGCGAAAAAAGCGGCGACCGCCTGCATCGCCTCACGGTTAAAGATCAGTTTCTTTTCCAGAACCCCGGCCACCACCTCGCGGGTCAGGTCATCGAAAGTCGGTCCCAACCCCCCGGTTACGAAAATTATCCCTGAGCGGGTGAAAGACTGTTTCAGTATTTCGGCTATATCCTTAGAGCTATCGCCCACGGTGGTCTCATATGTAAAATTAAGACCAATGCTCGCCAGCTTCTCGCTTAAATAGCTCACATTGGTATTAACCTTGCCCATTAATAGTTCGGTGCCGATGCACACAATTTCCGACTGCAAAAAACCCTCCCTGTCTCACCTCATGACAATATTGCCGGTATCGATGTTGAATATTTCTATATTGGTTTCAGTGTCAGTTATGTCCATGGTGGCCGCGGTCGGGCTGCCCTTGGGCAGCGCCGGACTGCCGGGATTCAACAGGATCATCTTTTCCAGGCGCTCCAGCTTAGGCAAATGGGTGTGGCCGACTACGAAAATGTCAATATTGAGCCTTTTGGCCAACTGCTCTTTCTCTTCATCGGAAAGCTTATGCCCGTGGTTCACCAGTATTTTTTTACCGCCGGCATAGACGTAAGCGTACGGGGACAGCATAGGCACATTCAGCACCGTCTGGTCGATCTCGCTATCGCAATTCCCCCGGGCGATGATCATCGGGATGGTCAACGCGTTGATCATTTTCGCCAATTCTCCCGGCGCGTAACCCTCAGGTAACGGGTTCCGCGGACCGAAATTGAATACATCGCCGGCATTTAATATCAATTCAACATTTTTAGTCTTAAACAGGTTAGCTATTTTTTCAAAAGCCTTCAAGCTGCCATGCAAATCACTGACCACACCGATCTTCACCCTGCGCCTCCTCATCGATTTCAATCACGGGTGTTCTCGTCTATCTTATACTACCTATACTGATTTTTTGTCAATAAAAAAAACCCATAAAGAAAACTCTTTATGGGTTTTAATTTCAGCGACCGGGAAAATAACGGTCATTAAGGCCGTTCCAGCCTGGTTTTCAGGCTTTCATATTCATGCCAGATCTCCTTGGGCAACCTATCCCCGAATTGCTCAAAGAATTCCTTATGCCCTTTCAGTTCCTCCAGCCAGTCTTCCCGTTTTACCGAGAGTAATTTCTCCATGGTTTTATCCGGCAGTTTGATCCCGGTCATGTCAATGTCATTAGTATTGGGTACATAGCCGATCGGCGTTTCCTGGGCGGTTATTTCCCCGCGGCAACGCGCCATTATCCATTCCAGCACGCGCAGGTTCTCGCCGTATCCCGGCCACATGAATTTACCGTCGTCATCCACGCGGAACCAGTTGACGTTGAATATTTTCGGTTTCTTTTCCATCTTCTTACCCATAGCCAGCCAGTGGCCGAAATAATCAGCCATATTATACCCGCAAAAAGGCAGCATGGCCATCGGATCGCGCCGGACCTCTCCCTGTTTTCCGAACTGCGCCGCGGTGCGTTCACTGGCCATGGTCGCACCCACGTACACCCCGTGCTGCCAGCTGTATGATTCATAAACCAGCGGCGCCAGGTGCGCACGGCGTCCGCCAAAAACTATAGCTGAGATCGGTACGCCGTGATGCTGTTCCAGGCGGTAAGATATCGATGGGCATTGCAGTGCCGGTACGGTAAAACGGCTGTTGGCATGGGCTCCTTTAATAACCTGGCCCTTCTCGTCCTTCTGGCCGGGTTTCCACGGCCGACCCATCCAGTCAATTCCTTCATCTGGTAACGGGCCGTCTCCTTCTTCCCACCATACCGTGCCGTCCATACGCAGCAGGACGTTAGTATAAATAGTGTTCTTTTTTATAGCTGTAATCATATTGGGATTGCTTTTGGAATTGGTCCCCGGAGCTACGCCGAAGAAACCGGATTCCGGGTTGATCGCCCATAATGAACCGTCGGTATCGACACGCATCCAGGCGATATCGTCGCCCACGGTCCAGATCTTGTAACCTTTGCTCTTCAGTCCCTCCGGGGGGATCAGCATCGCCAGGTTGGTTTTACCGCAGGCGCTGGGAAAAGCCGCGGCGATATACTCTATGCGGCCGCTGGGTTCTTCGATGCCCATGATCAACATATGCTCGGCTAGCCACGATTCCCGGTGAGCAATATGGCTGGCAATGCGCAAGCTGAGGCATTTCTTGCCCAACAGCACATTGCCGCCGTAACCGCTGCCCACGCTCCAGATGGTGTTATCTTCCGGAAAATGCAGGATCAGCCTTTTGGCGATATCCAGCTGCGCTTTGCTGTGCAGGCACTTGGTAAATTCACCGTCTTTGCCCAAGTGTTCCAGCACCTTGGTCCCGATCCTGGTCATAATACGCATATTGAGAACAACATAAATGCTGTCGGTAACTTCCACGCCTATCTTGCTGAAAGGTGACCCGACCGGCCCCATGGAAAAAGGAATCACGTACATGGTGCGTCCATGCATGGCTCCCTGGAAGATCTTGCGCGCCCGGCTATATCCGTCTTTCGGCGACATCCAATTATTGGTCGGACCGGCGTCATCTTTAACGCTCGTGCAGATAAAAGTCAGGTCCTCGGTACGGGCCACGTCATTAGGCGCAGTGCGATGGTACAGGCATCCCGGCAGTATTTCCTGGTTCAACCTGATAACTTCACCCGTATCAACGGCCTGCTGTTCCAGCTTAGCTTTCTCCTCTTCGGAGCCATCGATCCATACCACCTTATCCGGCTGGCACATCTTGGCGCACTCATCAACCCATTTTTTCAGTCTTTTATGTTCGCTCACCATCTTCACTCCTTATGTTGTTTTTATGTTTAAGCTTATTTAAGTTTTTGGATCTTACCGCCGGAGATCCCCAGGAATAATATTTGTTTTTCGGCGTCGCGGCCGTTGTTAAAGCTGGTTTTACCGGTAATGCCGGGGAAATCCTTAACGCGGGACATTTCTTCCTTCAGGCTTTCCGTGGTGAATCCGCCGGCGTACAGGCATTGCGCTATTAACCGCACCGCATCGGCATTATGAGCGGCGATACGGTCGGGCGTTGCTCCGTATTTAGCCTTATAGCCCGAAACAAATGAACTCACCGTATTATCATGACTGTCTACGTAAAAACTGGTGGTATAAACCGCCCCGTCCAGGAATTCCAAGCCGCGGCTTACTTTACCATCATCGGTCCAGGACTCGATCCCGGCCAGCGTACCCCGAACACCCTGTTGGTACGCCAACTGGGCGATACCCAGGAGTTCAGAAGAATAGCACGGCACAAATATCGCCTGGGGACCGGCCTCACGCACTATCCCGATAGCTTCGGCAAAATTATAACTGCCGGCGGCGTAGGATTCTTTGGCTAATAGCATGCCGCCCAACTCCCTGGTCCGGCGCTGAAAAACCTCAGCCATATTAGCGCCAAAATCATCGTAAGGGAAAATCACGGCAAAATTACGTTTGTTCTCCGCCTGGAACAGGTATTCACAAAGCATGGTAGTATTTCTGGCATAACTGATCCGGTTACGGAATACATAGGGACCGATCTCCGGCAGGCCCGTAGCCCCGGCGCCGGTAATTAAGAACAGGACTTTCTTGCGGTTAGACTGGATAGCGGCTGTGAAAGCCGTGCTGTCCAGCAAGCCGCCGATGATGGCCATGACGTGTCCCTGGTCGATAAGTTCGTTAACTCTCTGGGCCGACAGGGTCGGTTCTCCCTGGTCATCAACGATAATGGTCCTGATGGTCGTGCCGCGGATACCACCCATCTTGTTTATCTCCGCGACGGCGTAATCGATCCCCAGCCGGGCGCTTTGGCCCACGGCGCCGAAAGGACCGCTTTGCGGCAGGACCGCGCCTATCAATATTTCCTTAGGGGTATAGGTATCCGTGATTTTCTTATCCGGCTGGCAGCCGGCCAACCCGGCCAGCATCAAGCCAGCCAGGACTATAACGCGAGACCATCTCCATCGGGATATCTGTGTCATATGAATTTATCCATTTCTTTCATGGCGCAAAATTCTCCGCACATGGTGCAGCCTTGATTATTGCGCAGCTTGCTTTTCTTCCGCACTGCCCGGAATTTTTCCGGGTCCAGGGCCAATTTTCCTTGCGCCCGCCAATCCAGCGCTTTGCGCGCCACGGACATTTTCCGGTCCCACTGTCTGGCGCCCTTGACGTCCTTGACGAGATCGGCGGCGTGCGCGGCGATCCGGGAAGCGATCACCCCGTCATGCACATCATGCTGGTCCGGCAGGCTTAAATGCTCGGCCGGGGTAACGTAACACAGGAAATCGGCGCCATAGCTGGCCGCCAGCGCCCCGCCGATGGCGCAGGTGATATGATCATAACCCGGAGCCACATCGGTCACTAATGGTCCCAGAACATAGAACGGCGCCTGGTGGCATACCTTCTTTTGCCGAACAATATTTTCTTTTATCTGGTTGAGCGGGACATGTCCCGGCCCTTCAACCATGATCTGGACATTTCTTTTCCAGGCCCGGCGCGTTAATTCACCTAATACGTCCAGCTCGGCAAACTGCGCCTGGTCGGAAGCGTCGGCGCCGCAACCCGGCCTTAATCCGTCACCCAAACTCAGCACCAGGTCATATTTAACGGCTATATCCAGCAGGCGGTCGTAATATTCATAAAGAGGGTTTTCCCGGTCATTACCGACTATCCATTCCGCCAGAAAAGTACCGCCCCGGCTGACCATACCCATGATCCGTTTTTTCTTTTTCAATATCTCCGTTATTTTCCGGGTAACGCCGCAATGGACGGTGACAAAATCAACGCCGTCGGCGGCCTGGGCCTCTATCACCCCGAAAAGATCGTCAATCCGCAGGTCCAGCACGCTTTTTTTCTGCCGGGCGGTATTGATGATGGCTTCATACATTGGCACAGTGCCTAAGGGTACCGTACATTCACCCAGGATCGTGCGGCGGATATGCGGCAAGTCTCCGCCAGTGGACAGGTCCATGATAGCGTCCGCTCCAGCTTTGAGGGCCGCGGCCAGCTTTCTTCTCTCCTGGGATAATGAATTCTGGTTCGGGCTGGTGCCGATATTGGCATTCACCTTAGTGCGCAAACCGCGTCCCACCCCGATCACTTTTACACCCTTGTCCCGTCGGGCGATATTTTTCAAAATTGCTATTTGTCCCCGGGCTACACCGCTCCTGATATATTCAGAGGGTAATTGCTCGTCCCGGGCTACAGCCCGCATTTCCGGGGTTATTTTCCCGGCCCGAGCCTCTTTCATTTGCGTCATCTATTTTTCCTTCTGCTTAGAAAATTCTTTTTCCGCGGCGTAAATTTCGAAGCGTATCTTCTTGAATTTCTTGCCGGCGCGCTCGCTGAAAAGTTTGGAGAATTCTTCCAGCACCCGCATGGCCTCTTCCACTCTCTTAAAATTAGCGATAATCAGCCCGGACAGGTCCTTCCTTTTCCCTTCGTTAAAACCGCGCCCTTCATCACTGCCGGTATCCCGGGCGGCAATAAGCTGCGGGTAACTTTCGCGCACGGCCGTATCCAGGCGATGCCGGCTGCGGCGTATGGTCAGGGTCAGCGCCGAATGGTTAAGAATAAATCGTGCCACGTCTTCCAAAACCCTCAGTCCCTCGCGGGCACGATTGATATTGGCGTCCAAAACCCGATATATATCCTGGTTATTTTGTTCCATATTTATCCACTACATCCTGAACGATGCGGGAAGTAGAATAGTTTCTCGCCAGGGGGATGCGGTAAAGTTTCCCGCCGGTGCGCTTGATAAAATCATTGCCGACTATATCCCGGGCACGATAATCCGCTCCTTTTACCAAAATCCCCGGCTTCAGCTCATTGATGATCTCGAACGGCGTACCTTCGTCAAAATAAGTGACAAAGTCCACGGCGGCCAGCGCGCTTAATATCTCCGCCCGTTCGGCCTGGGGAATTATCGGCCGGCTGTCGCCTTTTATTTTTCGCACCGAGCGGTCGGTGTTGACCGCCACTACCAGCACGTCACCCTTTTGCCTGGCCTCGTTCAGGTACCGAACGTGTCCCACGTGCAGCAGATCAAAACAACCGTTAGTAAAAACGACCCTTTTCCCCTGACGGCGCAACCGGGCCAATAACTTAGCCAGTTTCTTTCGTTCTATTATTTTATCTTTGGCTTTTAACATATTTTTTAGTCTCTTCTATCAACGATCAACTATTAACTATCAACTGCTTTTCGCCAGTTCCTCTTCAACTAACTCGCAAATAATATGTCCGGCCACCATGTGCATTTCCTGGATATGCATGGTGGTGTCACTGGGCGCAATGAAATTAATTTTAGCTATTTTAGCCAGCTTACCGCCGTCACCACCGCTAAAGCCAATGGTCAGGGCGCCGATGCGGTTTGCTAATGAGATAGCTTTTACGACATTTTCCGAATTGCCGCTGGTACTGATCCCGACCACTACATCCTTATTGTCGGTAAAAGCCTCCACTTGCCGGGAGAAAACGGTTTCATATCCGTAATCATTCCCCTGAGCGGTAATCGTGCTGGTATTGGTATTCAGGGCCAAGGCCGGTAAAGCTTTGCGTTCCATCTTCAAACGGCAGACCAGTTCCGTCGCCAGGTGCTGGGCGTCAGCCGCGCTGCCGCCGTTACCCATAAAAATGGCTTTACCTCCTTCACGATAACAGTTCACCAGGGCTTTAGCGATCTTTTCGATCTCCGGAATGCTGTCCCTTTGCACTTTTTTGAATGCTTCCGCGTGCTTCTCCAGACTATTGGCAATTCTTTGTTTCATCGCTGCTCCTTATTGTTTAGAGGATGTTTCCTCGATAATCCGTTTCTGGATAAAATTGGTGAACACTTCTCCCTTTTTGAAATATTGGTTGGCCAGGATCTTCTGGTGGAACGGGATAGTTGTTTTCACCCCTTCAATGACGAATTCGGAGAGAGCTCTCTGCATGCGGATAATGGCTTCCTCCCGGTCATGTCCGTAACTAAGTATCTTGGCGATCATGGAATCGTAATACGGCGGTATGGTATACCCTTGGTACACATGGGTATCCACCCTGATCCCGGGTCCGCCGGGAACGATGAACTTGGTGATCTTGCCGGGAGACGGTATAAAATCCTTGTCGCTGTCTTCGGCGTTGATACGGCACTCGATGGCGTGCCCTTTTACTTCTATTTCATCCTGGTCCACGTCCAGCCTTTCGCCAGCCGCTAACCTGATCTGTTCCTTGACCAGGTCGATACCGGTTACCAGCTCGCTGACCGGATGTTCCACCTGGATGCGCGTGTTCATTTCCATGAAAAAATAATCCCCGTCCTTATCGACCAGGAATTCCACCGTGCCTACGGTCACATATTTAACTGCGCGGGCCGCCCGGCAGGCGGCTTTGCCCATTTTCTTGCGTAACTTATCGCTGATGACGGTCGAGGGGGATTCTTCCAGTAATTTCTGGTAGCGCCGCTGGATCGAGCAATCCCTTTCCGGCAGGTAAACGACATCGCCTCGGGCGTCAGCCATTATCTGGAACTCGATGTGGCGAGGTTCCTCCACGTACTTCTCGATATATACTTCCGGGTTGCCGAAGGCTCTTTTGGCTTCGTTCTGCGCGGTCAGGATGGCGTTCTTCAGGGCTTCTTCATTCTGCACGATGCGCATACCTTTGCCCCCGCCGCCTCCGGCCGCCTTGACGATGACCGGATACTTGATCTTGCGCACCAGCTTAACGGCCTCTTCCGCGGTGGAGATAACGCCTACGCTGCCGGGAATGATCGGCACTCCGGCTTTGTCCATGATGGCGCGGGCCTGGACCTTGTCGCCCATTTTTAGGATGGCTTCCTTGGACGGCCCGATAAATTTGATATTACAGCTCTGCAGCACTTCCGCAAAATAGGAATTCTCCGCCAGGAAACCGTAGCCCGGATGGACCGCGTCCGCTCCGGTGATCTCGGCGGCGCTGATTATATTGGGGATGTTCAAATAACTTTCCGATGACTGGGCGGGACCGATGCAGACGCTTTCATCGGCTACTTTCACATGCAGCGATTCCCGGTCCTCTTCAGAATGGACCGCTACCGTGCGAATACCCATTTCCTTGCAGGCGCGGATTATTCTTAAGGCGATCTCTCCGCGGTTGGCGATCAGAATTTTTTTAAACATGTATGCTCCTTTAGCTTTCTACGTTAGGCGCGATCACGAATATCGGCTGCCCGTATTCCACATGATGGCCGTTCTCCACCATGATCTTGATGATCTTCCCATCCATATCGGAGACCACTTCCTTCATGATCTTCATGGCTTCGATCACGGCGATCTTCTGGCCCTTTTTAACTTTGGAGCCTTCCTGGATATAAGGCGGGGAATCGGGTGTCGGAGCGGTAAAAAAAGTCCCGACCATGATTGACTTCAGCGTGTGGTTAGTGGACGCCGCTTTACCTTCGGCCGCCGTGATCTTGCCGTTAGTATCGTTGGCCGGAACGCTCTCCGCGGCCGCTGGTTCACTGACCACCACGGTCCTGACCGCCCCTTCTTTTTTGCGGAACCCTATATGCTGGCCGTCTTTCTCCCAGTTAAGTTCCACAATATCGGTATCCTCGATCAACTCCAGAAACTTCTTGATATCTTTGGGATCCATGTAACCTCCGTGTTACGCTCTAGACTGGTATTCTCCGGTCCTGGTATCTATAATAATATCGTCACCGATCTTGATGAATAAAGGAACCTGTATGGTCGCGCCGGTTTCCAGCGTGGCCGGTTTATAAGTGGAAGAAACCGTATCCCCTTTCAAGCCCGGCTCAGTATAAGTGACCTTCAATTCTATGGTTATGGGCAGGTCTATGCCGATTATCTCTCCGGAAAACTTGATCACGCTGACCTGCAAACCTTCTTTTAAGAACTTGGCGTTCTCTCCCAGGTGATCATCGCCGATCTCTATCTGCTCGTAGGTTTCCTGATCCATAAAAGCGTATTTATCGCCCTGTTTGTAGAGAAATTGCATTTTCTGCATGTCCAAGCTTACGTCTTCGATCTTCTCATCCGGGCGGAAAGACCTTTCCAGCACCCCTCCGGTCTTCACATTCTTGATCTTGGAGCGCATGAACGCCCGGCCTTTACCCGGTTTATGGTGCTGGAATTCTATGACCCGGTAAAGTGCACCGTCATACTTAAAAACCAATCCGTTCCTGAAATCCCCTGCAGTTATCATTTAACTAGGTTCACTCCTTATTTTTTAGATCGGCTCAACACTTGGCAGCCATTTTCTGTTACCAGTACTACATCTTCTATGCGTATACCGCCCCAACCGGGTATATATACGCCCGGTTCAACGGTAACGACCATACCGGCCGCCAGTTTTTTTGTCTCCTGGGTGCTAAGGCGAGGACCTTCGTGGACTTCCAGCCCAACGCCGTGACCGGTAGTATGGGTGAAAAACCTGCCGGCACCGGCTTGGGCGATGACCTGGCGCGCCGCGGCGTCTATGCTCTTAGCGGTAACTCCCGGTTTTATCCGCTTAATGGCCGCCGCTTGCGCCTTTTTGACCAGCTCGTAATTTTGGGAGAATTTCTTATTAATAGTACCCAAAAATACCGTCCTTGTCAAGTCGGAATGGTACCCCCCGAACCTGGCCCCGAAATCCATCATTACCAGCTCACCGTTCCGCAACTTTTTGGCGCTGGTAATATGATGCGGGCTGGCGGCCGCTGACCCACTGGCAACTATCGTTTTGAATCCCGGCTCGGCCCCTTCTTTTCTCATCCACTCATCTATCTTGCCAGCCAGCGCTTGTTCCGTTAATCCCGGTTTCAATATACCGCTGACTTGTTCATATATCCGGTCGGTTATAGCTATGGCTTTTCTCAGGACTCTCAGCTCGGCAGCCGTTTTAACCAGCCGCTCCTCCTCCACCAGGTTACTTGTTTCCGTAAGTTTAGCCTGGAGGCAGATACGGCGCCAGGTCCGGAAACCGCTTAAGGTCAAGGCGTTAGCTTCCACCCCGATCCGCAACAAACCGTTGGTTTTTATATATTCCCTCATATTTATCGCGGTCAACGGACGGCAACCGGTAATCACTTTTCGCACTTCCGGGAAATTAAGCGTCGGTGCGAAAATGCGCCAACCCTTTTTAGAGATCAGCGCTGCGGTGCCTTCCTCTCCGTAACCGAAGAGATAGAACAGGTTCTCCGCTTTGGTGACCAGCAGGGCGTCAATTCTATTGGTTTTAAGCTGCCGTCGTACTTGCCCTATACCCTTTAAATTGATCATTTATTTTTCAGTAACGCGACCGCCGCGTCCAGACCCAGGATATAGCTGTTGAGTCCAAAGCCTGATATCTGCCCGGCCGCCGCGGGTGCGATCAGGGATTTATGACGGAATTCCTCGCGTTTATAAATATTGGATAAATGCACTTCCACCGTGGGTATGTCTATCGCCAGCAGCGCGTCTCTTATCGCTACGCTGGTATGGGTATAAGCAGCGGGATTAATGACGATGGCATCGGCCCAGTCTCCGGCTTTACCGATGGCGTCTACGATCTCGCCTTCATGGGCTGACTGGAAAAATTTAACTTCCACTTTTTCCTTTTTCGCTTCCTTGGCCAGAGCCTCATTTATTTTCTTTAAAGTGATCTTGCCGTAAACTTCCGGTTCCCTTTTGCCCAGCAGATTCAGGTTCGGACCATGGATCACCAGTATTTTCTTCATTGTTCGCTCCTTAGGATAATTCTGCTATTGCCTGTCTTATTACCTGGAGGGGCACGCTGTCCTCCACCGTCACTTTACCGATAGCCAGCGGCAGTATGAACCGTATCCGCTCATTGATCACTTTTTTATCCTTCTGCATGAATCCCAGAAGCTTTTTCCACGCCAGGCCCTGGCCTTTCGCGCTTACCGGCAATCCCGCCCGTACCAGCAGGCTGCTCAATTTCTTCTCCAGATTACTATCTGCTAATCCTACATTATTGGCTATTATGGCCGCGCCCACCATACCCACGGCCACAGCCTCACCGTGGGTAAAACCTTTATAAGCGGCGGCTCCTTCCAGCGCATGGCCGATGGTGTGGCCGAAATTAAGGATAGCTCTAAGATTTTTTTCCCTCTCGTCTTTGGTTACTACCAGGGCTTTGATAGCGCAGGAGCGGGTTACTACTTTCTCTAAAATATCGGCCTGCCTGTTCTTGATCTTAGTCATGTTCTTTTCCAGGAAAGCAAAGAAATGTTTATCATAGATCATGCCGTACTTAATGACCTCCGCCAAACCGTTGGCAAATTCCCGGGCCGGCAGGGTCTTTAGGACTTTTAAATCGATATAAACCAACTTGGGCTGGTAAAAAGCGCCGATCAGGTTCTTGCCGCCCGGCAGGTTAATGCCCACTTTACCGCCTACGCTGGAATCAACTTGCGCCAATAAAGTGGTCGGCACCTGCACAAAATTTATCCCGCGCAGGTAACTGGAAGCGGCAAAGCCGGCCAAGTCCCCGATAACTCCGCCACCCAGCGCCAGTATGGTACTGTTGCGGTCCAAGCCGTAGCGCAGGCATTGCTGGTAGATCCGGTTAGCTGATACCTGTGATTTAAATCTCTCGCCTTCCGATATCACCGTCTTAAAAACAACGAACCCGGCCGCTTTCAGGCTTAGCCCTATTTGACCGGAGTATAACTTATCCACCCGGGGATTAGTAACGATCATGATCCTACCGGACAAGGACACTGTTCTAAGCGCCTTACCGATATCCCCCAGATCGACGCCGATCAGGATCCGGTAGCTTCTGGAACCTAAATTTACTTTAACGCTTTTCATATTCCCTCAATGTAAGCGGCTATTCTGGCCACTACTTCGTCTATGGATAAACCTGAAGTATCCACCATCTGGTCACAGTCCCGGTAAAATGGTTCACGCTGGGCCAGCAATTCTTTTATACGGCCCAATTTATCCTGTTCGTTGGCAAGCAAGGGCCTGGTCTTGGCATCGCCTACCCTTTTGAGTATCGCTTCAGGCGTGGCCGCGAGATAGATTATTTTTCCCTGTTGCCTCAGCTCCTTCAAGTTTTCTTTACGCAGGACCGCCCCGCCGCCGGTAGCTATGACGTAATTATCCAACAGGGCAAAAGCCTGGATGGCTTTGCTCTCCAGGTCGCGAAAGGCGGGTTCACCCATTTTTTCAAATATTTTGGCAATAGGCATTCCCGTATCTTTTTCGATCTTTTCATCTATATCCAGGTATTTTAGCCCCAGTTTTTTCGCCAGGTTCCTCCCGACTGCCGTCTTGCCACTGGCCATAAAACCGGTTAACACTATATTCATTAAAACCTCTTAATTTGTTCCATATATCCATGGAAATTACGTTTCATTTCAGTCAGGCTGTCGCCGCCCAGTTTTCCCTGCAGGGCGCGGGCCAGTTCAAAGGCGACCGCGTTCTCGGCTATCACGCCTACCGCCGGTACCGCGCAGACATCCGACCTCTCGACTGTCGCTTTAACATGCTTCTTGGATCTGATATCCACGCTGGACAACGGCTTCAACAGAGTCGCGATCGGTTTCATGGTAATCCGCAAAACAATATTCTCGCCATTGCTCATGCCGCCTTCGATACCGCCGGCATGGTTTGAGCTGCGGCCAAACCCTTTTTTATCATAGTTAATGGCATCATGAACACGGCTGCCCGGTAATTCTCCTACTTTTGTTCCCAGGCCTATCTCCACCGCTTTAATTGCCTGGATGCTCATTAAAGATTGTGCCAAACAGCTGCAAAGTTTCAGGTCCCACTGGGTGTAACTGCCTAATCCGGCCGGCACACCGACAGCAACTATCTCTAACACACCGCCCAGGGTATCGCCTGCTTTTTTAGCGTGGTCGATCAATTTGATCATTTCCCCTTCCGCCTTTTTGCTGAGACAGCGAACAGAAGAGTTCTCTATAAGCTGCCATTCTTTGCCGGTCAGTTCCCAGACTGAAGCATCTTTGACCTGGCCGATCTGCACCGTGCGGCTGAAAACAGCGATCTGGAATTCCGCCAGCAGTTCTTTACAAATGGCACCTACCGCTACCCGGGCCGCCGTTTCACGGGCGCTGGCGCGCTCTAGGACATCCCGGATATCGCTAAATCCGTACTTCAACGCTCCGGCCAGGTCGGCATGACCCGGACGCGGCGCGGTTACCGGAGCGATTTCCTTGTTCTGCCAATTCTCCCAATCCCGGTTATTGATCATTAAACCAATAGGTGAAGCGATCGTCCGGCCATGGCGCAATCCGGATATTATCTGCACCCGGTCCTTCTCGATCTGCATGCGCTGGCCGCGTCCATAGCCGACCTGTCTCCGGCTAAGTTCAACGTTGATATCTTCCTCCGTGACTTTCAAGCCCGCCGGCATGCCGTCCAAGATAGCCATCAGGGCCTGGCCGTGCGATTCACCGCTGGTTAAAAATCTTAACATTTTTGGTCTCCATTATTTGTTTATGGCCTGGCGCATAACTGCCACCGGGGCTTTCTTGCCTGTCCAGAGCTCAAAGGCAATGGCGCCCTGGTTGATCAGCATACCCAGCCCATTGGCATGTTTTATTTTACGATGGGCCGCTTCTTTCAGCAACGCAGTCTGGCGATTATAGACTATGTCATAAATAAAAAGTTTTTTCGTCAATAGTTCCGGTTCCACTACGCAGGGGTCATGCTCTTTCATGCCCACCGGGGTGGCGTTGATAAGTATATCCGCGTCCTTTAATACCTGACCGATCTGCTCCCGTTCTATCTTCTCGACCTTGGTAGAGGTAGCTATCTTAGCCAGGTCGGATGCTAATCCAAGTGTTTTCTCCTGAACTACGTCATACAGGAAGACGCTCTTGACGCGCTGGCCCAGCAGACTTACGCCGATGGCCCGCGCCGCCCCGCCCGCGCCCAGCAATAATATTTTCTTGCCCGCCAGGGTTTCCTTGCTCTCCTCCGCCAGGCTGCGGATAAAACCGCGGCCATCCGTGTTATCCCCGATCAACCGCCCGTGAACATTCACGATGGTATTGACCGCGCCGATGTTCCTGGCCTCGGGGCTCAGGTCATCCAGCAGGCCGATGACTTTTTCCTTGTGCGGGACAGTGATATTCACGCCGGCAATATTCAGGGCCCGCAGGGCCTTGATTCCCGTCGCCAGGTCCTCCGGGGCGATGTTGAAAGCCAGGTAGACCATGTCCAGCCCCAGTTCCTTGAAGGCCGCGTTATGCATATCAGGCGATAGTGAATGTTCCACCGGCCAGCCAAAAATGCCGCATAATTTCGTTTTCGCACTGATCATACGTTCCTCTTTTTCTATCAACTACCAACAATCAACTATCAACTTTCATTACTCTCCGCTGATCATAACTTCTTTTATTTTTAAGGTCGGACAGCCGACGTTACCGTAAAACCTCAGGTCATTGCCTATCTGCTCTATATTCTGCAGCAGGTCCAATACGTTACCGGCCATAGCCACTCCCTGCACCGGATAAGACATCCGGCCGTTCTCCACCCACAACCCGCTCACGCCTACGCTGAAATCCCCGCTGATCGGATCAACGGTATGCATACCCATAACTTCCATTACGTACAATCCTTCTTTTACCGACCCTAAAAGAGCTTCCCGCGAAATAGTGCCCGGCTCGAGAAAGAAATTATTTACGCCTACTCCCGGCGCGCCCATGAATGAGCCCCGGCTGGCGTTGCCGGTGCTGGCGACTTTGTCCCGGCACGCGGAATAGCTGTCGTATAAAAAGGCCTTCAGGACGCCCTTATCTACCACCATCGTTTTACGGGTGGGTACGCCTTCGTCGTCAAAGGGACTGGTTCCTAAACCGCCGGGCTTGGTGCCGTCATCCACGATACTGATGAAACCCGGAGCGATCATTTTATCCATTTTACCGCTGAACGGCGATTTTTTCCGTTGGATGTTATCCGCGCAGATCCCGCTGGCCAGCACGGCCAGGAATTCACTGCCGACATAGGGATCGAGAAACACCGGAATCTTCCGGGTCGGGATGGACCTGGCCCCCAGCATGCTGACGGTGCGGAATACCGCCTGGCTGATCAGGTCCTTGAAATCAAGCTCCCGGAAATATCTTTTAGTCTGGCTTTCCCCGCCAACCTGTATTTTAGTGTCTTGTTCGGCCTTTAGCTCCACTAGGGTGGAAAAAAAAGTTTCCCTCCAGCTTACATCGACACCGTTGGTGTTCATAATCGTCTGCTCGAACAGGCTGTCGGTATAGGAAGCGGCCAACACTTTGGTTATGCGCTTGTCAGGAGTCATGGCGTCCGCAGCCAGGGAGAATACCCGGTCCATTTTTTCCGACCCTTCCATTGTCTCGATCACCGGGTCAAAGACCGCCAGCTTATCCATAGCCAAGGCCGCCGGGGAGTTTCCCTGCGGCAGGCAGTTGAACTCATCCCGGACGTTGAACTCCGCGTTACGCAGAGCCAACTTTATGAACTCATCCGCGTCCAGGCCAGCCTGGGTGCTGTAAGCCAGCCCCCATTTCTTATCCTTCAGTAACCTGATCCCGATGCCGATATCGCCAAAGAGATTAAATTTCTCGCAACGGGAGTCGCTTACCTCTATGTTGATACCTTTGCTCTCCGACAGGAATACCTCGCCTTCCAGCCGGTATTTATTCCGCAGCAGGCCTATTAAGTTTTTGGCTAATTCCTTCATCTGGTCCTCATTTGGAAGAAAAACTCATAAACAAAGCGATAAAAGCCAGTACCAAGAAAAAAACTCCTATCATCCGGCGGTGCTTCAAAATATATTTATCGTTAAAAACGAATTGCCGGCCCCAATCATTCACTTTGATGACCAGGTCAGGGCGGAACAGGTAGCCGATACTGAACATCAGGGTGACCATGCCGACCAAAAATTTCAGGATCTTCATTTGGACCCTATCTTAACCGCTAAGGCGGCCATTTTATTCCGAACCTGCCCGGCCTGAGAGGGGAAACGCCGTCCGATCACTTCCCACAGGGTATAGGCTTTACGGTAGTCATTATTCTTCTCGTAAGTATTTGCCAGCACGCGCAGCAGGATCATGGGGCTTTCTTCATAATCTACTACATTCTGCAGCATGTTGATGACATGCGCGTAATCCTTGACTTTATCATAACCAAGAGCGGCCAACGCGTAATTCAGGCGCCAATAATGGATATCTTTAGGATTATAGTTCCAGACAATACCCTCTTTAAGTAAAATCACGGCTTCATCGTATCGCTCCTGGACAAAACCTATCGAGGCGCTGCCGATGTTGTAAACATGAGTAAAATACGGATCCAGCCAGACCGCGCGTTCGCACAACGGGAAGAGCTGCTGGTAAGCCCATTGCTCCGAGTCGTGCTCATATTCCGCCCCGGGCATTTCCGGCTCGCCTTCCGTGGGACCGCCGTAGTACTGCAAGGTCTTGACCCACACCACATCAGCGGCCAGGCTTCTCAGGCCTAGGAAAAGACCGCCCAACTCCAGGTACGGGTTATCGCTGACAAAATGCATGGTCGCCAGCGGCGGGAAGGGATAAATATATTCACTGTCTATGGCCGCTCGCAGACGCCATAATGCTACCAGCAGAATCAGGAGTACCAATACCACTAATACCTTACGCACCTTAAAACTCCTTACGGGAGAATAGCAGGTTCCCGATGAACAGGACGATCGCGGTATAAACCAGGCTGTACAATAATACCAGCGCGATGATGTGCATGGGCATTACTTCGGGTATATACAATTTATCCTTCAGGTTCAAATACTGAAAATTCGGCACCAGGTAATACAAGGCTGACAAAAAGACCTTGGTAACCGGCGCGGTCACCTTATCGGACAGTATCCTCAGCTCATTGGAAAAATGGCCGATGATCCAGACCATAAAGCTGAAAGCGATCGCCGTAACCGTGGAGGTGAAGACCAGACTGGCAGTCAGGGCCACTGATACGATAATGATCAGCTTGAAAAAGATGGTTATCACGCTCCAGAACAGCATAGCGTCCCATTGCCAGTTACTGGCGAATTTTAGCAATAAGACCAGTACGGAAAGCATCAGTAATATGTTAATGAATAGTATAACCAGCACTCCCAGGTAACGCCCCAGGATATATTCCCACCGGTGCAGGGGCCTGGTCATCAGCAGGTAGATGGTCCGGTTCTCGATCTCCTGCAGGACCAGGTTGACCGCGGCGAAAATACCCGCCATGAAACTGAAAAGCTCAATGCAGGCCAAACCGATATCGGTGATGACCCGCGCCTCCGTGTCGGGTGAAAGGGAGGAAAATACCAGTGCCGCCCCCACCATGACCAGGATGAACATCAACAGGATGTAAAAGATCTTGCCGCGGATATTTTCTTTGACCGTGTATTCGGCGATAGGCAGGATCATGCGGCCACCTCCGCGGGCATCACCAGCTTCAGGAATATCTGTTCCAGCTCGTCGCCCTTGCTGGTTAAGTCGGCCAGGTTCACGATCCTGGCTAGCTTTCCTTCTACGATTATACCTACCCGGTCGCAGACTTTGACCACTTCGCTGATAATATGCGAGCTTAAGATAATAGTTTTTTTTCTTTCTTTCAAGCGCAGTATCAAAGCGCGCATTTCGGTGATGCCTACAGGATCCAGGCCGGTGATCAACTCATCAAAGAACAGGACTTTCGGGTCATGGATCAGGGCCTGGGCGATACCCACCCGTTGCAGCATGCCCTTGGAAAACTCGCTTAATCTTTTATGGCGGTTGGCCGTCAAGTTGACCAGCTCCAGTATTTCTTCGATCTTCTCTCCCCGCACCCGGTCGGGCACGCCGCTGACTTTCCCGTAGAAATCTATGATCTCCTGGGCGGTCAGGTAACGGTAGAAATATGGTGATTCTGGCAGATAGCCCACCAGGTCGCTGGCGGCGCGCGCCGGGACCTTGTGGCCGTAAATAAAACAATTGCCGCTATCAGGCCGCAACAGGCCCAGTAACAATTTAATGGTCGTGGTTTTACCCGCCCCGTTCAGGCCCAGCAAACCGAAAGTTTCACCCTCGTTTATTTCCAGGTTCAGGTCCTTCACGCCAATGCTCTGCTTGGTTTTAAGCAGGTATCTTTTCTTGTAGATCTTGGTAACGTTCTCGATCTTAACCGCCAGCATTATTTCTTCCCTCCGGGCATATAGACCAGGCAGATTTCGTCGCAGTTTGGGAACTTGGGGCATTTTATGCATTCGTTCCAGATCTTATGCGGCAGTTCGTTCTTATCTATAACGGCAAACCCGTGCTTGGAAAAAAATTCCGGTTTATAGGTCAGCGCGAATACTTTCTTGATACCCAGCTGCTTAGCTTCTTTGAGACAGGCCGTCAATATCTTGGAGCCCAGGCCCAGCTTCTGGTAGTTCTTGTCCACGGCAAAACCCTTAACCTCCGCCAGGTCCTCCCAGTCAATATGCAAGGCGCCGCAGGCCACCACTTTGCCTTTATCCTCGATCACAAAGAAGTCGCGCAGATTCTCATAGAGTTCGTTCAGGGCGCGGGGCAGCATTTCTCCCCGGTTGGCAAAGAAGTTGATCACTTTTTGTATTTCCGCGACATCTTTAATTTTAGCTTTACGCAGTTTCATTCTCTGCTCCTATTTACTGAATTCGTATCCGGCTTTTATGGCTTTCTTGTTTATTTCCTGCAGGCCGGCTTTCTTACCTGTTAACAGGGTGGCTAAGGCTTCATTTACCGAACTTAACTTTACCACCGGCTTTATTTTCAAGTAAGTTCCCAGCGCCACCATATTGGCCACCCGTATGTTACCCAGCTGTTCGGCTATTTCCGACGCCGGTACTTGAGAAACACCCTGGACGATATTTTTAAGCGCTTCCGGCTGCACCAGGGTGGAATTTACGACTAGTTGCCCTTCCTTCTTCAGTTTGCGGTGGAACCGGTCCAGCGAAGGCTGGTTCAAGATGATCAATGTATCGGGAGCGCTGACCAGCGGAGAACCGATCTCTTCATCGCTGATGATAACGCTGGCATTGGCCGTGCCACCCCTGACTTCCGCGCCATAGGCGGGAAAGAAAGTGACGAACTTGCCTTCCAGCATAGCGGCCTGGGCCAGCAGCGTCCCGGTAAACATGACTCCCTGTCCGCCGAAACCGGCGACGATCAATTCCTCACGCATAAATATCCTTTATGACGCCCAGCGGGAACTGTTTAGTCATATCTTCCTGCACGAATTTCAGTGATTCCTTCAGCGACAGGCCCCAGTTAGGCGGACATTGTGATAAAACCTCTATCAGCGAATAGCCCTTATTTTCTTTCTGCATCTCGAAAGCTTTCTTTATAGCCTTTTTGGTATTGATTATGTTCTTAACATTATTCACCGCGCATCTTTCCAGATAGGCCGTGCCTGCCAGCGTAGCCAGTAATTCGCAGACCTTAATGGGATAGCCGGCCAGGTTTTTATCACGTCCAAAAGGCGTGGTAGTAGTCTTCATTCCTAACAATGTCGTAGGCGCCATCTGCCCGGTGGTCATGCCGTATATGGCGTTATTGATAAAGATAACGGTTATATTTTCGCCGCGGTTAGCCGCATGAACTGTTTCCGCCATACCGATGGCCGCCAGGTCGCCATCGCCCTGGTAGGTAAATACTATCCGGTCCGGCAGGACCCTCTTGATCCCGGTAGCCACGGCCGGCGGGCGTCCATGCGGAGCTTCGGTCACATCAAAATTCCAGTAATCGTAGGCGAATACCGCGCAGCCAACAGGCGCAATGCCGATGGTCCTCTCTCTGACTCCCAGTTCGTCTATGACCTCCGCTACCAGCCGGTGTACAAGTCCATGCCCGCAGCCTGGGCAATATTTATGTTCGATATCGGTCATGCTTTCTGGTTTGCAGTAAACTTTTTTCATATCTTCTCAATTTCCTTTAAAATTTCTTCTTCGGTCGGCATACCGCCGCCCGCCCGGCCGTAAAAATGTACCGGCTTACGGCCATTAACCGCCAGTTTCACATCCTCTACCATCTGACCCGCGCTCATCTCCACCGTCAGGAAAGCTTTAGCCGTCCCAGTCAATTCTGCAATCGCTTTTACCGGGAATGGCCATAAGGTCAGCGGTCTTAACAGCCCCACGCTCAGGCCTTTTTTCCTCGCTGCCAGCATGGCGGAATAACAAACACGTGCGCTGGTACCGTAGGCGACCAGTATAATGTCAGCTTTTTCCGTGTTCTGCTTCTGGCATCGTTGTTCCTGTTCTTTTATTACTTTATATTTCTTCTGCAGTTTTATATTATGCTCTTCCAGTGCCCCTTCTTCCATCAACAATGATCTTATTTTGCGTGGTGCCCGGCCTTGGCAGCCATCCAGCACCCAGCTCCGGTCGCCGTGATAGGTAGAATCAACTTTAACTTCCTCCATCGGCTCCAGGATCTGCCCGACTACGCCATCAGCCAGGATCATCACCGGATTGCGGTATTTCTCGGCCAGGGCGAACGCCTGCGCCGGCATCTCGAACATCTCCTGCACTGATGACGGCGCCAGGACGATCAAATGGTAATCGCCATGCCCGCCACCCTTGGTGGCCTGGAAATAGTCCGCCTGTGAACCGGCAATATTTCCCAGACCGGGACCGCCGCGCTGGACATTGACGATAAGAGCGGGCAGTTCACATCCGGCCATATAGGACAGGCCTTCCTGTTTAAGGCTGATACCGGGGGAAGACGAGGAGGTCATGGCCTTGACGCCGGCGGCGCTGGCTCCCAGCACCATATTAATGGCGGCCAATTCGCTCTCGGACTGGAGAAAAACCCTCTTTTCTTCCAGCATCCGTTTAGACATATATTCGGTCAACTCGTTCTGCGGGGTTATGGGGTAGCCAAAATAGGCGGCGCAGCCGGCTTTGATCGCGCCTTCACCCAGGGCCTCATTACCCTTCATTAGTTTTTTCACTATTTATCCTTCCAGATCTCGATCGCTACATCCGGGCAAACCTGGTAGCACAGGCCGCAGGAATTGCACTTTTCCAGGTCCACGATCTCTATATAATGATACCCTTTTTTGTTGATCTTTTGGCCCAGGCGCAGGTTCTTTTTCGGGCAGGTAATAACGCATAATTCACAGCCCTTGCACTTTTGCTCGTAAATCACGATTTTAGGCATGGATTCTTTAGGTTTCATAATTAATAATTATACCAATTTTAAGAGGAGAGTGTCAATTGAAAATAAGGGAGGTTTAGGACTTGTGGCTAGGGGCTTGCTTAAGGAGTTCGGCGGCGTGTTTCAGGCTGATACCGGTAAGGGTTTCCCCACCCAGCATCCTGGCCAATTCGGTAACCCTGTCTTTTGGCCCCAGTTTCCTGATCTGGGTAACGGTCCGGTCATTTTTGGCTTCCTTGCTGACCTGCAGGTGATAATCAGCCAGTCCGGCTATCTGCGGCCAGTGGGTAACACAAATGATCTGGTGCCGGCGGGATAGCGCGGACATCTTCCGGCCCACCACTTCCGCCATATTGCCGCCGATACCGGTATCTATCTCATCGAAAATAAGCACTGGTATCTTATCGCCGCTGGCCAGCACCGTCTTCAGGGCCAGCATGATCCTGGACATCTCGCCGCCGGAAGCGATCCGCGACAAGGGCTGGAGCTCTTCTCCTAAATTGGGACTGATCAGGAACTCTATCTTCTCAGTGCCGGTGGGACCGATCAAGGGTTCTTTATTTTCATCAACCTCAGGGACCAGGCTGACCTTGAACTTTAACTTAGGCAATCCCAGGTCTTTCAACTCCTGTTCAGACTTATGCTCCAGCTTGGTCGCCTGTTGGCGGCGGGATTCAGCCAGTTGTAAGGCAATTCGCAGGGCTTTCTTCAGGGAAACCTCTATCTTGCCGGTTAAAGCCTCCCGGTTCTCCGCCAGATTGGTCAGCTTGGATAGTTCTTTCTCGATCTTCTCCCGGTAATTTATGATATCTTTGACCGTAGCGCCATATTTGCTTTTAAGCCGGCTGATCATCTCTTTCCGTTCGATCAGCTTATCCAGCCGGGCCGGATCAAAAGAAATTTTCTCTTTATAGTTACGTACCGCGTTGTTAACTTCCTCCAGGTCCACTATCCCTTCGGCCAACAGGGCCAGGCACGGTTTCAGGTCCTCGTCATATTCCTGCAGTAGCTGCAGATGGTGCTTGCTCTTGGTCAGCTGGGATAACACTGAGTTTTCCTGGTCGTAAAGCGACTGATAGACTTCATTGGCCAGGCCAAAGATCTTTTCCGCGTTGTTCAGCAGTTTTATCTCTTTATCCAGTTCCTCATCTTCATTTTCCTGCAGATGAGCGTCCCGGATCTCTTTGGCCTGGAACTGGTACAAGTCGATAAAATGCGCCCTTTCCTTATCGCTGTTCAGCAGGTCGTTGTACTCGCGTTTAAGGCCGGAATATTCTTCATAGGCCGCGGTCATCTTTTCCCGCAGTTCCAGTAAGCCGCCGAAATCGTCCAGTATGTTCAATTGTTCCCGCGGCAGCAGGATCGCCTGGTGCTCATGCTGGCCATGCAGGTCCACCAGCAACCCGCCGATGCTCTCCAGCATGCCCAGGGTTATCAGCTGGTCATTAGCCAGGCATTTGTTCTTGCCGTTGTGGCTGATCTCCCGCGATAATAGCAGGCTATCCTCGCCGACGGAGATTCCTTGCTCTTTCAGCAGCCGGTGCAGGGGCTTATTATCCCTGACCGCGAAGGAGGCTTTGATAACGCAGGAGTCACTGCCTTTGCGGATAATACTGCTTTGCGCCCGGTCGCCGAGTATCAGGCCCAGCGCGCCGATGATAATGGATTTGCCGGCGCCGGTCTCCCCGGTCAGGACATTGAACCCCTCCGCAAAGTCAACATGCAGATCTTCTATTAACGCATAATTTTTTATACTTAATCTTTCGAGCATTAATTTTCCTCTAAACGGTTTTAAGCCCTTTCGCTCCATTTAAGTTTGGTGCGCAGAACTTCAAAATAATTCTTATAGGGATTGGTGATCAAATGCAGCTCTTCCTCCGCCGCCCTGATCCTGATAGTGTCATTGGCTCTTACCTTGACAGCGACTTGCCCGTCCATAGTCAGGTTGCCTTCTTTGTGGTCTGATTTTAGGGTAACAGTTACGGTTTTCCGGGCGGGGACGATCAAGGGCCGCAGGGTCAGCATATGCGGGCAGATCGGCGCTATCACCAGCACCTTCATATCCGGGTAGACGATGGGACCGCCAGCCGACAGGTTATAGGCAGTAGAGCCGGTGGGCGTGGCAATTATCAACCCGTCGGCAATATAATTGGCGACCAGCTTATTATCTACCTCCAGGTCCAGGCTGATCACTCTGGCTTCCCTGCTCATATTCACCACGACGTCATTCAGGGCCAGGTATTCACCGCGCTTGTGTCCACCCCGCCAGATCTCCGCCTTCAGCATCATTCTCTTTTCCGTGGTTACCTTACCGCTAACTATTTTGGTTAAGGTCTTGTAAAGTTCCTCCATGGTCACTTCCGTCAGGAAACCCAGACCGCCTAAATTAACTCCTAAAACCGGCACATTATATTCCGCCACCGCCCTGGCCACGCGCAGGATAGTACCATCTCCGCCCAGGGCGACTACCAGGTCATCCGGGCCCAATCTACCTTTTAGACGAGGCGAACTAATGACCGTGACCCGGTGGTTACGGAAAAACTTTTTGAGACCGCTCAAGGCGGCCAGCGCTTTCACTTTATTGGGATTGTAAGCTAACCAGACTTTCATGATTTTATTCTCCGGTAAAAACTCAGGCGGGTATCGCCGTATTTTTCCTGCCGGAACATTTCCAGGTTGCCGGCTAAGATGGTGGTAGGTTCTTTATGGTGATGCTGGGCGATGATCCAGCCCTCCTGTTCCAGCAGATCGTTCTGGGAAATAGCCTTAATGGTATCCATGGTTACGCCCAATTTATACGGCGGACCGACAAAGATCAGGTCAAACTTCTGACCCAGGTTCCTGATCATATCAAAAACATTTCCCGGCAACACCTGGCCGCGGACGGCCAGCCCGGTCATCGTTAAATTATCCCGGATTATCTTGACCGCTTCCGGCGCTTTTTCCACAAAAACAGCCTTGGCCGCGCCACGGCTAAGCGCTTCGATACCCACCGCGCCGGTGCCGGCGTAGAGATCAAGAAAACGGCTGTTGCCGGTTCTTAACATTAAAATGTCGAATAGGGATTTTTTGATACGGGCTAGGATAGGACGAGTAGCTAAACCTGGCAGAGATTTTAATTTACGGCCTTTGGCGCTGCCGGCAATAATCTGCACAAATTATTCTCCGATGATTTGCATGACTACTTTACGTGAACGGGGATGCAGGTCGAAATCCACTAAAGCTATCTGCTGCCAGGTGCCTAGCAGCAGTTTTTTGTGCTGGAACGGGACGGTCAACGAGGAGCCGATCAAGGAAGCGCGTATGTGGGAATGGCCGTTGCCGTCATGCCAGCGCATATTGTGAGCGTACTCGATCCCCTGCGGGATCATTTTCTCCATGGCCTTTTTGAAATCGGATACCAGGCCGGGTTCATGTTCTATGGTTATCAAGCCGCCGGTGGAACCGGGTATGAACAGGACTACGATGCCGTTTTTCACTTTGACATCCGACAACTCACCCTGCACTTCGGTGGTGATGTCGACCATATCGGTTTCGCCTTTGGTCCAGAAACTCAATTCTTTCGTTACAACCGTCATTGCCTTCCCTTCTCTTTCTTTTCTTTAAAAATGGAGGTGGGGGGATTTGAACCCCCGACCTTCTCCACGCCAAGGAGACGCTCTCCCAGCTGAGCTACACCCCCAACTCGCTACGCTCGTTTTCACAGGGGAAACTCTTTGTTTCCCCTAGTGACATTCGTCTGGACAATATGGCCTTTTTCTCTTTACTATATTGGCCAGTCCTCATTGTTACCCCTTCAGCACTATAACCATCAAACATATGGGCAACATGGTCATTCTTAAATAACTATCCGCCTGGCGTAGGCGGATAGCGACAGGATCGATTCCCTATATTTTTACTTTAATGGGATCTTTTTAAGTTTCCTTTTTTGTTGCGCGAACGCTGTTTTTTGTTTGCCGATTGACTTATCCATGGCGATTATCTGTTCGCATATGGCGTTCAAGTCTTTTTGTACCAGCTTGCCCTTTTTATATAAACTGAGGGCCTTAGTTCCCAGCGACATGGTCTTCATCAATTTCTGTCTCTCCAGGTCCAACTCCTGCACTTTGTGTTTACCCATCTGGGCGCCAATAACCGCGTCTTCTCCCACTACCTTGCTGATCTCCAGTGCTTTCTTCTTAATATTATCGAAGATCGCCTTCATTTCTTCGGTTTTCATTACTGCCTCCTAAAGTTTTATCGTCTGCTTTATTGCGTCTCAGGGGTCATATCCGGAAACATGTAATTCATGACCCGGCACGCGCCTTTGAAACATTTACCCCAATAATCTTCGGTCAAATCGCCGATGGTCACTTTATGGTCGATACCAGAGGCATGCACGAATTTGCTGTCGCCGATATATATGCCCACATGGGAAATGCTTTTCCGGCCCTGTTTATGGAAAAATACCAGGTCCCCGGGCTTAAGATCTTTTATGCTGGTTCTTTGTCCGAAGGAGAACTGCTCCCGGCTGGTGCGTGGCAGGTCCAGTCCGAAGAAGCCCCACACCCTCCTGACAAAAGCCGAACAATCAATCCCCCACAGGCTTTCACCGCCGTACTTGTAGGGCAACCCCAGGTATTTCAGGGCAACGTCCACTATCTTCTGGCCGATCAGCTGGGTGGATTCCTGCGGCGATTCATCCGCCATGGTCAGGTTCTCTTTCAAGCTCTCCACTTCCGCTTTGATCTGGTTTTCATCTATATAAGGTATTTCAATGACTTTATCCCTGATCGAGACCAGCAGGCGCTGGCCCTCTTTGATAAAATCAGTCTTCATGCCGTTCAAGTGCATTATCTTTTTCTCGGTAGTCCCGTATTTCTTAGCGATCTTAAAGACGCTGTCGCCAGCTTTGACCTTGTAGTAAACCTTGACCTTCATGATCTTGGTCTGGCCCTTGACGATAAAACTCTTCCCTTCGATATTGATGGGATACCCGCTGGAAATGGATAAAAACGGGTAGGCCTGGGAATTGCTGGAAAAAGCGGACCATTTCTTGATGTCGATCAACCGCAGAGATTTTTGGGTGTTTTCTTCCAGCTCGGGGACCAGCGATACCTCATGGTTATTCTGTGAATTGAAGACAGGGCTCTGCGAAGTAAGCACTTCGGAGAACTTCTTCAAGTTGGTAGCTTTGACAATATTAGCCCACAGGTTCCCCGGTAAAAGCAGGAACAAGGAGCACAATGCCATTATAAATTTCTTCAGTTTAAACCAATTCATCAATACCCCTAAAATAGAATAAAACCCCATAACCTTATAGTTTTTATCATACAATCGTCGTTCTTGTCAAGCGGTAAGAAGAGAAAGGAGAAAAAATATGCCCGAGGTGGGAGTTGAACCCACAAGGTCCTACGACCACTGGTTTTTGAGACCAGCGCGTATACCAGTTCCGCCACCTTGGCGCAAATTTAAAGAAAGTGGAGCTGAGGGGGATTGAACCCCTGACCTCCTGCATGCCATGCAGGCG
>PMCA01000009.1 GCA_003153935.1 Elusimicrobiota bacterium
AATTATGGCTGGGAATGGGACTTGAATTCATTAAAAATGGCCGATTCCGCTCAGAAAAACATTGTCAATAATATAAAGTCTGCAGAGGTTTCTAGAATTGATCTGATTATCCGTTGGGGAGGGCGAAGAAGATTGAGCGGGTTTTTACCGGTTCAATCGAGCTACGCTGATTTTTATGTACTTGATGATTATTGGCCGGATTTCAAACCGGATCACTTCTTCCAAGCACTAAACTGGTATCAGGAACAAGACGTCACTTTGGGCGGTTGATGCAGAGGGCGAGGAATTGTGCGTTGATGAAGGCTATGATCAGATAATGATCATGGCTTTTTTTTGTGGGATAAAAGTCAATAAAAAGGTAAGTTAGACAATTCCAATTATCTTTTCATTATAGTATAATGTAATAGAAAGGGAGGCGATGAAATGAACCAGCCCGAAAATGATTTCTATAGCGTGCCTGCGGAGCAGATCCTGGTATCCCTGCAAACAAAGATAGAGGGATTAACAACTGAGGAGGCTGATAAGAGGGTTTTGCTTTATAAAGATGACCTTTTAAAACCCCCGAAGCGAAACAGTGTCTTAACGCTTTTTATAGCTCAATTTACAACTCCGCTCACTCTCATGCTTTTATTCGCTGTCGGGTTGTCATTTTATGTGCATGACAGCACGAATGCGCTGATCATCCTTACCATCGTCATGTTCAGCGGTATATTGGGATTCCTGCAAGAAGCCAGGGCGGCGGGAGCGGTAGAGAAGCTGCTTTCAATAATAAAAATAAAAGTGCAGGTACTGCGCGATAATAAAGAGGCGGATGTTTTTATTGAGCAGGTAGTCCCGGGGGACATTGTCGTGTTGAACGCTGGGGATGTTATCCCGGCGGATTGCCGGCTCCTGGAAGCCAGGGACCTGTTCGTGGATGAAGCGACGTTTACGGGAGAAACTTATCCGGCTGATAAATCTACAGCGGTACTGCCGGCTGGCACTGTCCTATCCGGGCGGACCAATATACTCTGGATGGGGACGCACGTGGTCAGCGGCAGCGGCAAAGCGGTGGCCGTGGCCATTGGCAAGAAAACTAAATATGGAGAGATATCACAACATCTGAAGCTCCGGCCTCCAGAGACCGAATTTGAACATGGCATCAGGCATTTTGGGTACTTCCTGATGGAGGTTACGCTGGTCCTGGTCATCATTATCTTCGCGATCAATGTTTACCTGGCCCGGCCGATGTTGGAAGCTTTTCTTTTCTCCCTGGCCTTGGCAGTCGGTTTGACTCCGCAATTGTTACCCGCGATCATCAGTATAAACCTGGCCCATGGGGCCAAACGCATGGCAGCGCAGAAAGTCATCATTAAGCGACTAGCCTCGATAGAAAATTTTGGCAGTATGAACGTATTATGTTCCGATAAAACCGGGACCTTAACCCAGGGATCAGTTAAATTGCAGTCGACTCTGGATATTAGCGGAAATTCTAACGATAAAGTCCTGCTTTACGCGTATTTGAATTCCTATTATGAAACGGGATTTACCAATCCTATTGATGAGGCGATTTGTTCATATCGCCAGCTTGACCTGGCGGGTTATCAGAAGGCGGATGAAATCCCCTATGATTTTGCCCGTAAGAAATTAAGCATCCTTGTGTCTAAGGGAGACGCGCATTTGATGACCACCAAAGGAGCGGTGGCTAATATCCTGGAAGTTTGCTCAGCGGCGGACGCGGGAGACGGGAAAATGACGGATATGTCTGCCGTAAAGGAGCAAATCTTGAAGCGGGTGGAGGAGCTTAGCCGGGGTGGTTTGCGCGTTTTGGGGCTGGCCTATAAAGAAATGAAAACCGATAAGATTAGCAGAGCCGATGAAGCAGGTATGACATTTTTAGGGTTACTGGTTTTTGCCGATCCGCTCAAGACCAATATCATGGAAACGATCGAATCCCTGCGGAAGTTAGGCGTTTCCTTAAAAATAATTACCGGCGATAACCAGGCGGTGGCCGCCACGATAGGCCGGCAGATCGGACTAACCAATCCTATCGTGCTCAGCGGATCGGATTTGCGTAAAATAAGCGACGCGGCGTTAATTAAACAGGTAACCGCGGTGAATATTTTTGCCGAGGTAGAGCCCAACCAGAAAGAGCGCATAATTATAGCGCTTAAGAAAGCGGGTTACGTAGTTGGCTACATGGGTGACGGCATTAATGACGCCTCGGCGCTGCACGCGGCGGATGTAGGAATTTCCGTAGATAGCGCGGTGGATGTGGCTAAAGAGGCGGCTGACATTGTGTTGCTGGAGAAGGATTTAGGCGTCCTGGTGCAAGGGGTCAAAGAGGGTAGGGTGACCTTCACCAATACCCTCAAGTATGTTTTTATGGCTACGAGCGCCAATTTCGGGAACATGTTCAGCATGGCGGGGGCTTCGTTATTCCTGTCTTTCCTGCCGTTATTGCCGAAACAGGTCCTGATGACCAATTTACTGACCGACTTCCCGGAGATGGCTATTGCCAGTGATAATGTAGACGAAGAGAGTGTTGATAAACCGCGGCGTTGGGATATTAAGTTCATCCGGAAATTCATGATAGTATTCGGACTGATCAGCTCGGTTTTTGACTTCCTGACCTTTGGCGCCCTGATGTTCATTTTGCATGCCACGCCGGATCAGTTCAGGACCGGGTGGTTCCTGGAATCCGTCATTTCCGCGTCTCTGATCGTATTTGTCATCCGCACGCGGCGGCATTTTTTGAAAAGCAGGCCGGGCAAGTATCTATTGATAGCTACCATAGGCGTCGTTGTCGTTACGCTCATCATGCCCTTTACGCCCTTGGCGGCGTTGTTAGGTTTTGGCTCGATGCCGCTGGAGTTTTTTGTGATCTTGGGGGCGATAGTGGTTATGTATATGGTTACGGCGGAAATAGCTAAAAGGACCTTCTACCGGGTAGTTAAATATTGAATGTAAAATTATTCGAGCCTCCCTGCCTTAGCGCATGGATTCAGGTAACTGTTGCTTTTTCTTGCGCAGACTCTTTTTAACGCCAAAGGTCATCGTCTTTTCGGTGGCTGCGGAACTCGCGACCCTGGCGGAGCAGGGATCGCTCAAACATCCTCGCCACCCGCTTTAGATGCGGGTGACCCGAAAAGACTCAGCTGCTTTGGCTAAATCGCTGCGTCTGCGAAAAACCAACAAGTTCCTTGAATATTCCTTGAGCGGTCGGCTCGGGCAGATAAAAGTCAATAGAAAGGGCTATTAGCCAATGGCGGAACGCCTGGGATAGGTATAAAATTATATATGGCAGATCATCTAATAAAGGAGGATGTTATGAATGGACAAAAAGAAAATGGTACGCACAAAGCAGTGAGAAAAAGCAATGGAAAGTCCCATGGGGTTGGCACTAATATCGAGCAGAAATTTGAAATGGTCCGCGACGCCATGCAAGAAGGCGGGGAAAAAGTAATGGAAGTCGGCGCTATCGTCGATAAGAAAGTGAAAGAAAATCCCTGGCTTTTTTTGACAGGAGCGGCATTATTAGCGCTCTCGGTAGGCTATATTATTGGCGGCTCGCGGAGAGCTTGATCAAAATGTTATTTGCATCAGGAGGCGGGATATGTTGAAGCAGTTGCTAAGATTCAAGAGAATTTTGGTGATTATATTAATGCTGGCCATGTTTTCTCCCAGCGCGTTCGCGCAAGGAAATAACGGAGGTGGCGGCGGAGGACGCGGTGGTGGCAGGTATTACTATCACAATGGGGGCTTCTATAGACATGGCTGGTTTGGGTGGGGTGTTCTTGTTCCCATGCTTATTATAGGAGCGATCATTGAGTCTTTGCCGCCCAGGCATACCACAGTTGTCGTTGAAGGCACCCCGTACTACCATGATGACCAGTATTACTACAAGCGCTTACCTGACGGCACCTATGTGGTGGTTCCGCCGCCGGTGACAGTGCAGCCTCAGCCGCAAATCCAAAACCCGGATTATCAAAATCCGGATATATCAACTGTAAACATTCCTAATTCCAGAGGTGGGTACACGTCTGTAACGTTGAGAAGATCGGGTAGTGGATATGTCGGGCCGCAAGGGGAGTATTATCCAACGTACCCTACGGTAAGGCAATTGCAGAATATGTATGGTAATTAGGCAGGAAGCTTGAACCAGGGAGCTTTAAAATAAAACTTGAGGATAATGCCCAGGTAGATAAAGCCGAATAAGTATCCCCCGATCACATCCGTGGCCCAATGGGCGCCGAGATAGATGCGGGAGAACGAAACTGTCAGTATCAAGAAAGCGGAAAGTAAACCAACTAAAACCCTCCAAAATGAAGAAATATTTTTACCCACGATCATCACTGTCAGAAGAAACCCAAAAAATACTACATAATGGACCACATGCCCGCTGGGGAAACTGGATTGGCTAAAGTCCATAAATAATTTAGCGTTGGCCAATGTCGGTCGGGGACGATGGATCAATAATTTAATCAGGACATTAGCGAGATCAGCGAGAATTACCGTGAGAGTAAAGACCGCTTCCCGGCGGCGATTGGCTAAATAGAAGAACAATGATGCTAAGATGATAGAAAGAGGAGCAATTACCATATTACCAAAAACACTGATGGATTTCATGAAAAGCGTGGGGTCCCAAGATCTATGTTCCTGAATCTCCTTAGTCACATGGATATCAAAAGGGGAAATGGGATAAAAATGGACAAAATAAATCAAACCAATAATACCAACCGCGACTAAGGCATAAAAAACTATCAGTTGTTTACTAAATGGCCTAATCCTATTTTTTGGGGACCAAAACATTTATCGCTCCTGGGATGATCTTGATATTAACCGGCATTTCCTTTAAGACTTCGCCGTCACATTGAACCGTTTGCGCCGGGGTGGAGGTAACGCTGATCTCTTTGCCTTGCCAGTGCTTCACCAGTTCCCAATTTTCCGGCCGTTCCCGCTTGATCATGGTAACGATCATATGATTAAGCAAGCTGATAGTCGCTTTCCGCAAGACCAGAACATCCAGTAAACCATCGCTGACATCTATATGCTTATCGAAAGATATGGTGCTAAACCCCATATTCCCGGTATTAGCGATCATACAGGTTAATCCCTGGACTTCGTGCTCTTTCCCGTCGATCTTAATATGGTAAGTGACTTTTTTAAGTTTTCTTAAGGCCTTGGCCGCGGAAATAAAATAGGCAAAGATGCCGATCTTATTTTTGGTCCCGCGATTAGCGCCTTGGACCATATCCGCCTCAAACCCTATACTTATCCCGGTAATAAAATAACGCTTACCGAACTGCCCTATATCCAGGGGTTTTTTCTTAAGATGGCCCTGGGCCAGGAGCGCGCAGGCTTCCTTTAGGTCCATGGGTATGCCCAGCTCAGTGGCCATGACATTCGCCGAGCCTCCCGGCAGAATAACCAAAGGGATATCTGAGCCCATCATGCCGCTGATCGCTTCCATAACCGTGCCGTCGCCGCCGTAAACAGCGATGGCATCGACTTTTTCTTTGACGGCTGCCTTAGCAAACTCGATCCCATCACCAGCTTTGTGCGTAATTAACCCTTCCCACTTAATGCCGGCTTCCTTCATGGCGCTATTGATAACCGGTAAAATAGCTTCATCTTTACCGGCGGCGGGATTAATAATGACGTGGATATATTTAATTTTCTTTTCCATAGCTATTACCTTTTCTGCCAATATTTTTCATAGGCTTTGATCTGCCTGTGGATGTACCACCTTCTGGGATCAGCGGCTTTACGGGCGGTGGTTAATAAGTCAATGGCCTGATCGCAGGTATACCCCATACTAATAAGGATGGCGGCGGCCATGGCCACACTGCGCCGTTTGCCTTGCTGGCAAAAAACTAATACCTTGCCTTTGTTTTTAATAATAGGCAGAGCGGCCTCTACTCCGATATGCAGTTTTTTGACCGAGATGGGAGTAAAGAAGGTATCATACGTTTTGATCCATAAGGTTTTGAAGGGCGGAAGGGTATAGATCTCATCGGGCGGCATTTGCCCGATCATGGAAATGATCAAATTAAAATTGAGCATCTTCAACTCCTCGGCATGTTCCTGTCCGATCCTGGAGCCCACGTATAAATAATCGGTTACTTTGGATATATCGATCATATGGTTATAATAATCCTCGACAGGATAAAAGTCAATAAAAAGGGTTATTAGCCAATGGTAGAGTTTGAATATCAAGTATAAAATATAGTTATGAAGGAATAAGAAGTAAAATACAGGGAGGTGAGTATTATGGGCGAGCACAATTGTTACAATACAGATGTACAGGAGTGTATTAAGGAAAAAGCTTATGAATTATGGGAAAAAGACGGGCGTAAAAATGGCAATGATATGTATTATTGGCTGGAGGCGGAAGGTACGGTAAAGCCCCATCATAATCATAAAGAGCGCAATAGCCATACCAAATCAAACAGCCAGTAAAGCAAGCGGATAGCGGTAAGAGCAAAAGACGTTCGTCGTTAGCCGTTGGTCGTTCGTGGTAAGAGTTGATGATGAGGAAGTTTTAAAAGCTATGATCAGACTATGATCATGGCTTTTTTTTGTGTTAGTGGATAATAGTCAATAATAAACGGCATTAGCCAATTCCTATAATTCTTCTATCCGTCTATAATTAAGAAATAAAGGACATAGCCAGATGAGGAGGAAATATGTGCTTTTCGGCAGGAGCGAGTTTTACTTCAGGCGTGCTGCTTACGTTTGTCGGTACGGAAACGCTAAGAAAAGTTCATAAGCCTGCCCAGATCGGGTTAGCGAGCATCTCATTATTTTTTGCTTTTCAGCAATTCACAGAAGGCGTTTTATGGCTGACCATAGGAAAGCCGGGTTATGGGGGGCTGCAAACAGTCTTGACCTACATTTTTATGATAATGGCGGAGGTCATTTGGCCCCTCCTGGTGCCGCTATCCGTTTTAGTGATGGAAGAAAATAAAACCCGGAAAATAATTTTGCGCGCGCTGATGACGGTTGGCGCGGCCGTGGCCCTGTACTATTCATATCGCCTGGCGTTTTATGATATGCACGCGGAAATAAGTCGCAGGCACATTGTCTATCAAAGCTCCGCTCCGGATTATTCAGAATACGTATCCATATTTTTTTACCTGGTGGCGACCATAGCGCCTCTCTTTGTCTCCAGCGTTAAAAGGATCTATTGGGTCGGAATCATTATGGGGTTAGCGTTCATTATCACGGCCCTGTTTTACAAGCAGTTCCTGATATCCGTGTGGTGCTTTTTTGGGGCGGTGTTAAGTTTCGTAGTTTTTTATATCATCAGGGAATCACATAAGAAGTTTCATTTTAGCAAACAGGCAGAGAACAAATGATCTGCAAGTATCTGGCGATTTAATTATTGGCAGGGGTTACCGGGTTGAATAGAATTATAACTGAAAGCACTCTATTTTATATGCGTTTGTACGCGCGCCTGCGCGGCGAGCATTTAGTGAAAAAACACAGGGTGGGGGAGATGCCATTACGCTCGGAGCTGTTTAGCAGCGGGCGGATGAAGCAGCATGGCAAAACTCTGGCCGGTTTGCATAAATTAACAGTCAGGCACTCTGCCAAAACGCTTTTGACCAGATTAACGGAGAATGAAGATGTCCTGGTGGAAACCCATGCCTTGCTGACTGAGGCGGTTAAGGCGAAACGCCTGATCGCGCCGGCAGGGGAATGGCTCCTGGATAATTTTTATTTAATGGAAGAACAGGTTCGTACGGCCAAGAGGCATTTACCGAAGAGTTACCATCGGGAACTGCCTCTTTTAAGCAATGGACCATCGGCTGGCCTGCCCCGCGTTTATGATATTGCCAAGGAGCTGATCGCCCATGGTGATGGACGGGTGGATCAGGAGATCCTGAGCAATTTTATGGTGGCTTACCAGGAAGTTACCACTTTAAAACTGGGCGAATTGTGGGCGGTCCCGATCATGTTGCGCCTGACCCTGATCGAAAATCTGCGCCGGGTGGCCACACGCATCGCCGCCGAAAGGGCCGATCAGGAGTTGGCCGATCTCTGGGCGGATAAGATGGCCGAGATCGCAGAAAGGGATCCTAAGAGTTTGATTTTGGTCGCCGCCGATATGGCGCGGTCAAAACCACCCATGTCGAGCGCGTTTATCGCCGAGCTGACCCGCCGCCTGCAGGGACAGAGCCCCTCTCTGGCCTTACCACTTACCTGGATCAAGCAGTGGCTTTCTGAGGCGGGATTGACAGTCGAGCATTTGATTAATTTGGGGAACCAGAATCAGGCGGCTGACCAGGTTTCTATCAGTAATAGCGTCGGTACCCTGCGTTGGTTGGGCGCCATGGATTGGCGCGTGTTTGTTGAGACGATGAGCGCAGTCGAGCGGATACTGCGTGAGGATCCCAGCGGGTTTTATAGCCGGATGGACTTTGCCACCAGGGATAGTTACCGTCACGTAATTGAAAAAATAGCGAAAAGCAGTAAGCTCCCTGAAAGCGCGGTAGCGCAAAAAGCGATCCAATTGGCACTAGATGCTGCCGGAAAAAATGGCACCAACGATCGGGCGGTCCATGTCGGATTCTATTTGATCGATAAAGGCCTGTCGCAGCTTGACCAAGCCAGCCGGGCGAAACGTATCCCGGTGTCGCTATATCTGGGCGCCATTGCCCTGGTCACCTTTCTTTTAGCGGGGGCACTGACCTTAGCTCTAAATACCAGGAACGTCCCTTATGGGGAAGTTATTGTTCTTGGTATTTTTTTAGTTATAGGCATTAGCCAGTTGGCTTTAGAACTGGTCAATCGTCTGGCAATGTCTATGGTAAATCCTAAGTCTTTGCCGCGTATGGACTTTTCCCTGGGGATCCCGGCGGAATTTCTTACCTTAACGGTTGTGCCAACTATGATCACCAGCCCGAAGAACATAGAGGACCTTATCGAGGCGATGGAAGTACGGTTCCTGGCTAATCGTGATGAACATTTACGTTTTGGTTTATTGACTGATTTTCGTGACGCGCCGCAAGAAACCCTGCCTGAGGACGCGGCGCTGCTAGGGCTGGCCAGGGATAGAATTGAAGAGCTTAACGCCAAATATAAAACAGGTGATGATATTTTCTTTCTTTTCCACCGCCCGCGACGTTGGAATCCCCAGGAAAAATTATGGATGGGTTATGAGCGTAAGCGGGGAAAACTGGCCGACCTGAATTGGCTTCTGCGCGGAGGGCCCAAGGAGAACTTTTTACTCATAGTCGGGGATATGGCAGTTTTGACCAACGTGAAGTACATCATCACCCTGGACACGGACACGCAATTACCGCGTGATTCCGCGCGGCACCTGGTGGAAACCATGGCTCATCCCTTGAACAGGGCCTGTTACGATGAAAGCAAGCAATTTGTTTGTGAAGGCTATGGTATCCTGCAGCCGCGGGTAAGTATGAGCTTGCCGGGAGCGAATCGTTCCTGGTACGCACGTTTATACGGAGGCGAGCCGGGGATAGATCCTTATACCCGGATGATTTCCGATGTTTACCAGGATCTATTCGCGGAAGGCTCGTACATCGGCAAGGGTATCTATGACCTGGATATTTTTGAAAAGGCGTTAAAGGGGCGGATGCCCGACGGTAAGATACTTAGCCATGACCTGTGGGAGGGGTGTTACGCTCGTTCGGGGCTGGTAAGCGATGTGGAATTGTATGAAGAATTTCCTTTCCGTTACAGCGCGGACGTTAAGCGCAGGCGTCGTTGGATACGCGGGGATTGGCAATTAATAGGATGGTTAAGGTCCAAAGTCCCGGCTGCGAACGGCCAGGAACAGAAAAATACCCTATCCATATTATCGCAATGGAAACTTTTTGATAATTTACGGCGCAGCCTGGTGCCGGCTTCATTAATGATCCTGTTAGTGATGGGTTGGGCGATCTTGTCAGCTCCCTGGTTTTGGACATGTATGGTCATGGGGATCATCTTTCTCCCGTCGTTGATCAGTTCTGTTTTAGAGATGTTTAACAAGCCGAAGGAAGTTTTGCTAAAGCAACATTTAAACGCGCTCGCGCGTTCGACAGGTTGGCGTTTTGCTGAAAGAGCCTTTACCTTCGCCTGCCTGCCCTATGAGGCCTTCTTTAGCCTGGATGCGATAGTGCGCACCGCGGTACGAATGCTGATAACCCATAAACGGCTGCTGGAATGGAATTTGTCCCCGGATACAAATGGAGCGGATCTTATCAGCTCATTCCGTTTAATGTGGATATCTCCCGTGACGGCAATGCTGGTGTTTATTTATATCGGGGCTGCGAATCCCTTATCCTTGACCGTGGCCGGACCAATATTATTGTTATGGGCCGCATCCCCGGCTATAGCCTGGTGGATTAGCCTTCCTCTGACGCGGCGGGAAGCAAAACTTAGCGCCGGGCAATTCCTTTTCCTCCGCAAGCTCTCACGAAAAACCTGGTCTTTTTTTGAGACTTTAGTCGGTCCCGAAGGCCATTGGTTACCGCCTGATAACTACCAGGAATATCGCAGCGTCAAGATCGCGCATCGCACCTCACCCACAAATATAAGCCTGGCGCTGCTGGCGAATTTGTCGGCGTATGATTTTGGCTATATTACAGCCGGTACGCTGATCGAACGCACCCAAAATACCTTTAACACCATGGCCGGTTTGCAACGATTCAAAGGCCATTTTTATAACTGGTATGATACGCAGTCTTTACAGCCTCTCCTGCCCAGCTACATATCAACAGTGGATAGCGGCAACCTGGCCGGGCATCTATTGACCCTGAGGCCGGGATTGCTGGCTCTGGGCGATGATAAGATCGCCGGGGCGCGTTTATTTGCCGGCCTGCAAGACACGCTTATGGTCCTGCTGGATTCTATAAAAGATATCAATTTACTTTCGATCGACCAGCTACTGAAAGACCTGAGGCTGGCTTGCGAAGTGAGGCCAACTACTCTGGAGCAGGCTCGTCTGGGTCTGGAAACTCTGACCCGGTACTCCGAAGAACTCAGCAGTAAACTTTCTACCGCTACAGAGGGCGAAGCGGCGGAGTGGGTTCAATCTTTTATACGGCAAGGCCGCCAGGCTCTTGATGACCTGACATTCCTGGTCCCGCAGGATATTCCTGGCCTTACAGGGATCCCGACACTGCGGGAGCTGGCCAAAATTGACGGCGAGGTTGGCGTGCGCGCGCAAAAACGGATCACAGAAATTGAACGCTTGGTCCGGCAAGCCGGCGAATTCGCGCAGATGGAATATGATTTTCTCTATGACCCGGCCCTACACTTATTGAGCGTGGGATACCACATAGAGGAGCGTAAATTGGACCCAAGTTTTTACGATCTACTGGCCTCGGAAGCGAGGGTGGGTTATTTCACGGCGATCGCCCAGGGAAAAGTTCCCCAGGAAAGCTGGTTCGCCCTGGGACGCTTGCTGACGAATACCGGCGGGAAACCGGTGCTTTTATCCTGGAGCGGTTCGATGTTCGAATACTTGATGCCGCTGTTGGTGATGCCAACCTATGAAAATACCCTGCTGGAGGAGACTTACCGGTCGGTGGTGGATATACAGATAGAATACGGGAAACTGCGCGGCGTAGCCTGGGGTATGTCGGAGTCCGGTTATAATACCATGGACGTTAATTTTAACTACCAGTACCGCGCGTTCGGCGTACCGGGGTTGGGATTCAAGCGCGGGCTGGCTGAGGATCTGGTCATCGCGCCCTATGCCTCCATACTGGCCTTGATGGTGGCTCCCGAGCAGGCCTGCCTGAATTTGCAGCGACTGGATCAGGAAGGGGTGATGGGAAGATTCGGATTTTATGAAGCAGTCGATCACACTCCGTCCCGTCAGCGGCGCGGTGAATCGAGTGTGGTGATCCGTTCATTTATGGCACATCACCAGGGTATGAGCTTTCTTTCTCTGGCCTATTTATTATTAGATCGCCCCATGCAAAAACGGTTTCAGTCCGATCCGCTTTTCCAGGCAACCATGTTATTGCTGCAGGAGAAGGTTCCTAACGTCAGGCCGTCCTATACCCATGCCGACGAACCAGACGACATCCGGACACTTTCCGGAGAAACGCAAATACCGGTCCGCGTTCTGAAAACTCCTGACACCCTGATACCAGAGGTACAATTATTGTCCAACGGCCGGTATCATGTGATGGTGACGAACGCGGGAGGAGGATACAGCCGCTGGAAGGATATGGCCGTCACCCGCTGGCGTGAGGACAGCACCTGCGATAACTGGGGCGCGTTTTGTTATATTCGCGACCTGTCGAGCGGGGAGTTCTGGTCTACCGCTTATCAGCCGACGCTGCAAAAGCCCAAGAATTATGAAGCGATTTTTTCCGAGGGACGCGCGGAGTTTCGCCGACGCGATCATGATATCGATTCCCATACTGAGATCGTGGTTTCGCCGGAAGATGACATCGAATTGCGCCGCGTGCACCTTACTAACCGATCATGGTTGAAGAGGACGATCGAGGTAACCAGTTACGCGGAGGTGGTCCTGTCCTCAGATGCCGCGGACGCACTGCATCCCATGTTCGGCAATCTTTTTGTCCAAACGGAGATTATCCAGCGGCGGCAGGCGATCCTGTGTTCCCGGCGCCCCCGTTCCCTGGACGAACACCCGCCGTGGATGTTTAATTTAATGGCCGTGCATGGCGCCGAGGCCCAAAAGGTTTCTTATGAAACGGATCGTACACGGTTTATCGGGCGAGGCTATAGTATGGCCGCACCTTATGCCATGAGCCAGGCTACACCGCTTTCCGGGAGCCAGGGTTCGGTGCTGGACCCGGTAGTGGTTATCCGCAGCCAGATCGTCGTTGAGCCGGACCAGACAGTCATCATTGATATGGTTTCCGGCATTGGTGAAACGCGGGAGTTGGCTTTAGCTCTCATTGAAAAATACCGGGACGAGAGGATAGCGGACCGGGTGTTCGAACTGGCCTGGACGCACAGTCAGGTAGTATTGCGGCAGATCAACGCCACTGAGGCGGACGCGCAACTTTATGGAAAACTGGCCGGCTCAATTATTTACGCTAATTCTTCACTGCGTGCGGACGCCAGTGTTCTGACGCAGAACCGCCGCGGTCAAAGCGGTCTCTGGGGTTACGCTATTTCCGGCGACCTGCCTATAGTTCTCCTGCAGATCGGGGATACGGATAATATCGAGATGGCTCGCCAGATGGTGCAGGCGCACGCCTATTGGCGCTTAAAAGGGTTAGCGGTCGACCTAGTGATCTGGAATGAAGCTTTGTCCGGTTACCAGCAATTAATGCAGGAACAGATTATGGGTATGATCACGGCGAGCGTCCAGGAGAAGATAGCCCGTAATACCGGTGAGATATTCGTGCGCCCGGCCGAACAAATATCCAACGAGGAACGTATCCTGCTGCAGTCAGTGGCGCGGGCCATTATTTCGGACCGCCGGGGAACATTAGCCGGCCAGATCAACCGTCGTAATACCGGAGAATTTCCCATTCCGCGGTTTATACCGGTTAAAACGTATCGTCCCGAACTTGTATCGGCAGGGGGTGAGTCCGGAAAAGAGTTGGTATTTTTTAATGGCTTGGGAGGCTTTGCTCCGGACGGGCGTGAATACGTCGTCAAACTTGCGCCGGGCCACGTAACACCAGCGCCATGGGTGAATGTCTTGGCGAATCCGCATTTCGGCACCGTGGTTTCAGAGAGCGGGATGGCTTATACGTGGAGCGAAAATGCCCATGAATATCGCCTGACGCCCTGGAACAATGATCCCGTGAACGATCTGGCCGGAGAAGCTTTTTATTTGCGTGATGAAGACACGGGCCATTTCTGGTCCCCAACGCCTAAGCCGGTTAATTCAGGACAGCCTTACCTCAGCCGGCATGGATTCGGCTATAGCGTATTTGAGCATGATGAGGGAGGCATTCATTCGGAATTATGGGTCTATGTAGCTTTGGATACAGCGGTAAAGTTCTCCGTCCTTAAAATTCGTAACCTGTCCGGCCGGGACCGCCGGCTTTCCGCCACCGGTTATGTGGAGTGGGTTCTGGGAGATCTCAGACCCAAAACAATTATGCAGGTAAGCACCGAAGTTGATCTTATAAGCGGCACGCTCTACGCGCGCAATCCGTACAGTACGGAATTTTCTGGTACCGTGGCTTTCTTCTCGGTAGATGATGTCTCAGGAACGGTCAGCGGCGATCGCACGGAATTCATCGGGCGCAATGGCTCACTACAAAATCCGGCGGCTATGTCACGCGCGCATCTTTCCGGTAAAATAGGAGCGGCTTTAGATCCCTGCGCCGCACTACAGGTCCCATTTGACCTGGCTGACGGGGAAAAACGGGAGATAGTTTTTACGCTGGGCGCCGGTAATGGCCTGGATGAGGCTCGTAATCTGGTGCAGCGTTTCGGCGGAGCGGACGGGGCGCATGAGGCTTTGACAGCGGTGTCCGAGTACTGGACGCGCACATTGGGAGCAGTGCAGGTGGAAACGCCGGATAAATCGCTCAACGTGCTGACCAACGGCTGGCTGCTTTATCAAACTCTGGCTTGCCGTGTGTGGGCGCGCAGCGGTTTTTATCAATCCGGCGGCGCGTTCGGTTACCGCGACCAGTTACAGGACGTGATGGCTCTTATCCATAGTGAACCACGTCTGACGCGGGAGCATTTGCTTTTATGCGCAGCCCATCAATTTAGCGAGGGAGATGTCCAGCATTGGTGGCATACGCCAGCGGGCCGGGGCGTGCGCACCCATTGTTCGGATGATTATCTCTGGTTGGCATTAGCCACCAGCCAATACGTTCTCAGTATCGGGGACACGGGAGTATTGGATGAATTGATCCCTTCCCTGCGCGGCCGGTTGGTGAACGCGGAAGAAGACTCGTATTATGACCTGCCCAGCCAGTCACCGGAGAAAATCAGTTTGTACGAGCATTGCCAGCGAGCTATTATCAAGGGTCTTAATTTTGGGGAACACGGGTTGCCCCTGATGGGATCGGGAGATTGGAACGATGGGATGAACCTGGTCGGCCAAAAGGGCCAGGGGGAAAGCGTTTGGCTGGGATTCTTCCTGTATGAAGCGCTGATGAAGTTTAGCCAGATCGCCGAGCAGCGTGGTGACCTGGCTTTCGTGAAGACCTGCCGAACCCAGGCGGCTAAGTTGCGTCAGAATATTGAAAGGGATGGTTGGGACGGTGAGTGGTACAGGCGCGCGTATTTTGATGACGGGTCGCCTCTCGGATCTGCGAGTAATACGGAGTGCCAGATAGATTCTATCGCCCAAAGCTGGTCGGTCCTTTCCGGGGCCGGCGATCCCCAGCGGGCGCGCCGGGCTATGGAGTCACTCTCTCAGCGTCTGGTTCGCCGGGACAGCCGGATCATCCAACTCCTGGATCCGCCGTTTGATAAATCCAGTTTGAACCCCGGCTATATCAAGGGTTATGTTCCCGGTGTGCGTGAAAATGGCGGACAATATACTCATGCGGCTATCTGGGCGGCTATGGCCTTTGCCCGGCTGGGCGACAACCGGCAGGCCTGGGAACTTCTCGGGATGATCAATCCCATTAATCACGCCAGATCTGCGGCTGATGTTAATACCTATAAGGTAGAGCCTTATGCCGTCGCGGCCGACGTGTACGCGGTGGCGCCCCACACCGGACGGGGCGGGTGGACCTGGTATACCGGCTCGGCCGGGTGGATGTACCGCCTGGTCCTGGAATCGCTGTTGGGGTTAAAACTGGAAGTAAATAAGCTGACGATAGAACCCTGCTTGCCAGCGGATTGGCCGTCATGCAAAATACGCTACCGGCATCAGGAGACAATTTATGATATCGAAGTGATACGCCTGACCGACGGCAGCAAGCAGACCGTGATAAAAATAGATGGATTTAAACAAGAGAACAGGAGCATTCCGCTTAATGACGATCACCAGGAACACCGCGTTGAAGTGCAAATTCCCGCCTAAATCCTTGAATTATTAACAATAATCATGATAAAATCAATTATGGATCAATAAAGCTTTGCAAGTAATATGGTAGAAGTAGGTGTCCGGCAGGGAAAGGGAAGGACAGTAGTTACAAATGTTCTGGACAATATTAATTATATTCGTGTCATTGATGCAGATATATGTCTTCTGGCGCGCGGCCACAGTGCCGTGGATACAGCGCCATGTGCCGCGGAAATATCTCATCTGGGGCGGCATAGTCATTTGGCTGGCTTTTGTCCTGGGGCGGAATCTGCTGCATGATCCATATACCATTATCTGGTTAGGTATGGTGTTCCTGCTGGCTGTCGCTATGCTGGCGGCGGATATTATAACGCTGTTTGGTTGGCTCTTTCGCAAAACTGCCCCGGTCATCAGGGGATACGCGCTGATAGCTGGCGGGATATTAATAATAATAGCAATAGTACAGGGGGTGCGGCCGCCGGTGGTGAGAGACTACGCGGTAGATATGCCTGGCCTGCCAAAGAAGCTGGATGGTTTAGTGATAGTAGCGCTGGCAGATACGCATTTGGGGTCGATCCTTGGTCCCCAGTGGCTGGATGAGCGCCAAATACAGGTACAGGCTATGCAGCCGGATATGATCTTCTTTCTCGGTGATACCATTGACCGCTATGACCCGTCATCCGTGGATATATTCTTACCGGGGCTCAAGAAATTTACCGCTAAGTACGGGGTATGGGCTATCTCCGGTAATCATGACCGACAGGAAGACAGGATAGCAATGCTCCGGAAAGCGGGATTTAAAGTACTACTCAACCAGTGGACTGAGGTTCAGCCGGGTCTTATCCTGGCTGGCGTTGAGAGCCCGGATCATCATGGTGAAACCATAAACAAAGATCCGCTTATTGATAAAACGCTTAAAGGTAAACCCGCGAAAACAACAATATTGCTCTCGCATGAGCCCTTAGGGTATGTACGGGCTGCCTCTTCAGGCGTAAACTTAATGCTGAGCGGGCATACGCATGGGGGGCAAATATGGCCGTTCAATTACCTGGAGCGAATAGAATTTCCTTTAATAGCCGGCAGGTATGAAGTGGACAGGATGACTGTTATCGTGAGCCGGGGGACGGGCAGCTGGGGGCCGCGGATGCGGCTTTGGTATCCGGGGGAAATATTAAGGATAACGTTAAGGAGTTTTTAGGCTGTCTCGGGTCGATTTCTTGGACGCGAAATCAACACCGCGACAGCTAATCAAAATATAAGAAAACGGTTGCAAATAATTTAGCAGGAGGTTGATCGTATGAATATTTTGCGGAGAATGGTGAGTTTATTGTTGGTTGCTGGTTTAGCAGTTATGCTGGCGGGGTGCGCATCTACCGGGGGGAAGCTGCCCCAAGTGAAAGTTATACAGGTGCCTTTAATGGTTTATTCGCTGGCGGTGCCCAATGTTGAAACCAGGGGTAAGAATTATATCATAACTTCTGCTATGAAAGACCTGGGAGATGAGGACCTGGAATTCCAGGAAGCGGCCCGGTATGTCAGGAATGCCCTGTCACAAAGAGGATACACCCTGGTTGACAGCAAAGAGAAGGCCGACCAGGAGGTCCGCTTGGCCTATGGAGTAGGGGAGCCACAGACAACCACTACTACAACCACTACCGGGGGTTACGGCTATCCTGTTGGCTGGTGGTGGAATTTCGTGCCGCCTACTACGCAGACAGACCAAACTACGGTTTATACGACTAGTGTAGTATTAGCGGCATATGACCTGAAGACCCCGGGCAAGCTGGCCCAGATATGGAAAACCAATTTGTCATATGAGAGCATCTGGCAAACAACACCTAAGAATTCTTTAGTATTAGTAGAAATGCCAAATATGCTGGCAGCGGCGGTAGATTATATAGCGACCAATAAGGGGCATATGTCTATCTTCCTGTATGCGGGGGAATGCCAGGCGGTGGCGGATATTAAGAAGCAATAAAAGGGAGGTAAAGAATGGCTGTTTGTGAGATATTGACCATGTGTATTTTTTTCAATGATCAGATGGAGAATATGCCGGGTACGGCGGATTTTTTCAAGAAGAAATACTGCCAGGGGGATAATAGCGAATGCGCGCGGCATATGGTACTTGTGAAATTGGGAAGGCCGAATGTGCCCAAGGACATGTTTCCTAACCAGATAGAAAGAGCGAAGAAACTAATAGAAATCGCTGGGGACAAGGATTAAGAAGGCGATACAAAGGAGTAAAATGAGAAAGATCAGCTTCCTTATTGTATTAATATTCGTTATCATGGCAGGGACGGCGGTATTCTCCGCTGAGCCGCAATACATACTGATCAAAGAACCTGGTCAATACATCAGGGCAGGCGCCTTTGACACAGCCAAAATTATCGCTAAAGCCAAAGTGGGTGATGCTTTCAGGGTGATTACCTTGAAAGAATTCTTTTTCGAGATAGTTCTGCCATCGGGGGAAAAAGCTTATGTACCGATCGATGTCGCTACTATTATAACCGTAAAAGAGCTTGAGGATATTAGGGCAGAAAGAGCTCATAAGCAGGCCGCAACCCCTGGGACCGCACCTGAACCCAAAGTCCAGGATAAACCAGCAAAAGTAGAATAAAGGAGTCAGGAGTGGCGGTTTGGGCTGCGTCTCAACCAGCGAACTGAAAATAGACTAGCGCACGAGATAGACCATGTGCATAAGTATTTTGGGGAGGATGAATTGTCACGACGGTGGAAAATATTTATAGGGACTCTATTAATACTTATAATGATAGTTACGGGCTATCTTATCTATATGAAAGAGCAGGGTAATTTTCACGCCATCACTCCGGGCGAGGCTTATCGTTCGGCGCTTCTGGACAGGGATGAGCTGGAGAAGTATATTGATAAATATCAGATAAAAAGCATCCTGAATTTACGCGGCGAGGATATGCAGGGGCGATGGCACACGGATGAGATCCAGATAGGCATAGAACGAGGCCTTAGGCATTATGATGTTTCTATTTCAGCCATTCATGAGCCAAGCAGTGACAATGTAAAACGAATTATGGATATATTTGCCAAAGCACCCCGGCCTATTTTGATACATTGCCAGTCTGGCGCGGATAGGTCCGGTTTGGTAGCGGCTATGTGGAAGGTGGTCGTGGATAAAGAACCTAAAGATAAGGCAGCCAGGCAGCTTTCCCTGAGGTACGGGCATATACCGTGGGGGTCGACCGCTGCTATGGATAAATTCTTTTGGAAGTGGACCCCATAGTGAGCGTAAAACAACACAGAGGTAATATAATAGTAGTAGGCGGCGGGCCGGCGGGGATGATGGCGGCCGGGCGGGCGGCGGAGCTGGGAGCGAAGGTGACGCTGGTAGAGAAGACCTCCCATCTCGGCACCAAACTGCTGATGACCGGCGGCGGCCGGTGTAATATCACCAACAGCGCTGAAATAAAGGATTTTGTTAAGGCCTTTGGGAAGAACGGCAAATTCCTTTACCGGGCGTTGACGACTTTCTCAAATAAGGACCTGATGGATTTCTTCCGGGAGCGCGGTGTGGAGACCCGGATCGATCCGGACGGAAAAGTTTTCCCGGCGGATGATAAGGCGGCCAGCGTTCTGAAGGTCCTGCGCGAGTACCTGGAACAAAACAAAGTATATATCCGTCATAATACAGTAGTGACGGAAATAGTCCGTGCGGGCAATAGTGTGACCGGAGTCAAGATAGCCGATGGTTCTATACTTGAAGCGGATAAGGTAGTGGTCGCCTGCGGGGGTATTTCCTATCCTATGAGCGGCTCTACCGGTGACGGCTACCATCTGGCCAAGAAATGCGGGCACACGATAGTGCCGCTCCGGCCGGGACTTACGTCATTGGAATCGGATGAAACATTTATCAAGGATTTACCGGGATTAACCCTAAAACATATACTTATATCGGTAATAGTTGACGGCAGAGTGAAAGCTTCCGGGGAAGGCGATCTTTTATTCACACATTTCGGCGTGTCCGGGCCCAGGGTACTGGTATTAAGCGACGCGGCTGTGGACGCTTTGGACGCGAGGAACCGGGTAGAGATATCACTGCACCTGTTGCCGGAGTATTCGGCCCAAGAGTTTGAGCGTTATTTGCAGGAAGAGCTGGAGTCGCGCGGGGCGAAAACATTTGCCCAATATGTAAAAGATATACTGCCGGATTCACTAGCGCCGGTTTTTGTGCAACGATGCGCTGTGCCTCCGGCCACGAAATGTAGTATAATAGACCGGGATCAGCGTAAGAGAATTGCTAAAGCATTTACTGATTTCCGCATACATATAACCAAACCGCGACCGATAGAAGAGGCGACGGTCACCAGGGGTGGGGTGTCGCTGAAAGAGATAGACCCGCTGACCATGGAGTCAAAGTTGGTGCATGGATTGTATTTTTGCGGCGAGATGATAGATGTTGCCGGTATAACCGGCGGGTTCAACCTGCAAGAGGCGTTCTCCACCGGCTACCTGGCCGGGGAAGCTACAGCAACATAAAACGGTAAAAGGAGAAATTTGTGACGGAAATCAAAAAAGTATTCGGAATATGCTTCTTGGTCGCCATGATCATGTTTAGCGGGATAGTTTTCGCCGGGGAGCAGGAGAATGTAGCACTGTTAAAAGCCGCAGGCGCCGGGGATATTGCCCAGGTTAAGGCCCTAATAGCCAAAGGAGCCGATGTTAAGGCTAAAGCCGGTGACGGATCTACGCCTCTTATGTGGGCGGCAAGTAAGGGGCACTTGGATGTAGTGGAGCTGCTGATCAGCAAGGGCGTGAAGATAGATGAAAAGAGTAATAAAGGCGGTACCGCGCTGATGGTGGCTTCGGCTACCGGCCAAAAGGGGGTAGTAGAACTGCTCATTGCCAAAGGCGCGGACGTGAATATCAGGTATGATACCGGAACAACTCCTCTGATGTCGGCGGCGATGTACGGCCATAAAGAAGTGGCGGAATTATTGATAGCCAAAGGCGCCGATGTCAACGCTAAAGATAAGACCGGCTTCACCGCGCTGATGGTGTCGGCGCAGGAAGATAAACGGGATATGGCAGAACTGCTTATAGCTAAAGGAGCAGAATTAAATGCCAAGGATGGCACGGGAAGCAATGCGCTCATGATAGCCTCGATGTACGGCAACGGCGAAATTGCGAAGATGCTTATTGACAAAAAGGCGGATGTTAACGCTAGTGAAAATTATGGCGGTACCGCGCTGATGGTGGCGGCGCAGAAAGGGCATAAAGAAGTGGTGGAACTGCTGGCTGTTGCAGGAGCTGATTTAAACGCCAAAGATAACGCGGGCCTGACCGCGCGGATGGTAGCGACGAAAGCAGGCAATACGGAAATAGCGGATTTCCTGATAAAAGCCGGCGCTAAGGAATAGGGCGCGATAGGGGTACGGGAATACAGATATAAGGAGGATTGTATGCCATTTATTGAATGGGATAAAAAATTCAGCGTCAATGTCAAAGAAATAGATATCCAGCACCAGGGACTGTTTAAGATCATTAACGACATGGATGAGGCGATATCCGCGGGAAAAGCGCAGGAGGTAACACAAGAGATAGTACAGAGAATGAATAAATACGCTGTGATCCATTTCGACACGGAAGAAAAATATATGATCAAATTCATTTATCCTGGTTACGCGGAACATAAGAAGGAGCATGAACAATTTATCATCAAGGTAGGGCAAATGAACGGGCGCATAAAAGCAGGAGTGAGCGTCATGTCCTCGGAAATAACCAGGTTCCTTAAAGACTGGCTGATGAATCATATCCTGGTTACGGATAAAAAATACGGGCCGTATTTCAACGAGAACGGCCTGATCTAATCTTAAGACGATTACACAGATTAGATAAAGAGATTACACGGATTCGTGAAGAATGGGGCAGGGACACTGAATAAATATGGCGAAAATAAAACTGGACCTGCACGAGATATTTAATAAGGGTGAAAAGATCGAAGAAGCTCTCAACCGGGTGATCTGTGAGGCAGTCAGTAAAAGAATACCACTGGTGGAGATCATCCCGGGTAAAGGCAGTGGCCAGCTCAAAAAACATGTCCTGCGGTTCCTGGCCAAGCCGGAAATAAAATGCCAGTACTTCCGGATAGAAAAAGACGCGGATAATTATGGCCGGGTCTTTGTGCATTTCCGGCATAAAAATACCAATGCTTATCATTCATAAGCGGTGTAGGGAAATACGGAGGGGCAGGAAATATGGAAAATGTAGTCGTGATAAAAGATAAAGATTCTTTATTGCTGGCAGCGGATTACCTGCATGACTCCGGTTTTAAAATGGAGGATATTATTTATTCTCCTGAAGGTAAAACATTTACCATGCGCGCTAAAGAATATGTCTGTCATAATGTTTTTTTTGTTTCCTGGAAAACAGATATCGTAAAAAACCAATTTGAGTTGAACCTGGATGGGGTGGAAAGCTGTGAGATCAAAGAGCGGGACCGAAAGGGGTATGAAGCGGTGCAAGAGGATTATTTTAATGAGTTAAAAGTGGGGGATGATGATAGCATTTTAATAAAAATGACGTTCCATGAGGTGAAACTTAACTTGAGCAGATTTGCCGGTTTGCTGCTGGGGGAAAGAAAATCCGGCGAAGCGATCATGATTGACGATAATTCTAAAGAAGAACCCAAGGAAATAAGTTAGGCGCGCGGGAGCATATATCAAGAAAAGGAAGTAATATGGCTGGAGAATTAAAAATAATCAACCTGGGATTTGTGAACGCATATTTAGCGGAGGTGGCGGACGGTTTTATTCTGGTGGACACCGGGATACCGCAACAGTGGGAGTTGCTGGACGGCCAGCTGGCCGCTGCCGGTTGCGTGCCGGGAAAACTGAAATTGGTGATAATTACCCACGGTGATGTGGACCACTTAGGAAATTGCGTTAAAGTAAAACAAAAATATCAGGCCCGGATCGCCATGCACCCGGACGAAGCGGTTATGGCGGAAAAGGGTCTGAGGTTAAAACGTAAGGTCAGGACCCTGGCGGGTAAGCTCTTTTTCCTCTACAGGAATATGTTAAGGAAAATAAAAGGGATAAAATTCGTCTTTGACACGTTTACACCGGACATATTATTGACGGATGGGCAAAGCCTGGCGGAATATGGCTGGGACGCGAAAGTATTGCATTTGCCGGGACATACCAAAGGCTCTATAGGTATCCTGAACGCGGCCGGCGAACTGATCGCCGGGGATACTCTGGTAAATTCCCATAAGCCTGATATCGCCGTCTATATAGATAATTATGAGGATCTAAAGAACAGCATCAATAGATTGAAACAGTTACCGATAAAAATAGTGTATCCGGGACATGGGAAGCCGTTTAAGCGGGAGGAAATGATATGGCCTCGTTAAAGTTCATAATCATTACGGGTGTTATATTGACAGTTTTATTGCTGGCTGGATGCGGGGGCAAAGAGCCGGGTCGGTATTATGACGCTGGGAATAAATTCTCCATTAAGTTCCCGGCCGGCTGGCAGGTCACGGCGATACAATCCGGCGGGCAGGAGAACGAAGTGCTGACCGCGTCCAACCCGGATAACACGGCTACATCTAGTATAAGAGTCCAGAAGTACGGATTGGGAACAGCGCTCACAATATTCAGCAAAGAACTTTCGCAGAAGCTCGGGGCCGGTAAACAGCTGGAAGGCGGGATAGTGAAGATAGACAGCCGCGACGCTTACTGGTTAGTTTGCGACGGCAATGGGGCCGGGCCGGAGTTCACTACTTTCTATTATTGCCTGACGATGGAGGATAAGATATATTCTATAATTTTTATAACCGGTAGCGATAAATTCAGCACCCGCCGGCCGGAGCTGGAAGCGATAGCCAACAGCTTCAAATTCATGTAACAGGGTGGAAAATGTTAAATTTCCCTAACATTAATATTTATATTTCCAATTTCCTGGCCGGAATAGCGGCGTCCATGGGATCTTTATGGATTTCTTTCCTGTTCTTCGATGTGGAAGGGTCTCTGCAGAAGGCTTTATGGATATCGGTTCTGGTGAGTTTTGTTAATTTGATCCCGTTCGTGGAGCACTTTTTCGCCATCCCGTTACTGGCTTTCCTTTTGTACCGGAGAGTCAATTTATCGGCCAGCGGTATTATAATCATAACGCTGGTATGGCTGACCGTAAATACCGCGGCCTATGCCTTGATGCAACAATATATGGGACTAAAATACACAATGGAACTGCCGGGAATGCAAAACCTGATCCAGGCAGTAAATAAATTCATTGGGAAAAAATAATGGGTGAAAAAAGTCAGAGAAAAGGGGAACCAGCCGGTTCTAAAAAATCTGGTTTTGTCCTATGATATAATTGGGGTTAAATCTGAGCAGGGGGCGCGGTATGAATATTAAAATAGTTTCACTTAGTCTGGCAACAATGTTATTTTTGGGAACAGGAATGTTGGCGCAGGCGCAATACGGGGACGGGCCACCGCCGCCGGCGGCTGATTTCAGCTCTCCTGAGCCAAGCGCCGGAACCACTATATATAACCAGGGTATTCAGGCGTTTAAATATAAAAGTTACGATAAAGCCCTGGGATATTTTAAACGGGCGCTAAAAAATGATAAAAATAATCCCGACATATTGGTCATGGTAGCCAATACCCAGGTTGAGCTTGGGTTGTACGATGAAGCGATAGATAACTACCGGAAAGCTCTTAAGATAAAGCCGGTTTTCCCCAAAGGCCGGGAACTACTGGGCGAAGCCTATATACGGGCGGCGGTGCAGGAGATGGACACCCTGAAAAGTTACGGCACTAGCGGGCAGGACCAGCTGCAGCAGCTGAATTTGTATTTTACCAATACTTATGAGAACTTGATCAAGTGCAAAGTCTGTCCTTGATTTACCGAGCTGGTTTGGTATAAGATAACGGAGAGGTAAAGTTGGCAAAATTCAAGGAAGCAATGAAAAAGATATTGGGTAGAGATCCGGCAGCTGATAACCGCCAGGCCGCGTCTGCTGATCCTGATCAGCTGGGTCATGCCGAGAAGATGAAGATAATCGATGAATTGGCCAGTGGCCTGGCCCATGAAGTTAAAAACCCGTTAGCTATCATATTGCAGGGGGTAGACTTCCTGGCCAGCCGGGTGAAGAACGAAGATCCTAACGTGGCTGTGACCATTGAGTATATACAGGACGCGATCAAAAGAGTAGATAAGCTTATTGGTGAGTTCCTGGATTTCTCCAGTATATCCGGGTTAAATATCGAACTAACAGACTTAAATGAGGTTATTAATAATTCATTATTATTGATCCATAACCAGCTTGAGGCTAATAAGATAGAAGTTGTTAAGAATTACCGCTCTGATGTGCTGGAAATCAGGATGGACAAAAACAGGATCACGCAGGTCCTGGTCAACCTGATGCTGAACGCTGTCCAGGCGATGCCTCAGGGAGGTAAGCTAACGCTCAGAAGCTATATAGATCGGTCGTTAGAGACAAATAACGGACAAGGGGCGATAGCGGTCGCAGAAGTAGAGGATTCCGGTATAGGGATCCCGGAGGAGGATCTGCCTAAGGTTTTTGACTTTTTCTATACCTCCCGTCGCAGTAAGGGAAATATTGGGTTGGGCCTGTCCACCGCCAAGAATATCATGGATATGCACGGCGGCAGTATAAACCTGCAGAATCGCAAAGATAATAACGGTATAAAAGCAATTATCAGGTTAAAAGCTTAGGTAAAGGAGAAGTCCGGTGGCTAAAAGGACAATTTTGATCATCGATGACGAAGTCAGTTTTGCCGAGATGGTGAAATTGAATCTGGAAGACACTGAAGACTATGAAGTAAGATCAGAATATAAGGGGATAGAAGGCTTGGCCGCGGTTAAAGAATTCAAACCGGACCTGGTGCTGTTGGACATCATGTTGCCGGACAAGGACGGCTTTGCCATACTGGAAGAACTTAAAAAGGATCCGCAAACCAAACCGATACCGGTTATCATGCTGACCGCCTTAAAGAGCGATCCGGTAAAATTCAAGGCCGCTATGTTATATGCGGATGATTTTATCGTCAAGCCGGTTACCGTCAGGAACTTAGTAGAAAAAATAGAGGAAGTCCTGGATAACCGCATTGTGGAGAAGTTGAAGAAGGACTCACGAGGGATAATTGAGCATTAAAAAAATATATTTGTTGATGATCTGTTTAATCTGCATGGTCTTCCTGGGGACCGCCTATAAAAGCCCGAAGTTGATGGTGGTCAGGGCTAAAGTCGCCAATGTCCGGGCCAAACCGGTCGAGCACAGCGGGCGGTATGAACTGGATCCTTTCCAGAATACCCAGGTGGAAGAAGGCGAGGCGGTCTGGGTCCTGGAAGAGTCGCATGGCTGGGCGCGGGTCCAGTGCACCGACCAGTTGATCTATAATTACACAAAACACCGCTGGGAAGGCTGTCCGGGCTGGGTCCGGGCCAGTTTGCTTACCTCTGACCTCAATAAAATGAAAAAATTAGTCAGGCATGAATTGCCGGTGGAACAACTGCGCAAAATAGTGATACTTAAGGCCGCTCAGCACCTGGATACTATGTATCTGTGGGGCGGTTGCTCCCTCTTTGACCCCGATAACACCGAAACCGCTACCGGAGTTGATTGTTCGGGACTGGTAAACTGGTCCTACCGCTGGATCGGCTTGATAACTCCGCGTGACGCCAATGACCAGCATACTAAGGCTCGTGTCATAAAGAAGAGCAATGAATTACAGCCCGGCGACCTGGTGTTCATAGCCAGCGCTTATAAGCGTAAGGAAGTGCGGCATGTTTTGATATATACGGGTGGGGAAGAAATGATCGAAGCGCCTAAGTCGGGAGAATTTGTCCGGCGGATAACTTTCCAGGAAAAGATCGGGCTGCCGCTGGTAAAACTGCGCAATGGCCTGCGGGTCGGCGATAAGGTTGTGTATTTTGGCACTTTATTCGAAGGAGGTAAATAAAGTATGAATACTTTTGTATGGCTGAAATTTTTAAATCCCTTGCTGGGGATATCATTCCTGGTGCAGGCGGTGACCGTGGCTTTGATGCTATCAGGGCATGGCCGCGGCCTGGTCGGGGAGATTCATGTTATGAACGGGATAATTTTTATACTCCTGGGATTAATACATTTACTGCTCAACTGGGGCTGGGTGAAAGCGAATTTTTTCAAGAAGAAAATTAATCCGGAAAAGATAGTACTGGTCCTTTTAGCTTTCGGCTTGTTGTTCCCGGCGCGGTCCTACGCGGATGATGACGACCATGGCGCGTTCCGGCAGGGGATCGAGCAAATGAAGAGCGGTAATTATGACGGAGCGATAAATACCTTCAACGGGATGCTTAATGACGAAAAGTACCAGCAGAACCCCTCAGTACATTTTCATCTGGGGATGGCATATTACAACAGCGGCCGGTATGACCAGGCGTTGGAGCAATTTAAACTGACCCAGGGATATAACGGCGGGAAGTCCATGTCCTATTATTTCTGCGGTTTGATATACGAAGCCAAAGCCCTGGAGCCCGGTAACCGGTCCCAGAGCAGGGACCTGAAGCAGAAAGCCCTGGATTCCTGGATGTCTTTCCTGCGCAACGCGGACCCGGAGAGGAAAGAAAGAATCGAAGTGGCCAGGAAGCATATAGACACGCTCAAGGGGGACCTAAATGAGAAATAAATTTTGGTTGGTCGCCCTGGCGGCGCTGCTGTGCCTGAGTCTGGGTTGTTCCACTGCCACCATCGCCCTTAAGAGCGGTTATGATTTCAGCAAGGTCAAAAAGATAGCGGTACTGAGATTTAACGGCGTACCGGAAAATCCCAACTCAGGTGACATGGTAGCCGATATCTTCGCCAAGAATCTGCTGAACGCCGGGTATACCGTGATAGAGAGAAATGACCTTGATAAGATCATAGCGGAACGCAAGCTGGACCTGAGCGGCAATATCAGTAATGCACAGATAATGGAGATAGGGAAGGTTACGGGCGTGGATGCGGTGATCACTGGCACTATACCGGTGTACACCCCGGAAAGAAAAGAAGTGGTCGTAGTGAACATCAAGAATTTCAATACTAACCGGACCTATGACGTGCGCGCTGTCCCCAGAAAAGATGACCCGACTAAATATGAGACGCAAACCCAGGCCATAGATACGCGCACTTTTACAGAGGAAGAGATGCCGGTCACGCATACTATCGAAGCGGAAGTAGGAGTTACCGCTAAGATGCTGGATGTGGCGACGGGGGAGGTTATCTGGATCGCGTCGGATACTTATCAGGGGACGAATATACAGACGGCGGCGGAGTACCTGATATCGGGAATGGTTAAGGAATTGGAAAAGCAGATAAAGAAATCAGAGAGGAAATAATGAAGAGAGTTGCAATCATAGGCTCGGGACTGGGTGGACTGGTCGCGGGCAACCTTTTAGCGAAGAAGGGCCATAAGGTTACCATTTTCGAATCACACAGCGCACCCGGCGGATATACCGCTGGGTTTTGGCGCCAGGGATACTATTTCGAGAGCGGCACGTTCTCCCTGGAATATTCGGATATGGTCTTTTCCCTGATGAAGAAGATAGGAGTATTCGATAAGGTGGAGTTCGTCCGGCAGAAAAGCAGGCTGGTATCGGCAGATTTTGACGGTTCTCCGGAGAACTACGCCGACCTGAAGAAAATGTTCTATGACGCCTACCCCGCGGAAAAAGCGCGTCTGGATAAATATTTCGCGGAAGTGGACAAGATGGTCGGAGCCCTGGAGCCGTTTTTACTTAAGTCAAGTATTTGGGCCAAGCTGGCCGGCGGCGTAAAAATGGCGGGGTTGTATAAAAAGTACCAGCATATGACTATGAGCCGGTTCATTGGCCAATACTTCGAGAAGGATTCCAATCTCTACCGGTTTTGGTCACGAATAGTCTATCCGGATACGGCCGCCTTGATGGTTGGCGGGGCGATAATCTCTTTCATTAATGATTACTGGACGGTGAAAGGCGGCATGCAATCCTGGGCTGACGCCCTGACGGATAATTTCCGGGCTTTGGGCGGGGAGCTTAAGCTTAATACTTATATTGATAAAATCATAACGGAAAAGGGGAAAGCTACCGGAGTGGCCCACGGCCAGGAAGTGTGGCCGGTGGATGAGGTGATAGCAGCGTGCGATTATAAGGAAACTTTCCTGAAGTTGCTGGATGACCAGTGCTTGCTGCCGTTGGCCGCAACGGATAAGATCAGAAAGGCCGCTGTCAGCGAAGGTTTTATGGTAGTGTACCTGGGATTAAAGATGAACAACGACGAGCTGCGCAAGATCATGAAGCTTCCTCACGTAACCCTTTTTGATGAGCAACCGGACTGTGATATTTATAATAACTGCGATGAGCATTTCTTTGAGAAGAACAGCATAGGCCTCTATTCCTTATCCCTACTGAACCCGAAGCTGGCTCCTAATGGTAAATCCTCGCTGATGCTGGCGGCTATGGCCTCGGCGAGTTGGATGGATAACTGGGGTGGCGGGGATAAGCAGAAATATAAGGAACTAAAGGAAAGAGCTAAAAACGATATGATCGCCAAGGCCGAAAACCTCATCCCTGGACTGCGTAACCTAATAGAATATGAAGACGCGGCTACCCCATTGACTTACGAAAGATTTACCCATAACACGGGTGGTGCGACTTCGGCCTGGAGCTGGAACCCGGAAAAGAGATTTTACGATAACATGATGGGTAACCATGTGGATACGCCGGTGAAGAACCTATACATTGGCTCCTGCTGGGCCGCGGAGATGGGCGGCGTGCCTGGAGCCATCGCGGCGGCCTTGAAAACGGTCAAAAGGGTCGGCGGCTGAGGCCGGCAAGATAAACGGTTGACAAAAAGGGCGTCATACTGGTATAGTGTACGTATAAATGGTCATATATATGTACCCAAAGATTAGATAATTTTAAGCCGTAAAGGACGCCCACTAACCTTTCGGTTTTCTTTTTTAAGGAGAAAAATGAGCTTAGAACTTAAGGGACTAAATTTAGGCGGTTTAATAATAGAAGTGCCGATAGTGCAGGGCGGTATGGGAGTGCGGGTCTCGAATTATTCTTTGGTGTCCGCGGTTTCGAATGAAGGCGCCCTGGGAGTGATCGCCGCGGTCGGGCTCGGCGAAGAAGGCCTGGATGAGGGACATGATTACAAAACCCGCTCACGCCTGGCCTTTGTCAGGAGTATCAGGGAAACCAGGGAGCGGACCAAAAAGCCTTTTGGCGTGAATATTATGTGCGCTCTGGCCAATTATGACGACCTGGTTGACGCGGCCCAGACAGAGAATGTGGATGTGATAATTTCCGGGGCCGGCTTGCCTCTGAAAATGCCTTCTTTGATCAAGAATGACCGGACTAAACTGGTACCCATAGTGTCTTCCGGCCGGGCCACCCAGATCATTTGCAGCACCTGGCAGAGAAGGTACAAGCGTTTGCCTGACGCGATAGTTATAGAAGGTCCCTTGGCGGGCGGGCATTTGGGCTATAGCCTGGAGGAACTGAAAGATAGCGCCAACTTTAACCTGGATAAGATCCTGCAGGACGTGTTGGCGGTGACCAAAACATTTGAAACTGATAAACATAAGATCCCGGTGATAGCGGCCGGCGGTATTTACGACGGCAAGGATATCGCCAGGGTGATCCGCTTGGGCGCCAGCGCCGTACAGATGGCGACGCGGTTCGTTTGTACGCATGAATGCGATGTGTCCATGGAATACAAGGAAGCTTATATTAACGCGAAAGATGAGGATATAATTATAATACAAAGCCCGGTGGGCATGCCGGGTCGGGTGATCCGCAATGATTTTGTGCGCCGGATCGCTGCAGGGGAACGGATGGACCTGGGCTGCGAGTACCAGTGCCTGGTTACCTGTGACCCGAAAAAGGTAAACTATTGCATCGGCAAGGCTCTGCTTAACGCGGCCCGTGGCAACATGGACAAGGGATTTGCCATGTGCGGGAGCAACGCCTCCCGTATCAAGGAAATAGTTTCGGTGAAGCAGTTGATCACGGAGCTAATGGAAGAAGCCAGGAACTCTTAAATAGGGATATAAACTAAACAGCGCCAGGCAGAAGCTATGGCGCTGTTTTTTATTTTATGTGGTATAATACTAAATAAATTATGATAAAAATTGAAGAACTTTCCAAGTCATTCGGCGCCCAGGAACTGTTCAAGGACCTGAGCTTTACTATCGCGCCCGGCGAGAAGATCGGCCTGGTCGGCCGTAACGGTTACGGCAAAACGACTCTATTTCAGATGCTGACGGGACAGATGGAGCCGGATGCCGGAGAGATCTCCGTGCCGAAGAATTACCGCATCGGCTATCTCCAGCAGCAGATACATTTCACCAAGGATACGGTGTTGCAGGAAGGCTGCCTGGGATTGCGCGAGGACGCGCAGATCAATGGCTGGAAGGTGGAGAAGATTCTGGCCGGCTTAGGTTTTAGCCGGGAGGACCTGCACCGCCATCCGCAGGAGTTTTCTGGCGGGTTCCAGATCAGGCTGAATCTGGCGAAAGTGCTGGTTTCCGAGCCGGACCTGTTATTACTGGACGAACCGAACAATTACCTGGACATTGTCGCTATACGCTGGCTGGTCAGTTTCCTGCGCAACTGGAAAAAAGAACTGCTCCTGATCACGCATGACCGGATGTTCATGGATGAGGTCACCACCCATACCATGATCATCCATCGCCACCGGGTGCGAAAAGTGAAGGGCGGCACGCAAAAGGTTTACCAGCAGATCGCGCTGGAAGAAGCGGTACACGAAAAGACCCGGTTGAACGACGAGAAGAAGAGAAAACAGCTGGAGGTCTTTATCAGCCGGTTCCGGGCCAAGGCGCGGCTGGGCGGCCTGGTGCAATCGCGCGTAAAGATGCTGGAGAAGCAGGAACGGCTGGAAGCGCTGGGTAAGATCGAGGGCCTGGAATTTTCTTTCCGCCACGCGGATTTCCCGGCGGCGCAAATGCTGTCAGCTCATAATCTGAGATTCTCATATAACGGCCAGGAACCCTGGCTGATGGATAAGCTTTCGTTCAACATTGCCCGGCGGGAACGGACTTGCGTGATCGGCCGGAACGGCAAAGGAAAAACAACTTTGTTGCGAATTATTGCTGGAGAATTGCCGATCGGCGGTGGTACAATAAAACAACACCCGGTGCTCAAGAAGGCTTATTTCGGGCAAACGCCTTTATCCGGGTTGAACGAACAAAAAACGGTCTTTGAGGAGATCATGAGCGCGGATGCCGAACTGATGCCGCAACAGGCGCGCAGTATCTGCGGCGCGATGCTGTTCAGCGGGGACTTGGCCCTGAAACCGGTCAGTGTTCTGTCAGGCGGGGAACGCAGCCGGGTATTGTTGGGGAAGCTGCTGGCGACTCCCAGTCATTTGCTGCTGCTGGATGAGCCGACCAATCACCTGGACCTGGAGTCCTGCGAATCACTGCTGGAGGCCATAGAAGAATTCCCGGGTTCGGTGATCATGGTGACCCATAACGAGTTATATTTGCACCGGCTGGCGACGCGCCTGATAGTATTTGACCGGGGCCAGGCCAGGGTCTTTGAAGGGACCTACCAGGAGTTCCTGGATAAAGTGGGCTGGGAGAGCGAAGATGAAAACCAGTTAACAGTTGGCAGATCGCAGATAGCAGTAAAAACAAAACCAGAGGATAAGAAATCCTTAAAACTGAAGAAGGCGGCTCTGGTCCAGGAAAAATCCCAGGCGCTGAAGCCGCTGGAGGGCGAGATCACCCTTCTGGAAAAGAATATCGCAGCACTGGAAAAAGAACTGCATCACTGCACGGAATCCCTGGTCCAGGCATCGGGTGAGGGCAATGCCGCAGTGATCACCGAGATGTCCAAAAAGTCGCACCGGCTACGGCCGGAGATCGAAAAAAATTACCGGCAGTTGGATAAAGTACTGGCGGAATATGAGGACAGGGTTAAAGAATATAAGGATAAAATGGCGGAATTAGGATAAGAATAGTATGGAGAAATACTCACTGGAAGAGATAGATAATCATATCATTGCCGTGATCGGCGGCAAACGGGCGCTGATCGATACCGGGTCCCCGATCAGTATCGGTGACAGTCCGGAGATCGTTATATTGGGTCAATCCTACAGCCTGGAAAAGAAGCTCCTGGACCTGGATGTCAAGCAGATAGGCGAATTAGCCAAGATCGATATTAATGTGCTACTGGGAATGGATATATTGAGTAAATTCATTTTTTACATCTCTCCCGGGCTCAGGGGGATGATCTGCAGTGAATTTTTCATAAACTTCACGGATAAGATGCAGGATGTGCCGGTGGCTTACAGCGGTACGATACCCGTGCTGGATGTAACGGTAGAGGGCGTGAACCTGAAAATGCTGTTCGATACCGGGGCTAAATTGTCGTATTTGAACCGAGGCTTTTTCAGCGACGGCAAGGTCCTCGGGGTAAAAGAGGATTTTTATCCGGGAGTGGGCGAATTCAGCACAGCGGTTTACAATATCCCCCTGGAGATCAGGGGTAATAAGCTGGACTTTGTTTGCGGTGATCCCCCGGAGTGGCTGCAAAAGAACCTTTATAGTTTAAAGTGTAACGGTATTTTGGGCGCTGATATCCTGCGCTACTTTAATATACAGTTCAATTTCAAGAATAACCGGATTTGGCTGGTAGAAAAGCCCCAAGTGGCGACGGGCCAGAGGAGATAAGAGGAGAAAATGGAAAAAACCTTGTACATGGTAGCGCTAACCATTGGCGGATTTGTTGGCGGGTACGTCCCTGCTCTCTGGGGAGGCAGTATGTTCTCGTTCTCGGGCTTATTCTTTAGTACTTTAGGGTCCATAGCGGGTATATGGGTAGTTTATAAGATGAATCATTAGAGGAGCGTTAGCGTCAAAATGAAATCTAAACTGAGCATACTGGTTTTGTTTGTATTGGCAGGGGTGTTGGCCCTGGTAAATCCCGTTAAAGGGGAAAGTAATAATATCAGCAATATTGAACTGGTTGAATTAGGGGATATTGACGATCAGGTTTTATTTGACTTGCGCGAGCGATTGGAAAAATTGTTCGGGATAAGCGTATCGATCATCACGCACATGCCTGATACGGATTATGCCTATGACGGTAATAGAAATCAGTATGATTCGATGGCTATTCTGTCCAAAATGCCAAAGCCGGATGATAAAAATCTGAAGATAGTGGGAATCACGGACCATGACCTTTATGCCCCCGGCCGGAAATTTGTCTTTGGCGAAAACGATGCGGCCAAGGGAGTATGCGTTATATCCTTAGCCCGTCTGCATCAAAGTTATTATGGCTTCCCGGAAGATAGGGCCCTGTTCCTCGAGCGAGCCTTAAAAGAAGTGGCACATGAAGTAGGCCATCTGATCGGCTTATCCTATTCTCCTGAAGCGGATAATGTCATGCATCCTTACGAGAACATTGAGGAGATCGATTGCATTAATAATTATTATTGTATCGACAAGAAATAACTTTTCGCTAAAAGAAAACTAGACCAAACCCCGGGCTTTTCCGGGGTTTTTTTATTGGTTGCCCTCAGCGAGGGGAATTAGGTCAAGAAAAAGGGGAATTGGACAATTTACTTTTTACTCACAAGAGCCTAAAATTTAACATATAGCATAAGAGCAGGAGATTCTGGTGAAGCAATTTAAAATAATCATAATGATCAGCGCCCTTGCTTTATGGGCCGGTACGATGATGGGTAGTGCTCAGGATACGGGAGGTAAGAAGAAAATGGAATTGGCGACATTCGCCGGCGGTTGTTTTTGGTGCATGCAGCCGGTATTTGTAAATCATCCCGGGGTCAGCGGCGCGGTAGTGGGTTATACCGGCGGACAAACTAAGAACCCTACCTACGAAGAGGTATCTTCCGGTACCACCGGACATGTGGAAGCGATCCAGATAACTTTTGACCCCGCCATAGTCACTTACCAGAAACTACTGGATATTTTCTGGCGGGAGATAAATCCCACTGATGAGGGTGGGCAGTTTGTGGACCGGGGGACGCAATACAAACCGATGATCTTCTACCATAGCGAAGAACAGAAGAAAATAGCTGAGGAGTCTGAAACTATGTTGAAGAAGTCCGGAGTGTTTGCGCAGCCGGTCATGGTGAAAATAGTGAAAGCGTCGGAATTCTATCCGGCGGAAGAGTACCACCAGCTGTACTTTAAAAAGAACCCGATTAGGTATAATCTTTACAAGATGAACTCGGGGCGGGAGCAATTTCTGAAAAAGACCTGGACCGGGAAGAATGTGGACACGGAATTAAAAAAGAAACTCACCCCGGAACAGTACAATGTGACCCAGCAATGCGGCACGGAGCCGGCTTTTAACAATGAATACTGGAACAACCATAAGGAAGGGATCTATGTGGACATAGTTACCGGTGAACCGCTCTTCAGTTCTACCGATAAGTATGACTCCGGCACCGGCTGGCCCAGCTTTACCAAGCCGTTGGAACCGCAGAATGTGGTGGAAAAAGAAGATAAGAGCCTGTTCATGACCCGGACCGAGGTGAAAAGCAAGAACGGCGATTCACATCTCGGGCATGTTTTCCCGGATGGGCCAAAGCCAACCGGGCAGCGTTTTTGCATCAATTCCGCCGCCCTGCGTTTCATCCCTAAAGAAGACTTGGAAAAGGAAGGATACGGACAGTACCTGAAACTGTTTAAAAAATGAGAAGCGGATTAATGAGTAAAATACGGATAATATCACAAAGTGACGAACCTTTTGCTGACCGCGTAGAGGCGGGCAGGCTTTTAGCTAAAGAGCTTGATGACCTGCGCAACAAGAGAGCCGTGGTACTGGGTATACCTCGCGGGGGCCTGGTAGTGGCGCATGTATTGGCTAATAACTTAAATGGTTATCTGGACATAGTGCTATCCCGCAAGTTGGGCGCTCCCGGCAATCCCGAGCTGGCTATCGGCGCCATCAGTGAAGAGGGCAAAATATTCTTGAATGATGAAGTGGTTTTAATGACGGGCACACAGAAAGAGTATATCCAGAGGGAAAAGAAGCTCCAATTGGAAGAGATGTCCGAACGGGCCAAAATTTACCGGAAAGTGCGCGCCAAAGTATCACTGCAGAATAAAGACGTTATTATAACCGATGACGGTATCGCCACCGGGGCTACCATGCGGGCGGCGGTATTGACGGCGCGGCAGGAAAATCCGAAGAGATTGGTAGTAGCACTCCCAGTAGGAGCGGAGGACAGCGTACGGGGACTGGGTGAATATTGCGATGAGATAGTGGTTCTGCGCGCCCCCAGCGTCTTAATGTACATAGGCGATTTTTATCTAGATTCTAAACAGACCACGGATGAAGAAGTAATAGAGATACTGAAGGAAGCCAGCTTAAAACAGGATACGATTTACTAATCTTGCTAAAATATTGTAAAATATCTCTAAACGAAGGGGGGTGAATGAGATGAAGAAAATGATAAGTATGTTCTTGGTTTTAAGTTTGCTGGCTATTTCGTTAACTGGTTGTTACGGTTCTTTCCAATTGACCAGGAATCTGTGGAAATGGAACGGCACTGTTGGCGAGAAATGGACCAATGAGTTGGTATTTTTAGTCTTAAATATCGTCCCGGTTTATGCCGTGGCAACTTTGGTGGATGGTATCGTTATCAATTCGGTTGAGTTCTGGACCGGGAAGAACCCGGTTACCGCTGATAAAGGCCGGACCATTAAAGTAGTCTCAGCCCGGGATCAACAGGCAGTTCTGGCTTTCTATAAGGATAACAGGATGAAAATGGACCTGTTCCGCGGTAATCAGCCGGTGCAGACCTTGTATTTTGAAAAGGATAGCGCGGGTAACGCCATAGCCAAAGACAAGAGTGGAGCGGTGTTAATGACCGCTAAAACCCTGAACGATGGCAGTATGGTCCTTCTGGACAGCGCCAATCGCGAGATAGCTCATAAGTAAGGGCTAACCAGGAAGTTATTGTTAACAAGGTGGTGCCTAAAAGCACCACCTTGTGCTATAATAGTATTATGATCTCGGAAATAAAGGATTTTAACCTGGAGGAATTAAAGAAGGAATTGGCCCGGCGGGGCATCCCGGAATTCCGCGCCAGCCAGGTCTTCCATTGGCTATATAAGCAGCAGGTAGCCAGTTTCTGGGAGATGAATAACCTCCCCCGGGACATGATCAAACTGCTGGAGGAAAATTATTCCCTGAGCGCTGTTACCACGGCGCAGGAATTTATATCCAAGGACGACTCCAGGAAATACCTGCTGAAACTAAAAGACGGCAACCAGATCGAGACGGTTTTGATTCCCAATCCTGACCGCCAGACGGTCTGCCTGTCCACACAGGTAGGGTGCAAGTTTTGCTGCCGGATGTGCGCCAGCGGTTTGAAGAAATTCGTGCGCAACCTGACGGCGGCGGAGATATTAGAACAATTGCTGTATGCGCAGAAAAAAGCCGGGTCCCGGATCACCAATATCGTTTTTATGGGTATGGGAGAGCCGCTGGAGAATTTCGACCAGGTGATAAAAGCCATCAGGGTTATCAATAGTTCGGAAGGTCCGGAAATAGCGGCGCGCAAGATCACCATTTCCACCGCCGGATTCATTCCCGGCATCAAGAAGATTGCGGAAATCGAGCTGCAGTTGAATCTCTCCGTCTCCCTGCATGCTACCACTGATGAGCTGAGGAACGAGCTGATGCCGATAAATAAGACTTATCCTATCCGCGACCTGGTAGCCGCCTGCCAGAACTACTTCCAAAAGACCAAACGTATCGTAACTATAGAATATGTCCTGCTTAAAGGGAAAAATGACGCGGTGGATGACGCCAGGCGACTGGCGGGGATAGTCAAGGCGTTGAAAGGCAAGGTTAACCTGATACCCTTCAACCCGTATACCGAATTGAAACTGGAGCCGACGGCCAGAGAGGATATGGAGAGGTTTAAATACTGGCTGGAACGGGACCAGGTACCGGTGACGATCAGGGATTCACGGGGATCTGATATAATGGCCGCCTGCGGGCAGCTGCTGGGCAAAGCGGGTCAGTGAACTGTTATTTTTTCTTGCGCAGACTCTTTTTAACGCCAAAGGTCATCGTCTTTTCGGTGGCTGCGGAACTCGCGACCCTGCGGAGCAGGGATCGCTCAAACATCCTCGCCACCCGCTTTAGATGCGGGTGTCCCGAAAAGTCTCAGCTGCTTTGGCTAAATCGCTGCGTCTGCGAAAAAACAACCAGTTCCCTGAATTAACGGTTAGCGGGGGTGGCGCATGGTTGACAGGACCCGCGCGGCGTGATATTGAGGAAGGTATTTAGTGAAATATAAGATGGTAGTGTTTGATATGGATGGGACGTTGACGCGGCATGTGAGCTCGTGGCAGCTGGTGCATGAGAAGCTGGGCCTGTGGGATGACGACGCCAGCCGGTACCAGGAACAATTCCTGAAGGGAAAGATAAGTTACAAAAAGTTCTGTGAACTGGACGCGATCCGCTGGCAAGGGATCCCGGTTAAAAAGGTAGAAAAAATATTACACGCTATCAAATATACCAGGAATGCTGTTAAGGCTACTCGGCAATTGCAAGCACTGGGGTTGAAACTGGCGATCATTTCAACCGGGCTCGATATTCTGGCGAATAAGGTCAAAAAGGAATTAGGGATAGACTATTGTGTATCCAATAAACTGTTCGTTCACAGGGGTAAACTTACCGGGAAGGTAAAAATTGCAGTAAGCCACGGCGAAAAAGGGAAGATGTTCAGGAAACTGGTAAAGCAGGCCGGGATAATGCCCCAGGAAGCGATATTCGTGGGTGACAGCGCCACCGATGTCCCGGCGGCCAGAGCCGCGGGCTACGCGATAGCCTTCAATACCGCCAACCGGGAACTGGAACGGATCGCCGACCATGTTTGTAAAACCGGGGATTTCAGGGAAGTGTTGTCCGTCATAAAGAGTAAGATATAAATTTAAGACCGGGAGAACCGATGACGAAGTTAGGTTGCGTAAAGGACGGATTCGATGACCGGGATTATCTGATGCGGGCGTATTTGCCGGTGGTCAAACTGCCCAAGAAAGTGGACTATACCGGCAAAATGTCCCCGGTGCGGGACCAGGGGGATGAAGGCACGTGCGTGGGATTTGCCACTACCGCGGGTATGAAGGAATACCAGGAAAAACAGGACTATGAAAAATTGGTGCTCCTGTCACCCAGGTTTTTATATAACGAATGCAAGAAAATAGACGGCCTGCCGGGAGAAGAGGGCACGACCATCCGGACGGCGATGAAGGTGCTGAAAAAGGCCGGGGTTTGCCAGGAAAAGTTCTGGCCTTATAAGCCGCACCAGAAAGATAAACCCAAACCGGGCGCGGGTACGAACGCCGCTAAATTCCGGGTGCTGACATTCGCCCGTATATTGAACCTGGCGGAGCTGAAGATGAACCTGGCTAACAAAGGGCCCTGCGTGATGGGTATCCAGGTGTTCCAGGGTATGATGGACACCAAAACCGGTGTAGTGCCACTGCCCAGGAGCGGGGAATCTCCGTTAGGCGGTCACGCCATCTGCCCGGTTGGATATGACGATAGCAGCAAATCTATCAAGTTCAAGAATTCCTGGACAGCAGAATGGGGCGACCAGGGTTACGGCTATTTGCCTTACGCCTATATCGAGAAATATATGATGGATGCCTGGAGCACGGTGGATATCGAAGATCCTAATCCACTGACCCTGGCCAGTATACTGAAAACCATCAAAGAAGCGGTGGTTTAATTATGAAACCAGGGAAAAGAGCCTTGATCACCGGCGGCGCGGGATTCATCGGTTCCCATCTGGCCGAGGAGCTTCTGGCGGGCGGCTTTAAGGTAACGGTGATCGATAACCTAAGCACCGGCTGCCGGGAAAACATCGGGCACCTGCTAAAGAATAAAAATTTCCGTTTTCATAAAAATACGATCATGAATGAGCGGTTAATGAGCCGCCTGATCCGGGACTGCGATATAGTCTATCACCTGGCAGCGGCTGTCGGCGTTAAGTATATATTAGACCATCCGCTGGATTCCATCCTGACCAATGTGCAAGGGACCGAGGTCGTTTTGCGGCTGGCGGATAAATTTCACCGGAAGGTTTTGCTCGCTTCCACTTCGGAGATCTACGGGAAGGACCTGAGTTCCGCCAGCAGTGAAGACGATGACCGCACCCTGGGACCGACCAGTATCGGCCGCTGGAGTTATTCGGATTCGAAGGCCATAGACGAGTTCCTGGCGCTGGCCTACGCTAAAGAGAGAAAATTACGGGTAGTGATCGTACGAATGTTCAATACGGTTGGGCCGCGGCAGGTGGGGAGTTATGGTATGGTCCTGCCCAGGTTCGTCCAAAGCGCCCTGGCGGGCAAACCCATAACCGTTTATAGCGACGGGCTGCAGGCGAGGTCATTTACTTATGTAAAAGACGCCGTTTGGGCGATAGTAGGGCTGAGCTTGCACAAAAAAGCCGAGGGCGGGGTTTTCAATGTCGGCAGCGACCAGGCGGTGAGCATCAAGGACCTGGCGATCAGGATCAAGACCCGGAGCGGGTCTCGTTCCAAAATAGTCTTTATACCCTACGCCAAGGCTTTTGGCAAAAGGGCGGCGGATTTCGAGGATATGGGATGCCGCATACCAGATATTTCCCGGGTCAGGAAGCTGTTGAATTACCGGCCGCATTTTGACCTGGATATGATGATAGACGAAACCTTAGATCATTTTAAAGGGAAAAGAAAATGAGAACAAAAGGTTATTTATTTTTGGCGCTGTTGCTAATGTTATCCGGCCGGCCGGACCGCGCTGGGGCGGAATCGCCGCTGGAACAGCAGATGAAAGAACGGAAGTATAATTTCCAGAATTTATATTTCAGCAATTATTACGAATATGGGCGGGTGACGCTGGGCGAGCGCAACGGCCTGTGGCGAACTTTTACCAATGATGTGGGATACCGCTTGAATAATATTTTTGCGCCTTACCTGGAAGCAGTGGCACTGGACCGTTTCGGCGAGCAGGATTACACGCTGGCGGCCGGTTCTTACCTGGACCTGGGAGCAGCCGGTTCCGCGCAAGTGGAGGCGGGCTGGGGGATCAACCGGGATTACGTTTATCGCTGGCAAGCCCGGGGAGAATATGAACATAAGCTCATTAATAACTGGGCTGGCGCGCTCGGTTACCGCTATCTCGATTACGCGGCCGGGAAAGTTAATATTATTTCTCCGGGATTGATCTATTATTTTGGCGACAATTACCTGGAAGGTTATTATAACCTGGCTCATACAGCCGGCAGGGGTAACGCCCAATCAGGAGTACTAAAAGCTAACGTGTCAGTGAACAAGTACCTCAGCGCCTGGCTGGGCGCCGCCCTGGGAGAGCGTCTTTATGATATTTATGAGCTGCCAGCGGCGGAGCAAAAGGGATATATAATATTTTACGGAGTTGAATTTGGGTTAAGCAAGGGACTGAGCCTGAAGATCGGGTCATCCTATTCCCAGGAAAGGCCTAATTTCGTGAACCGGAGCCTGGATGCCGGTATGACGATAAAATTCTAATGTTCAATAACCTGACCGAGCTGATCATAAAAGCGGACAAGATATTATTCGTGGCTGCCGTAGCGCTGGCGCTGGCTACGATCATTTTCGCGGCGGCCAGGGAATCGGTGGTCCGGAGACGGGTCTTGAACCTGGAGAAGATCAAAAAAAACCTGCAGCGCATGGTACGCGCCGATCGGGAGAAGATAGAAGAAACCATTCCCGTATTCGTCGATGAATTTTCGCCGCAGCAGTTCAGTCTCCTGTCAAAAGAAGACTACCTGAAACTTTCTCCGGGCCTGGAACAAGAGATCAAGGACAATTTTATAAGTTCCGGTAAACTGGAGGCGGTTGAGCAAATGGCGCATAAGGGCCGGGATAAATGGGACCGCGTTGAAGCCTTGATAACGTTGGGATACATCAACAGTCCGGCCACCCTGGGGATCTTGCAAAGGTCATTGCTGGACCGAGATGAAGATATAAACTATTTTGCCCTGCAGGCGCTGGGCCAGTTAAAAAGCCAGGAAGCCGCCAAGGTTATGCTCGATTTCCTGGCGAAGAACCCGCACCGGGGCTACGGCATAGCCTTATTGTTGGAAGCGTTTCCGGCCACGATCAGCGCTGAATTATATGAAGCCGCCGCGAGCCAGTACGGGGTGGTTCGTTACTGGGCGGTTAAGCTGATCGGCAAATTTAAGGCCCGGGACTATCTACCCCGGATCGAGGGACTGACCGCTGATAGTAACTCGGATGTGCGCGCGGCCGCTTGCGAATGCCTCGGCTTGCTGGAGGATAAGGAAGCCGGCGCGGTCATAAAGACCTGCCTTAAGGATAAGCTCTGGTTTGTGCGCATGCATGCCGTCAGGGCTTTAGACCTGATCATGGGCGCGACCGCTTTACCGGACGCGCTTCCTTTGATCGACGACCCGGCAGCCAAGGTCAGGGAGGGCGTTAAAAATATCCTGGCCCGGAACATCCAACAGGCCCTGCCCTATCTGGAAAAATATTTGTTTAGCCATGACCAGGCTGTCAGGAGATGCTGTGCGGAAGCGCTGGTGGACGCCGGGTATATTCCGGTCATCCTGAAGGATATCTTAAGCGAGGACCCCGATGTAGAGCAAAAGGCCATGCGCTTACTGGCGGGCTTAGTCAAGTCCAGGATCTATTTCGGCTTGAAGAGGGCGCTGGAAGATCTTAGCGTGGAGGAAAAAAACCGGGTCCTCTTAATAGTAGCGGCGATGGACCAGGGTCTGGCTGAACGTATCAAACAGGAGAACAAATGAGCGCCTTCGCCTGGGATATGAACATTTTATTCATAATATTTTCTTCTTATTTCGGCTTGCAGGTCATCTACGCCCTGATACTGGGGGCGGTCGGGTTCCGGGAGAACCGCCAGCGCTCCAAGCAGACCGAAGCGGAGGATTACGCCAATTTCGCCATCTCCAGTTTTACTATCCCGGTAAGTTTTATTATCCCGGCCCGTAACGAACAGGAATGGATCAACGAAACACTGCAGTCGATCCTGAACCTGAATTATCCGGAATACGAAATTATTATCGTCGACGACCAATCAGCCGACAGGACCCTGGCTGTTTTGACGGAAAAGCTGAAGCTCGAAGCCGTCAGTAATCCGTTTGTCGACCGCTTTGCCCAGGGTAAGATCCGCGGCGTTTTTAAATCAAAGAAATATGGGAACGTAACCGTATTGACCAAGATCAGCGGTTTTAAAAAGGCCGGAGCGGTTAACGCCGGATTGAACTTCGCCCGCTATAAATATGTCTGCGTGATAGACTCCGATATTATTTTAGAGCCGGAGGCGTTGCTGAAGGTGATGTCCCAGGTGCAAAAGGACCCGGATAATATTATCGGGATCGGCAGTTCCTTTGGTTTAGTGAACGGGTTTAAAATAAGATCGGGCAGGGTGGTAGAAAAAAGTTTCTCCTATAATCCCCTGATCGCTTATCAAAATATAGAATATATCCGCGCTTTTATCGGCAACCGCATTGCCTGGAGCCGGTTCAACGCCTCCCCGATCATCAGCGGGGGATTCGGTATCTGGCGGCGGGATATTTTGCTGGAATTAGGTGGATTTGACGCCCAATTTACCTGTGAGGACCTGGAGTTCACTTTCCGGGTGAGAAAATACATTACGGAAAATAAGAAGCTGGATTATAAAATATTAACCTTGCCTTATTACGTGGGTTGGACCGAAGGCCCGGGCAATTTCCGTTCGTTATTCTCGCAACGGGGCCGCTGGCAGCGAGTGACGAATGAAACCGTTTCCAGTTATTTGAAAATGGTCCTGAATCCGCAATATAAATGGTTCGCTTTCGTGATCTTGCCTTATTTCCTGCTGTATGAGGTCTTAGGAGTATTTTTCGAGGTTTCCAGCATCGGGATGGTATTATTCGGCTGGCTGGCGGGGCTGCTGGATATAAGAATGTTCCTGGCGTTTTTTGCTTTAATGGTTCTAACCCAAACCTTGATCTCACTGATCTCCATATTCGCTTATATCAGGGAAGAGAGTTTGTTCAGGGTAAGGGATATTGCTTATTTTATCGGACTGTGTTTCCTGGAGGTATTCTGGTACCGTTGGGTCATAGCCATAGCCAAATTATGGGGGACCATCGGGTATCTGCGCGGCGTCAAGACCTTCGACCAATATGTCCGGACCAAGTCCGGTTGACGATTTACAGCAAGGCAAAAATAAACGGGGGATAAAATGAAAAAAGTCATAATTGGTGCGGGAATCGTGGTGGTTATCCTGGTAGCGGCGATATTGATCGCCAGCCAGAAATATATCGCGCAAAGCGATAAAAAAGTGCAGGCCGTTAAGCAGAGCGCCGGACTGACGGATAAGGTGGCGCTTATTTCCACCGGAGCGGAAGTGGACCTGAAAAATTACCTGGTCAAGGATAAGGTCGTGATCTTTGATTTTTACGCGGACTGGTGCGGCCCCTGCAAAATGATCAGCCCAAAACTGGAAGAGCTGGCCAACCAATACAGCGATGTCGTGGTACGCAAGATAGACATAATCAACTGGAGTTCCCCGGTAGCCAAGCAATACCAGCTGTCCTCCATCCCCAATGTCCGGGTGTATGATAAGCAGGGAATGCCGGTAGGGGAGCCGACTTACGATTATAATGTGGTCCTGGAAAACGTGAACACGGCCAGAGCTAAATAGCAGAACAGATTAAATCGGGAGAAAAGCCTAGGATGTTGAACAGGATACTAAGCGCAGCGCTATTAGTGAGTTTGCTGCTTACCGGGATAACCGGGATATCGATCGCGGGATCACCTGCCAGTACCCCATCAACAGTAACACCGATCATTGTCAATCCATTGAAGAGTCCATCATTTTGGCTAACCACGGCTTTTATAGCCGGGGGCGCAGTATTACTATATAACAAGGATGATGAGATAAAAAATTGGGTGCAGAAGAAGAGGAATGGTACCACTGACCGGCTGGCTGCCGTTGGCGATATCTTTGGTAATGGCGCCTATACCCTGCCGCCATTGTGTTTAATGTACTTGTATGGCCATTACACCGGCGACGTAAAACTCATAAGAACAGGAGTCCTGGGCGTTGAAAGTTTCGTTGTAGCGGGAGCGTTGACCACCGGGCTAAAGTATGCCACGCACCGCGGCCGGCCCACTGAAGCTGAGTCTTTCGGAAATTTTAACGGTTTTGGCTTTTCCAGTCATGATGTATCATTTCCCTCAGGGCATGCCACTTCCGCGTTTGCCGTAGCCACTGTAATTGCCACACAATACGGCGATCATATAGCGGTACCGATCATGGCCTACAGCCTGGCCGGATTAACCGCGGCGGCGCGCTTGAATGATAACGCGCACTGGGCGTCAGATGTGTTCGTGGGATCGGCGATAGGTTACCTTACAGCCAAAATGCTGATCAGGATAGACAACATAAAGAGTGCCAAGAAGCTGGAAGTAGCCCCGGTGCTATACGGTCGTAATTTAGGGTTATCCCTGACCTATAGATTCTGACCGGCAGGAAATTCTTCAGTGCCAATATTGTACCCGGGTATAATTGACTATTTTTATGGCCAGGATTATGCTTTAGGAAAAAAGGAGGGCAAGTATATGCCTGCAGAACAAGAACGCTTATATATTGTCGACGATAACGAGTCAGTATGCCGCTCGCTTAAATTATTATTAACGACATATGGGTTTGAGGTGAGCACTTTCACTTCCGCGGAGAAATTTTTCGGTACGGTGTCGGACAAGGATCGGGGCTGTTTGATCATGGACATCCACATGCCGGGTTTGAGTGGATGGGAAGCGTTAAAGCGGATCGTCGAATTCAAGATAGACTGCCCGGTTATTATGATCTCGGCCAATAAGACCGATGGTAATCCAGAGCGGGCTTTAAAATCAGGGGCGGTGGGGTTTTTGCTAAAGCCGTTTACTGACAAAGCCTTGGTCGACCTTATTCACTCTGCGCTGGAAAAGCCGACAACGGCCCTGGCTTAGCCATAACCATGGGGGGAAAGCAAATGAAAAAGAAAACAACAATTAGCAAGCGCTTAGCCATAGGTAAAACCAAAAACGGAGAGCAAAAACGCCTAAAAGGGGTAGTGGCAGGCTTGCGCAAGAACCGCAACGGGTTGAATGATAAAATCCGCAAACAAAAAAACGCGCTAGTGAAGAAAAATGGGGAATTAAGGAATGGGGCGGAGAAACAAGTAAGGGCGGAAGAGCAGATCCACATCCGTACGAAAGCTATGGAATCCGCTGTCGACGGTATTTTTATTATTGACGCCCAAAAACAGGATTATCCAATTATCTACGTCAACCAATCATTTCAAAAGATGACCGGCTATCAAAAAAAGGAAATCCTGGGTCAAAATTATTTCTTATTGTATGGTTCTGAAGCCGATCCGCAAGTCATCGAGAAGATAAAACAAACGATACGCAAAGAAAAAGCTTACCATGGCGAAACGCCAAATTATAAAAAAGATGGCAAAAAACATTGGAATCTATTGCGCATTACGCCAGTCCAGGATGCCAGAGGCGCGATCACTCATTATGTCGGTATCCAGACCGATGTCACAATGATGCGGGAGAAGCAGAAAGAGATCGATGAACAGCGCGAGGAGCTATTGCACGTCACCAGGGTAGGAAAACTGGCGGAATTCGTTTCGTCCCTGGCTCACGAGATCAGCCAGCCTCTTACTTCCATTCTTTCTTACGCCCAGGCCGCCCAACGCATGCTCGCCGACCGGGAACCTAAACTGCGGGAGATCCTCTCGTATATCATTGATGATGACCAGCGGGCGGCTGAGGTCATACATCGGCTGCGGACACTATTAAAGAAGAGTAAGCCGGATATGAAACAGCTCGATATTAATACCCTTATTAACGATACGGTGGAACTGATCACTACTGATGCTACCGTAAGGAATGTTGATTTAAAGAGAGATTTTGCCAGCCACCTGCCTTTGGTCACCGGCGACCGGGTACAACTGCAGCAGGTGCTCCTTAATCTTATCAGTAATAGTTTTGAAGCTTTGGAGAGCAGCCGCGATGTGCGGGAAATATCGATACGCACCTCGCTGCAGGATAACGACACGATCAGGGTTGAGGTGAAGGATACAGGAGTCGGGCTCCCCGTAGAGAATATACCTAAACTTTTTACCCGGTTTTTTACGAGCAAGCCGGATGGTTTGGGTATGGGGTTGTCCATCAGCCGTTCCATAATAGAAGCCCATGGCGGCCGACTGGATGTGGATAATAATCCTGGTAGCGGCGTAACCGCTTATTTCACCATACCTATCAGTACAAAGGATGCTTAAATGACCGCTCACCAGCCGCTTATCTATGTTGTTGATGACAACGTCTCCATCTGCCGGGCCCTGAAATTGTTACTACAAGCCTATGGGTTTAAAGTTGAAACGTTCACTAAGGCGGCAGATTTCCTGGCCTATAAGCATCCCAGACAGCAGTCCTGCCTGGTCCTGGATATCCGCCTGCCGGATATCGATGGGCTGGCCCTGCAAGAGATAATGGCAAAAAAGGGCATCACGATACCTATTATCTTTATCACCGGACACGGCGATATTCCCATGAGCGTAAAAACTATGAAGGCCGGAGCTATTGATTTCCTTCCCAAACCTGTTACCAAGATGAAGCTGCTCAATGCTATTACCCTGGCTATATCAAAAAGCCAGGCGCAACTTAAAAAACAAGCTGAGATAGATAAGATCAAACGCCGCGTCAAAACATTATCCCCTAAAGAATTGGAAGTTTTTCAACTGGTAGCCAAGGGAATGCTGAGCAAACAGATCGCTTACAAGCGCGGCACTTCCCTGCAAACTATCAAGGTACACCGCAGCAGGGTCATGCAAAAAATGCAGGCAGAAACCGTGACCGACCTCATCCGCTTCGCCCAGATGGCAGGCCTTACGTCATCCCAGAATTAATCTCTTCCCAGCACTTCCCAGACACCATTCCCAGGCAAATCCCCTGTTATACCCAGGTATAATTGACTCCTTTTATGATTAAGCCTATGCTTAAGCCATCAAGAAAATAAGTGTAACAACTCTAAAAGGAGGCGGTTATGAGCTTGTGCGGTTATCATTTAAGATGTCTGAACTATGGGGAAAATTGCGCCAACTGTGAGCATAATCATATGGAAAACGCTAAGGATTATCTTCATGATAAGTTAAATGTATGGCCCAAAGGTAAAGACTCGATCTTTGCTAATGAAGATGAGCAGCCGAATAGATTATAACCTTATGGTAAGCGGGCTTTAGTCGCGTTTCTAAAAGGAGGCAAGCTCAATTTAAGAGCATATGAAGATTTGGATCCAAAAATATAAAGGAGGAATCTGTATGAAGAAAACATTAATCGTATTGTTTATTTTCGCCGCATTCTTGTTGATGAAGGAACCCCAGGCAAAGGCGGCTCCAGTAGTGGAGACACCGCTCTACCAGGTCACAGTGGTACAAACCCCTGCTAAAGCTATCAATTACCGGGACCTTAAAGGTTCCGTAGACATTGATTTCAATGGCACCGTGCTCCTGCCTGCTGCTAAGGGAGAAGCTGAAATCAAGAACAGAGCGGGCATAATAGGAATTGAAGCCAAATTTATGAACTTAACGGCGCCGGCGCAATTCGGTCCTGAGTATATGACCTATGTTTTATGGGCCATATCCCCGGAAGGCCAGGCTACCAACCTGGGAGAACTTATCGTTAAGGATGGTAAGAGTCAACTGGACGCAAAAACGCCGCTACAGGCTTTGAGCCTGTTCGTAACCGCGGAGCCGTACTTCGCTGTCTCACAACCGAGCAATGTGGTTATCCTGGAGAACGCAATCAAGCCCGGCAACACAGACAAGATAGCGTTAATTGACGCTAAATACGAGCTGCTGCCGAGAGGGCAATACACTAAGAACATCGCCGCGACGGACCTGCAGCCGGTAGTAATGGATAAGAAGACGCCTTTCTACGTTTACCAGGCGCGGAACGCCGTGCAGATAGCCAAAGCAGCGGGCGCGGAAACTTATGCGGCAGACGGTTTTAAAAATGCCGAAAGACTTCTGGCCTTGTCTGAAACAAAAGAGGGCGGCATGAAAGGCCGTTCAATGACGGCGCGTGAAGCCGTGCAAATCGCTGAGGACAGCCGTTCTATGGCCGTGAAACGCCAGGCTGAAGAAGCTCTCTCCAGTGAACGCAAGGACGCGAAGGATCAGATCCTCAGCGCTAATAGTAAAGCTACCAACGCCATCGCCGGTCGGTCAAAAGCGGAAGACGCTCAGGCCAAAGCCGAGCTAGCCAAAGGGCAATCGGATACCGAACGCACCGCGGCTTTAGCTCTGGCGACCAGCGCTGCAGCTTCCTCAACCGTTTCCCAAGCAGACGCGACTGAAGCTCGGACAGCGGCAAATGATTCCAAGATGCAGATGGACGCCGCTAATAGCAGGGCAAAGATGTCAGATGATAGGGCACAACTGGCTGATGATAGAGCCACAGCGGCCGAGGGCGATAAAGTCGCCTTGCGCGCCCAACTCCTGGCACAGTTAAACGCAGTCCTGCAAACGCAGGATACCGCCCGGGGACTGATCGTCAATATGTCCAATGCCCTGTTCCAAACGGGGAGTTCAGTATTGCAACCGATGGTCCGCGAGAAATTGGCAAAAATCGCCGGGATCGTATCGGCTTATCCCGGTTTAAAATTAGACGTTGAAGGATACACTGATAACGTTGGTGGTGATGAATACAATCAACAGTTGTCGGAAAAAAGAGCCCAGTCAGCGCAGAATTACCTGGTAAGCCAGGGCGTGCCGGCGGACTCCATTGTGTCGCAGGGATTTGGGAAAACTAACCCCATCGATTCAAATGAAACAGTTCAAGGCCGGCAGAACAACCGCCGGATCGAGATAGTGGTGAGCGGCGCTCCGATAGGGTTATCGGCGAAGGCTGAGTAAATATAACAGAAGAGTGCGGCGTAAAGAATGTGGAAAAAAGTCATAAATAAGCGGAGTTAGACAATTGTTTTGGTTTTCTAAAAGCTTATAATTATGAATAAAGGAGAAGACGTAAGCTTAAAAAGTAACCGGAAACAACAAAAAGCCTGCCTTCAGGCAGGCAAGGAGGCAACAAACATGTATGATAATAATGTTGGATATTGGATTTGGTTCCTGTTTATCGGTGGAGTGATCGGATGGCTGGCGGGGCTTATTGTCAGAGGCCGGGGATTCGGGGTCATCGTAGATATCGTGATCGGGATCGTTGGCGCTATGCTGGGCGGATGGATGTCAGGGGTATTAGGACTATCTGCCGGTAGCCCGGCTGGTTCGTTCCTGTGGGCGCTTATTGGCGCAGTGGTTTTAGTAGGCATAACACGCTTCTTTGTAAGGCACGCCTAAGCGTCAGATCGTGTTTAAGATATGCGGGTAGAGGGAATCTACCCGCATAGTTAAATAAAAAAATGGAGGTTTCGATGAGATTGAATTATTGGAAATTAATATTGTCAGTGACAGCGGCTATGATGCTCATGAGCGTATTAGCCAGTGCTTCAGAAACGGACAAGCGTATCGAATCATCCGCTAAACAGTCCTATGTGTTCAAAACGTATCTCAAGAACGATGCCGTTAAGGTCCAATCCAGCGAGGGCGTCGTCAAGCTGACGGGAACCGTCGCGGAACAATCCCACAGGTCATTAGCCGAAAATACCGTGGAAAGTTTGCCCGGTGTCAAAAGCGTAGACAATCAACTGGTATTAAATGGTAAGGCGCCGGCGGAAAGTTCTGACGGCTGGATCAGTACGCAAGTGAAGTATTCGCTTCTTTACCACCGGTATGTGAGCGGCGTCAGTACCCATGTATCCGTCACCGCCGGGATCGTAACGTTAAGCGGTAAAGCCGATAACCAGGCGGAAAAGGACCTGGCCAGTGAATACGCTAAGGACATCAAAGGCGTCAAAGAGGTCAGGAATGATATGACCATAGTTAAAGCTGCCACCCTGCCGAAACAGACCATGGGTGAGAAGATCGATGACGCTTCCATAACCGCCCAGGT
>PMCA01000023.1 GCA_003153935.1 Elusimicrobiota bacterium
ACCGTGGCCAGGGGCACATAGCGGGTTCCTTTTTCACTAAAGAGCAATTGGTTGACCAGGAAATAATAATAGCCGACGAAATAGTTGCCGAAAGAAAGCAAACCCACCACTTTCCATCCTGCGCGGAAATCCCCCTTGGCCAGGATCCATAACCCCTCTTTGGCGAAAACCGTAACCCACAAAACAGCTATAATATACAGCGTCATGGCGACGGTGAAGAATTTTTTTATCTTATCGGTGCGCCTAATCTTCATTTCTTCAAAAAACCAGGGCATATAGGCCTGGTTAACGGCCAGATTAACGAAACTCTGGATACCGCCAAAAAGATAACCAACGTTATAGATGCCGGTAGCTGCTGTAGAAACGAACCGGTTGATCAGCAACCTGTCCAGCAACCCGTTACTCCAGCCGGTCAGGGTATTGGGCACCAGCGGCAAACTGTAAAGCAGCCCCTTCTTCAGGTAAGCCAGGTTGATCCCTAACTTGAATTGCTTTCGCATATCCCAGAAGGTATAGATAAAAAAAATACCGGAGGCGCAAGATACCGCCAATACAGGACCTAGTGCCCGCATTTTCAGGATGACCACGAAAATCACGGTCAGGATAACTATTACCATAAAACTGGAAAAATAAACCAGTCCGTATTTCCGGCCATTATGCTGCGCTTGCAACAGGGACTGGTAGATAGTATTAAAAGGTACAAAAACGGCACCGATAACGCCCCAGAGCATATAGGGATAATAACTTACCGAACCTAAAAATGGCCTTAGCAGATATGGCCCGCCCCATAACATTATGCAGGTAAAAGCCAGCGCCAAAGCCAGTAAAAAAGTCAGGATCGTGCTCCAGAATTCGTTCAGCTTATCAGGATCATCCTTAAAATCAAAATAGAACCTGTAGGCCGCACTGTTAAGACCCAATAAATAGAATACTCCCAGGAAAGCCGCTACCGCGTTTATAACAGCTACCACTCCGTAATCGTCCGCGGTCAGGAAACGGGTGTACAGCGGCAGCAGGAGCAACCCCACCGACTTCTGCAGCACCTGCAGACCGGAATAAATAAGACTGTTCTCGATAAGTTTCTGTTTCATTATCCTCCGCTGCCGATCTGTTTAAATATATATATGATTTGTTAATTTAAAAAGGTGGGATAGCAACGGTGCAACTTAATTTTTTCCTGACCTGCGTGGATAAAACGGTGAACCCGGCAAAAAATACAATCAGCATAATTACCAGATGGGTCAAACCATAGCGCCACATCCACCAGGCCATAGCCGCTATAACAATCTGTCCCAGGGCGTAAGCCAGAGTAACCTGCCAGTGCGGGAGCCGGCCTTCATTGGCCAACAGCTGATAAAGGTGCCGGCGATGCGCCTTGGTAATATTCTCCCGATCCCGGACACGCACTAGCATGGTGGTCAGCTCATCCGCGTAAAACGGGAACAAACAAGCCGACAGCAGAAAAAAGTCATTAAGATCCCGGGCCAGGTAAACTGTCGCGCCGGCAAAGAGAAAGCCCAGGAAAGTGCTTCCCACATCACCCATGAAAACCCGGGCATGGGGAAAATTAAAGGGCAAAAAACCAAGACAAGCGGCAGCTACAGCAAATAATAATAATGACAGCCTAGTACCGACCCCACTAAACAAGGCAAAGCTGCCCAGGAGCAAGAAGCTGATAGAGCCAATAATAGCGGCAATACCGTTAATACCATCCATAAAATTATATATATTCGCAGTGCCGACTATATAGGTCATCAAAAGCAAATCCAGAGCTATAGACCAGGATATCACTGATGGCCAGGTTTGGACATTAAGAAGGAATAAGTATGCCAGAGCGAATTGAAAAACCAATCGGATTCTGGGCGCAATCTCCATTCTATCCGCCCACAACCCTAGTAAACCAATCAGCGCTGGGGGTAACCACCACCATATTCTCATACCCAGCAGCAAGGAAACCGTTAAGTATCCCAACACGATACCGCTGCCGCCTCCCTTAGGTATAGGTTGGGAATGTGAGCTACGGAGCGAAGGATAGTCAAGGAGCTTATAACTCTGCCCATACCTGGTGATGATCCAAGACAAGATCCCGGCGCAAAAGAAGCTTATTAAAAGTATCTTATAATTTAACATGGGCTCAACTAACCTGATATTCGGATACTACTTCCTTGATCTTTTCGATAAGCTTCTCCCGGTTTTCCGTCTTGGCTATATCTTCCAGATCGGTGATCCCCCGGCTCAGCTTTTTGAAATCAACCTGGGTGTTCCGGGCCATAAATATTTTTTTGTATTTGGTCAGACTTACGCCTTCGGTCATGCTGAACAATTCCTCATTCATCTTTTCACCGGGACGCAGACTGGTATAAACGATCTCAATATCATCTCCCACTCTTAAGCCACTCAGCCGGATAAGCTCTTTAGCCAGGTCAGCTATCTTCACCGGATCACCCATGTCCAGGACAAAAATATTGCCGTGCTCGCCGATAGCTCCGGCTTGTATGACCAATTGAACCGCCTCGGGTATGGTCATGAAGTATCGTTTAACCTCCGGATCAGTGACCGTGATCGGCCCGCCGCGCGCTATTTGTCTTTTAAACAAGGGGATCACACTGCCGCTGCTGCCCAGGACATTCCCAAACCTGACGCACATAAATTTAGTTTTCCCATGATTATTCATGCCTTGAATGATAAGTTCGGCAATTCGTTTGGTCGCGCCCATGATGCTGGTTGGATTGACCGCTTTGTCGGTGGAGATCAGGATGAATTTTTCCACTTCCGCGTCCACTGAGAGCCGGCACATGTTCAGACTCCCCAGGACATTATTCCTGATGGCTTTCTCCGGGAATTTCTCCATCAGGTGCACATGCTTATGCGCGGCCGCGTGGAAGATAACCTGCGGCTGGTATTTTTTCATGATGATGCGCATTTGGTCTTCATTGGTAATATCTTCAACAATGGCGTGTATGGGGAATTGCTCGCGATAAGTGTTAAGTTCCAGATCGAGATAATAAACACTGTTCTCATTATTATCGATCAGCAATAGTGTTTTGGGCGCGAATTTCAATACTTGTTTGGATAGCTCCGAACCGATCGACCCGCCGGCGCCGGTTATCATTATCACTTTTCCGGCCAAGTAGGAAGAAATAGCGGGAATATCCAGGTCTATCCTTTCGCGGCCCAACAGGTCATCTATCTCCACGTTCCTTATCTGTTTAATGGTAACCCGGCCGTCAGCGACATCATTAATGCCCGGCATAGTCTTATAGACGCAATTGCTTTCCTGGCAGTATTTCACTATGCTGCGCATCTTCTTACTGTCGGCGGACGGCACGGCGATCAGGATTTCTTTCACATTGTACCGCAGGACGATCTCTGGAATTTCCCTAGTAGTACCCAGAATTTTGACGTTATGTATTCTTTCACCAATTTTTTCCCTATCATCATCCACGAAACCGACCGGCAAATACCCGGTTTGTGGATTACGCTGAATATCCCGTACCAACATTTCCCCGGCGTTACCGGCCCCCACGATCAACAACTCCCTGACTTCTTCAGCTCTTTTGACATGAACTTCCCGGTAGATACGCACAAAAGACCTGGTAACTCCCACAAAAAATAAGGTTATAAGCCATTCTATCACATAAATGCTGCGAGGATGATTCAGCATCATTAATTCCTGGAATCTCACATTGTATTTTGAAAGATAGGTCAGTGTGGCCATAATGATCAGTGACCCTAAAGTAACTGCCTTGAAGATAGTAATAAAGTCATGAATACCGAGGTATTTCCAGAGTCCCTTGTATAGACCATAAAACAAATTGACCATCAGCCTTATTACCAGGAATACAATAATGGTACGCTTGAATTGGATAAGAAATCCCACCGGTATGTTGCCATCAAACCTGAAACTATACGCCAAATACAGAGATAAAGGAAATAATCCCAAGTCCGCTATAAAAAGCAAAAATCTTTTTCTAGTTATAGTAATCCCGGCCATATTTATCTCTCACCTCTTTGAAAGTATTTGATCTTATTTTATTAAAAACGATACCATACGGTACGATTAACATAATCAATATAACTGGCTATTATCCTGGTCACTTTTAGTGAAACATTGTCAATGTCATGATCAGGTATTACCTTGAAAATATTCTTCTGGCTATACTGGGAAGTGATGATTTCTACGCTCTGCCAGACCCGCTCGCTTTTGAGCCCGCTCATGATCAATGTGCCCTCATCCATTCCCTCCGGGCGTTCATGGGCCTGCCTGATAGTAATAGCGGGAATATTCAGGATGGAAGCTTCCTCGGTAATTGTGCCACTGTCGGAGATGACGCAAAAAGCATTCAATTGCAGTTTCACATAATCGGAAAATCCCAATGGTTTCAGGAACCGGATCTCTTTTCTGAAAGTCCGGCGGCTCACAGACTCCAGCTTTTTCCTGGTTCGGGGATGAGTGGAAACAATTACGGGCTTTTTGTATTTTTCCGCCAGCAGGTTCAGGGTCGTGAGCAGGTCGGAAAAGTTTTGTTCCGATTCAATGTTCTCTTCCCGGTGCGCGCTTACCACGAAATAATTACCGCTGGTTATTTTCAGTTGCTCCAAGATCGTAGATCTTTGTATTTTGGGCATATAATGCAACAGTACTTCTTTCATGGGCGAGCCGGTTTTTATGACGGTGTCCGGTTTCAAGCCTTCGGCCAGCAGGTAGCGCCTGGCATGTTCCGTATAGGTCAGGTTGATGTCGCTTAGATGATCCACGATCCGGCGGTTAAGTTCTTCCGGTACCCTCTGGTCAAAACAGCGATTGCCGGCTTCCATGTGGAAAACTGGTATTTTTCTGCGTTTGGCCGGGATCACGGCCAGGCAACTATTGGTGTCGCCCAGCACAAGGAGAGCGTCGGGCTTTTCCTTGGCCAAGATAGGATCGATCTTCATAATAACCTGGCCCACTGTTTCCGCGAAACTGCGACCGGCCGCGTCCAGGAAATAGTCCGGCTTGCGCAAGGACAGGTCCCGGTAAAATATCTCATTCAATTCATAGTCAAAATTCTGGCCGGTATGCACGATTACCTGCTCCATGGCTTCATCCAGAGCAGACATTACCCGGGACAATCTGATGATCTCAGGCCGGGTCCCGACAACAGTAACAACCTTAATTTTTTTCATGATCTCTCCTATACATTTTCCTTGAAAGTGTCCGGATTAACCGGATCAAAAATGCCGTAGGACCAAAACAGCGTTATTAAATCCCCGGTTCCTGTATTAGTTATATTATGCGTATGCAAAGTAGGGATATCCAAAAATTGGGGCCGGTCCCCGCTTACTTCAAAAGCAGTGATTTCCTGCTGAAATAGTTTCCGTACGCTTATCCGGGCTTGCCCGCTTAATACCAAAAATCGCTCGATTTTCTGTAAATGGAAATGATCACCTCTGGTAACCCCCGGTTTGGTGTGAGATATAAAGGTCATGCTTCCCGCCAGGCTTTTAACGGCCTCAAAGAGATTGCCCCGTTCATCACGGTGGTCCTCTAAAGCCATGGGATATTGCTTAGGGAAGAGGTAAGAGCGATAAGTGTTAAATAAATTAAAGTCGAAAGAATCTTCTAGCCTTGGCAGTACACCGTGCCTATAGGTTTCCGACAGATCGCGGATCTTCCGCTGCAACGCGGTTACCGTTATGAGCGTCCCATTTAGCGTCTCTTCACCTTCTTGTTCCTTCTTAATTAAAGCTAAAATGCGGTCCGCTACCTCCTGCGCGTGCACCAGCTCTATCTCCTGGTCGACGACTATCTTGGGTTCAAGGTTATTGGCTATCTGGTGACAGAAAGTGGAAACTACAGAATTATAAAAAGGTTTGCCTCCCTCGCCAAAAACGTTGGGCAGAACCAGGTTACAAAATTTAGCGCCAGTCTGTTGGGACCAGGTGTTAAAACGCTCGCTGCAGGCTTTCTTTGACCGTCCATAGGCGGTATCCTTGTAAATTTGGGTGGAAGAAGAAAAAATGACGAAAGGTTGTTTCTTAGCTTCCCGGCAGGCAGCGATCAATTCTTCAGCCAGTGAAATGTTTGCTTTTGCTACTTCCGCCTCATCCCCCCTGTTCATGCCGGCAAAATGCACAATAACATCGCTTTTCTTTACAAATTCGCCCAGGGCCTTTTTGTCGGCAAATGTTCCTCTTGTCCCGGCTATTACCGGTATTCCCTGGCTATATAAAAAAGCCCTTAAGTGCGAACCTAATAGTCCCGCACTGCCAGTTATGCCGACGGTTATATTAGTCAAGGTGAGCATAGTTACCCTTTAGCGCTTCCCTAATTTCCGGCAATGAAAGCAGCAGTTTTTCAATCTCTTTTACTGTCAATCTTTCCGTATTATGGGAAGAATAATCCTCCATAGAAGCCTCTTTACGATCGCCTTCGATAAAATACTTGTCATAATTCAGGTCCCGGTCATCCATCCGGACCCGGAAATAATCCCCCATGTCTTCAGCTTTTCGTAACTCCTCTATTGTAGCCAGGGTTTCAAATATCTTCTCGCCATGCCGGATACCGATCATCTTAACAGGCGCCTTGGATTTAAATATATTTTTCAACGCCACGACCAGGTCGCCCATAGTAGAGGCCGGCGCCTTTTTAATAAGGATATCTCCCTGCTGCGCGTGTTTCATGGCAAACAACACCAGCTCGATCGCGTGATCCAAAGATAACAGGAACCTGGTCATGCCGGGTTCAGTTACTGTGAGGGGCTTGCCCTCCCTGATCTGTTTAACGAATAGGGGTATGACCGACCCGCGGGAACACATGACATTCCCGTAGCGCACCATAGAGATAATGGTTTCCTTACCGGAAAGATTTCGCGCCGCCGCGTGAGCCACTTTTTCCATCAGGCCCTTGGTCATGCCCATCGCATTGGCCGGATAAACAGATTTATCCGTGCTTAGGCAAATCACTTTGGCCGCGTTATTCTTTATAGCGGATTCGATAACGTTATTACTGCCGATAACATTGGTTAGAACTGCCTGCATCGGGAAAAATTCACAAGCCGGCACTTGTTTCAGGGCAGCTGCGTGAAATATGATATCTACCCCTTTCATGGCATTATCTACGCTGTCCATATCCCTGACATCGCCGATATAGAACTTTATTTTGGGGTTATTCAGGGCCTTACGCATAAGTTCCTGCTTCAATTCATCCCGGCTGAATACCCTGATCTCGCGGCATTGCTTATCCAATAATGATTTCAACACCGCATGGCCAAAAGACCCTGTACCACCGGTGATCAGAATCGTTTTATTGCGTAAATTTTCCATTGCTTATGCCCCCATGCCATATTATAGTTATTTACTAAGTACGGCTTCTTTCATCCAGGATTGCAAATTGGCAAATAATACCGACCGCATAAAGTTCTGTTCATAATATTTCCTGCCTTGCGCGCCCATGTTTTGCCTTTTTCCCGCAGGCAGTCGATACATCTCTAAGACTGCGGCGGCCAAACTTTCAGAGTCCTCAGAGTTACAGGTTAAACCTGCCCCGGCTTCGCGGATCAAGGAACTCCCCTCGCCATCCAGGCAAGCGATAACTGGTTTGCCGCAAGCCAGGTAAGACTGTATCTTCCCGGGCACGGTCAGAGAAAAAATTTCATCCTTCTTGAGAGTAACCAGCATGACATCTGCCTGGGAAAAGAAAGCCGGCATCGTTTCCATGGGATATCTGCCCAGCATGTGGACGTTAGATAGGGTCCGGCTCTTAACCTGCTCTCTAACCCAATCACCCATCCTGCCATCACCGACAACAAGCCAATGAATATCAGAAAAATCTTTTAATCTCTCAGCCGCTTTCAATATGGTACCAAAATCCTGAGCCACACCTATGTTGCCGGCAAACATTATCTTAAAACCACCTGGTATGTTAGCTTCCCTTACTACCGGGGTATCAATTAGATTTTGTTCGTATATACTTTCGCCCCAGTTAGGGAAATACCTGATATTATCTTTATCGCCACCCATTCTCTCAATGCTGGGGATGAAAGCTTTAGAGGCCACTAGAAACCGGTCTGTATTCCGGTAAATGTAGCGAACTAATCTATCTGCCCATGACATAGCCAGAGGCGATCTAACTGCCCCCGTTGCCGAAAGGCTCTCTGGCCAGAGATCCAAAACCCACAAGAACAGCGGAGCCTTTTTAATTTTCTTCATCAAGATAGCCGGTAAAGCCATGGTTATAGGAGAGAGCTGAGAAACAAAGACAAGATCATAATCCCCCTGGCAATACCATGGCGCAAATATGAACCCGCTCAGAACAAATGATAAATAATTCAGCGCCAAGCGTATGTTACTATTCTTCCCGCGCGGTATAATAGGCACCCGGTATACTTGAGCACCCTTATAAATCTCCTCCCGATTATTAAATAGTCCGTATCCTGGGAAATACCTTCCTTCGGGATAATTCGGTATACCCGTCAGAACCGTAACTTTATGTCCATCTTTAACCCATTCTGACGCTAGCTCGTTAATACGGAAATTCTCTGGATAAAAATACTGAGATACAATCAAAATATTCATGATTTGTCTACTACTTATTTTTATTTCTATATATTCTTAATTTATTTATTATACTACTAGAAACTTATAATCCAAAGCTTATTTTTTGACTTATTTTAAATAGTCCAAACTAATATCATCGCAACCAATCTGGTATCAATGACCGCCAGCGTGAAAGAAATGGAAATCGATAATAAACACTCTTTAACCAGAAGCTTAATATTGGCGCTATCCCTCCTTTTTGTTTGGCTAGCCCAAGCATCAGGCGTTGACGAAGATTAAATAACTCG
>PMCA01000001.1 GCA_003153935.1 Elusimicrobiota bacterium
ATAGCTGGGGATGTAGTATTCCACGTTGGTCAATATATAGCCGAGTATATTACAGCCGGCCTGGGTCAGGAGCAATTCAGTCTGTTTGACCACTTCCCGTTTAGTGCGGCCGGCTTGCGCCACTATCACTACCCCGTCCACGCTGGTGCCCATAACGGCGGCGTCGGTCAACGGGATGACCGGGGGAGCGTCGATGATGACAAAGTCATATTTCTCCCTGACTTCGTTAATGAAATCGATCATTTTCTTGGAACCAAGGAGCTCACTGGGATTGGCCGGTATGTACCCGCAAGTCACTATCTCCAGACCGGGTATGGGAGTTTTCTTGATAATGTCATCCTCCGTGGCTGTGCCCTCGAGAAAATTAGCCAGGCCCTTCAGGTTCAGCATGCCGAAAAGTTCATGTATGCGGCCCTTTCTCAGGTCGGCATCGATCAACAGGACCTTCTTATCTTTTTCATAGGTCATGGCTACTGACAGGTTTGACGAAGTGGTGCTTTTGCCCTCGTTATGGATGGAGCTGGTAATAAGCACTATTTTGACCGGGGTTTCCTTGTTGATCCTCTTAAGGTTGGTCCTTAATGTCCGGTACTGCTCGGAAATCGCGCCTTTGGGTTGGTAGTAGGTCATTACGTGTTTGTCAATACCAAGCGAAGGATCGGGTTTAATGAGCTTTTCTTCAGTGGTTGATTTGACTTTGCTTAGGCTGATCTTGGCTGTTCCGTTATTTTCGTTGTTGTTTTCCATTTTAACCTCTTATCGCTTTATTTACTTGTTTGGCTGCGTCTTCGTCTAATTCTATCCGGGAAATGGCTCCCAGGAGCGGTTTGTCAAAAAAGGCTTTGGCGTCTTCCACGTTCCTGATGGAGTGGTCCATGTATTCAGCGGTATAGATACCGGCAAACCCCAATCCAAATCCCATAAGTAGGGTCATCATGATAGACTTAAAGATGTCGGGCTTGGAAGGTTTCACCGGCATACGGGCCGGGTCGATGATCTTGAATTTGGTACCCTTATCAACATTTTCCAACTGCTGGGAGATGCGGGCGCTCTCCAGTTTGGACAATAGGGAAGAATAGAGCGCTTCATTTACCTTGGCGTCACGGTCCATGGATGACAGTTCCGCGTCGCTAACCGCCCCCAGCTTGTATTTGCGGCTTTTTTCCCTGATCTCCGCTTGTTTCTGCAGGAGGGTATTACGCCTGAGTTCCAGGGCTTTTAACTGCTGGTCCAGATCGGCATAGATGGGATTTGANNCGCAGTTCCTGCACCCTGGGATGCTGTTCCGTTGAATCGATCAACAGCCTGCTTAATTCTTTTTCCATATCGGCTATATGGTCATTCAATTGCTTGACCAAGGGATTCTGCTCTTTTTTGGCTTCAGAAACTATGACCTTATCCTGTTTGGCCATCTGGTCCTGGATAAGCTGTTTTTGGTTCTCGAGAGCGTCAATCTCCGCCTTCACCTTCATCTCACCCAGGTCTTTTTCAGAGGTTTCCAGGCGGTTGCGGTAGACGTCCAGCTGGGTGCGGATAAAATCTATGGCTTTGACCGCCTCGTCACTCCTGACCTGCACTGAATCGTCAATAAAGCTGTTAGTGAGATAATCCACTACCTGTTTGGCCAGGTACGGGTCCTTATCTTCATAGCTGATCTTCACCAGGTCCTGGTTGTACATGGAAACATCCACTTTTCTCCTCAAACCAACAATATAGTTCTCGAAATCGAGCGGCGTGGTGATACCGGCAGTTAATTTCAGGCTGTCCGACATATTCACCAGGCGTGGCCAGCTCAGCATCCTCTCGCTGATGGTCTTCAACTGCTCATTGTACTGGGAGGATACCGCCATCTTGTCCAGTAGAGGATTCAAGATGTCTTCCCTCTGGATGTAAATGAGAGCTGAAGACTCGTAGGCCCGGGGGGCGAAAATCACATAGATGACTCCGCCTACAATGCAAGCAAGGAAAAGCAAGCTGAAGATAACCTTGCGGCGGAAAAAGACCATTAAGTAGTCTCGTAAATTGAACGGTGTTTGCTGCATTCTTTTTGCTCCTTTAAACTATCTATTGGTTATGGTGGTCTGCGTTTCGTCCACTAACGGTTTTGGCGTTGATAACGGCGTGGCCAGGCTCCTGGTCTTGAAGAACGGATCAAGCAAATAACTCATGGTGGTGGCCAGTTTGCCCAATATGGTCATCGGCACGTATATTATCTGCCCGGGGGTGACCATGACATTATTGGCCATCTTGCCGCGATACAAAATATCATAAAGATTGACAATCTTATATGTAGGCCGGTAGGGCCGGGGTTGGATAATGTAAACCCGCCAGGTGGCTGCCAGTCCCGTAGGGAATCCGGCGTTGGCAATAGCCTCGCGCAGTTCTATGGAATCGCCTTCTATCGGATATCGGCCGGGCGTCCGGACCTCTCCCAGGATATAGACGACTTTGCTCCGGTATTTGTCTATGGTAACTTGAACATTGGGATCCTGCACGAATTTGCCGATCTCTTGTTTAAGTTTGTCTGTCAACTCGTCTTTGGTCAGTCCCTCCACCAGGATCTCCCCGGTCAAAGACATAAATATTTTCCCATAAGGGTCAACGGTAAATTTGCCGCTGAACTCGTCATGGTTACGCGTGATTATTTCTATCCCGTCATCCGGCCCGAAGGTATAAGGAGATATCTTCTCTTCCTTGGATGACGCTTCGTGTTTTTCCGTGCTTGGTTTGCGGGTCAATCTTATTGAGATCATGTTCAGGCGGTCATGAGAGTCCAGGCCATAACTGTATATAAAGGAGTAGTTGAGATTGATGTCGTAGTTACCCGCGCGAATGGCCTCTATGGACAGGCCGGCGGTAGCTTCATCGGAATTTACCCCGCCGCGTAAGGCGAAGAGATTATTGAAAAAATATGCTTCGGCGCCGACATTGGACGACCATTTGTCATTTTTCCTGACCAGATCGAACGCCGGCGTTATCTTATTAATGCCCAAAAATTCCTGGACCGGGGTCTTTGTAATATCATAGGAAGCGCCCAGCCGGGATTCAACAGGAATCCTGGCCAATTCATCAAAGACGTACACCGCGGGGCGGTTAAGGTTTAAGACGGCCATACCCAACCGCATATTCCTGTTGACCTTGTATAAGATACCGGCGTCGGCGCCAAAAACGTCGTTGGTGCTGGTGCCATCGGTAAGAGAGTCAAACAGGTCCTTGCCGGTCTGGTTAGGGGTGTAGAACAGGCCTTTAAGGTTGAGGCCCAAATATAGGTCATTAATGGCCAGGGGCACTATAGCATTCAACTTGGCCGACATATTGAGTATAAGGGTGTTTTCTTTGTAGTTATTTTTTACCCCGAATTCATTCCAGGCCAGTCCCCAGGCAAACTCTTTGTCATAGGGGAATACCAGCGCCAGCGATTGGGCGTTATAATAGGTGACATTCTCCCTGGAAATGTAGGGGAAAAGGCTATTGTACATGACCTGCGGTAACTCCAGGCGCCCGGTACCCGCGGGGTTAAACCAAATGGTTCCGGCGTCATCGGCCACGCCGGTAAAGGTGTTGCCCATGCCGGCAGTCCTGGTGGACCAGTGGTCCTGGGAGAACGGCGAGGCAGAACAGTTAGTAGTTGATAGTTGATAGTTGATAGATAAAGATAAAGCAAAAATCAGAATCAGGAGCTTGCGTTTTTTCATAAAGTATCCTTTGTTAAAGATTTATTTTACTTGGGTTATGTAAGATTCCAGTTCCCTTAACACGTCTTCGGTATAGATACGGTAATTACGGTAGTCGCGCTTGATCTTGAGATTTAACCGTTTTTCCCACCTTTTGAGCGTGTTGGGATGGCAATGCAATCTTTTACAAACCTGCACTACTGTCAGTCCATTATTCATACTAAAAGACACCCCTTTCGATGAAATACAGTTTTGAGTTTTAAGTGTTAAGTGTTAAGTTAAGGTTTTATTTTATATGGTTTTATATTGTTTAGTTACACCAGGTTATACCACTAAGGTTTAAATAAAAAAGGCTACAAAAGCGCGTCGCCACACTTATGTAGCCTGTAGGGTTTCTACTTAACTACGTGCACTAACATATGTCATTATGGGTTAAATATAACAGACAAATTGACTTTTGTCAAGGGATTTAAAGCTTCACAACGTTCTTGCGTTTTCCGAGCTTTTTGGTCGCGTTGCGGGAGTCAATGACCAACTTAGCCTTGCCAGCTATCCGCTTATAATCAAAAATTTTGTGATTAGTGATGAGCACTACCGCATCGCTGGACTTAAGGGTAGAGTCAGTCAGGGTAACGCTCTTCATAGAGAGCCCCTCATGGCTAAGGTCCTTGATGTATGGGTCATGGTAGCTGACTTTGGCGCCTTTATTCTGCAGAAGCTTGATGAAATCCAGGGCCGGCGATTCGCGGACATCGTTAATGTCATTCTTGTAGGCAACTCCCAGGACCAGTATTTTGGCCCCTTTCACGGCTTTGCCTTTGTCGTTAAGGGCGTCGGTTACCTTATTTAACACATATTCCGGCATGGAGCGGTTGATCTGGCCGGCCAGCTCGATGAACCTGGCTTCATACCCTTCCAGACGCACTCTCCAGCTGAGGTAATGCGGATCGAGCGGTATGCAATGGCCGCCAATGCCAGGGCCGGGGTAGAATGGCATGAAACCGAACGGCTTGGTGGCCGCGGCGTCTATGACTTCCCAGACGTCTATGCCCAGTTTGTTGCAAATGATGGCCATCTCGTTGACCAGGCCGATATTAACCGAACGGAATGTGTTCTCCAGTAATTTGACGGTCTCCGCTACCCGGGTAGAGGCCACCGGGAATACTTTGTCTACGGCCTGACTGTAAAGTGCGACTGCCAGGTCGGTGCAGGTCTTGGTGTATCCGCCGACTACCTTAGTGATGTTCCTGGTATGGTATTGGGGATTGCCCGGATCCACGCGCTCGGGTGAAAAAGCCAGATGGAAATCCACGCCNNTCCGGGTCCTTGGACTTGCGCAAGGGGGTCGGCACGCAGATATCTACCGCGTCGATCTTCCTCAGCACGCTGAAATCGGAGGTGGCCTTCAGTTTCCCCGCTTTAACTAATTTCTTTATTATCTCAGTGGGAACATCCTGGATATATGAGACGCCCTTATTAATGGCGTTGATCTTGCGGGTATCGATATCGATGCCAGTCACTTCAAAGCCCTCTTTGGCGAACTCTACCGCTAAAGGCAGGCCGACATAACCCAGGCCGATNNCTTGGCTTGCTTGTTAAATATTTTGTCCATCAAATTTCCCATTAGAATTTCTCCTCTTTTTGGAACCATTTCGCTGTTTTTTTCAATCCCTCTTTAAAATCGACCAGTACTTTATATTTCAGGATCTTCTTAGCTTTATTTATATCCGCCAGGGAATGTTTGACGTCTCCCGGACGGGGCTGGGTATATTCTATCTCCAGGTCCCGGTTCAGTATCTCCGCTATGGTTCTCGCCAGCAGGTTCAGGTTATATCTCTTACCGCAGGCGATGTTGAATACTTCCCCGGCCGCCTTGGGCGCCGTGCAGGCCAGTATATTGGCTGAAACCACATTGTCTATATAAGTGAAATCGCGGGACTGCTCGCCGTC
>PMCA01000021.1 GCA_003153935.1 Elusimicrobiota bacterium
GCGGCCCGAAGACGTTGAAATAGCGCAGGCACACGGTTTCCAGGCCATAGACCCGGTAAAAGTTGCGACAGTAGTTCTCCCCGGTCAGTTTAGCGGTGGCATAGGGAGATAACGGAATAGCTGGCATAGTCTCTACTTTGGGCAGGGTCGGCGTATCGCCGTAGGCAGAGCTCGAAGCCGCGAAAACTACTCTTTTAACCTTGGCATCCCTGGCCGCCAGCAGGACATTGAGCGTGCCTTCCACATTAACTTCATTACTGGTAAAAGGATCGCTGACCGAACGGGCAACGGACGGCAGAGCGGCCTGGTGCAGGACAAAATCCACCCCTTTAACCGCTTTGGCTACCGCTTTTTTGTTGCGGATATCGCCTTTGACCAGTTCTATTTTAGATAATAACCCAGACAAGTTTTCCGTCTTGCCTGTGGAAAAATTGTCCAGGACCCTGACTTTGTGCTTCCTTTTCAGCAGGGTTTCAACAATATTGGAGCCTATGAAACCGGCTCCGCCAGTTACTAAGAATTTAGCCATAGGTAAAAACTATACCCCGAAATCAACGATTTGTCAAGCGGCTCCTACTTCAGATAGATCAAATATCGCTGGAAATTACGCGCCAGGTCACCAGCGGTAAATTTGATATTCTTGCCCTGCGGCGAAAATGAAATTCCCACCTGTCCGGCGGCGTCTATCGCCACTACCGACTTAACCTCTTCCGCGCTGAGCGGAATCATAACCTCTGCTGTATCCCCGCTGATAATATTGGTCAGCGTTAATTCATAATACCCCTGTTGTTCCACCAGGGCCAGATCACAGCCAAGACTGGCGGCTAACGCCCGGTCGCCGAGGACCAGACGGGGTTTGGTCGAACTGCGGCGGTGGTCATTGGTACATTTAAGCAGAGCGGAATTTATACGGCCCTTCTTGATACCCACGACCGCCGCGGTATTGGCGCAAAGCTCCACTGTGAAATATTGCGCCTGGTCATGTTCGTCGGTATAACGGATCAGCCGGCTGACCGGGAAACTATCGCGGGTCAGGATAAAAAGATATTGTTTGCCGGCGCTTTTATCGTCATATTGCGTAACGTCCACGCGCGGGCTCAGGGCGCAATTAAAAGCCCGGCTGTTGGGAGTAACCTTGAACCGTTCCAGCAGGTATTCTACCAAGCCTTCGTTCTCCCAGACATTTTCCGCGGTCAGCCAGGGAATGAAACCCAAAAACACGCCCCGGCCCTTGCCTTTAGCCACCACATAACCGCAATCGATCTTTTTATCGTTATAAAACGCATGCGCCAGGGGCTTGTGTTCCTCCCCGAGTTCAGTTTGCAGCACCGTTCCCAGAACGAGGCAGTTAAATCTGAGCCGGTCCAAGGTAACCGCCAGCGCCTTAGTCAGGCCTATTTTATTAACCTGTGCAGAGAAAATATTATACTGCAAGGTCCGGCAGGGCAGCATGTCCTCGTTCAGGTACGGGACGGTCCCGGTCATGACCAGGGTCCCGCCTTTGCGTATATAGTCTACGAGTTTGCGCTGGGTAGCGCCGTCCATCCAGTCAAACCCGTTAGTAAAGATCATTTTATATTTCAACAGATCGGATAGTTTGTCTTCTTTAAGATACGCCAGATCGCTTTCGGTATCGCTTTTGGCCAGCATGCGCAGGAAGGGATCCCAACCATAAGCCACGCCGCGGCATACATCGCTAAAGCCCGCTTTTTGCCATTCACCAGGATCCTGCTGCCAGGCCGCTGCCTGGCTGTAAGGTGTGTACAGTCCCCAGGCGATCTGGGCCCGTTTCTTTTTCCGGGTCAGGTTCACGCCTTCCCGGTTTAAAAATGAAGCCATCTGGTACAGCGTCCAGTATTTGGGGCGCACCGAGCCGTCTTCCGCGATCGGCGGATGATGAGGATATGGCGGTAAATGCCCCCGGTCCAGCTGTTCGTTCCAGCCGTCGGTGGCAGCCATGGTGTAAATGTTCAGGCCGGTAGCGCCGAAAGCGATGTAGGCCATGGACTGGAAATAGCTGGGCTGGCAGAATTCATAAGCCGGGTCGTAGATCTTGCTGAAGCCCCAGTTCTCCTCCAGGCAGATACCGCGTGACCTGGTAGCCATCTGCCGGTACCGGCAATAATCTTCCCATTTGTCGTAGATAACTCCCAGCCAGTTGGTGAACCCGTAATGCGCTTCCTTGTCCATCAGCCGCTGGTTATTCTTGGCGAAATACGCTTCCTGGTGCGCCGCATCGGTGCCGGGCGGGTTGAAATTGGTCAGGTAAGGGACCTGGATACCCTTCATGAAACTCTTGTATTTTTTCACGATCAAGGGTATGAAAGTGCCGACATACTCTCCCCAATCCATATAGGGCAGGATAGCGCGCCGGCGCCTGACCCCCTGCCATTCCCGGGGGAATTCCACATCGTTGAAACTGCTATAGTCCCGTCCATAAACCTGGCTCAAACGGCCGGCGGTTTTATATTTTTTCTTCAGGAATTTCCGCCATTCGTGGAGAGAGGATTTGGAATAATCATAGGCGTTTATTTCATGACCGGCATCCGAATAAATGCCTTCATTCAATATTTGCACGGCGATGATCGGACCCGCCGGGTATTGGTATGGTTTGAGGATCTCCCTGGCGACCGTCTCCAGCCAGATCTTGACGTATTTTAAGTATTTAGGGTCCAGAGGCGCCGGCAGTGCCTGTTCTTTGACGTTGGTCCAGGTCCTGGCCGCTCCTTTATTATTAGTAATTGGCTCGATACCTGTTGTCTCACCCGGCTCGACATAATCTGGTAAACCACCGTAATTCAACTCGGCATGGACGAAAGGCCCGGGTTTGGCGACTACCAGCAGACCCAGTTTTTGGCACAGTTCCAGCAGGTACTTGACATCGCGGTTAGGCTGGGTCTTGCCGGCAAAATCATATTTGACCTGGCCTGACATCGGGTCCTCAGGCATATGATGGCGCCAGGGCAGATAAAAAGTGACATACTTGACGCCGCATTCTTTTATCCTGGTCAACTGCATTTCCCAGTCTTCTTTATGGTCGCGGTAATAGGGATAATCCGCGCTCAATAGGAATACCGGAGAACCATCGAGATGTAAAGCGCCGTCTTTAATTGTGGAACGCTGCCATTTCATACTCATCCTTTTACCGCCCCCATGGTCATTCCTTTAATGATATATTTCTGCATGATCAGAAAAATGATGACCATCGGAATAATAGTGATGGTCGCCCCCGCCAGCAGCAGGTGGTACTTGCTGCCGGATTGGGTCATCAGCATGCCCAGGCCCAGCGGCAGGGTGAACTTATCCTGGCTGGTGATCAACACCAGCGGCCATGTGAAGTTGTTCCAGTTGAACATGAAAGTGAAAATACCCACCACCGCCAGCACCGGCTTGGACAAGGGAATGATCACATGCCAGAAGATACCGAAGCGGGAACAGCCGTCCAAGGTAGCCGCTTCCTCGAGCTCTATCGGTATGCCGATAATGAACTGCCTGATGAGGAAGACATTGTAAACGGACATGCAGACGGGAATGATCAGGCCCCACAGCGAATCGTACATGCCCAGGTTCTTGGTAATGTACACCAGCGGTATCATGATGACATAGAACGGTATCATCAGCGAGGCCAGCATGAAGCCAAATATTTTTTCTTTGAAGGGGAAATTGATCCGGGCGAAGGCATAAGCCGCCAGGGTGTTGAAGAACAGGTTGAATAGTGTGGCCACTATGGCTACAAAAAGGCTGTTCAGGAACATCCGGCCGAAGGGCAGCTGCGCCATCACTTCCCGGTAATTGTTCAGGGTGACGCTCAGTCGTCCGGTCTCCGGGTCAGTTGGCAGTAATCTTACGCCGTGGCTGTACAGGTCCTCCGGCTGGCGCAGGGAGGCACTGGCCATCCAGATGAAAGGCACGACCATAACCAGCACGAATGCACACAAGCACAGGTAGATGAAAATTCTGGAGATCCGGTCCATGTTAACTCCTAATCATAACTCTGCGGTACAAACTTAAACTGTATCCAAGTGATCACCAGTATGATCACGAACAATATATAACTCATGGCGCAAGCCAGGCCCATCCGGTAATAACGGAAGGCCTGGTTGAATAAATTCAGGATATAGACAAAAGTTGAATGTTCCGGACTGCCCAGACCGCTGGTCAGCACATAAATTTGGTCGAAGACCTGGAACGAACCGATGATGGAGGTCACCAGGAGGAAAAAAGTTACCGGCCGCAAAAGCGGCAGGGTTATGTTCCAGAACTGCTGCCAGGCATTAGCCCCGTCGATGCGCGCGGCTTCGTACAGTTCCTCCGGTATGCCTTTTAGCCCGGCCAGAAAAATGATCATGCCGTAGCCGGCTCCCTGCCAGACGCTCATGGCGGCGATGGCCGGTAACGCGGTTCCCACTTCATTGAGCCAGTTATGCTGAGTCATTTGGGCCAAAGCCAGGCTCTGGTTGATAAACCCGGTGACCGGGTCGTACAGCCATTTCCATAAGGCGGCGATAGCGATCACCGAGGTGATCATCGGGATGAAATAGCACAGCTTGAAAAAATTCTCCCCGCGGATACGGCTGTTCAGCAACAAAGCCAAAAATAATGAGAGCGCCAGGCCGACCGGCACTCTCAATATTATGTATTTAACGGTGACCAGCAAAGACGGCCAGAAATAGGGCTGTTTTTGCTTGTTGAAGAGCAGTTCCGCGTAATTCCTGAAACTGACAAAATGCGGGGTTGACCGCATGGTCCAGTCGGTGAAACTGTAATAGAAGGATATCAATATAGGGATCAGCACAAATATGGCGAAATAGAGCAGTAAGGGCAGGACGAATAAGTACCCGGCCAGCCCTTCCCTGAACTTTTTCTGTCGCAATAATGAAGCAAACTTCATTTTTGCTCCTGTATCATTTTTACTTTGCGAAATTGATCGTCACGTAAGACTGGCTTATCTGGGCAAAGCTGGCTATTTCGCCAGGCCGGCCATCCGCCGCATAGCTGCCTAATTCCTTTTCCTGGATCTCGCTGCTGGGGCTGGCCAGGTCAAAAATGTCGGAATCAACGCCATCCTCATTATCCTTGCCTTCGCCGCCGCCACCATGCCATTCAGTTCCTTCAGCGTAAACTTCCCGTAAGTGGCTATTCTCTTCCTGCCCGACGCCGACGATCACTTTCCAGGTCTGTCCGGCCGGGTTGCCAATAATGGAAATAGGGATAGCCACTTCCACCGCGTTCCAATTATCATCATCGACTTGGAAGCCTTGGGTATCAGTCTTTTCCCCGAGTTTCCTGGCTACCAGCTTGCCTTTGTCATCCCAGATGAATCCTTTGAAGGTACCGAAGATCGCCACGGTATAATGCAGTGACAGCTCCGGGGCTACGCGCAGTTCGCCGAAGCAACCCGTAGTCGGGTCGATAGTATCAACATCGCCCTGAGGGAAGAAACTCATGCCGCCCGGTTGCCCCTCTTTATGAATGCCGATGAGGCGGTAAGGGGTCCACCAATTACCGGGACGAGTGGTCTTGAACAGGAAATAGACATTTTGGGCATCATACGTGACCCGGAATTCCAACAGGTCAGCTCCTTTGCCCAAATCCTGGTTGGAAGGATAATAATATTTCCCATTCCCAGTGTCGTCTCCCTTGGCGTCTTTCCAGATAAATTCATTGTTGGAAACACAGGAGGTATTTTCCTGCGTGGGCGGTACACCGGTCCAATCCATTATGTTCTTGTCCACCTTTATGGTCTTGCGTCCTACCAGGTCCGCGGCAAAAACTGAACTTGCCAATAAAAAAACAGCGATCAACAACGTTAACAATATCTTCGTGCGTTTCATGTTGCCTCCTTTTAATTAAGTTTCGAGTTGACGAGTTACCAGTTACGAGTTTTGGGAACTCGAAACACGAAACTCGCTAACTGCTTCATTGTTTTTCTTCCGCCAGAACGGCGTCGCAATCTTTGGCCGCGTCGTTCAGCGCCGCCGCAGCGGTCTTGCGTTTATTCAGGGCCTCATCGATGGCCCTGGCCAGTATCTCGTCGTTTATCTTGGTCCAGGATTCCACCATCGGCTTACTTACCGCGTACTGGAGCTGTTCCATGAACATTTTCAGGTCCGGATCGCCCTGGAACCGCGGATGGTTGATCAGGGTCTTCTTGACCGGAAAATTACCGGTGACCTCGCTCATAACTATCTGGTTTTCATCCAGCATCAGGTAACGGATAAAATCCCAGGCCGCCGGGGGATCCTTAGCGTTCTGGTAGATAACCAGGCTCTCGCCGCCAAGGTTAGTGGCAAACTGAGTTTTTTTCGGTATCAGCGCCACGCCGTATCTCAGTTTGGGGAAATTGGTCTTGATGCCTTCTATCACCCAGGGACCGTTCAGGGTCATGGCCACCCGGCCCAGTTCAAAAGCGTTGGCGCTGTCGGTGATCAGGCGAGGCGAGTATTGCAGAAGTTCCTGCCAGAGTTCTAACGCCGCCACACCCGCCGGCTGATTAAAGACAGCTTTGGTTTCGTTTTCGTTCAGCATACTCCCGCCGGCGCTAGCCACGAATCCAGGAAACTCCCAGGCGCCATAGCCATCGCCATTGGGCACTACGAATCCCGCCACTTTCCCGGGCACATAGGCCTTTTTTGCGATGGCCAACAGTTCGTCCCAGGTTGCAGGCGGGGTTTTGACCATATCCTTATTATAGAATAGCGCGATGCACGTCTGGTTCAAGGGTATGCCGTAGAAGCTGTTGTTGTATTTCACCATCTTCAAGGCGCCGGCGTAAAAATCTTTCAGGTCGAGGTCGCCGCCGTTGACGAAATCATCCAGGTTGAGCAGGATATTGTCCTTGGCGAAGCGGGCCACCAGACCGCTGTCGAGATAGGAACAGTCCGGGTTGGCGCCTACAGCGATGGCCGTATTAATTTTGGTATTGAAATCGCCTTTGGAGACAAAGAACAGCTTTACCCTGGTGCCGGGATGCTCCTGATTATATTTATCAACTAGGGTCTCGACCTTCTGGTTTCGCGCCTGGTCCCCCGGTGCGTAAGCCCAGAACGAGATCTCCCGTTCAGTGGGCCCCTTCTGCCCGCAACCGGCGAGTACCAATAAACTTAACATTAATATGCTGAAGATTCTGCGCAAGATAAGACCTCTTAGAAAACTTACAAAGTTTCGAGTTGACTAGTTACGAGTTGCGAGTTTTGGTACAAATTCTTTATTAATAAATACCTTAACTGGAAACTCGGAACCCGGAACTCGTAACTTCTTTTATTTCGCGAACGTTACTGTCACATAAGAATCCTTAATCGTGCAGAATCCGTCCGGATCGCCAGGATTAGCCGAGCCCTTATAACTGCCCAACTCCTTGGCTTGTATCTCGCTGCTGGGACTGGCCAGGTCAAAGCAATTGGGGCTCGATCCCGGCTTTCCATCACTGCCTTGGCCGCCGCCGCCATGCCATTCGGTCGCCTCTTGATATACCTCGCGAAAATGGTCATTGTCCTGTTGGCCCACCGCGACGATGAATCGCCACGTTTTGCCGGACGGCTTGCCACCCAGGAGAGACCAGGGGATGGCCACTTCCACATTGTTCCAGTTATAATCGTCGATCTGGAACCCTTCGGTGTCCTTATCGCCGCCCTTTTTCTCGGCGATGACTTTGCCGGAGCTGTCCCAGACAAAACCTTTATAGGTGCCGGATATGCCGACCGCGTATTCGCACGCCAGGTTCGGCGCCACTTTTATCTTGGCCTGACCGGGCAAGGTTATCATTCCTTTTGTTTCCAGGCCGCCTTCGACCCCGTTGGTGTCGATACCGATCAACCGGAAAGGCGCCCACCAGTCGCCGGGGCGGGAACATTTAATCATAAAATACAGATTTTGAATGTCATATGTTACCCGGAATTCCCGCAGGTCGGATGATTTTTCAAAGGCCTTATTGGTCGGGTATTTGTATTGGCCGGGACCGGTATCATCGTTCTTGGCGTCGGTCCAGATAAATTCATCGGCATTAACTGTCCAGGTGTTTTCCGCCGGCGCTATCCCCACCCAGTCCATGATATTTTTATCCACCTTGATAGAATGGCCTTTCAGGGGCATGCCGATAGTTACTTTTATAGAATCAGATTCCCTGACGCCATTTTTGGCTATTTCCGTTACGGTGATAGTGTGCACCGACTGCGGTTTATATTTAGCCGAGATAGTCCAAACCGCTTCATAAAGGCCTTTTTCATTTTTTACCAGGGGAATTTCCTTGCCCTTGTCTATGACCGCGAAGATCTTCTCAATATCACTATGGGCTTTGGGAATGGCGGAAATGGCGCAGGTTTTATAAACGGTCCCATCGGCTAACGGCGCGACAATGGCTACCTTATTATAAATATAGAGGTTCTCTTCAATCTGCCCTATCTGGCCAATGCGGTCAACGGCCCGGACGAACAGTTTATACGCTCCGTCTTTGAGTATAGTCGTATCCAGGGTTCCTCCGTAAAATTCATTCCCGGTAAGTGTTAGCGGGGTCCAGACAGCGTTATCCAGGGAATACTCCGCCTTGACTATAGATTCTCCCTTGATCTGGGTGGCAATCATCTCTTTGCCGCCGCAGAGAGATTCCGCTTGTGGGCTGTTAACCTTTATCTCAGGGATATTGAAATCGATCTTTTCCCCATCCAGGGTGATGGCGAAAATGTGCAGTCTCGGTTCATTCGGGACTATAATAGCATGCAGTATTTTTTTAGGGTCAGCGGCCATTGTTTGCGAATATATGGCCACTCCGGGCAGACGCAAACCGGGCTTTTCATGATGATACGAAGTAACAATAACCGGCTCGTCATCGAACACGGGGTTGCCGCCCCACCAGTCGGAATAGCCAATTTTTTTCGTTTCTTCGGTGCCATCGGTGTATTTAAACACCATTTCCACTTTCTCACTGCCGTTGTGTATGGAGGCCAGAACATGGACCTTGTCATAACGGCCATTAGGAACGATTATCTGCTGGCCGATGCACTCTACATTATTATTCTGCCCGTCTTCCTTCGGCCCGAATTTATATTTTATCTTTTCTTTGCCCATAAAGATGAAGTCGCGATTGGAGTCGGGCAGCTGCTCGGCCGGGAAGTCCCAGCCGGTCGCCTCTTCCAGGTTCTTGGCGGTGGTGATCCAGTCATGATTGAAAGCCAGATCCACGTAAATTCCCGGGGTATTGTCAATGGTTACTTTAGCTTCCTGCGCTACCACATTCTTACCGGTGTCCTCTACCTGGAATTTAATCACATGGGTGGAACCGTTGGCCAGGGAAGCCACGTCCCAATCCGCCAGGTACATCCCGTTGCCTTTTTCGGTCATATCTGCCGCTGGGCCGTCGTCTATAGTATATTTGACGGAAGCGATGCCGCGATCATCCTCGGCCATCACTTTCAGCATCACCTTATTCATGACAAAAGCGCCGTCCTTAGGTTCGCTCTTTACCACCGGCGGGTCATCGACATTGTCAACTATCACATTGGCCGCTTCGGAAACCGTGACCCCGTTTTTGTTCACGGTCCGGAAGACAAATGAATGGAATCCCTCACTAAGGACCTTAGTGTCCAGAGTGTAACTGTAATAACTATTGCCTTGTGAAGCCAGCTTGTAAGTTTTTTCTCCATCAACGGTGACTTCTTTAACTACCCAGTCCTTACCCGCCATGAACCCAGCTTTTAACTCGGTTTTGCCCGCGATCTTGCTGTCGGTTTTGGGGCTAACCACCTGGATACTGGCATCCGGACGTCCGTATTCCCGCTGCACAGCGGTAAATATTTTTTTGTAGAATTTCCGGTCCATGGTCATGACACCCATGGTGCCCGGATCATTGATCATGGTGTGCCAGTCAAAGGCCGTCCACCAGACGTAACCGCACACGCCGGCAGATTCATTAAAGGCCTTCATGGTATTCTTGAACAGGTCCACTTGTTTCAACTGCATATTATCTTCTTTATAAGGAGCCCAGATACCGAATTCAGTGGCGATTATAGGCTTGTCCGGGAAAGTTTTGCGCATGTCAGCTAAAGCATTCAGAGTATCTTCATAATAGTCCGCACCGTAGAATACGCCGTAGTACATGGTGTAACCGATCACATCGGCTTCTTTCTGGGTAGGGTCCTTGGGATCGCTGCCGGAAGCGGACTGGGACACGAAGCGAGTACCATCCACTTTATAGGCCAGGTCATGCAGATCGTGAATATATGCCCCGCGTTCCGTTTGCCAGCTGCATTCGTTGCAGGTGCTCCAAAAAGCGACCGCGGCCCGGTTATAATCCTGGTAGATCATCTCCAGCCACATCTGCCGGGCAAGGCCGCGCTCTTTGCGTTGTATATCGAACTCCGGCCCGCCGAACCAGTAAACCGGTATCTCTTCCCAAATAACAAAGCCCATCCGGTCCGCCAGGATCTGCGTAAACGGGTGATTGGGATAATGGGCGGTACGGATGAAATTGCAATTGGCTTCCTTGATCATTTTAAAATCTTTATATAGTATCTGCTGGGTGGTCTTATTTCCAGGGACTTCTTTACTGCCGGGATAGACTTCGTGCCGCGCCAGGCCTTTCAGGAGCAATGGCTGGCCATTCAGCAAAATAGCCGGTTTGGTTTTATCTATGGTAAATTCCCTGATGCCGAACTGGGTATAGAATTTATCCACTAATTGTTTAGTATTGAGGTCATACAGTTTCACTTGCAGCACATAGAGGTTAGGCTCAGACGGGGACCACAAGACGGCTTTATCGGATTCCAGGTCGAAATCAACTACTCCGGCTTCCTGCACGGCCAGGGCTATCTCTTTGGATTTGGTCCCGGTTACCGCCAGTTCCTGGGAAAAGTCGGCTATGTCCTTGGCGCTTTCGGCCAGGATATTTTTATCGGTCAGCTTGGCCCGGCAGATATACACTTCCGCTTTAAGCTTCTGCGCGGCGGTTTTGTTATCGATAACCACGCGGGCGGAAACCTGGACCTTGTTGGCGCCCAGCAGTTTGGTTTTAACGTCCGCGCGGACGATATTGGCCAGCGGGCAAACATCGATATAGACATCTCTCTTGATGCCGCCGTAGCTCCACCAGTCGCCGATAAAACAGGGAACAATAACATTCTTTTGTTCGCGGTTATTCAAAGGAACCCAGGGAATATTGTCAACCCTGACCGCGATCGTATTTTTCTGGTCGTAGTTCACCAGGGAGCTGATATCAAAAGCGAATGGCGTGTAGCCTCCTTCATGGCAGCCGAGCCACTTGCCGTTAATCCAGACATCGGTGAAATAATTGGCAGCCAGGAAAACCAGCCTTAAGAATTTCCCCTGGTTATCCTTGCCGACGGTAAAGGTGCGGCGGTACCAGGCGCCATCCTGGTAACGGTCCGGGGACGGGTTCTCTACCCCAGGGATAGCCATGTCCTGCCAGGCGGAATCGTTAAAATCTGCCTGGTACCGGCCCTGGCTCTCTTTCTCCACCGCGGCGACAGTATCGGGGGTGCGGCTGGCCAGGGTCAAGTCATGGTTCATTATCTGGCGTTCTTTTTTCCAGGTGCCAGCCAGGTTAATTACGCCACGATCCTGTTTCTCGAAACTTGGTAAAGGGAGGCCGTTCTGGAAAGGAACCACGGCCGCGCCGATGTCTTTGAGTTCCAGGGTCGGCGGCTGTAAAGTATTGGCGAAAGACCAGCCGGATAATATGATCCCCATGGCACAAAAAAACAAAATCATCAGCTTTTTCATTATTTTCTCCCTTTAGTTCGTCTTATTATTTACCAGGATATATAAGAAGTACCCTTAGTATCCACGCCTTGCACATTTACATAGACCTTGCCCCATACGGTAAGCCCGGAGACAGTATCGGTAGTGCGGTAATACCACCAGCCAACGTCAGGCGGGCCGGGAGTGGGAACGGTATCGGGCCAGTGTATGCCCTCGTGCCAGATATCATACCTGGTGTGTTGGGCACCGGTCGGCTCCGGCCCGATACGGCACAGCGGTATCTCATACAGATATTGCGAGAAATCGCTGTTCAGAATCCAGCCAAAACCATCATCAAAGTACATCCGCACGGGAAAAGCCGGGTCGTAAGAAATGAAAAGCGGAAAGAACGTATTATCCGAATAATAAATATTCAAGGCTGAGCGGATCGCGCCGAGGTTGCCCTTAGTCGCTCCTTCTTTGGCCCGTAGGACAAAATTGAGGTAACGTGGAACAGCCACGCCGGCCAGTATGCCGATGATCGCTACCACGATCATCAACTCTACCAATGTAAATCCGAATATACTTTTCTTGTTTTTAGCGAGCATAAAGCCTTCTTCTTACGCCTAAAAATTCCAAAGATGAGAGCAGGATTCCCTGACGATCAATTCCGTCGGCAGGATCTTACCAAAGTCATTCCTTTGCCCTTCTTCATAATCGATCAAGAAAAGAGCTGCTTCCTCTCCCAACCTGAATATCGGCTGTTTTACTGTCGTCAGAGGCGGATTCATCTGACTGGCTATGTTTATGTCGTCAAACCCGACTACGGAAACGTCTTTGGGAACCTGCAGGCCGCTATCCCGCAGGGCGGTGATCGCGCCCTTGGCCATCAAGTCGTTGGCGGTAAAAACAGCGGTGAGGCGGATCTTATTCTGCAGCAATCTCTGCATCGCCTGATAGCCGCGGTCCTCGGAAAAATCCCCCTGGTCCATTAACGACTCCTGAACCTTCAAACCGTGACTCATAAGGGCCTTGCGGAAACCGAACTCGCGTTCCCGCGCGTCGCCGCGGTCGAAAGGACCGCCAATAAAGCCGATGCTTTTGTGTCCCAGGCCGATCAGGAAGTCAGTCGCTTTAATCGCCCCCGCTATATTATCCACATCCACATAATTGATATTTTTAAAGCCCGCGTGCCCGCCCGCGACGATAAAAGGAATATGCTCATCCTTGAGCTTCCTCACCAGTGGCGAGGTCATGGGCGGCGCCAGCACGATGAAGCCCTTAATCAGCTTTGAATAATACCAGCTGGTCAGGTGGCTGATGTTAATCTCGTGCCGGGTGGAATAGTTCAATATGATCAGGTCGTAGCCGTTATCGTCCACGGCTTTTTCGATGCCTTGTAATATTTCGCTGAAATAGTAGTTGGTGAACAGGTGTTCATACTGGATGACCAGCGCCAGGGTTTGGGGCTCCATTTTGGACAGGTTGACGGCGGTCATATTGGGATGGAATTTGAATTTTTTGATCAGGGCGCTGATTTTCAGGCGGGTTTTGGGACTGACATAAGGGTGGTTATTGATGACCCGGGAAACGGTCATCTTGGAAGTGCCGGCTTTTTCCGCAATTGTGGAGATGGTAACGTTGGTTGGCTTTTGCATTTTAGCCTCTTTTATGTTACCGGTAACATACTTTCAATACTAATATAGCATAAGCGCGGCTTTTGTCAAGTAAAAAACTTAAGAAAGAACTGGAACTATTTTAGCATAGAAACGGCGACAAAACAAACTTTTATTTCCTGGCCCACATTTCCGAGCCTATATCCTTCAGCATGCCGGCTGTCTTCTGCTCACTGACCAGCGGATTGAACCCGGTCATGCCGATTATGCGCCATAAAGAGCTGGCTAAAGAGGTGACCCAGCGGCCGTCTTTGCCCCGGGGTATTTCCCAGCCGTAGAAGAAGGTGTTTAGCACTTCGGTGTCTTTGGGCTGGATGCTGGTATAGGGCAGTACGCCCTGCGGCAGGCCGGCGATACGGGACATCCGGTCCTCTTCTTTTAGATATTTCAGGGCTTTACCCTGATATTCGGTCATCTGGTCTATATCCCCGGTTTCCCGGCAGTATTGGGCCATTACCTGGTACATCAGGATCATCTGGCCGGTACCCTCCCACCAGATCAAACGCGGGCGGTTCGGGTCTTTGTATTTTTCATCGGTAAAATCGAATCCTTCGATGACTTCGCCGTTCAGTTCCTGCCTGACCAAAAAATTATCTTCGGCGAATTTAACCATCTGGAACGGATCCACCCCCCACTGCTTCAGCTCGCCCGGGGTGAGCGCCGCGATGCCCCAGCTGACCGTGTCCAGGGCCTTGGTCTTATCGGCGCCGAATTCGTTATAACCGCAGTTAAAGCTCCGGTATTCCTGGTTAAAACCAACCGTCAACAACCATTTCCTGATGCAAGCCATCTCGTACTGTATCTCCCGAAGCGAGAAATTCTTCTGGACGAATATGCCCCGGACTTTCTCATCGGCCTGGTTATAGATCTTTTCCAGCCATTTCAGGACCGCGTAGTTATCAATAATATTTTCCGAGGAAAAAACTGTGCTCCAGTCGGGTCCCCAGCCGCTGCCCATGCAGACCGCGCCGCGGGTGCCGTCGGCGAACTGGAAATGCGGAAGGTCGTAGGCCCAGCGGGCCATGTCCAAGACGAACGGCAGGAAATCTTTCGTACCGCTGAACTGGTCATACTGCAGGGCAGACAGGGCCAGCCACATATTCGGGCCGACATGTATGCGGTCGCCATCGATGCCCATATCCAAACCGTTCTCCTCAGAGGTATTAAAATCGGTGATAACGTATGAATTCAGCAAACCCTTATTGCCGTTTTTCTCAGTGTAAAAGTTATCTCGCATGACGGTCAGCATCCGTTTGGCCCTGTCGTACTGCCCATTCAGGGTATAAACCATGATCGCCAGCGCCAGGTCGTAGGTAAAGCCCTGCTGGTCCAGGATGCCGGCCTTGTCAGGGTAATATTGGTTGCTGGCCGAGTCAAAATAATAAGCGGAAGAACCGTGGAAGCTTTCCACCAAACCTGTGTTCGCAGACCGTTCCGTATCCAGAAAAAGCAAAGTCGCGTTATCGACGCTCTTTAGTTTTTCCAGGTACGGGTTGCCGATAGTCTCCTGATTTAAACTGGCCAAAACTATACCTGGCTCAGCCGCCGCCGTACGGGAAATAAAAACGAATAATACCAAAAAGGCACAAAAAAAATAACCTACGGCATTACTGTGCATATTCTTACCCCTTTTCTAAGGATTTAACTTATTCGCTTTAGCTCTCATTTCCTCGCTGGTGTGTTTCAACAGTCCGGCGGTTCTTTGTTCGTGGACGAGCGGATTGAACCCGGTCATGCCGAGGATCCGCCACAAGGTGCTGGAGAGAGCGGAAACCCACCGCCCGCCACGCCCGCGGGGTATCTCCCATTCATAGAAGAAAGTGTTCAATACTTCCCGGTCCTTTGGCTGTATACTGGTATACGGTAGCACCCCTTCCGGCAAACCGGCCTGCTCGTTCATCCTCTCCATCGCCATCAGGAATCTTAACGCTTTTTCCTGGTACGCTTCCGCCCGGGCCGGGTTCCCTTGGCGCTGACTGTAGTCAGCCATCACCTGGTAAGCCAAGACCATCTCCCCCGTCCCCTCCCACCAGATCAGCCGCGGGCGGTTTTTGTCCTTGCCTTGCTCATCGGTGAAATCAAATCCTTCGATCATTTCACCATTGATCTCCTGCTGGACCAGGAAATTCTCCTCGGCGAACTGGATCATCTTGACCGGGTTCAGGCCCCAGCTGACTAAAACTTCGGGACCCAGGGCCGTGATGCTCCAACTGACCGTATCCAGCGCCTTGGTCTGGTCCACTCCCTTCTCGTTATAGCCGCAATTAAAGCTCTGGTAGTTCTTATTGAAACCGACGCGCAGCAACCAGTTCTTGATACATTGCTTTTCATACTGGATCTCTTTTAAACCGAATTTATTTGCGGCGAATATACTTTTCTCCTGCTCATCGGCTGTTTTGTATAATTCTTCCAGCATCTGCAGGACCGCGTAATTATCGATGATGTTCTCAGTGGAATATACGGTGCTCCAATCGGGCCCCCAGCCGCTGCCCATGCTGACCGCGCCGCGACTGCCGTCGGCGAACCTGAAATGCGGCAGGCCATAGGCCCACTTGGCGATGGCGATGGCAAAATCCAGGTATTTGGCGGTGTGGCTCAACCGGTCGTACTGTAAAGAGGCCATAGCCACCCACATGTTCGGGCCGACATGGATGCGGTCGCCGTCCACGCCCATGAGCAGGTTATCCTGTCCCCAGACGTCAAATTCGGAGGTTTGGTAAGCGTTCAGCAGACCGATATAACCGTTCTTTTCCACGAAGAAATTATCCTTAAGCACCGCCAGGATATCATCCGCCTTCTTGTTCTGGCCGTTGATGACGTAGACGATAACCGCCAGGGCCAGGTCATAAGTGAACGCCTGCTGGTCCAGCAAGCCGGCTTTCTGCGCGTAATACTGCTGGCTGGCTTCGTCATAATAATAATTGGAAGAGCCGTGGAAACTTTCCAGCAGGCCGGTGCCCTGGTTGCGCTGTCTTTCCAGGAAACTCAGGACCTTATGGTCCAGGGTATTCAGTTTTTCGAGATAATAATTTTTCTCTCCGGGAGTATTCAGGTTGGCCAGCACGAAACCGGTCTGCGCTCCGGCAACCGGCGCGGCTAAGCCCAGGCTGAGCAACAAGAAAGCGATAAGGACCGGAGAATTATTCTTTACCATTTGAACCCCAGGGAGATGCGATGAGTATCGCCCAGCAGGCCATACGGCATCCAGGCGTAGTTCAGGTTGACGCCGGCTACTTTAAAGCCCATGCCGGCGCTGACCCCGGTGAAATTCTCGATATCATTGATGTTGGCGGTATCATAACCGGCGCGGAAAGCGAAATTCTTGCTGACCCAGTATTCCAGGCCGACGTTCTCGCTCAGTTTATTGGTCTCTTTGGGCTGGTACTTGGCGTCGGCTGACATGCAGAAAATATCTTCGACAAATATATACAGGATGCCGAATTTAAAGGTGACCGGCAGTGGATCCTTTTCCTTGACGAAGGTCACGCCCGGGCCCAAATTCTGCACCGCCAGGCCCAAGGACAGGTTCGGTTTAACTTTATAAATGGTGCCCAGGTCGACGGCGTAACCATTGGCGCTTTCCGCTTCGATCTTCTGCTGAAAAGCCTTGAGGTTGGCGCCCAGCGCGAACCGGCTGCCGAAATTGTGGGCGTAGGTCAGCATCACCAGGCTCTGGTTGCTGGAGAAGGTTCCTACCTTGGTGCCGGACAAATCAGTCTGGTCGATAATGCCGGAATTTAAATAAGCCAGGGCCACGCCAAAGTTGTCCTTTTGGCCGACCGGCTGGATGTACCCGACATAACCGTAAGTGATGCCCTGCAGGTAATCGATATAGCTGGCAATGGCTTCTTTATTCTGGTTCCAGCCGATACCCGCCGGGTTGTATTGCGGACCATTGGCGTCATTAGCCAAGGCGGTATAGGCTCCGCCCATGGCTACCGGCCGGGCGCCCGCGCCTAAACGCAGGAATTGCGCGCCGGTGGTGCCGGTCCCGGAAGCTAAGGAATAAGATGGCATGATGGTTACTAAACTAAGCGCCAGTTCGACTATTTTGAACATCATGGTAATTTTTCTTTTAATGATCATCGTACCCTCTTATTTTATTATGGCTAATTTCCCGGCTTTGTGTTTGCCGTCCGGGCTATTGACCAGGAATATATACAGGCCGCTGGCCGCTTTCTGGCCGCCGTCATTGCTCGCGTCCCAATCCACCTGGCCCTGGGCGCTATCGTCGCTGAGAGTGCGGACCAGCGCTCCGGTCAGGTCGTAGATCTTAATGGTAGATTCAGGTATCAGGTTGGTAAAGGTGATCTTGGTGTGACCCAAACCGCTGTTAGGCTTGTAGGGATTCGGGAACACTTTAACTTCGTCCAGGGTCTCCAGGGAACCGGCCATAGAGAACAAACGGAATACTTTGCCCTGGACCAGAGTGCTGCCGGGTATTTCTACAGAGACGTTTCTTTCGTCACGGTGCACTATCTGCTGGCCGGATACTTCTTGCCACATGGTCGTGCTTTCATCCAGGGTGTAGATCTTCAGGTTGGATTCCTGCCAGCCAACGATGCCGGCGGGATAACTTAATTGGACGGTGACACAGCCATTCAGAACCTCATTGCTCCTGAATTCCATAACGGCGGAGGAGAGCTCTTCAACCGTGGCGGTCTTAATCTGGGCTAACAGCTTATTGTCAGCGGAGCTGACCATGTTGATCTTATTTTCGGCCGGCTGGGTGATATTCAGTATCTTCTGGTCATTGGTGGGATCCTGGGGCAGAATGACTTTGGTCTGGTAATCAGAACCCCAGAATATGGTGTCGGGACCGTTGCTGGTCCTGACAATATTATGTACCGGATAAACCGGCTGCGTGGAAGACAAGGTACCGGCAGCGCTGGCTGATACGGAGGATATACGGCTGTTGGTGGAGTTCAGTGAAGCCACAACGGCTATGTAGTAGCCTTGGCCTTCAGCTAATCCGGAGATAACGCACTGGGTGGCTTGCGGATCGCTGACCGGGGAATTAATGCAAACCTGGACCCCGTCATCGGTAATGCCGGTGAAAGGATGCAGGGCGTAATAGACGGCGTATCCTTTAATGGCGGCGCCGGAATTGGCGGGCCAGGTAACGGTCAGGCTGTCGCCGTCATCGCTCGGAGTATCAAAGGCGTTGAAATCGGCGATCTTGACCTCTTCGCTGGTATCCAGGGTAAGGGCCCGGGCCGCGTCCACTTCGCCATAGCCGTAATAATCGTCTTTACCGGCCTGGCCCAGGTCGTTAGCGGACTTAATGATCGCGTCTTCAACTTGCAGATTGGTGAATTCGGAATCTTTGGCTAAAATGAGGGCAGCCAAACCGGAGACAAATGGGGTAGCCATGCTGGTGCCGCTGGCGCGATAATAATTCACGCCAACAATGTCAGCCTCGTTATGGCTCATATCCGTCCCTTTTGCACGAAGGGAAAGGATGTCCACGCCGGGGGCGGTGACATCCACTATTGCGCCATAATTGGAGAATGAGGCTTTTTGACCGTTGGCATCACAAGCTGCCACGCAAATGGCATGGATGTAATTGCCGGGGAAGAACCTTCCAGCATCGGTGTTGTTGTTTCCGGCGGCTGCCACAATTACGCAATTATGATTATAGGCGTAATCCAGAGCGTCTTGGATCAAAGCGGAGGTACCGTACCCACCCCAACTGATGTTGATCACTCTGGCGCCATGATCGGCCGCGTAAGCTATGGCGCGCGCTAAACTGGTAGAAGCCCCGTTGCCGCTGTCAGACAGGCCTTTCAGGGCCATTATCTTAACCTGCCAGCAGACTCCGGTTATACCCATGGCATTGTTGCCCACCGCGCCAATGATCCCGGCTACGTGGGTGCCATGTCCGTGCGTGTCCATAATATTGTTATTGTCATCTACAAAATTCCAGCCCATATCGTCATTTTCTAAACCATCGAAGATACCGCTGGTATTGTGCCAGACATTGTCTATAATATCGGGATGAGTGTAATCCAGCCCGGTATCGATCACGGCTACTATAATATCACTGCTGCCGCGGCTGACGTTCCAGGCCTTCTCCATTTGCATCGCCTGCAGGCCCCACTGGTCGGAATAAGCCTGGTTCCAGGTACCGGTTTCATTGAAAAACTGGTCATTGGGGGTGCTGGCAATGCCGTACTCGTAAACCGGCTCCGCGCTTTCCACAAAGCCGCTGTTCTGGTAGGCCTTGATAACCTGTTCTGGATCTTGATCTGCGGAGAGAGAAACGGTGAACCACTGAGAAAGCTCATTACTCTTCTGGAGATCCTGGGGGACTATCGCTTGACCTTGACCGCTGTTATGGGAGGCGGTACTGAAAACCTGGTGCATGGACTTGATTCCAAGCTGTTGGCTTACATTATTAATACCGGATGATACGAACTGAGCGCTTGAGCCGGTATTATCGTGCCTTACCTTGATCAGGATCTCCCCCGCTTTTCTCAGTGGCGCCATTTCCTGTGCCTGGACTATAGAAGGGCTCGGGCTGTTAACCAGTCCGCTGATGATCGCTATTACTATCAGGCCCTTCTTCATGCTGTCCATTGCCAACTCCCTTTCTAAAACAGAAAACCGAGCTTTCTTCGATCCGAAAGCCCGGGTGGCATGAACAAGGGAAGATTATGGTAATCTTCGGTAGCACGGCTGGCTTGGAGTAAGCTTGCGCTTATTGTTAGCCCCTTTGGCTTTGCGTCCCCCGCTTTCGCGGGGTTTGCCTTTTTCGGATCACTATTCAGTTGTTAACTCGGTTTCCTCACTTTCTTGGTTTATCAGGTCCTTTAAAATACTAAAGCCGACCTGTCTATTAATATCCGACAGCTCGGCTGGCATGCATAAGTCTTCATACTTCGGTAACTAGGCTGGCATCAATAAGCACGGCTTATTTTTAGCCCCTTTGGCTTTGCGTCCCCGGATTTCTCTGGGTTTGCGTTTTCGGATATGTATTTAGTTGTCAAATGCAGACGTTCTTCAACTACCCCACTATAATAAGTAGCACCGATCCCCATTTTGTCAAGCGGTTTTTTCAGGGTTTTTTTCAGGCCAATTCCAGGTTGGGTTCAGCCTTAAATTCCAGCATTTCTCGACGGTATTTGGGCGAACGGTTCCTGATCTTATAGTAGGCGGCACAGGCGATCATGGCCGCATTATCGGTGCACAGGACCAGGCTGGGGTAAAAAAGCTTCAGCCCGGTACCCCTGATCTTTTCATCAAAAAGACGGCGCAGGGCTGAATTAGCGGCTACCCCGCCGGCTAATACCACTCTTTTTACTTTCAGCTTTTTGGCGGTTTGGAGGGTCTTGTTAACCAGGACCTCCACTACCGCCTGCTGAAAGCCCGCGGCTATATCTGCCGTCCGCTTAGCGCCTGATACCTGATGACCTGAGACATAATTGACTACTGAGGTTTTAAGACCGGAGAAACTGAAATCATAGGAACCTTCAAGATAGGGCCGGGGGAATTTTATGGCCGCGGGGTCACCCTGCCTGGCCAATTTGTCGATGATCGGCCCTCCGGGATAGCCAAGCTTGAGCAGTTTCGCTACTTTATCGAAGGCTTCGCCGGCCGCGTCATCCCTGGTGCGTCCGAGTATCTTATATTTTTCGTGCCCCTGCTGCCAGACGAGCTCGGTATGGCCACCGGATACCACCAGTGCCAGGAACGGCGGCTTTAGTTCAGGATGTTCCAGGAAATTAGCGTAAATATGGCCCTCGATATGGTTAACGGGAATCAGGGGTTTTTGATAGAGAGAGGCCAGCGTTTTGGCCGCCATAATGCCGACCAGCAGGGAACCTACCAATCCCGGGCCTTGGGTTACAGCCAGGACGTCGATCTTTTTCATATCCAGCCGGGCCAGGTCCAGGGCTTCCTGCACCACGAAATTGATATTCTGCAAATGATGGCGGGAAGCCAGTTCCGGCACCACACCGCCATACTTTTTGTGGATATTGATCTGAGAGGAGATAACGTTGGAGAGGAGTTTCCTGCCATCCTTCAATACACTGGCGCTGGTCTCATCGCAGGAGGTTTCGATGGCTAAGATGTACATAATATCCTTTTAGTTGCGAGTTACGAGTTAACGCGTTACGAGTTTAGGAATAATTTGTTAATAAAAGCTTCATAACCTTAGCCCGTAACTCGAAACCCGAAACTCGTAACTGTTTTTATTCAGTTAACTGTGATACCGGTACTATTTCTATGCCCTTCGATTTAAATTCGGGTAGTTTTTCCTGCAGGGCAATTAAGGTTTGCTTTCTTTCGCAGTGCCCGATCGCCACTACCCGGCCGTTCTTGATCGCCATTTCCTCAACCAGGTCCAACTGCTTTTTGATATAATCCAGGTCATTCTGGTTGTCCAGGAAAGCCTGGTTATAGGCCGCTCTCAGCCCAGCTTTCTTGGCGACCCTATAAGCCACCGATTTAGTGCTGGTACGACTGTCCACGAACAGCAGATTATGTTCTTTCAGGATGCCGACGATCTCTTCCATCTTGGTTACATCTTCCGTCACTTTTGACCCCATGTGGTTGTTAACGCCGTCGGCATAGGGCACATCCCCGATATTCTTGAGCAGCATGGCCCTGGTCTCGGCCGGTGTCATCAGCACTAAAATAGCCCGCTTGCCGGGATCGTCTTTAGGATAGTCCAGCGGTTCCATCGGCTGGTGCAGCAGTACCTCGTAACCGGCTTTAGCCACCTCTTCGGCAATGACCTTGGTATAATGTTCGCCGGGCAAAATCGCAAAAGTCAGCGGTTCACGCAGAGCCAGCAGTTCCAATACTACCTTATTATCATAACCCAGGTCATCTATCAGAATAGCCACCCGGTATTTTTTCTGCGCGCTTTTGGCCCGCAGCAGTAAAGATTCCAGTATAACCTGGTTCAGTCCCGCTTTTAAACTCAGGGTTTTCTTGTCGGCCGAGATATTCAGGGAAATAACCTTGGCCCCTTTGGCGTTAACCGCCTGGGTCAGGGCCTTGGCCAGCGCCGGCAAATCGGTATCCTTAAGCAGCCGCACTTCCTTAGTGGTCTGTATCCATTTAACATTATTAAGTTTTTTCTCTTCGCGGAAAACTTTGATAATATCGGCGGTGCCGATGCCGCTGTTCACCAATATCTTGTCGATATCCTGGTCCAGCTGGACGCCTTTTTCCGTGTAATCAAGCAGCGGCGGATTTATATAGGTCAGGTACAAATAGTATCCGGCCAGCGCCAACAACAGGATAATTATAAGTGAACGGAAAAAACTCTTTACTGCCGAAGCCATATTTTATCCTTTAACCGGCGGTTTTCCCGTTTTCAGGGTATCTATCGCTTTCTCTAATTGAAGATCTTTTACCGCTTTGTCGCCGGCTTTCAGGGGAATGCCGTCATTCTGCATCATCAGCTTAACTTCGTCTTCCTTGGTCATTTCCACCACCGTATCCGGAGTGATCCCGATCTCGTGGATGGAACGCCCGCTGGGCAGGTAGTACTTGGCGGTGGTCAAGCGCAGGCCGCAGCCGTCGCTCAAGGGGATGACCGTCTGCACGCTGCCCTTGCCCCAGGACTTGGTACCCATGATCACGCCGCGTTTGTAGTCCTGGATAACACCCGACAGGATCTCGCTGGCGCTGGCGCTGCCCTTGTTGATCAGCACCACGATGGGCCATTGGGCGTGCTTAAGTGTTTTGCCGGAACGGAATTCCTGGTTCATTTTCTTGTCCCGCCCTTTGATGGAAAGCAGCAATTTGCCGTCGCCGACAAATTGGGAACAAACGTCCAGGCAGGTGTTCAGCAGCCCGCCCGGATCATTGCGCAGGTCAATGATCAGCTTATTGGCCTTCTGCTTCTCCAGGTCCGTTAAGGCACTGTCCACGTCCGCGGCTGTTTTTTCGGTAAACTCATTTATCTTTAAATAGGCTATATTGTCGGACAGCATTTTATATTTGACGCTGTCGATCTTGATGATATCACGCTCGATAGTGAAATCCAGCAGGTCCTTCTCGCCTTCGCGGTATACGGTGATGGTCACCGATGTACCCTTGGGCCCGCGCAGGCGCTTGACCGCCTCCAGTAAACTTAATCCCTTGGTTTCCTTGCCGTCGATCTTCACGATGCGGTCACCGGGGAGCACGCCTTTACGGTAAGCGGGAGTGCCTTCGATCGGCGCCACGACGGTCAGTATCTCGTCCTTGATCTCTATCCGGATACCCAGGCCGCCGAATTCGCCTTCGGTCTCAACCTTGGTTTCCTTGTACATATCCGGTTCCATGAACTGGGAATACGGGTCCAATGACCGGGCCATGCCGGACAAAGCGCCATAGATCAATTTTTTAGGCTCGACCTCTTCCACATAATTCGTTTGGATCAGGGACATGGTATCGGTGAACAGCTTAAGCTCGTCGTACATTTTCGTGGTGGTGCCGCTGAAGCTTAAAAAGCCGAACACGATGATAAACATGCTCATCAAAAGGTACTTGCTGCTGATTCTCTTCATTAAAACCTCCATTTCATATTAGAAAACAGTTTTGTTTATTTCAACCACAATAACGGGTCTTCCGGCTTGCCGTCCTGCCTTATTTCAAAATATAGATTGGGTATCGCGGTATGCCCGTTCTTCCCGCTGCCCACCTTGCCGATAACCTGCCCCGGTAACACCTTATCGCCCTCCTTCACCAGGGCCATCCCCAAGTGAGCGTAAACCGTATAAAAATCATCGCCATGGTCAATGATGACCATCAGGCCGTAACTTTTGAAAGTGTTGGCGTAAAGCACGCTACCCTGGTCGATGGCCCGCGCTTCCGTCCCTGCGGCCGCCTTGATCTCGATGCCGTTATTTATCACGAACGCGTTCAGCTCGGCGTTTTTCTGCTTGCCAAAATTGCTGATGACCGGGCCGGCCAGCGGCCAGTCTAATGAAGCCTTTTTATGTACGTATTCCCGTTTCTTGTTCTTGGCCGCCGCCGCTTTCTCTTTTTCCAGGTGACTGACCTTGGACCGGAATTTATCTACCAGGTGCTGCAGGTCTGAGGACTCTTTTTTCAACTGGGCAATTTCATCTTCCGTACTTTGTCGCTGTTCCCTAACCTGTGCCAGCAGGCTGGCTTTCAATTGCTGCTGTTTGACCGCCACCTCTTCTTGTGCCCGGACCTGGCCCTGCAGCTCTTCCAACTGGCTTTCCTTGGCTTTAAGGTCGGTCTCCACTATCAAAATATCCGCTTCCTGCTGTTTGATCTGCTGGTACAAACTTGTATTCTGCCCGGTTATTACTCTTAAATATTTGTCATTGCGCACCAGCTGCTCATACGGTGCATTGCTTAAAATTATGGGCAGGTATTCAAGATTGGCTCGCTGGTATTTATAGAGTATATACAGGTGCCGCCGCAACAGGTTCTGAGTCTGGATCGAAGCGGCCCTTTTAGCTATCAACCGCGCGTGGGCAAAGTCGATATCTTTCTGCACCTGGACTATTTTTTTGTTTAATTTATTGATATCCGCCTGGATCTTAGCCAACTCCCCGTTGATCCTGGCTAATTCCGCCGAGATGCCTTTCTCCCGGACCTTTAATTTTTCCGACTGCTGGTTCTTTTCCTTAATTTTACTTTTTATCTCGTCCAGGTTCTTATTCTTTTGCTGTATCTCATTCTTGTAGTTGTCGATATCCTCGGCGCGCGACCCGGCAGCGGCCGCCAGCAGGAACACCAGCAAAACCAGACAATTGACCTTTGTATTTTTCATTACGCGCATTTTTCTTTTACCCGCGGATGGAACAGGGAAAGTTGCAAGCCGGCCGTTTGGCACAGCAGAGTAATTAACGCGAACTTTACCAGGTCATGGTTACTGAAGAATATGAAACGTCCCAATGGTTTGAGCATGAACGCGTAACCCCCACCCAGGATGATCAGGGCGCCGATCACGCTGCCCAGGTAGATCAACAGGGCCTCCGGATACAATTTTTTCTTATCTACCGCACCGGAGGAAGCCAGGCTGAAACTGTAAGCGTAGAATAACAGTAACAAACAGGTGCCATAAACCAGTATCGCGATGCCGCCTTTGGCCAGGTCCATCAAGCTGGCCATTTTCTGTATGCGTACCGCCTCCTGTTCCCCATATTTTATCTCATCTACCCCCGGCATAGTCATGAGCCGGTCCACTAAAGGACGGACTCTTTGCAGGCTGGGGTCAGCTACCCTGATGACCAAAGACGCCGGTAAGGGATTCTCCCCCGCTACCTGTACCTGCCGGGCGATGCTGGTATCCTGGGTGAAATCAGCCAGAGCCTGGTCGGCGGAAACATATTCCAGGGACTGTACATTCGCCAGCATTTTTACCTGGTCGGTCAAAACCTGGACCTGGTCCGGCGGTAAGCCCGGCTTCAGGAATACGACCACCGACAATTTCTGCTCCAGGCGGTTAAGCAAATGATTAAAATTGGCCACTCCCAGTAAAAAAAGACCGATAACCAGGAATACAATGCCGGTTATAAATTTATTCAACATAATTTTATCCTCAGGTTTCGCGATTTATCAGTTCCAGGGCCAGACGAGCGTTCTCCCTGGCGCCGTTCCGTAAATTTTCCAGCAGTAAATTCTGTTCTTTGACGATGGCATTCTTGGTGACAACCGCTTCCTCCACTTTTTTTATGATCCTTTCCTTGCCGACCGCGCTCTGGCGGAATAAGCGCAGAAAATTATCTATCTTGGGATCATAATTTATGCCGATCATGGGCTTGCCGCAGACCGCCGCCAGGATCAAGGCGTGCAGGCGCATGGAAACCAGGATATCCACCTCGTCGTAAAAAGCGAAAATATCGGTCAACTTATCCCAGACCTCCAGTTCCACTGTGTCTTTGAGATTTTCTTTTATCGCCAGGCTCAACTTCAAGTCATTGGGATCCTGGAACGGCAGCAGGACAACCCGGACATTACAGGTGTGTATCATCTTGAGCAGGATATCGCACCAGGATTTCACGCTTTGGAGCTTTTCCTTATCCTGGCGCAGCACCACTCCCACGCCCAGCTTGCCGCGGCTGGCACCGGACGGACAGTCCGGATGCGCTAAACCTAGAACCGGGTCGGCAGTGATCTTAATGATCCCTTCATTTATCCCCAGGTCGCGCAATAACTCCAGTGATTTATCTTCCCGCAGGGTGATCAGGTCCATTTTATTGAGCCAGCGCCTGACCAGTGAGCGGGACAGGGACCGGTTCAAAGGGCCGATTCCCTGGGCGTAAAGCATTACTTTCTTATGGAATATTTTCTTGGCGATATAACCCCAGCCCAGGTAATAAAGTACGCTGCCCTGGCCGGTGGTATCCTGCAAAAGCCCGCCGCCGCCGCTGATAAATAACTCGCACTGGCGCAGGGCCTTAATTATGTGCGGTATATTCATCCGGGAAACGGAATTTATCGACGGATGCAGGTTAACCGTGCGCCAGGGACTGGCGCTGATCACGGTTATATCCATATTAGGGTCAAGCGCGCGCAAATGCTCAATGATCGCTTTCAGGATCAACTCGTCGCCCAGGTTATCAAAACCATAATAACCGGAGATCAGAATTTTAGACAAAGCTGCTCCCCTTTTTCATCGGTTTTGATATAACGCTGGTAGATCCAGATCAGGACCCAACCGGCCAGCAGGCCCAGCCACCAGCCGTTGAACGATCGCAGCAATGAGATCTTAAGCGGCGTATGCGCGTGGCAAAAGGTGTTCAACAGGGAAACCTGGCCGATCAATCCGCCGAGCCAGAGCAGTATATTCTGGCGGCGCTTTAGTCCCAGGAATATGGCCAGCAAAAGCAATGGATGCCCGAACAAAAACTCTTTGGTGCGGGGACGGACCCATAGTACCCGCTCCAGCCAGCCGCGCAACTGTTCTTCCTGCGCGCTGACGAAAATACTGCCGTTGTTGCCGCTGCGCCACAGGTAGATGACCAGCCCGCCGGTCACGATCGCCAGTATTAATAGATGCTTATAAGAGACCTTTTGTTCCCAAAACTTTTTCCAGGGATAATCCCGGTCGGTATAAACGAACCAGGAGAAGATCAGCAGCGGCGGCAGGGTCAGGGCGAGCTTGGTGCCGGAGAAAGCGCCTAATTTCTGCCAAAAATATTGGCCATGAAGCAACCCGGTTATTAATATCGCCCCCGCCAGGGTCAGCGCCGTGCCGGCGGTGAATACCTGGGCAGCTTTAAAATAATTGGGCCCGGGGTTCTTCTCTATCCGGGCCTGAATAGCGATCATTGCCCAGGTCGGGAAAATCACGCTGGCGGCCAGCGCCATAAATTTTGCCGCAGTTACGGCCGGCAGGAACAACGGCAGGGAAAATAACAGGATACCTCCCGCCAATAAAAATCTCAGGGTTGACTCGCCCCAGTGAAAAACCTGTTCCAGCATCAGTAACAGAGCGGCCAGCACTCCCAGACCGAGCAGGAAAATATTAAGCCGGCGGACCGGCACCGCCGTCGTAGCGGCAACCCCGTCCAATATAAAGCCGCTCCGTTCAAGCCGGGAAGATATTTGTTTCAGATAGCCAAGATTAAAATCGTAAAGGCTCAAACCGTCGCCGTTAATAGTTTTATTGAAGAATTGGATGTAAAGCAACCGTACGTTCCTTTCGCGTACGGCCCGCAACCACCGTTCCACCAGACCGGTAAGGGTTACTTTGTGTTTCTCATCCTCGATATCACGGATCTCTTTTTCACTGATACTATGGACCCGGACCACATTGGCCTGCAGCCGGGCGGACCTGAGCAAGGTATCCATACCCGCCTGGGAAGTAAATTCAATAACTCCCAGACGCGCCTTAATATTCTCCAAGCCGCTAATAACCTGGGGTAATTCAACCGGATATCCGGGTATTGTCTTGCCCGCGAAAATAATCGCGTCTACTTCCGGCCAGTCGGACGGTGCCAATCCGGAAAACAGAGGGAAACTGCGTGGCCGCAGGACGACCGGTAAACCGGCCTGCCGGGCCAGTTCTATCAGGCCGGCGTCAAAACCCAAGCCCGCTTCCTCTTCCAGGTCGGGGTCTACCGCGGTCAGTCGTATCACCGGGGTGCCGGAGTCGTTGTAAACCTTTATCCGGTCCTGACCCAGAAGGCCAGACAAGCGTTCCGCCAGACGTTTATTCAAAGAGTTGTCTTCAGGCAGGATATAGGTACAGCGCGGACTGCTGAATATAGGATTAAGCCGGCTGCCGTAGATAATATCGATACGGCCCCGTTTTTTCAATGACGAAAGAGTGTCTTCACTTATGGCCAGGGCAGTGGCGCCGCTGGCTTTCATCTCGGCCAAAGCCTGGGGGAAAGATTTCCCGGTGCGCCGGGCAAGGTCGAACAGGCCGTCGCCATCTACCGCGATCTCCACATAACGGTCATGGTTTTCCAGCAAGATCCTCTGGGCCGCTAATACCAGCGCCCACAGCAGGCTCATTATGAAGATAGCGGGAAGTATATATTTTTTTAACAATTACCGCGTTTCCTTCTTGTGTGCCGCTTTTTCGTACAATTCAATATATTCCGGTATCACTTTATCCCAGGAGAAATCGCTTTTCATGGCATTGCTCACCAGCTTGGCCCATTCGGCTTTTTTCTGGTACAGGGCCACGGCCCTCTTAATGGTTTGGACCAGGGTGGCGCCGGTATATTCTTTGAAAGAGAACCCGTTGCCCTTGCCGCTGGTCGGGGAATATTCTTTGATGGTGTCGGCTAATCCGCCGGTTTCATGCACGATCGGGATAGTTCCGTACTTCAGGGAAATAAGCTGTCCCAGCCCGCAGGGCTCGAAATAAGAAGGCATCAGGAACATATCGCTGCCGGCGTAGATCTGGTGCGCCACTTTATTGTCAAAAGTAATGTTAATGCTGGTCTTTTTTGGATATTTCTTGCCGATGGCTGCAAACAGATTCTGCAGGTCGGTATCTCCTTTACCCAGCAGGACAAATTGCAGGTCCAGTTTCATTATTTCTTCCATGGCTTCACCCAAAATGTCGAATCCTTTTTGCGGATCCAGCCGGGAGACTATGCCGATCACCGGCGTCTTAGCGCTGTAGGGAAGTTTGCAATTCTGCAGGAATTTCTTTTTGCCCTCTTCCTTATTGGCTAAGGTCTTGGCATCATAGTTAAATTCCAGGTGCGTATCGGTGCGAGGATTCCATTCATCGTAGTCGATGCCGTTAATGATCCCATACAGATGCTCCTGGCGGTTCTTCAAAACGCCGTCGAGACCGCGGCCGAATTCTTCGGTCAGGATCTCCTTGGCATAGGTTTTACTGACGGTGGTAACGATATCGCTGTAAACAATACCGCCTTTGATAATACACATACTGCCCCAAAACTCCAGTTTCTCGGGGGTAAATTCCTCGAAGGAAACCCCGGCCAGGTACATCAACTCGCGCGGGTAACTGCCCTGGTAAGCCAGGTTGTGTATGGTGAAAACCGTGCCGGTCTGGGCGAAGAATGAATCGTATTTATAGCTGGTCTTCAGGAAGGTGGGCACCATCCCGACTTGCCAGTCGTGGGCATGGATGATATCGGGCTGGAAATCTATGGCTTTCAGCCCCTCCAGCACCGCTTTGGAGAAGAAGACGAATCTCTCGCCGTTATCTTCATAGTCGCCCGTCGCCGTGCGATAAAGCTCATCGCGGTTGAAATAGCCCGGGTTATCCACGAAATATACCGGAACACCTTCCACCTTGGTGGAGACTTTCAAATCGGCTTTTTCTATTTTTTCTCCCATGGGTATCTGCAGGCCCTGGTAAACGGTTTTTAAAGCAAAAGCCTTGGCGTCAACTTTTTTGTAATTCGGTAAGAAAACGACTACGTCATGACCTTGCTGTTTCAGGACTTTGGCTAAAGCGCCAGCTACATCGGCCAACCCGCCGGTCTTGACAAAAGGCACGCATTCCGAAGCTGTAATTACGATCTTCATATTCCTACCCCCGCTCTCTTATAGTTTAAAATCAATTTCGGCTTCGCGCAAATATTTGGTCGCGTCTTCGGGCAAGGTCGGGTTGATGTGGAACCCAGTGCCCCACTCAAAGCCCGCCACCCTGGTAAGTTTCGGGATAATTTCAATGTGCCAGTGGTAATAAGGCAGGTTGCTCATGTTCAACGGCGAATTGTGCAGGATAAAATTATAGGCCGGCTTGACCAGGACCTTATCCATGCGCAACAAAATATCTTTCAAAATTCCCGATAGCTGGGAGATCTCTTTTTTCTGGATATCTTCAAAGGAAGCGGCGTGGCGCTTGGGCATGATCCAGGTCTCGAACGGGAAACGCGCCGCGAACGGGGCGATGGCGATATGCGATTCGTTCTCGCTGATCAGTCGGACCTTGGAGGCGATCTCCTGCTTGATCATGTCGCAGTAGACGCAGCGCTCTTTATAGTCATAGTATTTTTTACTGCCGGCAACTTCTTCATTCACGCGCTTGGGGATGATCGGCGTAGCGATCAGCTGGGAATGTGAATGCAGCAGGGACGCCCCGGCGGCAAAACCATGGTTCTTGAAGATCAGGATATATTCGAAGCGGGAATCTTTCTTCAGGTCCACGATCCGGTCCCGGTAGGCCCAGAGGATCTCCTCGATATGCTTCAGGTCCAGGTCAGCCAGGTTCTTCTGGTGGTCGGGACTTTCAATGATCACCTCGTGGGCGCCGATGCCGTTCATTTTATCGTACATGCCTTCGCCGGTCCGGTTCAGAGCGCCCTCTATTTGTAGAGCCGGGTATTTGTTGGGCACAACTCTTACCCACCAGCCGGTCTCGTTGGGCTTGGACCCGTTGGTCCGGTAAGCCAGGATCTCCGGGGGGGTCTTGCTTTCATTACCCGGACAAAACGGACAATGCTTAAAATCGGCCTGTTCTTCTTCTTTTTCAAAGTCGGTGGGCCGCTTGGAACGCTCGGTAGCGATAATAACCCAGCGCCCGATAATGGGATCTCTTCTAAGTTCCGGCATTTTTACTCCTCGGGTTCAGATCTCGGATAAGCAGCGTATAAAGTACATAATATAGAAATAAAACGAACCTTGTCAAGAGATTAATACAGTCCGTTCAGGGGGTTTTGAGCTGGGCCAAACTATCTTTGGCCATAGTCGAATTTGGGTTAAGCGCCAGGGCTTTTTCAAAGGCCGCGCGCGCGGCCGGCAGATGTCCCAGCACCAGCTCCGTGATCCCGTAATTAACATATATTTCTTCATAACCGAAATTAATTTCCAGGGCTTCCTGGTAAGTGCTCTCGGCTTCCAAAAGCCTTTCTTGGCGGTAATAAGCATTGGCCAGATCGTAGGCGATATCTATATTGAACGGAAAAATGGCAAAGGCCTTTTCCAGCTTGTCGACTTCCGCCGCTAACAGGGTCTTTCTCTGGGTCTCCGGCAGATCCGCCTGCATACTTACCGCCAGATAGCGCATAGCCCGGAAATGACCCAGCGAAGCCGTCATCTTAAGGACGTTATACCCGATAATCATCATGAAAACAGCAAAAGTGACCAGCCAGGTCATTTTACTGGCCCAGGAAGAAAAACTGATATTCTGGACGCTTTCACCGGTTAAGCCTAATCCCATTATTAGCCCTACCCCGCTCCAGAAAAACAATGCCGGGGAAACAAAATGCAGGGAAACGTTGAACAGGCTGTCAGTTATCATACCCAGCAGCCCGGCAAATACAGCGACCGCCAGCAGTTTATCGGCCGGCAGGGTTTCCGCCCTCAGGACCAAATTGGTCCGCTTGAACAGGATCCTGAGAAAATATAACCCCAACAACAAACCGAATATCCCCAGTTCCGCGGCCACCTGCAAAATTTCGTTATGGGCATGGTTAGCATGGGTCCGTAGCGGAGCTACCGCCGGGTTCAGGAGATAACTGGCCTGGTAAGAAGGATAAAACAGTTCAAACAGTCCCCAGCCCTGCCCCAGGAGAGGATGCTTGATGAACATCTCCCCGGCACAGGACCACATCAGGAACCGCTGGTTTAACGAAGTGCCCATTCCCATGGGATTAAAAGAAGCTGTGCCCCTTTCCAACAACAATTCTTTTTTGGATGATAACAATACCGTCCCGGCTGCCAGCAACAGCACTACCGCCAGGATCTTCAATATCATCCCGGTTTGCTTCTTTAAACCCAATTGTAACAGGTAGATCATCAGCACCGCTATCGACACTGTGATACCCAGCCAGGCGCTGCGGGCGGAAGTGGCGACCAGCGTAGTCACCGCCAGTAACAATAGAAAGCCCAGGACCGCTTTTAGCTTAATACCCGTGGCTGCCAGCCAGTTTACCAGGATAACCGGGATCGCCAGAACGAGGAAGCTGGCCAGGAAAGCCGGATTGCCGAAAGTGGAGGTAACCCGGCCCTGGAAATAGTCAATTGGCTTGGGGAAGAAAGGCTCCACGCCGAAGTACTGCAGGAGTCCGTAAACGCAGGCTAAGAAAGTTACGATAAAAATCACCCTGGTAAAAGCTGTTTTAAAGAACTCCGATCGGGCCAGGTAAAAAGCCAGGTAAAACACCAGCACGCAATTCAGGACCAGGAAAAGCAGGTTGTCCATGCCCATAAAAAAAACGGCTTTGATCCCCTGAGGGTTGTGCCAGGCAGCTCCGGCTAAAGATAAAAAGGCCAGGGCCAGCCAACCGGACCAAAACAGGTCCAGAGGCGACGCCGGCAAACGCATGCCATCTTTGAACGAGAGCATTAAAAGGACCAGCATGACCAGGGAAATTCCGCAGTTCAGCAAAACCCCCTGTATCAGGAAAGGGTTCTTGGCCAGGTTCACCAGGAATACCAGAGGCGTGACCAGCAGCAAGCCCAGGAAAATTTGCGCCACTAATTTTTCTTTGTTCATGGCTCCAACCCTTTAAGAACACGATTAACCTCGGGATCATCCGGGATAGCCTGCCGGGTGATCTCCAGTTCACGCCGGGCCTCGACGCGCCGGTTCAGGCGCAGGTATAATAAACCCAGGTTACGGTGAGCGTTGATATTATATTGGTCCAGCTTCACTGCCTGCAGGTATTCCTTTTCCGCTATGTCCAGTTTATGCTGCATAAAATATACGTTGGCGAGGCTGACGTGGATGTCCGCTGAGTTGGGTTCCAAACGGGCGGCTTGCGCGAAATTATCCAGGGCTTTATCCAGCTGCTGGGTGTTGATATAGATCAATCCCAGGCGGAAATAGGTCTGGGGATAGACCGGATCCAATTGCAGCGCCTGCTGGAATTCTTCTACGCTTTCACGGTATTTCTGTGTTTTCATATAGACGATGCCGCGCTGGTAATGCACCATTACGTAATTGGGAGCCATTTTTATTACTTCGTCATACTTCTCCAGAGCGCGCTGGTCGTCCCCCTGCTGCCAGCGGTCGTTATAAACGTTACCGAGGAAATAGCGGCTCATGACAAAAAACGGATTCAGCCTGATACTGGCTTCATATTCAGCAATAGCGTCGTCCCAGGCGTGCATTTTAGAATAATAAATGCCAATGTTGTGATGATCATCGGCCAGGAAGAACCTTGCATATAAAACGATAGAGAGCGCGGTTAGGATGATGATCATCGTTTTTAACAAGCCGGATCCGCCTCGACTCGCCAAGCTTGTCGGGCGAGGCTGGGTAGGCGCGCAAGCGTCATCTGGTCGAGCGCCGTTGATCACACCTAAAAATAGCCAGAGGAAGAACCCGCTGGAAACAAATCTCAAGTTAACGCAAAAAAGATTATGTGATAACAGGCCCAGCCAGCCGGCCATAAATCCAGCCAGGTAATATACCTGGTAACTTGGTGGCGGCGGCGCCGTTTTGTTGGATTTTATCGGCAGGTCGGCCCGGGCCTTATATTCATCCAGGCGCGCCAGTCCCCGCCGCAGTACTGTCCACACCAGCCAGAGGAATAACAGGATGCCGACGATACCTTCATCGTTGGCTATTTCCAGGTATTCGTTTTCCGGATGCTGGGTCTCGGTCTGGTGCCGGCCTTCTATGCGAAAAATTTCCTTATCCCGGTACGCCGGGTAGATCAGGCGGAAAGAACCCAATCCATTGCCGATTATGGGGTGGAGCTTGATCATTTCTATGGTACTGCGCCAGGTCAGTAACCTGAACCGGATGGAATCTTCTCTTTTTCTGGAATATTGATAAACGCCTAAAACGCTGACCAGCAAGGCCAGTAAAGTAAAGACGGCCAGGTAAGTTTTGACCCGGCGATCAGTTATCGCGTATTTGATCATGAACAGGGAAAAAAAGAATAAGGCGCCGGCTATCCCCAGCCACCCGCCCTTACTGCCGGTAACGAACAGACTGATGATGTCGGTCAGGAATAACAGGGAGAATAAAACGCGGTTAACCTGACTGCGGGTCTTGAAAATGAAAGCCAGGATCAGGGGAGCGGTCAGCACTAAAAAGGCCGCGTAGAAGTTCGGATTACCGAAGGTGGAAAACACCCGGGTGCCAAAAGCTCCGCCCCAGGCAAAAGGATCCCCGCGGAAATAGGCAAAAAGTATATAGACCGCGCTCAACAGAAGAGCGATGACCGTTAGATAACCAAGAGAACGGTCATTTTTCAACTGCTTAAACCGGTACCCGACAAAAACCGCTAGCAACCCCAGCAGGAATAAATAGAACCCGGGATTGCCGAAAGTTAAATGGATAAGGGAAACAAACACTTCTTCAATGTGGCCGAGTGATAAGTTCTGCGCCAGGCCGGCGCTGAATATTTCGCGCAGGGAAAGGAAACTGTATTCCAGGCCGGTAAATTGCAGGAAACCGTAAATTATGGCTACGGCCACAGTAGCCAACAGCAAGTTGGCGATGGTTTTTATCTTGCCATCCTGGCTGAAGAAGTCGCTGGCCGCCAGGTAAATACCTACGTAGTAAACCAACCGGATCAAATCATCAACCGTAGAAGAAAACTTATAAGGAGATTGCAGATAGCTGAAGATGCTCCAGGAAAAATAAAGAACAACCGGCAAATCCCAGAGCAAGCGCTGTTTATTCAGCCGGCCTTCGGCCAGGGCCCGGAACAACCAGGAAGCCAGGATCAGGGCGCCACCGATCTGCAGGATGGTGATCTTGATCATGCAGGAATCATAAGTCACCAAATAAAACGCCAGCGGGATAGCGATGATGCAGAAATACATGGTGACGGTTAAGATGCGCGCGGCTAAAGAGCCATTCTTGCTAAATAGCATTCTTGATCACTCCTATAAAACTAGCCGAGGGCGGGACTTGAACCCGCGACCTACGGTTTACGAAACCGTTG
>PMCA01000030.1 GCA_003153935.1 Elusimicrobiota bacterium
CGGCGCCTGGGATAATGCCAAGAAAGTGGTGGAAGTTGACCTGAGGGAAAAAGGCACCCCTCTGCACGCGGCCTCAGTCGTCGGCGACACGGTCGGAGATCCTTTCAAGGATACTTCCTCAGTGGCCCTGAACCCGACCATTAAATTCACTACATTGTTCGGCTTGCTGGCGATCGAGATGGCCATTGAACTGAATCGTAAATTGGATTATATACTGTTCGCGGTTTTCTTGGCCATAGCCATGTTCTTCGTAATGCGTTCCTTTAATTCTCTGCGCATAAGACTGGATGAGGAAAAGAAATAATAATGAGAACTGAAGCGACACTGCTAGGTATCGTATTCATACCCTTGCTGGGCTCGTTCCTGCTGCCTCTGATCGGCCGGCTTTCGGCCCGGTTCAGGAATTATTGTGCCTTAGGCCTGGTGCTGGTCACATTTTTATTGTCGGCCTCGCTAATCGGCAAGGTGCTCTCCGGACAGGCTATTACCGTCAGCCAACAATTGGTATTCGGTTTCAGCACGGTCTTTACCGCTGACGGACTGGCGGTATTCATGGCCAGCGTAGCGTCCTTTATCAGTTTGCTGATAGTTATCTATTCGTTCGGCTATATCGACCACTATGACCACCAAAGCGAGTATTACTTCATGGTGGTCTTTTTCTTAGGCGCCATGATGGGCCTGGTGATGGCCAGCAACCTGATCTTCCTGTATATTTTCTGGGAATTGACCGCGATCGCCAGCTGGCGGTTGATCGGTTTCTTCCGTGAAAAGAACCAGGTAATGCGGGCCGATAAAGCTTTCCTGGTGACTTTTTTCGGCGCGGTGGTGATGCTGCTCGGCTTTATAGTGGTTTACCAGCAGACCGGTTCGTTTGACTATGCGACCATTAAAGCCAGTCTGAATGGCGGCACGCTATCCAACCTGGCGGTCGGCCTGATATTATTCGGTATTTTAAGTAAGTCGGCTACCTTGCCGTTCCATACCTGGCTACCGGATGCCGGCGTCGCGCCTTCCCCGGTCACGGCTTTGCTGCACGCCGCTATACTGGTCAAGATCGGCGTTTATGTTTTTGCCCGGTTGTTCGTGGCCACATTCCCGATCGAACAGATCTGGCACACGGTAGTACCGATCATCGCGGGTGTCAGCGCCATCGTGGCGGCCGGAGCGGCATTGGTCGAAACAGATATCAAGAGAATAATCGCTTATTCCACTATCAGCCAGATCGGATTTATTTTCTTCGGCCTGGCGACCGGTAACATGGTGGGAGTGGCGGGGGGACTACTATATATATTGGCGCATGGCCTGTCCAAAGCCGGCTTGTTCCTGTGCGCCGGCATCGTGGAACAGAATACTCATGTCAAAGATATTAACCGTTTGGGCGGACTGATGAAAACCATGCCGTTCACGGCGATTGCGTTCCTGGCCTGTTCATTTTCCGTGATGGGTATACCGCCTTTCAGCGGATTTTTCGCCAAGTATATGGTTTTCGCCGGCGGTATCAACAACGGCCAGATCGGCACCACGATCTTCTTCATGGCCGGCGCTTTCATGACCATTCTTTATTTATTGCGCGTGTTCTATAAGGTCTTCATGGGCGAAACGGGAGAATCACAGGCTCCGGAAGGATCGGCGAGCATGGTTTATACCGTTGTTATCTTTGCCGTATTGTCCCTGCTAAGCGGCATTCTAATAAGTTATCCCGCCCAGTTCGTGCAGGCGGCTTTGTTAAATTTACCGGGAGTTAAATAATGGATTCAATTTTACTTTGGCCCATACTGGTACCCTTGCTTGGCGGTTTGCTGGTGCTGGCTGTTCCCAGGAGCGTGCGCTTCTGGAAAGAATCTATAACCCTGCTGGCCACCGGAGTGAACCTGTGGCTGGTATGCAGTTTATTTGATAAGAACCTGTATTATTTCTGGAGCTGGCTTGGTTTTGGCAATATCGAGTTCTCCCTGAGACTCTACCATTTCAGTTCCTTTATTGTCATCGCTGCCGGCGCTTTTGCTTTCCTCATTGGTCTTTATTCACTGTCCTTCATGAAGTATCGCAATTACCTGCGTCAATTCTACGCGTACCTGCTCTGGTCGCTGGCCCTGGCTAACGGCGCGGTGCTGGCGGATAACCTGATAGTATTGCTGTTCTTCCTGGAAGCGTTGCTGATAACATCTTTCGGCTTCATCGCCATCGGTTCTAAAGATTCCATGAAGACCGCTATCAAAGCTTTTATCATCATGGGCATAACCGATATCTGCCTGATGACCGGCGCTATTATCGCCGGTTATCTGAGCGGCACACTGACCATGTCCAATATACATTTGACAGTAAGCGGTTTAGGTGGATTAGCTTTCATATTAATGATGATCGGGGCGATAGCCAAGGGTGGCTCCATGCCGTTCCATAGCTGGATACCGGATGCGGCCATAGACGCGCCGTTGCCGTTCATGGCTTACATTCCAGCCGCTTTGGAAAAGTTGCTGGGCATATATTTACTGGCCCGGATTTGTTTGGATCTGTTCCAACTGCAGGCCGGTTCCTGGGCCAGCATAACACTAATGACCATCGGTGCCATTACTATATTACTGGCGGTAATGATGGCCCTTATACAAAAAGATTATAAGCGGCTGTTGTCTTATCACGCGATCAGCCAGGTAGGGTATATGATCCTGGGCGTGGGCACAGCTTTGCCCGTGGGTATTATCGGCGGCCTGTTCCATATGATCAATCATGCCATGTATAAAAGCTGTCTCTTCCTGACCGGTGGCGCGGTGGAAAAACAAACCGGTACCACCGACCTGTCCAGGTTAGGCGGTATCGGGCGGAAGATGCCCATAACCTTCGGCGCTTTCATCATCGCGGCCATGGCCATCTCCGGCGTGCCGCCGTTGAACGGCTTCTTCTCCAAGGAACTGGTTTATGACGGCGCTCTGAAAAGCGGGGCGATCTTTTACCTGGCGGCAGTAGCGGGGTCATTCTTCACCGCGGCTTCATTCCTGAAACTGGGCCATGCCGCATTCCTGGGCAAGATCAGCGAAGAAAACAAGCAGGTGCGGGAAGCCAGCCCGGTGATGCTGATACCGATGATCGTGATCGCTGCGGGCTGTATTCTTTTTGGTGTCTATAATTCCTTGCCCCTGCAACATTTGATCCAACCGATACTCTCTGTGAAACAATTAGCCGGCGAACGTTTCGCGGGTTGGCCGGCCAGCTCTATGCTGGTGGTGGTAACTTGCGTTGTACTGATCGGGGCGCTGATCAATCATTACTATGGCGTAAAAAGCGAAGGCAGCGGGTTAAAAGCGGTTGACCACATCCATTATGCGCCCGGCTTAAAAGGTATCTACGACCGGGCGGAGAAAAGATATTTCGATCCTTACGATATCGGCTTAAAATTGGCTGGATATTTATCGCAAATAACCTGGGGTATCGATAAGGCGGTTGACTGGATATATGAAACCGCGGCCGTTTCCGTTTCATTCTTCGCCGGCCGGAAAGCCCGGGAATTGTATAAGGGTTATTACGCCAGTTCTTTAAGCTGGGCCCTGCTGGGGTTCCTGGTAATAGCTTTGTACTTGATGGTTACTCTGAATGGATAGGAGCAGTTAGTGTTCTCTTTACTTATTTTTGTGCCTTTATTTATAGTGATGCTGATAAACATGCCGTTTGGCGGTATCAGAAAATCCGCCTATATTTTGGCCTTTTTGCTGGCTCTGGCGCAGATAGTCTTTACGCTGCTGGCCTTTTTTACGCCTTTAAGCCCGTTGAGCTCGGGACGTCAGGATATACTGGGTAATTTCTTTAATTTCAGGATCGGGGTTGATAACCTGACCCTGGTGTTGCTGTTCTGCATCGGGTTGACTCTCCTTGTTACGTTATTGACTGGGCGGGAAGTTGTCGTGGACCAGCGCCAACGCTTTAATTTCGTCAACCTGCTGGTGATAGCCATGGCCGGCTTGAACGGCATCGTGCTGGCGCAGGATATTTTTACCATGTACGTGTTCCTGGAGATAGCAGCGGTTGCGTCCTATATCCTGATCAGTTTCCAAAAGGGTATACTGGCGCTGGAAGCCGCTTTTAAATATTTGATACTTTCAGCCGCCGCTTCCGTATTGATGCTTTCGGCGATCGCTTTGCTGGTGCTGGTATCCGGTGATACTTCTTTTGCCATTATCAGCCAGGCTCTGCGCGACGGTTCGGGCGGATTTCCGGTCAAGCTGGCACTGGGATTGTTCGTTTGCGGCTTTGCCATCAAGGGCGGTATTATACCTTTCCATGGCTGGCTGCCGGACGCATATACAGAAGCGCCGGCACCGGTTTCGATATTCCTGGCTGGCATCGTCACTAAAACGTTAGGTTTGTATACGTTGATCAGGGTAGTCACCGTTCTGTTCGGCCAGGCCGCTTATATATCGCAGATCCTGCTGGTGATGGGTATATTGTCAGTGGTGTTCGGGGCCTGGATGGCCCTGACACAGAACGATTTCAAAAGGATGCTAGCTTACTCCAGTATCAGCCAGGTAGGGTATATAATACTCGGTTTGGCGTGCGGCCCGGGATGGGGTTTGGCCGGAGCGATACTGCACATTCTCAATCATACGGTCTTTAAATCTCTTTTATTCGTGAACTCGGCCGCCGTAGAAACTAAAACCGGGACCAGGAACATGGACCAGCTCGCTGGCCTGTCGGACCGCATGCCGGTTACCAGCTTTACATCCATCATTGCCAGTCTTTCCGCCGCGGGTGTGCCGCCTTTAGCCGGATTCTGGAGTAAATTGTTGATCATTATCGGTTTGTGGCAGGCAGGGTTTAAATTGGTGGCGGTGATAGCCGTCTTGGCCAGTATAATTACCCTGGGCTACTTGCTGTCGATCCAACGCCGCGTTTTCTGGGGAAAATTAGGCTCCGAATTACTAAATGTAAAAGAAGCCAAAGGCGGGATAATGATCTCCGCGGTTTTGCTGGCGGCCATTGCGATAGGCGTGGGGCTGGCATTCCCGTTCATACCGGCAGCCATGCTGAATTCCCTTTCCAGTCTTTTAGGAGGATGAAGTGTTAGGCCATTTAAATCTGCTCTTATTAATAATTTTACTGGTTTCGGCTCTCTGGACGGTTTTAACCAGAAGCCTGATCCGCTCGGCTATCGGCCTGGCTCTGACCAGCGCGGTCCTGGCGGTGATCATTTTCCGTTTAGGTTCTCCACTGGCGGCGGTTTGCGAATTGTCCGTATGCGCCGGGTTGATACCAGTTCTCTTCGTCAGTACCATCAGCCTGACCCATCCCCGCACTCAGGCCGAGAAACTGGAGCACCGGCGCGGGCGCTTGAAAAGATTTATATTCCTGCCCTTTGTGGCGCTGGGCCTCGGTTTATTCCTGAGCTTGATGAAACTGCCGCTCAATATACCGTCACCTTTGGCGCAAAGAGTATATGACGTCAGGGAAGTGATCTGGAATATGCGTTCCCTGGACCTGATAGGCCAAGTTATCATATTCCTGGCGGGAGTGTTCGGCGTGGTTATATTGCTTAAGGAGATAAAGAGCCATGAATAGCGCCTTGTTACCAATGTTCTGGCCGTTCTGTATATTTGTGCTGATGATACTGGTCATTGGTTTTTACTGCATACTGGTCACTTATAACCTGATCCGGGCCTTGATCGGGGTGGAACTGCTGATGAAGGCGGCTACCTTACTATTGATCCTGGTCGGTTATATTACCGGACAGACCGCCCTGGCCCAGTCCCTGGTGATCACGCTGATAGTGGTGGAAGTGGTGGTGATGGTCGTCGCCGCCGGCATCATCCTGCGTATCTACAGCCATACTGATTCAGTGGATGTACGAGACCTGTTAAAATTAAAGGATAAGGATAAAACCAATGCCTAGCTTGTTATTGTCACCGCCGGCGGCCTTCATTATTCTGTTGCTGGTCATCCTGGTGGTGGCGAGTTTACTGTCCAAACTGGCTTTTAAACCGGCCAAACATTCGGAAGCCGAGACCAAGCCCTATGCCTGCGGCGAAGACGATTACGACGCCCGGGTACAGCCGGATTACAGCAGTTTCTTCCCGTTCGCGTTTTTCTTCACCCTGGCGCACGTGGCCACACTGATCCTGGCCATTATACCGGCGGTCAGCCTGACGACCCTGATCCTGGCTGGCATCTATATCGAGGGCGCGGTGGTAGCGTTATTTATTCTATACAGGAAGTGGTAATATAATGGATATGGTAAAAAAGATCGTAACCTGGGCGCGTATTAAATCCCCCTGGATACTGCATTTCAATACCGGCGCCTGCAACGCCTGCGATATCGAATTGATCGCGGCGCTGACGCCGCGTTATGACGTGGAGAGGTTCGGTATACAACTGAAGAGCACGCCTCGTCACGCGGATGTCCTGGTGTGTTCCGGTCCCGTGACCCGGCAGATCGAGGACCGGCTGGTCCGCATCTACGAACAGATGGCTCAGCCAAAATTCGTGGTGGCGGTGGGCACCTGCGCCTGCAGCGGCGGAGTGTTCAAAGGTTGTTATAATATCAAGTCTGGCATAGATCAGGTCATACCCGTGGCTGCGTATATTCCCGGCTGCCCGGCCAGCCCCAAGGCGATCATCGACGGGGTAGTAAAGCTGCTGGCGACCCTGGACGAAAAGAAATAGGAGAAGATCATGAGCGTGGAAGAAAAAATTAAACAGGAATTGTTAGCCAAATTCACGAATATTGCTGCCGACCAGGTCAGGATACAACGCGCGCGGCGCATCTTCGCCGACGTTCCGCTGGATGATTTTTTCAGCGTGCTGGATTACCTGATTAAGCAGCAGAAGTTCACCCAACTGTCCGCTATCACCGGTATGGATGAAATGGACAAGATAACGCTGGTGTATCACCTGGCTCATGAAACGGGAATAGTTTTTAATTTAAAGGTCGCCATCGCGCGGCTGAACCCGGTTATGAAAACCGTCATCGCTTATTACCCCAGCGCGGAAATATACGAACGTGAGATCATGGACCTGCTCGGGGTGCAATTTGAGGGTTTGCCGGAAGGCCGCCGTTATCCCTTGCCGGATGAATGGCCGGCGGGGCAGCACCCGTTATTAAAGGATTGGGATCCGTCAATACTGGACAAGAAATAGACAGTTACGAGTTGACGAAGGAAACTCGCAAACTTTTTGTGTTAAGGAGTATATCATGGCTGAAAAAAGGAAATTTACCATACCGATAGGACCTCAGCACCCGGCTTTAAAAGAGCCGGAGAGCTTTAGCGTCGCCCTGAAAGGCGAGAAGATACTGGGCGTGGAGATCAAGCTCGGTTACAACCACCGGGGCCTGGAAAAAGCCTGCGAAAGCCGGACCTTTATCCAGGATATTTACTTGATCGAGCGCATTTGCGGTATCTGTTCCCATTCGCATTCCACCTGTTTCATCCAGGCGGTGGAAGAGATCGCCGGCTTGCAGATACCGGCCCGGGCCAACTATATCCGCACCCTGGTAGGGGAACTTGAGCGCGTGCACAGCCACCTGTTGTGGCTGGGCGTAGCGGGACACGAGATCGGCTTTGACACCCTGCTCATGTATTCCTGGCGCGACCGGGAAGTGGTCATGGATGTTCTGGCGGAACTGACCGGGAACCGGGTCAACTACGGCATTAATACTATCGGCGGGGTACGGAGAGATATTTCCGAGGAACAGATCAAAGAGACCGCTAAAGCGATCGACATCCTGGAAGAAAGAACCAAATATTACGTGGAAGTGGCCCAGCAGGAAACCACCATTATTAAAAGATTGTCCGGAGTGGGAGTGCTGAAACATGATGACGCCTTGCGGTTAGGCGCGGTCGGACCGACGGCGCGCGCTTCCAACATCGCCAGGGACATCCGCAAGGACGATCCCTACGCGGCTTACGCCGAACTGGACTTCAAAGTGATCACCGATAACCATGAAGATATATACGGACGCACAGTAGTGCGCCTGCTGGAACTGATGGAATCATATAAAATTATTCGCCAGGTGCTGGAGAAGTTGCCGGCCGGAGATATTTGCGTGAAAGCGCCGCGCAAGATACCGGCGGGAGAAGCTTTATCCCGCTATGAAGCTCCGCGCGGGGAAGATATGCATTATGTTAAAGCTAACGGTACGGAGAAACCGGACCGGGTCAAAGTCCGCGCCCCAACTCTGGCCAACGTCCAATCGGTCAAGACCATGTTGCAGGACCGTAACCTGGCGGATATGCCGATCGTGATCGCCGCCATCGACCCATGTTTTTCCTGCACCGACCGGATGACTCAGGTCACCGACCTGGCTGACAACAGCCGTCAGGTCTGGGACTGGGAGAAACTGCGTTCGCACGGAATTGAATGGTACCGTCAGCGCGGCGTGGATTTCACCGCCTTGAATAATAAACTTAAGCAAAGGTTGTAAATTAATGATCAAAGAATTATTTTACCTGCTGATCTTTCCGGGATTCCTGTTCATCAGCGCGTTCGCCCTGGCCGGCGAATACATTGACCGGAAGCTTTACGCCCGGTTCCAGAACCGGGTGGGGCCCCCCTGGTTCCAGCCGTTGGCGGATCTTATAAAACTGCTGGCCAAAGAAGATATTGTTCCGTGTGACGCCAATGCCAATATGTTCAAGTTGGTGCCGGTTTTCGCCTTGACGGCGGCAGTGGCCTCTATAATTTACATTCCGCTCTGGCAATCCAGTTCAATATATTCTTTCCCGGGCGACGTGATAGTGGTCCTGTACCTGCTGACCATCCCGACCTTGTGCTTTTTCATGGGTGGCTGGTATTCCACGTCTTTATTCGCGCGCATCGGTTCGGTACGGACACTGACGCAGTTATTCGCCTATGAAGTGCCTCTCTTTATGAGCATTCTTTCGGCTGCCGTCCTGGCGGACAGCTGGTCTATAAAAGATATCGTAAACTTTTACAACTCTCATCCGGGATACCTGTTATTCAACGGGATCGGTTTTGTGGTCTCCATGATCGCCCTACTGGGAAAACTGGAGAAAACACCCTTTGACATACCGGAAGCGGAAACCGAGATCGTGGCCGGCAGTTTCACCGAATACAGCGGCCGCTTATTGGCCATCTTCCGGCTGACCCTGGATATAGAGATGGTAGTGGGAGCAGCGCTGATATCGGCTATTTTCATTCCCTTCGGACTGAACTTCAGCCCAGTACCGGCTTTCATTATAACCGTCATCAAGATCGAGCTGGTCATTGCTATGCTCTCTCTGGCCCGCACCATCTTCGCGCGTTTGCGGATAGACCAGATGGTAAACTTCTGCTGGAAATACGTGGTGCCCCTGGCCCTGACACAGTTATTGATAAACTTCTTAATAAAAGGATTTTTTAGATGATCAATCCCGGGAAAATGCTTAAAGAAGTACTGTGTTCTCTTTTTCGTAAGCCGGTGACTGTCCTCTATCCGCATGTGAAGATGGAAATGCCAGTCGGATTCCGGGGCGCGATCAAGTTCTCACCGGATAAATGCAGCGGCTGCAAACTTTGCATGCGGGACTGCCCGACCAACGCCATCACCATCAACAAGGTTGGGGAAAAGCAGTTTGAATGCGAGATTGACTTAGGCAAATGCATTTATTGCGGGCAATGCGTGGACTCCTGTTTCAAAAAAGCCCTGGAAGTTACCAGGGACATGGAACTGGCCCAAGCCGGCAAGAACAAAGGCAAACTGAAAGTAACCCACCGTTAGGTAAACCCCATGGCTAACCTGGAAATGTCCCTGAAAACAAAATTAAAAAATGCCCGTCGTGTTTTAATACTTGGCGTAGGAGCCGAACTGAGAGCCGATGACGCGGCCGGGTTAATTTGCGCCCAGTCTATAGGTAAGGCCGTGAAGGGCAAGAAGACCAAGGCGCGGATAAAGGTCCTGCTAGGTTCCACCGCTCCGGAGAACCTGACCGGCCAGATCAAGGATTTCGCGCCCACACATTTGATCATCATTGATGCCGCCGACCTGCAAACCAAACCGGGAACTATCAGGATCTTACCGCGGGAAGACATAAATAACGCGTCTTTTAGCACCCATCGTATGCCGCTTAAGATCATGCTCTCCTACTTGGATCACTTCCTCAAATGCGAGATGATAGTGATCGGGATCCAACCCAAATCCACCGAATACACCGCTTCCTGTTCTCCTATAGTAGATAAATCCGTAAAACAGCTTGCCAAAATAATATCGGGTCTGATATAGTTTCCTTAAGAGGTTCCTGTGAATATTTACTTAATTATTATATTAACGATATTGCTGGTCGATTATGTGCTGGACTTTATAGTCGACCACCTGAACATTAAAAATATCGATCCCAACCTGCCGCCGGAGTTTGCCGGCTACTACGATGCCGCTAAGTACCGCCGGTCCCAGGAATACCTGAAGGAAAACACCAATTTTGGCCTGTTTACTAATACTTTCTTCACTGTTATCACCATCCTCTTTGTATTGCTGGGCGGTTTTAACCTGGTCGACCTTGTCGCCAGGCATTTCCGGCAATCGGAGATTATCACCGGCCTGATCTTCGCGGCCATAATGATTTTTGGTTCACAGGTGCTGTCCCTGCCGTTTTCTGTTTACGGAACCTTTGTCATAGAAGAGAAATACGGTTTTAACCGGACGACCGTGAAGACTTTCATCCTGGATATTCTCAAAAGCTGGCTGCTGACAGCGCTCATTGGCGGCGCGGCATTCGCCCTGGTGATCTGGTTTTTTGCCCGGTCCGGAGCCTGGGCCTGGGTTTACTGCTGGCTGGCACTGACGGTTTTTGAACTGTTCATCACTTTTATCGCGCCCGTGGTGATTATGCCGTTATTTAATAAATTCATCCCGCTGCCGGAAGGGGAGCTGCGCTCCGCTATCGAGGATTACGCCCGGAAACAGGGTTTTAAGATGAAAGGGATCTTTACCATGGATGGGTCCCGTCGTTCCTCCAAAAGCAACGCTTTTTTCACTGGCTTTGGCCGTTTTCGCCGGATCGTCCTGTTCGATACCTTGATCGAGAAACACATGATAGTCGAGTTGGTAACGGTATTGGCCCATGAGATCGGGCATTATAAGAAAAAGCACATCTTCAAGCAGATCCTCCTTTCCCTGACCATCAGCGCCATTATGCTGTTCATCTTGAGCCGTTTTATCAATAATCCCGGGTTATTCCAGGCTTTCCGGATGCAGGAAATTTCCATCTATGCCAGCCTGTTCTTTTTTGGTTTCCTGTTCTCGCCGTTGAACCTATTCTTTTCCATCTTGGGGAACCAATTGTCCCGGCGCTATGAATATGAGGCCGATGCTTATGCCGTCTCCACGGCCGGACAGCCGGAGGCTATGATCACGGCTCTAAAGAAACTAACCGTGGATAATCTGGGGAACCTGACGCCTCATCCGCTGAATGTTTTCCTGCACTATACCCATCCGCCCGTACTGGAGCGGATCAAAGCCATAAGAAAGTTGAGCGCTAAACCATGAGAAATTTTATCAGGCATCCTTCCGATATTCCGATCGAAGTGCGTTATGCCGGACGGGTGTTGCCAGCCGAGCGCCAATTGAATAATATCGGCTTGGGCGGGTTATCGTTGCGATCGGATATGTACCTGGAACGGGATTCGATAATAGATATAGAAATACCGGTAGTGAAACCGGTCTTCCGGACCAGGGGCAAGGTCATCTGGTGCCAGCAGGCTGACGACCACTATGATGTCGGCGTGGAATTTGCCGAGGAAAAAGATTCCTTCCGGGCCCGTCTGGTAGAGCAGGTCTGTTACATTGAACATTATAAGAAGGAAGTACTGGAAAAAGAGGGCAGGATATTGAACGGGCGGGAGGCGGCGCAAGAATGGGTGCGGAAGTACGCGGAAAATTTCCCAAAATAGACGGCACACCTTAATCAATCGAAAGGATCATTCAAATATGAATGATCCTTTTTTTTTGCTGACAAAAAGGACAAATTATGATAATTAAGGATAATTGATCGTCATTTTATCCCAGTTTAGGAGAGGATAATGAAAAAGTTCGCTGGTATTGCGGTTTTCCTGCTATTGATAAGTTTGGGCACGGTCTTACGGGCCGAAGAGGAGGATAGGTTCGGTGTCGGCACCAAAGAAGATACGGATAAACTATTGTATATTGGTCTGGGCGGATATGCCGGGGAAAACTTCCTATTGAAAGGTTATGACCAACGGAAAAAGAGTAACATCTTCGGCGGCGGGGAAGTGGATGCCGGTCTGGCGGAAAAAGGTTATATACCCAAATACCGTTTGCGTTTAAGCGTTGATTATATACCCCTGACCGTTCTGGACGGGCCCTATGGTATGAGCGAATCACTCCGGGCCATAACGCTGGGATTTGTCTTTAATCCGCGTCCCGACGCGAGGGTGAGCTACTTCATCGGACCGGGCGTCGGGTACTATTTCGACGCGATCAGCTTGGATACACCGGCCACCGGCCAGTTGTCGCACACCTATAATTTCCTGGGCTTCAATATATCCGGCGGGGTCAGGATCAGGCTCTCTCCCAGGCTATTCCTGTCGCCGGAACTGCGCTATCATATGGTCAGGGAACCGGATCCCTTCTGGGCCACTCACCTGAATTTCCAGATCGGTCTTAATTATATAATTATTAACAGGGAGTATAAAAAATGGGACTAAAAATAAAAGCCTTGATAATCATGTCTTTTATACTGGCGGTCACTGCCGGTTGCGAAAAAAAGTCTAATCCCATACTGTCCGAACCAAGCAGCTCCATCTATGCCTTGAACGGGGTCTGCACCCAGGTGGACGTCAACCAATTTCCCCAGAACCGGGCATTTCTCTCCATAGCCGACCAGAATGACCAACCGGTCTTTGATTTTTCTGTCGGCAATTTCAGCGTAGTGGAGGAAAACAAGCCTGATGTGGTCACGGACGTGCACAAAGTTGACAATAACGCTGACACGCTATCTATAGCTTTGGTGCTGGACCGCAGCGGTAGTATGTATGGTTCGCCAACCGATGAACTGAATGTCGCCGCGGTGAATTTTGTCGACCAACTGGGCGTTCACGATGAAGCCGAGATAATTAATTTCGAAACCACCGTGTCCGTGTCCCAGGGATTCACCAGTAATAAGAACCTGTTAAAGACCGCTATCCTGAACGCTCCGCCGGGCAATTCCACTGCCTTATACGACGCCATTGGCCAGGCCGTATCCGACCTAAGTAACCGTAATGGGCGTAAATTCGTTCTGGCCATGACCGATGGTGGCGAGAACGCCAGCCAGACGTATACGGGTTTAGAGAGCATAACCGATTTCGCCAACAGCAAAGGGTTATCGGTATTCACCGTGGGCCTGGGCAACTTAACAGTGGAACAGGAATCTGCTCTCAAGAACCTGTCGGCGGACTCAGGCGGCCGTTATTTACACGCGGCCAATCCGGCGGACCTGGACACGGTATTCCAAAAGGCACTGAATCAGTTCAATAATGAGGTAGAGGTGCATTTCCGTACCCTGAACAGTGGTAAGCGTCATCTTAAAGTTTACATGAATTACGGTAAGTTTACCAATGCTTTTGAAAAGACCTATGGTGATTGAGTCTACAACCCATGGATAAAAAAGTTGTATTGGCTATAGACCTGGGCACGACCGGTAACCGCGTGATGGCTTTTGCGCGCGACGGTTCTATCGTCGCCAGGTCCTACTACGAGTTTCCGCAAATTTTTCCCCAACCCGGCTGGGTGGAGCATGATCCCGGCCAGATCCTGAGCACTACCCTGAAAGCTTTGCAGGAAGTCTGCACCAAGGTAGGAGCGGAGAACATTGACTCCATCGGCATAACCAACCAGCGGGAAACCACCATATTATGGGACAAGAACACCGGCCAACCGGTTTACAACGCGATCGTCTGGCAGGACCGGCGCACGGAAAATACCTGCCTAGAATTGGCCGCGCGCCGAGACCTGTTAAAACAAAAAACCGGGCTATTCCTCGATCCTTATTTTTCCGCTACCAAGGTAAAATGGATAATCGACCAGGTGGCCGGTGTTAAAGGAAGGATCGCCAAGGGCGATATCCTGTTCGGCACTCCTGATACCTGGGTCCTCTGGAACCTGACCGCCCGGCGCGCGCACCTGACTGAACCCAGTAACGCGTCCCGGACCATGCTTTTTAATATCTCCCTCCTGAATTTCGACCAAGAACTACTGCAGATATTCGGTGTTCCGGAAAATATATTGCCGGGGATAATGCCCTCGGATAGTTTATTCGGTTACCTGAAAAAAGAGATCTGCGGCCGTGAGATACCTATCCATGGCGTATTAGGGGACCAGCAGGCGTCGCTGTTCGCGCAGTGTGCGGGACAGGCCGGCGCGGTAAAGGCCACTTATGGCACCGGCATATTCGTCATGACCAATACCGGTAAACAACTGCGGATTTCGGAAACATTGATCAATACGGTCTCCTGGCAGATAAAGAAAGAAGTTAATTACGCGCTGGAGGGCAGTATCTTCATGGGGGGCGCGGCTATCCAATGGTTGCGCGATAATTTAAAAATTATAGAAAAAGCGGCTGATAGCGAAGCCATCGCTACGGCTTTGACCGATAATGAGGGCGTTTATTTTGTGCCGGCCCTGCAGGGACTGGGCGCTCCATACTGGGAAGCGCAGGCCCGGGGAGCCATTACCGGTTTGACCCGGAAGAGCAACCGCGCTAATATTATCCGGGCTGCCCTGGAGGCCATGGCTTACCAGGTTTGCGATGTCCTGAATGAAATGAAAAAGACTAGCCTGGAACCATTATGCCAGTTAAGAGTGGATGGCGGCGCCGCGGTCAATAATTTTTTAATGCAGTTCCAGGCGGATATTGCCCGGGTGCCGGTGGAGAGAGCGACTATCACCGAAACCACGGCTTTAGGCGCAGCCGGGGTAGCGGCTATAGCTACCGGATTCTGGGATGAGCAGGGGTTCGCGGGAACCATTAAGCGGGACCGGGTGTTTAAACCCCTCCTGGATGAACAAAAAGCGCAAGCCAGTTACCAGGGCTGGCAAACAGCGGTAAACCGTTGCCGGCAAAGATAGTACTTGCTTATTTTTTTGAAAAAGCATATGATATAAATAACAGCATCACATTCTAGAGAGGAGAGCAACATGAACATCTATGTAGGTAATTTAGCGCGTGAGGTCAGCGAGGAAGACCTAAAACAGGCATTCGCCCCCTTCGGTCAGGTGGCTACCGTTAATATTATTAAGGATAAATTCACCGGCGAATCAAGAGGGTTTGGCTTTGTGGAGATAGCGTCCAAGGAAGAGGGCACCGCGGCCATAGCCGGTTTAAACGGTAAAGACTTAAAAGGCAGAAACCTGAACGTCAATGAAGCGCGTCCCAAGACTGAGGGCGGCGGCGGTGGCGGACATCGTGGCGGTGGCGGCGGCGGAAGAGGCGGCTACGGCGGTGGCGGTGGCGGCGGACGGCGCCGGTACTAAACCATAAATCTGTTTGAGATTAATGTATACTAAAAGCGCCCCGATGACAATCGGGGCGCTTCTCTAACCAATCATAACCGGAGAATTTATGGATAAAAAGTTTATGCTCCTGGCGATTAAAGAAGCCGGAAAGAATTTAAAGGAAATGCGCGGAGGACCCTTTGGCGCCTGCCTGGTGAAAAACGGTAAGGTACTGGCAGTGGAGCGCAATACCGTGCTGTCCGGAGACGCGACTTGCCATGCCGAGATAAACGCCATCAGGATGGCTGCCCGGAAACTTAGGACTCACGACCTGTCGGGCTGTGTCATATATTCTACTACTGAGCCTTGCCCGATGTGCTTCAGCGCTATCCATTGGTCAAGGATCGGGAGCATAATTTACGGTACGGGAATAACGGCCGTGAAAAAAAGGGACTTTAACGAGCTAAGTATCTCCAACCGCCAAATGAAGAAGATCGGCCGGAGCCAGGTGAGGATCAAGAGCGGTTTCTTAAAAAAACAATGCCTGGAATTGCTCCAGGCCTGGGATAAATTAAACTGCAAGAAAACCTATTAAAGATCATTTAATAATGGCAAATTTGTTTCTTATCAGCGTTTCTTCGTTAGTTTTCCCGTCTTTCAGCTTAATCACGTAAATATAGACTCCGCTAGCCAGTTTCTTTCCCGCCTCATTACGGCAATCCCAATTCCTATAATAGTAGGTCGGCCTCTGGCTCTTATCCACGTTATGGTCAGCCAGGGTCGCGACCAGTTCTCCGTTCAGGTTGTAAATTTTTATTTCGATCTCCGGGTCTATGGCTGCGCTATAGAACCGGAAATTTACCAGTCCCGTAATAACAGGATTGGGATAAGGGTAGTTCACGCTGGGCCTGATGGTTTCAGGATAACCGATATTCATGAGAACGCTATCCCAGTTGCCCAGATTGGTTTCGCCTTCCAGGTTGCTCTCAGTACGGCCGGCCAGGTAGATCCTGTTGGCCGCATAGATGGCTACTCCGTAAGACAGGTCCTCCAGTGCCGTGCCGGATTCTTTCGTCCATAGCAAATTGCCCGCCGCATCGAATTTTAAGAGGAAAAGGTCATCACCACCGGCATTGGTATGTCCCGCCCAGGCTCCAGAGGTGTACCCTGTTACATAAGAGTTCCCGTAACCATCTTCCGCCACTCCTGTGCCGACTTCATTGCCCATGGTACCGGGTTGTTGGGTCCAAAGGATCGCTCCAGTTGGATCAAATTTGATCAGAAAGACGTCACTGGATCCCAGATCACCGGCATTCACGGCTGACCCCATGCCGCCGTAGGTGTACCCGGTTACAATTATATTACTATTATTATCAATGGCCAGTCCCTGGCCGTAATCGTCAAAAGTTGATCCGGTCTGAACAGTCCAGATATTGTTCCCGCTGGTATCATATTTGGCCAGGAACATGTCAATATTTCCGGCGCTCGCCTGCCCCGGTAAACTACCATCGGTTATTCCGGTCAGGTAAATGTTATCGGCGCTGTCGCAGGCTAAAGCCGTTCCGTAGTCCGAGGAAGCTGACCCGAATTGCTTGGTGAAAATTTTATTACCGTTCCCGTCGTATTTGATCAGGAAGATATCTCTGCCACCCTGGCTGGTATTACCATCCAGGTCCCCGTCGGTTTCGCCCGTCAGATAGATGTTCCCGGCGCTATCGGTAGTCATGCCATGGGCGATATCGGTCGTGGGCGAGCCGGTCTCTCTGGACCAGATCTTATTACCGTGGGTGTCGAATTTTACCAGGTAAATGTCGCTCTGGCCGTTATGCGGGTTGCCGTCAAAACTGCCGGTGGTACCACCGGTGACATAGATGTTGTCATTGCGGTCTATGGCTATGGCGTTGCTGTCATCCCAGTCAGGGGAACCTGTTTGTCGGGTCCAGACCAGGGTGCCGTGCGAGTCATATTTCATCAGGAAAATGTCATCGAAACCGTAATTGGTTTCACCGGGTAGGGTGCCCCAGGTAAAGCCGGTAATATAAATATTGCCGATACTATCCACGGCCACCCCTGTGGCGCCGTCGGAAGTGGCGGTACCTCCTAACCTGGTCCAGACAAAAGACATTGGCTCCTCGGCCCGAAGCGCTGGAGGCCTGAGGACGGATAAAATCGTTATAATGACTGATAATATGTACTTTAATTTCATGAGCTAAGTTTAGCATACTTTTTGTTAAAATTCAATTGCTTTAGTGCTCAAAAATGCGGTAAAATCAAAAATATGAAATTAGCGGTTAAGGCGGCAATTATATTGTCGGTATTGGCTTGCTTGTCCCCGCCTTTGGGGGCGGAAATAAAAAGGGGGGATTGGGCGGTCGGAATTAATTACCCCGGCCTTAGCGGCAAGTATTTCTTCAGTGATAATTTCAGTCTGGAAGTCCGCGGGCAAAAAGGTGATAATATTTTTACCGGCGGCTTGCGCGGCAATTTATATTTTAATCCCGCTTATAAGACCGTTTTATTCTCCGGTGTGGAAGCTGATTATTTGGCCTTCAAAGGCGAAGAATCCAAGGGTACCGGACTGGCCGGAGAGGTGTTTTTCGGATTGGAATATTTCTTCCTGGATAACTTTTCCTTCCAGGCGGATCTGGGGCCGGCCTATATACATTTAAAGGATAATGATTCGGCTTTGACCGTTAGTGGTATAGAATACGTGGTTAATTTCGGTTTCAACTGGTATCCGGGTAAAGGGAATAAACGGGAGAAAGAAGAATGGGACCAATGAAATTATTTACGTCATTATGTTTGCTGATGTGTTTCTGGATAAATGTCCCGGCTTTCGCCGCAGAAAGAAAAATCCAGGTGGTGACCAGCCTTTTTCCACTGTATGATTTTGCCCGGCAGGTGGGCGGGGATAAAGTAGAGGTTTCACTGTTGCTGCCGCCGGGAGTGGAAGCGCACGATTTTGAACCCAAGCCGGGAGATATGATCAAGATCAATCGGGCGGATATATTTATTTTTACCGGGAAGTTCATGGAACCCTGGACGGCTAATCTGACCAAAGGGTCCGACAACCAGTCTTTGCTGGTGCTAGATGCCAGCCAGGGTATAATCCTGCTCAAGGACCGGGCCGAAGAGAAAGGCGTGGACCCGCATATCTGGCTGGACCTGGCTAACGCCCAAAAAATGGTGAATACGATAGCTGGCTGTTTTAAGGCCAAAGACCCGGCTAACAGCAAATTTTACCAGGATAACTCTCTATCATATAATAAACAATTGCAGGCGCTGGACCGGGAATACCAGGCCGCTTTGGCCAAGTGCCGGCAAAAAGTCATGATCAGCGGCGGACATTTTGCTTTCGGTTACCTGGCCAAAAGGTATAACTTGCAATACCAGGCTGCTTACCGCGGTTTCGGCACTGACGCCGAACCGACGGTCCGGGACCTGCTGGACCTGATCAATAAAATAAAAAAATACCAGGTGAAATATATTTTCTATGAAGAACTGATCAATCCCAAGGTGGCCAATACGCTGGCCCAGGAAACCGGAGCGGGACTGTTAAAGCTTAATTCCGCGCATAATTTGACCCGGGATGAATGGGAAAAAGGGGTTACCTTCTTAACCATCATGGCCGAAAATCTCATCACCCTGAAAGTTGGACTGTCATGTCAATGAACGCGCTCAAAGTGGATGACCTATCCGTGCGCTATGACGCCGGTGAAGTTTTAAGCGATATCTCTTTTACGGTAGGTAAAGGTGATTATATCGGCGTGGTGGGGCCCAACGGCTCCGGGAAGACCACCTTGATACGCACCATACTCGGCCTGACCCAGCCCCTTAAAGGGACCATCTCCCTGCTGGACAACGATATTCATTCTTTCCGGGATTGGCAGAAGATCGGCTATTTACCCCAAAAACTTATCGGTTTCAGCCCGCAGTTCCCCGCCACGGTCAGGGAAATCGTCGCCCTGGGGTTGCTGGCTGGCAAAAAATTACCCAGACGGCTGGCCGCAGCGGACGAAGCTGCCATTGACCGGGCCCTGGCCTTGCTGGATATAACCGGCATAAAGAATAAATTGATCGGTGACTTGTCCGGCGGGCAGCAGCAGCGCGCCCTGGTCGCCCGTGCCATTGCGGGTCAGCCGGAGTTGTTAATACTGGACGAGCCGACTACCGCCCTGGACCCCGATACCCGGGAGAAATTCTTCGCGGTGCTGAAAGAATTGAACAGTCGGGATAAGATCACCATAATACTGATAACGCATGACGTAGGCAATATCGGCCGGTACGCGTCCAAGCTGTTATATCTGGATAAAAAGATAATTTTCTATGGAGGCTTCGATGATTTTTGCCATTCGCCGGAGATCACCGAATACTTTGGCGAATACTCGCAGCATTTGATCTGCCATCGCCATGATAAGACGGTTACTCATTCCGGATGAGGGAAGATTGATGGAATTCTTATCCTTATTGAACTTCGGATTTGTCCAACGGGCCCTGCTGGCGGGATTGTTCATTGCCGTGGCCTGTTCGCTGCTAGGCGTGTTCCTCGTCCTGCGCCGTTTATCCTTGATCGGTGACGGCCTGGCTCATGTTACCTTTGGCAGTATCGCTATCGGTCTCTTCCTGGGATTCACCCCGCTTTACGTAGCCATTCCCCTGGTAGTTCTGAGTTCCCTCGGTATCCTGAAATTGATCGACCGCAGCCATATCTACGGGGATACAGCGATCGGTATTGTCTCGTCAATAGGAGTGGCCGGAGGCGTATTGCTGGTCAGCTTGTCCCGGGGGTTCAACGCTGACCTGTTCAGTTATCTTTTTGGCAATATCCTGGCTATTACCCGGCAGGAAGTAGTGGTGTCAATACTCCTCTCCGCGGGGGTGGTGGGTGCCGTGTATTTTTTCTACCAGGACCTGGTCGCCATCACCTTTGACGAAGAGTGCGCCGCCGTTTCCGGCATTAAAACACAACTGATCAACAGGATACTGGTAATGTTGACCGCTTTGACGGTAGTTTTGGCGATGCGGGTGACGGGTATTATGCTGGTTTCCTCTCTGCTGATATTGCCGGCAGCGACGGCCCTGCAGCTGGCCCGCGGTTTCAAGCTGACCATGGCGCTATCAGCCCTGACGGCGATCGTGGCCGTACTGGCCGGCGTTTTGTTGTCATTTCTTTTTAACCTGCCCACGGGCGCCACAATTGTCATACTGCTTTTTATTTTCTTTATTATTTCCTTCATCGTTAAAAAATTATAATACCTCTTAAGGAGCCAGTTTTGCCTAATCAGTTCGATCTGAAAAAAATAACCGGGTTGAGTTCTGACGTCGTGGCGTCCAAAATGGCCGCAGTCGGTCTCAATGAACTGCCATCCGCCCGGAAACGCAATATTATTGATATTGCTCTGGAAGTCCTGCGCGAGCCGATGTTCCTGCTGCTGGTAGCCTGCGGTTCCATTTACCTGTTGTTGGGCGATATTCGTGAAGCTTTAATGCTGCTGGGTTTTGTCGTGGTAGTGATCAGTATAACCCTTTACCAGGAGCGCAAGACCGAGCGGGCCCTGGAAGCGTTACGGGACCTGTCCAGCCCGCGTGCCCTGGTCATCAGGGACGGCCGGCAGAAGAGGATCGCCGGCCGTGAAGTGGTCCCGGATGATATCCTGGTGCTGACGGAGGGAGACCGCGTTCCGGCTGACGCTATGCTGCTGGCTTCCAGTAACCTGGCGGTGGATGAATCGTTGCTGACCGGCGAATCTGTGCCGGTGCGGAAGATCGCCTGGGACGGTTTTGAGGAAATGAAACGGCCGGGCGGGAATGACGCTCCTTTTGTGTACTCGGGGACATTGATCGTGCGCGGCCAAGGTATCGCCCAGGTTAAAACTACCGGGGCCAATACCGAAATAGGCAAGATCGGAAAATCCCTGCAAACCCTGGAGAGCGAAAAAACCCCGCTGCAAAAGGAAATAGCTCTGCTGGTGAAGAATATAGCTATCATCGGCACCGCGCTGTGCGTGGTGGTGGTAGTGGTTTACGGGCTGACCCGCTTTGACTGGCTGCACGGATTTCTGGCCGGCATTACTTTGGCCATGGCTATGCTGCCGGAAGAATTCCCGGTGGTACTGACCATATTCCTGGCCCTGGGGGCCTGGCGCATTTCCCAGAAACAGGTGCTGACCAGGCGGGTACCCGCCATTGAAACATTAGGAGCGGCCACGGTCCTGTGCGTGGATAAAACCGGGACTCTGACCCTTAATAGTATGACGGTAAGCAATATCTTCGTACAGGGGGATTTCCTGGAGATCGCCGGCGAGGGACAAAGCTCCCTGCCGGAAAAATTCCATGAACTGGTAGAGTTCGGCATCCTGGCCAGCAATATCAATCCCTTCGATCCCATGGAAAAAGCGTTGCGGGAACTGGGAGAGAAAACTCTTTCCAATACGGAACACCTGCATTATAATTGGGCGCTGGTCCAGGAGTATCCGCTGTCGCAACAACTGCTGGCCATGTCCCATGTCTGGAAATCACCCGACGGCCAGGATTACGTGATCGCGGCCAAGGGTTCGCCGGAGGCCATAGCCGACCTGTGCCATCTTAACCAGTTGGAAACGGATAAGGTCGACCGTTCCATTACTGCCATGGCGGATAAGGGGTTGCGCGTGATCGGCGTAGCCAAGGCCCATTTCAAACAAACCTCCCTGCCGGGAGAACAGCATGATTTTGTTTTCCAATTCGTGGGCCTGGTGGGACTTACCGACCCGGTACGGCCGACGGTACCCGCGGCGATAAAGGAATGTTATTCCGCCGGCATAAGAGTGGTCATGATCACCGGCGACTATCCCGGGACGGCTTTGAATATTGCCGCGCAGATCGGCCTGGCGCCGATGGATGCGGTCATTACCGGCCCGGAGCTGGAAAAAATGGGGCAGGAAGAGCTGCGGGAACGGATCAAGAGAGTTAATATTTTCGCCCGGATAATGCCGGAACAGAAATTGCTGCTGGTCCAGGCGTTGAAAGCTAACGGTGAGATCGTAGCCATGACCGGGGATGGAGTGAACGACGCCCCGGCCCTGAAGTCGGCCCATATCGGTATCGCCATGGGCGGCCGCGGGACCGACGTGGCCCGGGAGTCGGCCGGACTCGTCCTGCTGGATGACGATTTTTCTTCTATCGTGCAGGCGATCAGGCTGGGACGGAGAATCTTCGATAACCTTAAAAAAGCTATGGCTTATATTTTTGCCATCCATGTGCCTATAGCCGGCATGTCCCTGATACCGGTGCTATTGAAATGGCCACTGGTGCTCTTGCCGGTACATATTGTTTTCCTGGAGCTGATCATCGACCCGGCCTGCTCGATCGTCTTCGAAGCGGAAAAGGAAGAAAAAAACGTCATGACCAAACCGCCGCGAAACCCAGAGAAGCCCTTGTTCGGCCGGCGGACCATCGCTTTAAGCTTACTGCAGGGGTTCGTAGTCCTGTTCATCGTTTTGATCATATATATGTTGGCCCTGTACCAGGGCAAAGGGGAAATGGAAGCGCGGGCACTGGCGTTCACCACCCTGATCATCGCCAATATCGGCTTGATCTTCACCAATCGTTCGTGGACGAGGACTATCGTTTCCATGCTGACCTCGCCTAATAAGGCTTTATGGTGGGTGCTCTCGGGGGCGCTGTTGTTCCTGGGACTGGTATTATATACACCGGGTCTGCGCGACTTGTTCCATTTTACCCAACTGCATCTGCCCGACCTGGCGCTATGCCTGCTGGCCGGCGGCTTGAGTATATTATGGTTTGAAGGTTTGAAGATGTTTGAGAACCGCAAACCCTTGCAATTAAACGGAAAATAACGTATAATTTTAATTCACTAAACTTAAGGAGGAAGTCATGTGTATCCGGCAGAAGATCGTGGAAAAAATTGAACCGGTCAAATTCACCAAAATAGACAAACCCAGAAAGGTATCCACCTATTTCGGCGAAAACACTTTTAATATCGGCGTTATGCAGAAAATGATCGGCAAGAAGACTTTCGAGTCCTTTAAAAAATGGCAGACCGAGGGTAAAACGATCAGCGCGGCCGAAGCGGACGATATCGCCGCAGCGATGAAGAATTGGGCGACGGAAAGAGGAGCGGTGTACTACGCCCACTGGTTCCAGCCTATGACCGGACTGACCGCGGAAAAACACGACAGTTTTGTGACGCCGCAAGGCGCCGGTAAGGTGATCGAGAAATTCTCCGGATCCAAACTGATATTGGGAGAGCCGGATGCCAGTTCTTTCCCCTCCGGCGGTATCAGGAGTACTTTTGAAGCGCGCGGCTATACGGCCTGGGATCCCTCCAGTCCGGCTTTTATAAGTGAAACGGATTTGGGCAAAACCTTATGTATCCCCTGCATATTTGTTTCTTACCATGGCTATGCCCTGGACAAAAAACTGCCATTATTGAGATCGGATGAGGCTATCAGCAAGGCGGCCTTGAAACTATTGGCGCTTTTTGGCCATAAGAATATCAAGAAAGTCATATCCACCTGCGGTCCGGAGCAGGAGTACTTCCTGATCGATAAGCATTACTATAATATGCGCCAGGACCTGATCCTGACCGGCCGGACCCTGATCGGCGCGCCATCGCCTAAAGGGCAGCAGCTGGAGGATCAGTATTTTGGCTCGATCAAAGAGCGGGTGTTGAACTTCATGGAGGAAGTTTCGGTGGAAGCTTACAAAATGGGCATACCTGTAGCCACACGACATAACGAAGTGGCGCCGCACCAATTTGAGTTCGCTCCGGTTTTTGAAGAATCCAACCTGGCAGCCGACCATAACCAGCTGTTGATGGAGATAATGAAGAAAGTGGCCCTGCGCCATAACCTGGTCTGCCTGCTGCATGAGAAACCCTTTGCCGGGATCAATGGCAGCGGAAAACACGTTAATTGGTCCATGGCTGATGACCGGGGCAACAATCTGTTGAATCCTGGGCTAACTCCTCAGGATAACCTGCAGTTCCTGGCTATTCTCGTAGGGGTTCTGCGGGCCGTCTATTATCATGCCGATCTGCTGCGGGCCAGTATCGCTTCCGCCGGTAACGAGCACCGCCTGGGCGCCAATGAAGCGCCGCCGGCTATCGTTTCTGTTTTTTTGGGCGAGCAATTGACCTCTATCCTGGATACGATCGAAAAAGGCGCCAAACAAAAAGTAAGCAAGAAGGATATAATCGATCTCGGCGTGGGCAAACTGCCCAAGGTTAATAAGGACGCAACCGATCGCAACCGCACTTCGCCTTTCGCTTTTACCGGCGCCAAATTTGAGTTCCGAGCGGTGGGTTCTTCACAGAATATCAGCTGGCCGCTGACGGTCCTGAATACCATCATCGCCGATTCTCTGGGGTTCGTGGCAGAAGAGATCGCTAAGGCGTCAAAAACCAAGGACTTTGATTCTGCCGTGGTGAGCGTAGTTGCTCGTTTAGCCAAAGAGACAAAAAAGATACGTTTTGAAGGCAATAATTACTCTGCGGAATGGCTCAAGGAAGCAGCGGACCGGGGACTGCCGAACATAGCGTCAACGGCGGAAGCTTTGGCAGCGTTCGGCCAAAAACAGAATATCGCCATCTTCGAAAAATTGGGCGTATTGAGCAAGGATGAGCTGGTGGCGCGGCAGCATATCTGGGTGGAAATGTACGACACCATTCTGAACATCGAGGCCAACACCCTGCGGGAAATGGTCGACTCGATCGTGGTCCCGGCGGGTTTTGAATACCAGAACCGGCTGGCGCGCAATCTGGAGAGTTTGCTGCGGTTAAAAGAAAAGGCCAGCTTGAATATCGATGAAAAAGCTTACGAGGATCTGAAGTTCCACCTGTCCGACGTGAGCAATAAAATTTATTATGTACGCCGCAATACCCTGGCACTGGCTAAAATGCTGGAACAGGCCAAGGGACTGGAAGGGGCGGAAAAAGCCCAGCTTTATTTTTCCGAGCTTAAACCGTTGATGGAACATATACGCAAACACAGCGATGAGCTGGAAGCAGTTATTGCCGATGAGCACTGGGACCTGCCTAAATACCGGGAGATGTTATTTGTAATGTAAGTATCGGCTCAGGTCGATTTCTTGGACATCATGGGTTTCGAAATAAGCGAAAGAAACCTTGGTTCGAAACCCAGATGTCTCGGCGAAATCAACCCTTCGCCTACTATATTAGTGGGGGGAATATGAAACGGATAGCAGCGGTACTTTTAACCTTAATGCTGTTGTTGGCGAGTGTCAATTTATGGGCCCGGGACAAGATCGAGGTCGTCAAGAATGTGTTGGGACAGTACCAGCTGCTGGTGAACGGGCAACTATATTTTATCCGCGGGATGGTTTACCAGCCCATACCGGCCGGGCAGAACCGCGATTATAACTGGTGGGGCGATGCCAACCGGCCCTGGCTGGCTGATGGCGAGAGAATGAAAAACGCCGGGATCAATACGGTGCGCTTCTACCAGCCCGGTGAAAATATCCCGCAGACCAAACGGGTGATATCCGACCTGTACAAGAACTTCGATATCCGCTGCGTCATGGGGCATTGGCTGGATTGGTCTGAGGCGGATTACGCCAATCCCAAATTCCAGGACCAGGTCATGCAGGAAGTTTGCCAGATGGTGGTTATCTATAAAGATACTCCCGGCATCCTGATGTGGGTGCTGGGCAATGAGAACAATTATTCTTTCGCCGGACAGAAGATAAATTACTGGACCAGCGCGGAGTTGGAAAGGATCAAGGACCCGTACCAGAAAAGGATGGCGCAGGCCAAGATCTATTACCAGTTCGTCAATAAGCTGGCTAAGCAGATTAAAAAGATCGACCCGGATCACCCGGTGGTATTGGGCAACGGAGACCTAGCCACGGTTTCCGTGGCGGCTAAATGCGGCTCCAATATCGATATACTGGGTTCGAATTGTTACCGGGGCAAGAGTTTCGGAAATTTCTGGCGGGAAGTGGACCGGGAATGGAAAAAACCTGTATTATTGCTGGAATTCGGCTGCGACGCTTATGATGCCTATAAGAAAAGAGAGGACCAGCAAACCCAGGCCGAATTTGCCCGTAAACAATGGCAGGAGATCGCGGAAAACGCCTGCGGCGGATTGGGATTTGGCAATTCCCTGGGCGGTTTCCAGTTCGAGTTTATGGATGAATGGTGGAAGTGCGATGGGGCGCCCACGGCTGAACATGACACGGATGGTACCTGGTCCAACGCCGCCTACTGGCGTGATATTAAAGCGGATAATAACATGAATATGAACGAGGAATGGTGGGGGATTGTGGCCCAGGATACCGGGACCATCGTCAACGGGAACTATGCCCGGGTGCCTAGGTTGGCTTATTATATGTTGGCGGAAATATTCACCGGCAAAAAGATAAATAAATGAGGTATTCCCATGAAGAATCCTAAAGATGACCTGTTTGACGAATTTGGCGTGAAATCTTTTGAGATAAATAGGATCGTCAGCCAGATCCTGAGAGCGAAAACGCCGCCGCGCATGAGTTGCCAGTTAAAGTGGGCCCCGCCCGTTGATGTCTATGAAACCTCTACGGAGATAGTCATCAACCTGGAAGTGCCGGGTATAAAGGTGAAGGAACTGGAAGTGGGATGGCGAGATAATATATTGTGCATCCGCGGCCGGCGCAGGGACAGCCATAACTCCGGCAAGGTGAATTATTACCAGATGGAGATCCATTACGGCGATTTTGAAAAGCTGGTCATTTTACCGGCGTCGGTAGCCGGTGCTAAATGCAAACCTTTTTACCAGGATGGGTTCCTGCAGATAGTATTGCCGAAAGCAGACCATAAAAAAATTAGATAGAGGTGAACGATGTCCGAAGATAAACGCATAGACCTACCAAATGAAGTGCCGATATTGCCGGTTCGCGATACGGTTTTTTATCCTTTCGTGGTCAGCCCGATCGTCGTGGGACGGGAAAAGTCCATCCGGCTGGTTGATGACGCTTTGCTCAAGGATAAGATCATCGGCTTGTTCACCCAGAAAGATGCCCAGGTTGAGGATCCCCAGGTTACCGATCTTTATGACATGGGGACTATGGCCTTGATCCTCAAGATGTTGAAGTTTCCTGACGGTTCACTGCGCCTGATCGTGCAGGGACTGGGTCGGGCTAAGCTGAAAGGCATCGTACAGGCGGAGCCGTACCTCAAAGGACGCGTGGATATCCAGGAAGAAGTGGAAGAAAAGAGTATCGAGATCGAAGCCATGATGCGCAATATGATCACCCTGTTCCAAAAACTGGTTTCGCTGGCGCCGTACCTGAGCGAAGAAGTTTACATCGCCGCGATGAATATCGATTCCCCTAACAAACTGTGCGATTTTATCGCTTCCAACCTTAACTTGGATATCAAGATCAAGCAGGAGATATTAGAGACGACCGAGGTCAGAAAAAGATTGCAACGCCTGACCCTATTCCTAAACGAAGAATTGGAAGTGCTGGAACTGGGCAGTAAGATTCAGTCTCAGGTGCGCACCGAAGTGGATCGCGCGCAGAAAGAATTTTTCCTGCGCAAGCAGATGGAAGCGATCCAACGGGAGCTGGGAGAGGGCGATGAAAAAACGTTGGAGATCAATGAGCTGAGGATCAAGATCAAGGAAGCCAAGATGCCGCCGGAAGTGGAAAAGGAAGCAGACCGGGAATTAATGCGCCTGGCTAAGATGCCACTGGCCGCGGCCGAATATACGGTCAGCCGTACCTACCTGGACTGGCTGATCGCGCTGCCCTGGAACCGGAGCACAACCGATATGCTGGATATCCCAGCGGCCAGGCAGATACTGGAAGACGACCATTACGGTCTGGAGAAAGTCAAGCAGCGTATCCTGGAATACCTGGCGGTGCGCAAACTCCGGCCGGAAGCCAAGGGTCCTATCCTGTGTTTCATCGGTCCGCCGGGCACGGGAAAAACTTCGCTCGGGCGTTCCATCGCGCACGCCCTGGGCCGTAAGTTCATGCGTATTTCACTGGGCGGGATCAGGGATGAAGCGGAGATCCGCGGGCACCGCCGTACTTATGTCGGCAGCCTGCCGGGGCGCATCATCCAGGGTATTAGGAGAGCGGAAACTAATAACCCGGTCTTCATGCTCGACGAGATCGACAAGATCGGCGAGGATTTCCGGGGCGATCCTTCCAGCGCACTGCTGGAGGTACTGGACCCGGAACAGAATAATACTTTTTCGGACCATTACCTGGACGTGCCCTTTGACCTGTCTAAGGTGATGTTCATTGCCACCGGCAACATCATGGATCCGATACCGCCTGCTTTGCGCGACCGTATGGAAATACTGGAATTGCCCGGCTATACCCAAAGGGAAAAATTGCTGATAGCGCAGAAATACCTGATACCGCGCCAAACCCGGGAGCAGGGGTTGACCGCTGATAACGTGGAACTGAGCGATGACGCAGTCCTGAAGATCATTAATAATTATACCCGCGAAGCAGGCTTGCGTAATCTCGAAAGGGAGATCGCCGGCGTTTGCCGCAAGGTAGCTACCAGAGTGGCGGAGGGACATAAAGAAAAGATCCTGGTCACGGATAAAAATATACAGGAATTCCTGGGTCCGATTAAATTTATCATGGAGATCGCGGAGAAGAAGGATTCCATCGGGGTCGCCACCGGCATGGCCTGGACGCCGATGGGCGGCGAGATCCTGTTCGTAGAATCCACCAAAATGCGCGGCAGCAAGGGTTTGACCCTGACCGGACAGCTCGGCGATGTCATGAAGGAATCGGCTCAGGCGGCCCTGAGCTACATACGCTCGCACGCCAAAGAGTTGAATATTGCCGAAGACTTTTTTGAAACCATGGATATTCACGTGCATGTGCCGGCTGGCGCCATACCCAAGGATGGCCCTTCGGCCGGGGTGACCATGGCGACCTCACTGGTCTCCTTATTGACCGATCGTCCCGTCAAACACGACCTGGCGATGACCGGCGAGATCACTTTGCGCGGCGATGTCCTGCCGATAGGCGGCATCAAGGAAAAAGTTCTGGCGGCGCAACTGGCGGGTATCACCACCATCGTACTGCCTAAACAAAATGAAGGCGACCTGGAAGACATCCCGCAGGAGATACGGGAGAAAATGAAATTCATCAAGGTAGAGAGATTGGACGACGTGCTTAAAGTCGCCCTGATCTAATAATATATTCCGGACGGATATGATAAAAATCAGCCTGGTCCCTATCGGTAATATAGAGGAAAGGATCCTGTGTTTCCTACAGGCGCAGTTACCGGTAAAGCTAAAAGCCGGAAACCTGGAAATAAAGCTGCGGCCGGCTTGGTCGGCGCCGGATCACCGTAAGTTGAAAACCGGCCAGGGCTTAAGCGCGCTGGTATTGGCGGACCTGGCCCGGATAGTGGGACCCGATCTGGATGAATATGTACTGGCGGTGATCGACGAGGACCTTATTGATCCCGCCATCGAATATGTTTTAGCCGAGACCGCTCCCGCGTTGAGGCTGGGGATCATCTCCCTGACCCGCCTGCGGCAGGAATTCTACCATTTACCCCCCGAAGAAGAAGTTTTTAAGGCTCGCTTGCTGAAAATAGCCCTGCAAATACTGGGAACGTTATGGGGTTTGGCCAGGTGCCAGGACGTTAAGTGCCTGATGGCCCACGGCCGCAATACCCATGAACTGGACCGCAAATATACCGTTTATTGCCTGAACTGCTGGCCCCTGGTGCAGCGTCGGCTGGGGACGCCATGAACCGAAAAGAAACTGGTTTTCTCTGGCTCCTGCTGACCCTCCTGTTGATCTTCTTCTCGCGACTGGTCTTCTGCGGGCAGACCTATTTCCTGGGCGATATCATGAGCTTCTTCCAGCCCTGGACCGTTTTTGGGGCGGAAGGTATCCAGCGCGGCCATTTCTATCTATGGAACCCTTATCTCTGCAACGGCGAACCTTTCCTGGCCAATATACAGGTAGCTATGCTGTACCCCTTGAAAATTTTCTTCTATCTGTTCCCTTTTGCCTGGGCTTTTAAAGCTTACCTGCTGGCGCATTTTTTTCTCTGCTTTCTGTTCCTGTTCCTTTTCCTGAGACAGTTCCGTTTCCATCCCCGGGCCTGTTTCCTGGGCGCCCTGGTATTCACTTTTTCCGGATATATGCTGGTGCAAATAGAATTCTTCAGCGTGCTGGCCAGCGTGCTCTGGTTCAGCCTGGTCTGGGTGTTTTTGCGCCGGGCCCTGAATTCCGCCGGAATATTTTACTGGCTGATGTGCAGCCTGGCGCTGGCCCTGCAGTTCTACGGCGGCTATACTTTCCTTTTCTATTATACTAACCTGCTGATAATATTTTACGTACTGTGGCAGCGCCAGTGGCGTTTCTGGCCGCGGTTCCTGCTGATGTGGTCTGTGACCGTGGGTTTGATCGCGGCGCAACTCCTGCCCACGGTGGAGTTAATGGGGCACGGGATCAGGTCGGCCTGGACGGTCAGCGAGGCCACAACCTGGAGCTTACCGCCGCTGTTCCTGATCAAATTCATTTTGCCGGACCTGGTCGGCAAGGCCTGTTTGCCCGACTTATTCCCGCAACCGTTCGGCACGGAATATTTTGCCATTAAGCAATATTGGCTGAGCACCTTCTACCTGGGGATAATGCCCTTATTGTTCCTGGCTTTTTCCTGGCGCGGCAGGAAGAGAGGCTATTTCTGGGAAGCAGTGGCGCTGATCAGTTTATTCTTAGCCATGTCGGCGGACTTTCCCGTTACTCGCTATTATTACCAGTATATGCCCCTAGCCAGGAGTTTTACCCATCCGGCTTCATTTATGTTCTTTTTTATATTTGCCCTGGTCATATTTATCGTGCGCGGCATTGATAATTTCCTGCGGCCCGAATTTCGTCCCAGCCGCAAACTATTCACGGCGGGACTGGGCGCTATCACGGCGGGGTACGGATTGATATACCTTATCTTTTATCACCGGCCCTGGCTGCAGTACCTCGCCGGGTTGCTGACCGGACTGGACCTGCAGGCCAGCCAATGCGTTCACCTGGAGATAAACTTCTTTGAGTTCAGTGTGCGCTTTTTAGCGGCGGGAGCTTTATGGTACTGGTGGTATCGCCAGCGGGGGCGGGGGCTCGTCTATGGCGTCGTTATAATTTTTATGGCGGTGGATCTTTTTTCATTCGGCTGGGATATAAATCCCCTGGCGCCCAATGATTTTTTCGCTATTAAACCCCGGAATGTGACGACGGTCAGGGATAATGTCGGCTCCGGACGCTATTTACTGGATCCGGCCGCACAAACTAACCGCCCTTTATTCGGAGATAGTTTTGTCGATAAATACCAGAGTTTAAGACAGGCGCTGCAGCCCAACGCGGGATTGCCTTATCACCTGCCTTACGTTTATGAATACGGTTATTTTACCATCAAGGATTATAAGGACCTGCTGCTGCGTGCCAAGAGTTTTCCTTCCATCATGGATTCCCCGATAATCGATATGCTGGGCGGTCGGCTGATCCTGTCTTATACTGAATTAACGCATAAGAAATTGCGGGCGCTGGAGTCCTATTATATAAACTTGTATGAGAACCATAACGCTTTACCCAGATACTGGGTGGTCCACCGGGCCAAATACCTGCCGCGGGATAAGATCCTGGAATATCTGGCCGGTAAGGATTTCCAGCCCGACCGGGAAGTCGTTCTGATCAGCCAGGCTGGCGAGGCGGCACCAGGCCAGGCGCAGTCGGCCCATTTAGCGGATCGCGTGGAAACGGCAGAGACCGGCCCCGATGATATTACTATTGACGTAAATTCTTTCGCTCCCGGCTGGCTGGTGACCAGCGACGTATATTATCCGGGTTGGCGGGCAACAGTTGATGGAGAGCGGACGGAAATATTGAAAGCCAATTACATCGTCAGGGCCATAGCGCTAAAGGCGGGCCGGCAACATTTGCGGTTACAATACCGTCCAGCGGCATTTTATGCCGGCTTAGGGATAACCCTGTTCATGCTATTACTGATCAACCTGCGGGCTATGAGGATAAAAGGGAACTTTTATTAACTCACTGGTGTCTAAACAAATACAACGGGAAATAATCGAGAGTAAAATATAATAAAAAACAGGAGGATAGCATGAACAAACACCTGAAAGTAAAATTATGGACTATGGTTTGCGCCACTGTGCTTTTAGTAGGCGTGGGCGCTTTCTTTGGCCGGAATATCGGCCTGTTGACGTGTTCCAACGGTCAGCAACTCAGTCTGGGGCCGAGCGTAAAGCCGGATATCCAGGTAGCACCGGTAGTAACCAGCCTGCAGGACTCGTTCGCTAATGTGGCGGCGGTCATGAAGCCGGCGGTAGTGAATATTTCCACCACGCAGATAGTGAAACAGGAATACGCGCCCGAATTTTATTTCGGCAACCCGTTCGATGATTTCTTCGGCGATTTTTTCGGCAACCAGGGACAGGGCAATAAGCAACAGGCGCGACCCAAACCGCAAAAGAAGTACGTGGAAAGACGGTTCAGCGGCACCGGTAGCGGCGTGATCATCAGCGAGAACGGATTGATCCTGACCAATAACCATGTCATCGGCGGCGCCAGCGATATTGAAGTGACTTTAAGCGATGAACGCAAGTTCAAAGGGAAAGTGATCGGGGCGGACGCGCGCCTGGACCTGGCGGTGATCAAGATAGAAGCTACTAAATTGCCGGCCGCGGTCCTGGGCGATTCCGATAAGATCCGAGTCGGGGACTGGGCCATGGCCATCGGCTCCCCGTTCGGCTTGGAACAAACAGTCACCCTGGGCATCATCAGCGCCCGGCGGCAATCGTTAATGGTCGAGGGACAGCAGTACCGGGAGATGATCCAAACCGACTGCGCTATCAACCAGGGAAACAGCGGCGGACCGCTGATCAATATCAAAGGTGAAGTTGTGGGTATCAATACTGCTATTTATACCCCGACCGGTGGTTTTGTCGGCGTAGGTTTTGCCACCCCGATAAATAAAGCGAAGGAAATACTTACCCAGCTGATAGAAAAGGGTAAGGTGATCCGGGGCTGGCTGGGTGTGGAGATCCGGCCGGTGGACGGCGCCGTAGCCAAGCAATTCGGTTTGCCGGAAGTTAAAGGCGCCCTGGTCAATACGGTCATGAAAGATGCCCCGGCTGAAAGATCCGGCTTAAAGCGCGGCGACATAATCCTGGAGTTTAACGGTAAACCGGTCAAGGATGTGACCGCTTTGCAGGATATGGTAGCCCAAACCGAACCCAAGAAGAAGGTCAATCTTACCATCTGGCGCAATAATAAGGAAGACCACCTGGATCTGGTAATCGGGGAAATGCCCGGCAATCTGAAAGAATCGGCGACTGACAGCGGAGAAGAAAAGAACAACGCGCCAGGGCAGGAAGCCGAATCACAGGAATGGCTGGGAATAAAAGTTAAGACTCTGACCAGCGACCTGGCCGGACAGTTGGGCGTGGACGCGTCAGAAAAAGGTGTAGTGGTAACGGAAATAACGCCCGGCAGCAAGGCCGATGAATCTGGGATAGCGGCAAACGACGTTATTCGCGCCATTAACCGTGATCCGGTAACCAATATAAAGGAATTCACCGCGGTCTCGGCTAAGGCGAAATTGAGTGACGGCATAGTGTTCGATATCAACCGTGGGGGCCAGTTGATTTACCTGACCATCCAGGAGCGGTAAACGCTGCTAAAGACCTAAGTTACGAAACTAACGGCAGGGGGTAGTTCACCCTGCCGTTTTATATTGTATTTTTGCCGGCCTGGTGGTAAAATTGACTAATGATAAAATCAGCTGAAACCATCCGGCCGCTGGTCCTTTTGCTTTTGCTGACCTTGGCGGTTTTCGCTAATTGCCTGTTCAATTCTTTCGCCTATGATGACAAAGTTTTCGTGGTAAATAATCCCGAGATCAGGCATTTAACCAATGTCCCGGGTTTTTTTGTTTCCGCCAAAGCTTATGCCGGAGAAAGAAACTTTTTTGTTTACCGGCCGCTGGCCGCGTGCTCCTATGCTTGCGATTATTTCTTTTGGGGCTTGAGGCCGTTCGGTTTTCACCTGACCAATATCTTCTGGCATCTGTTGAACGTGTTATTAGTTTATTTCCTGGCCCTGCAGCTCAGTCCTAATCGCTCGACGGCCCTGATCGCCGCCGGGATATTTGCCATCCATCCGGCCCAAGTCGAAACCGTGGCCTGGATCTCTGCGCGCAGTAACCTGTTGAGCCTGTTCTTCCTGCTGGCCGCCTGTCTCTGTTACCTGCGCAACAGCCGGCTGAATTATAAACTTTCTTTGCTCTTTTTTATCCTGGCGCTGCTGGCGAAAGAGACCGCCCTGGTGTTCCTGTTGCTCATCTGGCTGTACGATTATTATTTCGCCTTAAAAGAAGGCAAGGAAAAAGCGTCAAACGCCTGGTGGTCATACCTGCCGTTCTGGATAAGCGCTTTTCTGTACCTGGTCCTGCGCACCACGGTGCTGGGCCAGTTTAGCCAAAGGTCCTGGTGGGGAGGCAGTTTTCTCGTGACCGCCCTGACCATGAGCAAAAGTTTCCTGCATTACCTGGCTATAACCATTTTCCCGGCCCGGTTATCGATAGATTATGTATTCCTGCTTTCGCATAAACTATGGGAGCCGGAGGTGCTGGCCGGAGTGCTTGCGCTTATCACTATCATTGCCGTGGCTCTGGCAGTTAGCCACCGGCGGAAACTTGCGGCTTTCGGTATTTTCTGGTTCCTGATCTGCCTGTTGCCGGTCTCGAATATTATTCCGCTGGAAGCGCATTTAGCTGAACGGTTCCTGTATTTTCCCCTGATCGGCTTTGCTTTGGCTCTGGCTGACACTGCCCGTTCCCGCCGCCTGCCTGTCCTGATGCTCCTGACAGTATTATTGCTGGCTTATGGTTGGCGGTCCGTGGAACGCAACCGCGACTGGCGGAATGACTTTACCCTGTGGAGCAGCGCAGTCCGAACTTCTCCGGAATCGCCGCGGGTCCATTACGCTTTAGGGGATATTTATTACCAGCAGGGCAAATTCAGGGAAGCTATTGACCAATACCGGCAAGCCCTGGAATTGAATCCCAATGTGGCTGAATTATATAACGCTCTGGGTTTGGCTTGGGAAGGATTGGGTGATTATCGCCATTCCATAGCGGTTTACCAGGAAGGCCTGAAAGTGCCATCCCTGGAAAACAGAGCCAAAATAAGTTTAATGATAAATTTGGGCAATGCCAACGGCCGCCTGCATAATTATAAAGAGGCAGCCGCGTATTACCATAAAATACTGGACCTGGAGCCGGACGATCCGGAAGCCAGGCATAATTTAGCCGTGATAGGACGTTTATCCAAAAATGCCGTTCATTAAGATCATCCTGAAAATTATCTGGCGGGCAGTGCTCTGGACGGCGCTGCTCTACGTGCTGTTCTTCGCCATATTCGTCATTCCTAATGACTGGCGGGTAAAGTCACCGCGCTGGAAATTGCAGCCATTGAACGAGAGAAGGATCGTCGCCGCCAACCTGATAGATCTTAGCCCGCAGGCTAAAATCAGTCATGAAAATTACGATGAGCAGTATCGGGAACTGAAAAATATCGCGCCAATTAATGATAACCGGTCTTTTCATAATATCCGTGAAAACATGCACCTGTCGCTGGGTTGGTATCCTTTAAAGATGGTGCATAAGAACTGCCTGTACGCGCCGGCACCGACCAGCATTACCTATGAACTGACAGTGCCACGGTTCAGGCCGGAATTGCTGTTTTCAGCGGGGATCCTAAAGCAGCCGGTGGAGTTCAGGGTAACCGTAATTCCGGCGGAGGGACGCGAGGTCATCCTGCTAACCCGGACCTGCGAACCGTTACCTCATTACCCTTATGACTTTGAAGATAAAATATACCGTAATCTTTACCAGTATTGGGACGTGCAAATGGCCGACCATGACTATCGCTGGCAGGATATGGAAGTGGACCTGTCCCGGTTCAGCGGCCAAAAAGTAAAATTGCGCCTGGAAACCAGGGGCCATGAGGGGCAGGCTTTCTGGGGCAATCCGCTAATTACGGCTAAGCCCGACCGAGCCGAATCTGAACCAAAATTCAACTTATTACTGATAGTGATGGACTCCACCCGCCAGGACGCTATCGGACCGCAAGCCGACGGGCGCAGTTTTACCCCCAACCTGGATGCTTTAATAAGCCAGGGGGTGGCCTTTGACCGGCATTTAGCTAACGGAAATATGACCAAACAGTCCGTCACCTCTCTGCTGACTTCCCGTTTGCCGTATGAACTGGGAGATGTCTCCCTGGAATATGTGGCCAGTGCCCAGAGCCGGGAGCAGTTTTACCGGCGCAAGTTTGCCACCCTGGCCAGCCAGCTTAACGGTAACGGCTACGTGACCGGGGCCATCGGTGTTATTTCCCTGGTGGTGGACGGGGCGGGATTCGGGACCGATTTTGGTTTTAATGACGCCCGCATCATGGAGCGCTACGGATATAGCAATGTTTACATAACCAATGAAGCTATCGGCTGGCTGCAACTGTACGGTAAATTACCCTTTGGTTTGCTGGTTTATTATGATTCGGCTCATGGACCTTATAAACCGCCGTTCCGCTATTTCTGGCAAACTAAATCACTGCTGGGCGACCTGGACGCTCGCGCCTGGTATAAATCTTTGTATGAAGCCGAAGTGGCCTATAACGATCATTGCCTGGGACAGCTGTTCAAGGCTTTGTCGGACCTGGGACTGAGAGATAATACTTTAGTCGCGGTTACCAGTGACCACGGCGAAAATCTGGACTGGCACACCTTGCCTAATAGCCATAGGAAGATGATCTTCCATGATCATGGCATCAGCGTGAAGGATACCGACGTGCAAGTGCCGTTGCTGATACGTTTCCCGGCCAAAATAGCTACCCCCCAGCATATCAAAGCCACTACTGAACATTTGGACCTGGCGCCAACCCTGCTCGATCTTATGAACCTGCCGCCTTGTCCTGAATTCGAAGGCCAGAGCCTGGCCAGGATGATAGCCGGAGAAACCCCGGGTCCGGCCCGGGATATTTTTATCCGTGGCCGTTTTAACAAGGGCGTCAGGGTGGGGGACCGGTACAAATATATTCGCAATTTCGGCGTGTATGAAAAACGCGGACGGAATTTGCAGGATTTTATCCCGGAAGAGCTTTACGACCTGGAACAGGATCCGCAGGAACAGGTCAATATCATCGACCGGGATTTTGCCCTGCGGCAGAGGATGAGATTGTTGCTGGATACTTATGAGCCCGATCCGGAAATTAACGTCTTTAAATTTCGTAACATGGGTACCGGCCCGGTGACCGGAGTGATAGAGGCGGCTGGGACCATAAACGAAGTACAATTTGAGGGGCAGGGGCGGGCGGAGGCCCAGGATAATATTTTACAGGTGCGCGCCGTAGGTGACCGGGCGGTCTTGCGTTTCACGACCAGACCCTATAATGCGGCATTGAAAATAAAGTTTAATTACCGCGGCGAGCCGGTGCCTGTAGATCGTTTGCTGGTTTCCAACTATGCTTTACCGTTGCTGGAAAACCGCGCCGGCGCCAGCGGCGGGGCCGATCTTTACCTGCTTAAGGGCACCGCCGATTATGAAGATAATAGCGGAGCTTTCCGGGTTTATTGGGGACGGCTGGCTCAGTATAAATTAGAGTGGGAAAAACAAGCCGGGGTCAGCGGGGTATTTAAGGAAATGCTGGCCGAATGGGGCTATCTCAGCGAACCGCAAAAAAAGTGAGAATTGCCAGTGCCAGTAGCGCCAGCGCTGCGGCGGACCAGCGGGCGATGACCGCAGGGCTTAGATGGGGTTGGATCTTGACCGCGGAGACTTTAAATATAGGCCCGGAAATGTCCAGCCGGAGATAGTGGTAGTAATCCTGCGGGGAAGTTAAAGTGCTGCCGGCTCCGCCGGTAATATAGTATTTGACTCCCGCATCCTCCGCCTGGTAGAAGCCATGCAGGTGGGAGGCGAAGACGGCTTTAACCTTGGCAGCGCGGAAAAGTTCCTGCAGGCGTGCGGCTTGTTCCCGGTCGTTCATGGCGTAATTACCACCCGGGCGGGGATCGAATACCGGCTGGTGCATAAAAACATAAATATGGCAGGAAGAGCTTTCCCTCAGCTGGCTTTCCAGCCAGGTTAATTGCGCGGCATCCAGGGAACCCTCGGCGTTATCCAGGAAAATGAAAGCATTGGCGCCGATAATTAAAGAATAATAAGCCGGGCCGAAAATAAATTTAAATATCTGACGACCGTTATATTTGGCGTCATGGTTGCCCAGGACCACATAACCGGGAGAATGTAGCCGGGAAAGTTGCCGCCGGAAACGATAATAATGATAAGCGCGGCCACTGGAGACCATGTCTCCCAGGACCGCGGTAAAATAGGGTCGGGTTTTATTGACCTGTTCGATGATGTTGTTAAAAACCAGGTAGGTGGGGCGCAGTGAAGTTAGGGGATTGTCCGCGCCCTGACAGTCGCCGAATAGCGCTACGGAGAAATCCTGCGGCGGCACGGTCCGGTCCAGTTTCCTGATGACCGGGACGGAGAGGCCGAAATAACGGTGATAAAGAACCAGCAGGAATATCAGCCAACCGCACGCTAAAATTATTTTATAAAGAGGTTCCATGGGTTCAATTGTAGTTAAATTAAAAGACTTAGTCAAGCATAAAAGCTCCTGCCGCTGGGGCCTTTTAGGCGCGGCGGTTTACGCCCTGTTCTTCGTGCTTTCCCTGGCCGACCAGAAGATCTTTTCCTACATGGGCGTCAACGGCCAGGCCGCGGTGGACCTGATCAGGAAGTATTTCTGGCGGGATGTCTTATTCACGGAAGCCAAGATCCTGCTGGCTTACCTGGTTATCGGTTTTGCGGCCGGGTTGATAATTTACTATTTCTGGCTGGTGGTTTTGGGCGCGCGGTTCCTACAGGGTCGTACCTGGTTTAAAACCGGGCTAATGATCTTTTCTCTAGTCGCCACCGAGATTCTGTTCCTGCTGTCCAGCATGCTTAAATACCCGCAGGTCTATAGCGAATATTTTTATGAACGTTCGCCCTGGCGCCAGGGGCTGCAGCTAACCGTGACCGACCATCTGCATCCGCTATATTTCCAGGCGGCCGGAGCTGTTTTTATTTTGATATTCGTTTATTTTTGGTTTAAACGGCTGCGCTGGTGGTCGCGCCTGATCATCATCGGACTGGCAGTAGCCCTGTCGGTGCTGTGGGGGTTGGTCAACCTGGCGGGGAGAACTTATCCCGCGGAGACAGCCGGCCCCAATATCATAATCCTGGGAGCGGACAGCTTGCGCAATGATTACCTGACCGGGGAAACAGCTCCTAACCTGACCGCGCTCGCGGAAAAGGGGGTGCGTTTCGACCGGTGCTACGTTTCGCTGCCCCGCACCTTTCCGCAATGGATCACTTATTTGCGGGGTATATATCCCAGCGAGCACGGGGTGCGTAACATGTTCCCGGACAAGAGCCTGCGGGATCAGACCAGGGATTCTCTCTGCTCGGTCTTGAAACAGCAGGGATACGCCACGGCGGTCGTGAGCGATTTTGCCGGTGACGTTTTTCCCCGGTTCCAGGCCGGCTTTGATACGGTCCAGGCTCCTTATTTCAATTTTAACACGCTGGTCGACCAGCGCTGCCTGGAAATGCAGTATTTATTATTACCGTATTTGCTGAACGCTCCCGGCCGGAAAATTTTTCCCGTACTGAAGGAAATGGACAATGATGACGATCCGTTGTTGTTGGAGCAGGAAGCGGAGCAGGTCATCGACAGCGTACCGGCGCGGCAGAAATTCTTCCTGGTCATGTTCTCTTCGGTCACGCATTTTCCTTACGCCGCCACTTACCCTTATTATCAGGCCTATACCGATCCCGACTACCGGGGGAAGTATAAGTATTATAAACCGAACATACCGGGAGAGAAACTGGACCTGCCGCCTGCCGATATCGCTCAGATCCGGAATCTTTATAAAGGAGCGGTGCGGGATTTTGACGCAGCCGCCCAGAAATTAATTACCTACCTGAAAAAGCGTAACCTGGATAAGAACACCATTATAGTTGTCCTGGCCGATCACGGAGAACAACTTTACGAGAATGGCTGGGGCCAGGGCCACGGCGAGCATTTGCGCGGCAACGCCATGCTTAACGTGCCCTTTATTTTTTACGATCCGCGGGAAACCTATCCGGTGAAGAAGACGGCGGAGCTGGTGCGGGACATCGACCTGGCGCCTACTCTGCTGGATATGCTGCACCTGTCCAAACCGCCGGCTATGGAGGGGTTAAGCCTGTTGCCGCTGGCGCGCGGAGCAACTGCGACCTTAAATCTGACCGCTTACGCGGAAACAGGACTGTGGTTCACCGACCAGGGCGATAATTTTTACCAGAAGCAGAGGATCATGTACCCGGATATCATCGGCCTGGGCGCGATCGACGATACTTATCATAACGAGGTGGTGGTCAAACCGGAATACCGCGCCCTGACTAATATCGCCAAACACCGCATGATCCGCACCAAGGATTATAAATTGATCTACATCCCGACCCGGGAAAAGATAATGTGGGAATTGTACGACGAGAACCGGGATCCGGAGGAGCTCAATAATATCGCTGTCCAAAATCCCCAGGTAGTGGGGGAACTGCAGGGAAAGCTTTACGATTGGATGGGCAAAGACAAGAACAGTTTTTGGCGCAACGGCTATTTTGTTCCCTATCCGTAATTCTTATTGACAAAGGACAACTGGAATTTATATAATAACATAATAAATATCAAAATATCATCGCCGGTAAATAAGTTCCACAGTGGAGAATAAATGCCTGAAAAAGCAGGTAAAAAAAGATTAGGAGAAATGCTAATCGACTCTGGCGTGATCAATGAGCGCCAGTTACAGGAAGCCCTGGAAGCGCAGAAACGTACCGGGGAACGGCTGGGAAAGACCTTAGTCAAGCTGGGGTTTATCGACGAAGACAAACTGATGGATTTCCTCGGCCAGCAATTGGGTATCCCGCACATCAACATGGGTACCTACATCATCGACCCCGAAGTGATCAAGCTCATCCCCGAAAAAATGGCCCGCAAGTACCAGGCCATTCCGCTGTTTAAGATCGAAAATGTCCTCACCGTCGCCATGGGCGATCCCTTTGACGTCATGGCCATCGATAACCTGAAATACATCACCAAGTGCGAGATCGAGCCCGCCATCGCCACCGAAGTAGAGATCCTCAAAGCTATCGACCAATATTACCGTTCTCTCGAAGCCATCCAGCAGATCACCCAGGACCAGAACGTGCAGGTGGAAGAAGAAGCGGCCGAAGAAGAAATGGACCTGGGCAAACTTAACGACCAGTCGGACGAAGGTCCGGTCATCAAGCTGGTCAACGCCATCATTATGCAGGCCATCCAGAACCGGGCCAGCGACATTCATATCGAGCCCGATCGCAACATCGTCCGGATACGTTACCGTATCGACGGTGTTCTGCGCGAGATCATGACCCCGCCGAAAAGATTGCACGCCGTCATTACCTCCAGGATAAAAGTCATGGCCGATCTGGACATCGCCGAAAAACGGTTACCGCAGGACGGCCGGTTCCACGTGCGTCTGTGGGACAAAGGCATCGACTTCCGCGTTTCCACCTTGCCCACCATTAACGGTGAAAAAATAGTTATGAGAATCCTGGACAAAACCTCGTTCTTGTTCGGTTTGGGACAGTTGGGGTTCCAGCCGGTGGTATTGGAAGGATTTGATAACCTGATCAAGAAACCTTACGGCATCGTGCTGGTCACCGGTCCTACGGGCAGCGGCAAGACCACGACACTGTATGCCGCTCTCGATAAGATCAATACCCTGGACCGCAATATTATTACCATCGAAGACCCGGTGGAATACGAATTGAAAATGGTTAACCAGGTGCAGGTCAACCCCAGGATCGGGCTGAATTTCAGCGACGTTCTGCGTTCCGTGCTGCGGCAGGACCCCAATGTCATCATGGTCGGTGAGATCCGCGATAAAGATACGGCCGATATCGCCATTCGTTCCGCCTTGACCGGCCACTTGGTGTTTTCCACCATCCATACCAACGACGCCCCGGGCGCTATCACCCGCCTGGTGGATATGGGCATTGAACCATTCCTGATCGCCTCGGGTATATTGGGAGTGCTGGCCCAAAGACTGGTGCGCAAACTTTGCCCGACCTGTAAAGAACCTTATACGCCTTCCAAAGAAGTGCTGGAAAGATTCGGTTTCGACCCCAGCCAGGAGTATACATTTTACAAACCGGTCGGTTGTAAGGAATGCCAGAAGATCGGCTACAAGGGCCGGTTGGGCATATACGAACTGATGGTCAGCGAAAGAAGGATCCGGGACCTTATCATGACGAGGCCCTCTACGGAAACCTTGAAACAGGCGGCGATCGAGAACGGCATGATCTCCCTGAAGGAAGACGGCCTGGACAAAGTGAAGAAGGGCATTACTAGCGTGGAAGAAGTCGTCAGAGTAGTGACGGAGCAGGAATAAATTATGGAAGAAAAAACAATTTTTTTGGTCTGGCTGGGTGTGGTCCTGTTATTGGCGCTGAACGCCAATTTCATGGGTTACCGTAATTACAAAAAGAATTTGCTGGGATCTTGGGTATTAGTAAGTAACGCCCTGATTCTCGCCTGGGGCCTGGGGCAGCTGCTTTCCGTGTACTTGGTTTTTGAAGAGCTCAAAATAGCCAACGTGGCGATCTTCGCTCTGGTCTTCCTGGGTAACGCTATTAATTCGAGCCGGAAACAGGTCCTGTCCTATGCCGGTTTGGCCGTGGCGGCTTTCGGCCTGCTGGCCGGCGCCGGTCTCAGCCTGCTGCCCGATAACGGGGTCTTTTCCTGGGCGGGAAGGATGCTGCAGTTAACCGCCCTGGGTTTCTGGACCACTTTCCTGTTACTGCCCAAGATCGAGAGTAAATTCAAAAAGGACGAGCAGAAGTTGCAGAACCTGGCCGTTGAGAAAGAGAACCTGCTGGCGGAAAAACTGCGTGAAAGCGACGCGCGCAAGCAGGAAATGAAAACCCTGACCGAGACGGTGCAGCGGCACCAGGAGCAGGCCCGTAAGTTATCGATCCTATCGCTGGTAGCCAAGAGCATGGGTTCCAGTACCGACCGGGAACTGATCCTGCAATCCATTCCTGAGGAGCTGCAAAAGATCTGGAAGGTGCAGACCTGCGGTTTCTACCTGTGGGATGAGGAGCTGCAAGTCCTGGTGCTCAGGTACGGGTCCGGTTATGAGGCCGGCCTGCTGAACCGGCTCAGTTTTAAAAAAGGGGAGGGCCTGATCGGCTGGGTAGCGGTAGAAGGGCGTCCGGTAAGATTGGCGGACCCGGCTGGCGATGTGCGCTTCAAGGACAAATACAGCCAGTTGGCCAAGAACAAGAAAATGGATTTCAAGACCACCCTGGTGGTCCCGATAAACACAGATGATAAAAATCTGGGCGTGATCGAGCTGATCAATTATGCCAGCGGGTTTAAAGATAAAGCCAGCCAGCAGCTGTTCAGCGATGATGACGAGCATATACTATATACCTTGGCCAACCAACTGTCCTTGTTCCTGGAGAATATCGGCCAGTATGAGGAGAGCCGGGAAGCTTACCTGGATATCATACGGTCGCTGGTCAACGCCATCGAGGCGCGTGATCCTTATACGCGCGGCCATTCCGAGCAGACCACCAAATACGCGGTGGCGATAGCCCAAAAATTGAATTTACCGGCCGAAGCGGTGGAAACAATACGCTACGCCGCCAGCCTGCATGACATCGGCAAGATCGGTATCAAGGAAACCATATTGAAAAAAGCCAAGAAGCTTACCGCCGACGAATATTCCCACATCAAGAACCATCCTTTTATGGGCGCCCAGATACTCAAACCGATCAAGAGCTTGCAGGAGGTCATACCCATTGTGTACCACCATCATGAACGCTATGACGGGCAGGGCTACCTCGACGGCCTGCAAAAAGACGAGATACCCATCGGCGCCAGGATCCTGTGCGTGGCTGATTCCTTTGAAGCCATGACCAGCGACCGGCCCTATCATAAGGGTATGCAGAAACACGAAGCGATGACCGTTTTAAGGGGAGCGACAGGAACCCAGTTCGACCCTCAGGTGGTCGACGCTTTCCTGGATGTGCTGCAGGAAGAGACCAGTATAGTTATAGGGGCCCGGCATTAATGCCTATATTCAATTACGTAGCTTTTGATAAAGCCGGCAAGAAGGTCAAGGGGTCAATTGACTCTTCTAACCAATTACAGGCCGGTTTGAACCTGAAAAAGCAGGGTCTTTTTGTCCAGCATATGACATTGGCCAAAAAGGGCGGCTTGAACATCAATTTCAATGAGATGTTCATAAAGATAACCACCCGCGATAAAGGTATCTTTGCGCAACAGCTTTCTACCATGATCGGCGCCGGCATGGCCTTGACCAAATGCCTGGATGTGCTATCCAACCAGACTATTAATCCCAAATTCAAACGGGTGATACAGAACGTGTCGCGTGATATCAGCCATGGCAACGCTTTGTCCTGGGCGCTGGCCAGGCATCCCCAGGTGTTCGACGACTTATTCATCAGCATGGTGAAAGTGGGAGAAAGCGGCGGCGAAATGGACAAGATCCTGATCCAATGGGCCTCGTTCATGGAACGCGACGAAGAGATCCGCGGCCGCCTGAAAGCGGCTCTGATGTATCCCTTTATCCTGACCATCATCAGCACTGTAGCCGTACTCTTCCTGATAATTTTCGTTCTGCCCACATTCACTAATATTTTCGCTTCCTCCGGCGTACAGCTGCCGGGACCTACGCGGGTCCTGCTTTTTATCAGCGACCTGCTTAAGAAACGGTTTTACATACTGATCATCGCCGCTGTCCTGATCACTATTTTCTATAAGAAGTTCAGCAAAACCAAGAAGGGTAAATATACTATTGATATGTTCAAACTGAAGGCTCCTATTTTCGGCACCTTGCAGCATAAAATGATCCTGACCAGGTTCTCCCGGACGTTTGGCGTGATGTTAGGCGCCGGCGTGCCGATCATCGAGTCATTGAATATCGCCCGCGATATCGTCGGTAATGTTTGTATCGCCGCGGTGCTGGATACGGTGATAGATTCCGTCCGCCAGGGTGGCGATATGGGAGCGCCGTTTGCCAAGAGTCCGCTGATCCCGCCCATGATCGCCAATATGATCCCGGTCGGGGAAGTGACCGGCGCCATCGAGAAGATTCTGATCAAGATCGCCGATTTTTACGAACGGGAAGTTGATTACCTGATCCGCAATTTGTCCAGTATCCTGGAACCGGTCATGATCCTGTTCATGGGGATCGTAGTGGGGTTCATAGCGTTGTCCCTGGTCATGCCCATGTATGACATGATCAAGGTGGCGCGGGCCGGCGCGTAAAAAACTATCTAAAATCGCAAATTTCTGATAAAAAAATAACGCTGAAATGTATACGAGAAACGAAAATTTTCGTTCCCGAAACCGCTTGACAAACAACGTTCTTTGACATATATTTATATTGGGTAAGGTACAAGGTTTTTGGGCAGCAGGGAGTGTGCTATGAAACGGAGTACCGCGAAATTGAATAGAAGGATCAAGAGACTGTTAAGGAAAGCCATCAGGGTCAAATATAAAGGCTTTACCTTAGTGGAATTATTGATCGTCATAGTTATCCTGGGTATCCTGGCCGCCATCGTCATCTCCCGTTTTACCGGCGCGACCAAGGATGCTAAGGAAACCTCTCTTAAAGCCAACCTCAGCGGCATGCGCAGCCAGGTAGAAATCTACCGCGCTCGTTCCGCTTCCGACAGTTATCCCACTAATTTAGCGGCCTTAGTAAACGAAGGCTATATCCGTAAGATCCCGCAGGATCCTTTCTACAAGAAAAGCACTGAGTATACTGCTATTCAGGCGGCCGGCGTAGGTGGTTGGGTTTATAACAACAGTACAGGAGCGGTGTACGTTGACATACCCAGTACAGATCCGGTTGAGCCGCCTAAAGATACCAGTTGGGGCACCAGTTATAGTTCCTGGTAATTTTATTAGTTCTTTTTGAGCAGGTTTGATACGAATTCAAGTTCCAGTTGAAGATAAGATGGGTATCTTTGACAAAAGAATATGACCTTAGGGGTGTAATATGAGGAGCAGTTTGAGGAAGCGGCTTAGTCCAACAATCAAAGCTTTAAGACAATTGGGCAAATTGATTGGAGACATAGAGGGCCGCTATTTTTATTGCCAAAGGCTTTACATTTATACGGGTTTGTGTTATAATGAACAGCAAGAAAGATTTATATCCCACGAAAGGAGTATATCTATATGTTAAGTAAATTGAGAAGCAGCAAAGGTTTCACCCTGGTAGAATTGTTGATCGTTATCGTCATTCTGGGAATTTTGGCGGCAATTGTTATCTCCAGGTTTGCCGGAGCCACCAAGGAATCCAAGGAAGCCAGCTTAAAGGGAGATCTGCGTACTATGCGTTCTTCACTGGAAGTGTATAAAAGCTATTCCCAAGCCGGCATCTATCCTGTCTTGCTCGATGATCTCTGGAAAGGCACTAGTGCTGACGTATTAAGCAAAACTTTCATAGACAAAGTCCCGCAGGATCCTTTTTATAAGAAAAAAACTACGTACAGCGCTTCGGTGGCCTTTAGTCCTACCGATTTAGCTACAGACCGTGATGGTAAGATCAACGGCGGAGGCGGTTGGGCTTATGATTCAGCTACCGGCAGTATCTGCGCCAATTACAAATCCACGGATACGGTACCTGGAACTCCAAGCGACACTAGCTGGGGAACGTCTTATAATATCTGGTAAGAACATATAGCTTTGACTGTAAAAGAAGGGGAGGGCATATGATTAAAAAATTAAGAAACAGCAAAGGTTTTACCTTGGTAGAATTATTAATAGTCATCGTCATCCTGGGTATTTTAGCGGCTATCGTCATTGCCAGGTTTGCCGGCGCTACCAAGGAAAGCAAGGAAGCCAGTTTGAAGGGCAACCTGCGCACTATGCGGTCCTCCCTCGAGATATACAAGGCAAATTCAAATGCTAATCTTTACCCGGCTTCTTTAGACGACCTCTGGAAGGGCACCAACCCCGATGTCCAGAGCAAAACCTTCATTGAAAGAATTCCGGCTGATCCATTCTATAAGAAGAAAACCGTTTACTTGTCTTCATCCGTGTTTGACCCGACCGATGTTGGTACAGACCGTGATGGCAAGGTCAACGGAGGCGGCGGCTGGGCCTATGATTCCCAGACCGGCCGGGTTTGCGCCGACTACAAGTCTACCGATTCTACAGTAGGAGCGCCGATAGACACCAGCTGGGGCGGGGCTTATAACGTTTGGTAAACAGCAATCTTTAGAATATTATACAAAGAAGGGAGGTGAACAAAATGATGAATAAATTCAAAAACAGCAAAGGTTTTACCCTGGTGGAACTGCTGATCGTCATAGTTATCTTAGGTATTTTAGCGGCTATCGTCATTGCCAGGTT
>PMCA01000003.1 GCA_003153935.1 Elusimicrobiota bacterium
GTGTCGGTGTCTTTCTGGTGCGGTTTCAGTTCAGCGGTGGGCGCCTTTTTCAGCACGTTCACCGGTATCACAAAGCCCTTGCCGTTCCGGTACTTGGCTAATTTATAGACCAGGGTTTTCGGGACGTCTTTGATCACCGCGAAACCTCCGACCATATCCCCGTACAGGGTGGCGTAACCGGTACTCATCTCTGATTTATTACCGGTCGCTAATACCAACCAGCCAAATTTGTTAGAAAGAGCCATCAGGATAGTGCCCCTGATGCGCGCTTGCAAATTCTCTTCCGCTATATTCTTTGCCTCAGCCGCGAACACCGGCTCCAGTATCATCAAATAAATGTTATATAATTGCTCAATGGATATCGTCATCAGCTTGATGCCCAGCTTGTAGGCCAACTGCTTGGCGTCCACTTCGCTGGCCTTGGACGAATACCGCGACGGCATGAACACGCCAACTACGTTATCCTTACCCAGGGCATCGGTCGCCAGGGTCGCTACCAGCGCCGAATCCACCCCGCCGCTCAGTCCCAGCACCACTTTCTTGAACCCGTTCTTGTTCACATAGTCCTTCAGTCCCAATAATAGCGCCTGGTACACTTCCTCTACCGGCTCCAGCACTTTCACATGGCTCTTAGGCAATGGTAGCCGACTCTTAACCGATATTTCTTTATCAATGACAACGCATTCTACGCCCTTATGGCTCTTGGACTCCGGCACTTCCAGGTCCACTACCAGCAGGTCCTCTTTAAAGGCTTTCGCCAGGGTCACCAGGTGGCCCTTCGGGTCCACTACAATGCTCTGGCCGTCAAACACCAGCTCATCCTGCCCGCCTACCAGGTTAGCATACACCACGAATACATTGTTCTCCTTGGCCTGGCTCTTGACCACTTTCTCCCTGACCCGTATCTTGCCTGTATAATAAGGTGAAGCATTGATATTCACTATCAGTTTGGCGCCGGCCTTGGCCTGCTTGTGGGTCGGCCCGGTGGCATGCCAGATATCCTCACAGATGTTCAGGCCGAACAGGATATTGCCAAATTGGAACACTGATGACTGCTCACCCGATACAAAGTATCTCTTTTCATCAAAGGGCCCGTAATTGGGCAACAGCATTTTGTGGGCTACGCCCTTAACCGTACCATTATGTATAATAGCCGCGGCATTGTAGAGGTTCCGGCCCTTCTGGTCCACAAAACCCACAATAGCCAGTATATTGTCCACTCCCTTAGCCAATTCCTTCAAAGCATCCAGATTATCCTGTACGAACTGCGGCTTCAGCAGCAGGTCCTCAGGCGGGTACCCGGTCAGCACTAGTTCCGGGAATACTACCATATCCGCGCCAAATTCCTTGGCCTTCAGTATGGTCTGGCCGATCTTCTTGGCATTGCCCTGAAGGTCGCCTACTGTGCTATTTATCTGCGCTATGGCTATCCTAAGTTTCCCATCCATCATGGTCATGTCCTTTATCGTCTATTGGTTAGGGTTAAGATACCAGTCTGGTCCTTTGGCCAGGGTTAGGTCTTAGACCTTACCCCTTAACCATACCGGCTTCCTCGCCCTCACCCTTACCGTATTATACCACATTAAGGCCCTCAAAAAGCAAAAACGTAGATACCGTCAAATCCTTGCGGATTAACAGGACATCTACGTCCTAAATGAAAAATCTTCCAGCAACTTTGCCGGAAGACGACTTTGTCTCACCGATTCGTATGTCTTAAACTTACAAGATAAGTATACAACAACGGGGGCGGATTGTCAAGAGGAAAATAAATGGAATATTTCCTATTTATTAAATATATCAAAAGATATATCAAGATTGCTTGTATACCAGTAATTACCAGTAAATTCAATTCCCAGAGGTTCAAGCCCCAGGATCATTCTCTCCCCGGACCCATCCGCGTTGATCTCCATTATCCCCCTATTATCTCCGGTAAACTCCGAATAATGGTCCAAATAGTAATAGATCTTGTTATCTCTCCTATCCCACATGGGGTTAAAATAAAGCCGTATATTCATATATCCTGCATCTTTATTTAACTGCCATTTCCCGGAAAGGTCCTTGTTACTGACATAAATATTATTAAGTTCTGCCCATAGCATTTTTGACCTATCCTGAGAATAATAATATCTTATGCCCTTCACGTCAATCTTCAAATAATTGATCTCCTCACCTTGGGGCAACCTTTTCCCCGTGCCGTCATAGTTCACAACAAAATAATCTTTGATCGACTGCCTGTATATAAGGGTTTTGGAATCAGGAAGGACAGCGAAATGATATATATCCTTCAATATAGGCTTCAGGTTTTCACCATTTTCATCAACAACATATACCCCTTTCTCCTTTTCGTTAAGATAATGCCAGGGACCTTCGTAATAGAATATAATATTTTTCCCATTATTGGCCCACTTAACATTTTTTATCATTCCGGGCAAAGTGGAATTAGGCACTAATTGTTTATTACCATCGGGGTTAATTATGTACAACTTATAGTACGTATCATGCCCTTTTATCTCTGGGACGGCCATAACGATCTTCTCTATGGCAGGATCCAGCCGGTTAATTGGCACGTAGCTGCACCCAGACAGAACTAGCGCTAAAACAAATAATAATTTTTTCATTTTGTCCACCAGTCGAAATAGGCGCGATCATCAGAATTAAAAACAAGTCTGTTGAATTCTATGAGGACAAAATCGTCGCCAGTGTTTATATTTACAATTCTTATCTCATTCTTCGGCAAAATTGGCATAAAAGGCCAAGCCTCGTTAAAAACACACCTGCTATATGCTATTCTTTGACTATCTCTTGACCAGACAATATTGTCGATACTAGTATTCATACTTGATAATTTAGTGATGGCTCTTTTCTCTGAGCCATCTATATTACTTACAAATATATTTGGATGATCATACTTAGACTCTATAAAAGCACACATCTTACCGTTGGGAGATACTACTTTCTCTTCATTTAACATCTCTCTTCTTCTATTAATATATTCACTGCCTTCCTTGGTTATTGGCTTCAAGTTATGGCCATTAGCATCGATGACATACAATCCACTGGTTATAGCTTGTTCAGCATTTCCCTTCCCCGTCCCCTGATACATAAATATTATTTTCTGCCCATCTTCAGTCCAAACTGGCGCATATATTGCGTTCGGCATTAATGAATTATTTATCAGTTCGAAATCTTCAGTCGATTTATTAAATACATATAGCCCAAAATATCTTTCTCCATCTGTGGCTTGTTTGGCAACAACTAATTTACCATCTAAGAAATTTGCCTCCCGCAATACTCTAACTTCGGCGCAGCCAATTAAAGAACCCATAAATAATATCAATATAAATCGTGACAGAATTTTTATCATTTATTCCTCCACCTTATCAACTCATGTTTAAATCTTAATCCTACTTGCCGCATATATGGCGATGGGCAAGCATATGATAAAAATCTTCTCCTTTATATCATTCCTTGCTGAATTGCTATGATAACGCCTCTAGTTCTAAGTATTCCTATCAATTTAAAAAAATCTGCTTTACCGAATGGTTTGGTGTCTGCAAGGTAACTTCCTCCGTTCTTAATCTCAAACCGTAAAAATGGAGTATATTTCGTCCCAATCCAAGTATTAAACGGCATCGGTATATGACTGGTTACTAATACTGTATTCTGTTTGTATTTATCCAGATTTCTATCATTCTTAACTTCTCTTAGATATCTAGCCTCAGCCAAAAGAGCAGATTCGATGTCTGCCAATTTTATGCTCTTTTTATTAACTTTAGGCCAAAGATTCCTTTGGATGATAGTTCTGTCATATATTGAAAAATTAATTTCATTATCCGTTACTTCTATCTTATTTGACCTAATATATGCGACAAGATAAGTTGTGATCCAGGGTATTACTACGAATAGACCAAAATAACCGATTAAAGAATATGTAACACCCATAATCAAGTCTCTTATTCCCATTGTAAAGATAAACAGGAACATTACGATCAAAACAGAAAAGAAATATAGCGCCATCCCTCCAGTATATATTACGAATTTATTCTTGTTTTCCATTCCTTAACCCTCGCTCACTGTCAACCGCTACTGTCAACCTCGGAGGTTGACACCTGGTAGTGGTCATCTTACTCTTTCTGATATACCCTGACCCAGTCTATCATCATGGTTTGGGGTGTGGCGGTGATTTGATCGGCGGTTGGCGGATGTGGGTTAAAGAACTGACCGCCTATTTTGATATTATAATAAAAATAGAAGGCCTTGCGGAAAGAATCCTTAATCTTGCTGGTGGTGTAGTTCGTGTAATAATCCTTCCCATCCAATTGGAAAACGATCTTTTCTGCATCCCAGACGACCCCGAAAATATGGTAATCATCGCAGAAATTCGCGTTTCCTGGCAGTTTAACCGACTTAGATTCATATTTCCAGGTGGGCATATCGTGACCAAAGTGAACCGTACCCATAATAGTCCGGTTGCTGTCACCGGAATCCCCGCCGCGCATTTCCATAACATCGATCTCGCCGCAGGCTGGCCAACTGATGCCGTTGTCGCTGCTGGCATGGTCGAACTGATCGTCTCCGTACATGCAGAAACCCGGCCATAAGCCGTAGCCTTTGGGTAATTTTATCCGCGCCTCGATCCGACCGTATTTAAAAGCAAATTTACCTTTAGTTGTGACCTCTCCGGAAGTGAAATGGCTCCCGGCGTATTCCTCTTTGACCGCTCTGATAGCCAGCGCCCCGTTGGAAATAAAGACATTGTCCGTACGGGCCGTATAATATTCCAGCGACCAGCTGCCAAATCCATCGTGGTTAGGGCCGTTGCCGGTATCTATCCTCCAGTGATTTGGGTCAATTGTACTGCCATTGAACTCATCAGACCAGATCAGCTTGTATCCGGTCAGGTCCGCTGGATTCTGAGCTACGGCGTCATAAGGACCGATAGCCAGCAGGCAGAACCAGATAATATAGGCAATAAGGAGTATTATCGGCAATTTTCTATTCATGCTATTCATCCGGCAACGCGTTCAGGATCTTTTCTATTTCACTCTTATGATGCTGGACAATATCGTCCGGCGTGCCCCAGGATTTGGCCTTAGTGGCCAGGATCTGCACTACTTTGATTAGGTCGCTTTTCCTGGGTTTGTCAAAATCCGCCCCTATCTCCTTAAACACCGCCCTGACTGCGGCAGTCACCGTGCTTTTGATTTCCTTGGCACTGACAAAAGAATGGGCTTTTTCTTTCATCCGGACAAAAGTTTCCCTTTGCGCGGTAAAAAAACAGTTTATGATCGTGTCCCGGGCCTTTACCGGAGTCAAGAACATAGTATCTCTCAAAGAAGCAAACCATTTAGTGAACATGGGCCCCCCTTCCTTGTCTTATTTATATCCCCCTCACCCGTATCCTGTCAACCCAATTTCCATAGTTTTAGCTGAATAAAAAAGCAACCTCAGGTTAATGAGATTGCTTTAGTTGCCCTTATTTTAAACTTGAGCTAATTTTACTACTTACCTGCCGGCATGGCGGGCATGGCTTTCGGCGTTGCAGGAGCGCACTCCTTGCATTCTTTGTCCATCTTCTTCTGGTGTTCTGCCTTCAT
>PMCA01000035.1 GCA_003153935.1 Elusimicrobiota bacterium
TTCGAAAAGTAAATGTCTCGGCGAAATCAACCACTCAACACTTTACCTTCAAAATCCCTTTTCCTTTAAGAACTTAGTAGTTATATATGAGCTGTTGCGAAATTTATCGATCAGTAAATTCATGGTGCTTTTTACCAGCTGGTCATATTCAATATTGACCAGGGCCCCGACTTTCTTGAATCCCAGCGTTGTTTCCTTTATGGTAAGAGGTATCAACGATACCGTAAAGCCTGTCTGCGTTACTGCTAATACGGTGAGACTGATACCGTCAATAGCGACCGACCCCTTGGGAACCAGATATTTTAGATTACTGCGGTCAACTTTGATCTCAGCAGTGAATAAGTCAGTTTGTTTGGTGATTTTGGCTATCTTCGCCGCCTCATCCACATGGCCGCTGACAAAATGTCCTCCTACGCTATCGCCGATCTTCAACGCCCGTTCCAGGTTCACCCGGTCATTGGCCTTGAGTTTACCCAGGTTAGTTGCCCTTCTGGTCTCGGCCATGGTATCGAAGTAAAAAATATTCCCCGCCGACCGTTTAACGGTCAGGCATACCCCGTTGATGGCTATGCTCTCGCCTACCACCGGATCAGTGAATCCGGCTTCCACGGCGATCATTTTCGGCGACACCGATCTGACCTTGCCAAGCTTCTGAATTATACCGGTAAACATTATATTTCACCTTCCATTACCACATTATCTTCCAGGGTTGTGAACTTAACCCTGGTAAACTTTAAGGCGTCCTTGATCCTTTTGACGCCATTGCCGGCTACCGGCGTTACTGCCTGTCTCCCGCCGATGATCAGGGGAGCTATGATGGCTACTATTTTATCAACCAATCCGGCTTCTATGAAACCGGCGTGGGTCTGCCCGCCGCCTTCTACCAATATCCTGGCTAGTCCGCGGCCGGCCAGCCGGCGCATTAATTCATGCAAGTCTTTAACCTGCCAAACCTCAACGCCCATCTTCATCAGCTTTTTAGCCTTAGAAGTATCCGCGCCCTTACCGCAAACGATGATGGTCTTGGCTTCATTATTAAGTATTTTCGCCTTTATGGGTATTTGCAGTCTACTGTCCATGACTATCCTGGTTGGGTTCTTAGCGGCTTTGAGCAGCCTTACCGTCAAACGCGGATCGTCCTTTAATACAGTGTTTATGCCAACAACAACCGCGTCCACCTGATTGCGCAATTTATGCGCAAACTTAAGGGATAGTTGATTAGATATCCATTTTGAGTCGCCGGTTTTTGTGGCAAGCTTGCCGTCGGCACTCATGGCCCATTTGCATATGACATAGGGCCTGTTCCGGGTAATATAGTGCAGGTAATCCCGGTTCAATGCTTTGGCTTCCTGCTCCATGTATCCCTGATAAACTTTTAACCCGTTCTTCCGTAGCTTGACGATGCCTTTACCTGCCACCAGCGGATTCGGGTCAGACATGGCGGTATACACCTTCTTTATGCCGGCGGCGATAATAGCTTTGGTGCAGGGAGGCGTTTTGCCATAATGATCGCAGGGTTCCAGGCTTACATACAGGTCAGCGCCCCGCGCTCTCCCGCCGGCAGAGGCGATGGCGTTAACCTCAGCGTGTAAGCCTCCGAAGTATTGGTGATAGCCTTCGCCGACTATCCTGCCTCCTCTGACCAGTACCGCGCCCACCATGGGATTGGGGAATACTTTTCCTACTCCCTTCTTAGCCAGTATTAAGGCGCGTTTCATGTATTTAATATTCATACCTGTCCACCTAATAAAAAACCCCGAAGAATTGATTCTTCAGGGTAAATGATCCAACAGCTTCAATAAAAAAAAGCTTCTTTCATCCGGACTGTCAGAGACTTGCGCCTCTTTGCCGTCGGCCCCTGAATTTCACAGGATCTGGTCCGATTTACATCGGACCTCGTGGGCTGTAACCACCGGTTAAGGAGTTTCACCTTACCCTGAAGACAAAACTAGTATATCATGAAAACCTACTAAAGTCAACTATTTTCTATTTTGTGATGTTCATCTGGACATAGACGGTGATGCCGACGCCGAGCAGGATGACTATGCCCAGGATCAGGTATAATATCCATAAAGGTATGCCGAATTCCAGCTTAAAGGAGAATTTGGCTGGCTTGGTCTTCTGGGCCAGGGTCATGGCATTTTCCAGATCATACTTCAGGGATGTGACATCCTGATAACGGTCCTTGGGATTAGGCGCCAGGGCCTTTAGTATGATCCGTTCGATAGCGGGAGGGATCTGGGGATTGAGCACGCTGGGGCTGATGAAGTTCTGGGTGATTTGCGCGCCAATAATCTCATCCAGCGAGCCGTTAAAAGGCAGTTTGCCTGTGAACATGTGGTACATTAAGACGCCCAGCGAATAGATATCACTACGGTAATCGTTGACCGAATGATCCCTGACCTTTTCCGGCGCCAGGTAAGCCGGAGTGCCTCCCACCGCTACCAGGGACGCCCAAACCTCTCCTTGCAGGCCTTCGGAAAAAGAAATACCGAAATCCGTTAATTTTACCTGCTTATCTTGGGAAATTATTATGTTCGAGGGCTTTATATCGTGATGGATCACCGTCTTTTGTCTCAGGTATTCCAGGGCGTCGCACATTTGCATAGTGTAATTTACGGCGTCCTCACTAGTTAAACGGCGGTTTTTCTCGATCAGGTACTGCAGTGACGGACCATCCACATATTCCATGACTACGTAAGGGAAAGAACGCTCGTGTTTGGGGATAATGACTTTGACAATATTAGGATGGTCAAGCAAGACCCCTATCTTCTCCGCCTGTTGAAAACGCTGCAGCGATGATAACTCTTTATCAAACCCGGGCAGCGGCACTTTTATCGCCACTACTTCCTTGGTCCCCACTACTTCCGCCCGGTAAATAGCGCCCATGGCTCCCTTAGCTACGATCTTGGTGATCTCGTAGACATCATCTATTACCACGCCTGGTTTGAGTTTGATCATGGTTTGTTCCCGTTCTTACCTTCCTTCAGAAAGTCTGGATATCAGAGGTTCCGGTAGGCCCGCTTTTTTCATCTCTTCCTGTATTATACCAATATTGTACTCTTTGCGCATCAATTTAAATTTTAAAGTTCCAGTGTCAAATACGCCGAAGCTGGCGCGCTTATCCCCGTCCCGTGGCTGTCCGACTGATCCGGGGTTAATGATCTGCGCCGTGGTCCGGTCCAGGGCTAACTCTTCACCCTCGGCGATAGTCCGGCTGTTCAACTTATTAGTTTCCTTCTCCCGGTAGAAAAACAACGGTAAATGGGTATGTCCGACAAAACAGATGTTCGCTTTCAGGTCTTCCAGGTTTTTCTCAAATGTATCCACATCCAGTAGGTACTCATCCAACGGGTCTCGCGGACTGCCGTGCACCAGCTGGTAAAATTCCGTGTGTATATTATATTCCAGGGCGTTGAGAAAAACCTTATGCTCCGGCTTCAATACCGTTCTGGTCCAGAGTATGGCCTGCCTGGCTTCCTCATTAAAAGACTCCACGTCTTCCAGTTCAACCGCCGCCCAGTCATGGTTGCCGGCGATGACTCTGACCACAGGTAACTGTTTGATCAGTTCCAGGCATTCATTGGGAAAGGGCCCGTAACCTACCGTATCTCCCAGTACCAGATACCCGTCTACCTGTTCACCCTGTAGCACCCCCAGGCATTCCTGTAGAGCCGGTAAATTTGAATGAATGTCGGCCAAAATGCCTAGTTTCATGATCCCTTTCCGAACCATTTCTGGCGGTAAACTTGGGCGATAAAAACCGGCAGTAAAATTATTCTTTTTATCCGCCAGGGTTCCAGCAACAGGCGCCAGAACCATTCCAATCCGATCTTTTGCATAGCCACCGGGGCTCTTTTTATTTTGCCGCTGATCACGTCAAAACTGCCGCCGATACCGATAACCACGTGCACACCCAAAGCCGTCAGGTTAGTATTTATCCATTTCTCCTGGAAAGGCACGTTCAGCCCGACGAACAGTATATCAGGAGTAGCCTTCCTGACCGCAGCTATTACCTCTGTTTCGGTTATCACGTCGAAATAGCCGTGATGCGTGCCGGCTATCTTTAATCCCGGGTACTTTTCCCTTAAATTAACGGCCGCTTTTTCCGCTACGCCGGGTTTGGCACCCAGTAAATAAAAAGAGTAACCCTTTCTCGAGCTGATATCCGCCAGGCGGTACAGCAGGTCAATCCCCGCCACCCTTTCCTTTAATTTATGCCCCAGGATCCGGGCGGCCCACAGCAAGCCGATGCTATCGGGAACAACCAGGCTGGCGTTATCAAAAACCGATTTCAGCTTATCATCTTTTTGCGCGCTATACAGCATTAAGGCATTGGCGGTGATCACCTGGTGGGCCTGGCGTACGGCCAACAGATTCTCGATCCTGGCCAGGGCTTCAGCCATTCCCAGGTTGTCAATGTGAAAATCAAGGACTCTAATATCCGTCGCTGACATAATTAAGCAGGTACGGCGTTCTTGAATTTAACCGAAACGAGCTTGGATACGCCGAATTCCTCCATGGTAACCCCGTACAAGACATCGGCCATTTCCATGGTTTTCTTGTTATGGGTAATAATAATAAACTGGGTACGGCCCGAAAATTCCTTTAACATGCGTATAAAACGATTCAGGTTGGAATCGTCCAAAGGCGCGTCAATTTCGTCCAGGACGCAGAACGGACTGGGTTTGACCAGAAAAATGGCGAACAGGATCGCGATGGCGGTAAGCGCCTTTTCCCCTCCCGACAACAGGGTGATATTGGTTAGCTTCTTACCCGGCGGCTGCACATTGATATCTATCCCGGTCTCCAGCAGGTCATCCGGATTGGTCAGCACCAGCTCGGCCTCACCTCCCTCGAACAACTGGCGGAATAAGTTGGTAAAATTGGCCTGGACCTGTGTAAAGGTTTTCTCAAAATATTCCTTGGTAGTCTGGTTGATCTTAGTTATAACCTTATGTATGTCTTCTTGCGCCCGGGTCATATCCTCCTGCTGCTTTAACAGGAAGTTATACCTCTCCTGCAGTTGTTCATATTCGTCGATAGCTACCAGGTTCACCGGCCCGAGCGATTCGATCTTCTTTTTAACGCGGCCGATCTCTTCTTCATCCGGTACTGCCAGTTCCGCCGGCATGGTTTCCTGGCTGATCTCCATATTATATTTTTCTCTTAATAGGCTGCTGACCTGTTCCAACTGGGTATTTACCTGGGTGTACTTGATCTCCTGCTCGTGTTTCTGCTCCTGCAAACTGTCGGCTTCATGGCGCCAGGAATCAATCTTGGCTTCCTGCGCTCTGACATTAATGATCTGTTCCTGTTTGCGCACCCTCAATTTCTCCAAAGTACTGTCAGCTTCCTTCTTCTCCGCCAGCAATTTATTTATATTTTCTTCCACTTCGCCTTTTATCCGGTCCAGGTCACCCAGCTGTTTCTCCATTTCGTTATGCTCGTTTATGACCTTGGCTATCTCCGCTTCCAGGTCGGCCTGGTTCTGGGCGAAACGGTTGTTCAGGACCTCGTAATTATCCTTCTTTTCCCGACCGGCGGCCAGTTCTACTTTCAGGGTGGTTAATTCGTCCTGCAGTACGGCCAGGCGGCTGTTAATATCCACCAATTCGCGTTCTTTCAGGGCTAAACCCTCCTTGGCCCTGGCGGCTTCCTGTTCCCGTCCCGCCTGTTCCCGGACCAGATTGTCGAGCTCTCCCTGGCGGCCGGATAATTGCCGGCTCAGTTCCAGTTCTTCCTGTTGCAGGGTACCTGTTTCTGTTTGCAGTTCGCGTAGCTTGACATTGGCCTGCTCATTATCCTTTTGCATGGAACCCAGCTCCAGCAGCATATTCTGTATATTGCCGCTGTAAGCCTGCAGTTGTTCATCCAGCCCGGTGATGACACCGCTTAATGATCCCCGGTTGGCCTGCAGTTCGGTGACTTGCAGATTAAGCCGGTCGCTCTCTTCCTGCAAGTGTTTGATCTGGATCTCCCGGCCCAGCAGTCCACTGTCTGTCTTGCCGCTTATCGTTATTATCCCGTCTGCGGTCAGGATCTCTCCGGCCAAAGTTACAACCTTCCCGGCAATGCCGCCGGTCAGTAATTGCCGGGCAGCATTGAGGTCCTGGGCCACGGCTACCTCACCCAGGAAATAGTCGATCATCTTCCGGTAACGCTCGTCGCATTTTATATAACTGCTTAATTTGGTCTGCGGATCTATCTTACGGTTATCCAGACCGCGGATCTCGCTCAGATTTACCAGGGTGACGCGGGACAGATTATTGGCTTTAATATCCGGTATCAGTCGGTCAATGGTTTCTTTATCGTTACAGATCAGGTATTGCAGTTTCTCCGCCAGGGCGATCTCTACCAGCGGCGCGTATTCCTCACGGGTAACTTCGATGATCTCCGGCAAGGAGCCGAGAACGCCGGCCGGTCTGTTGGTCAAAATTTGCTTAACCCCTTCTTCATAACCGGCAAAAGTGCTCTTTAACTGGATCAATGAAGAAAGCAAAGAGCTCTTTAAATTAAATTCATTCTTGGTGGTCTCCAGGTTTTTCTCCACACCGGAAAGTTGCTGTTGCTTTTCCTGCTTGGCGCCTGTTAGTTTGGTTTGTTCCTGGAGTAGTTGATTATAACTCTCGGTTTTCCCCTGACACTGGGCGTTTAATTGTTCTATTCTGGTCTCCAACCCTTTGATCTGACCGTTAAGGGCGTTATTCTGGTTGGCTAATTTTTCGCTCAGTATTTGCGCGTTCTTCTGCTCCGCAGTCAGGCTGGTAAGACTGTTATTGCCTTGGGCGATCTTGTTCAATAGGTCGATATATACGGCTTTCTCTTCTTCCAGTTCTTTGGCCCGGGCCCCAGTCTCGTTAATAATCTCCGACTGGCGGCCGCTTTTCTGGTTAAAAGCTTTCTCCAGCTCCCCGATCCGGACCTGCAGCGCCTCTTTCTCTTCTTTGATGTTCTTTTGCTCCAACTGGAGTGACTTCAGTTTCTCTTCCAGCTCCCATTTCTCCTTGGCCACGTCTTCCAGTTTCTTTTCCAGTTCCTTTTTTCTTTCCTCTGAGCCGAAGATCTTATCCTCCAACCGGGCGATGCCTGAATCGATGCCGAAAGCCTTTTGCTGGGCCGCGACGATCTGTTCATCAAGCGAAGTCAGCTCCAGTTTTATCTCCGCTATGCGGCTCTCGCAGGTAGCTATCTCGGCGTTGATCTTCTCCGTGCCCTGGCCGTAATGCAGCTCCAGTGAATTAAACTGTTCGGCCTGCTGGCGGAGCTGGTTCCAATTATATGAATAACTGTTAAGTTCCAGGGTTTTCAGCTCTTGCTGGTGTTTCTGGTATTGCCGAGCTTTACGCGCCTGGTAGTCCAGCGAGCCAATGCGCGTTTTCACTTCGCTGATCACGTCGCCCAGGCGCAGGAGGTTCTGCGCGGTTTGCTCCAGTTTATGCAGGGCTTCGTTCTTCCTGACCTTGTATTTCATCACGCCAGCGGCTTCCTCGAACAAAAACCGGCGGTCTTCCGGCTTGGAATTCAGGATCATTTCGATCTGCTTGTTTTCTAGGGTGGAATAGGCATCGGTTCCCACGCCTGTGTCCATGAACAGCTCGGATATATCTTTATGCCGGCACGGTACCTTGTTCAGTAAATATTCACTCTCGCCGCTGCGGAACAGGCGCCTGGTCACGGTGATCTCGCTAAAGTCCACCGGTAAAGTATTCTGCGAATTATCCAGGGTCAGCGATACTTCCGCCATGCCCAGCGCCTGGCGACTGCGTGAACCGTTAAATATAACATCTTCCATTTTTTGTCCGCGAAGCTGTTTGGCGCTCTGCTCGCCCAGCACCCAGCGGATGGAATCGGAAACATTCGTCTTGCCGCAGCCGTTCGGCCCGACTACCGCGGTCACGCCCGGTTCAAAAAGCAATTCGGCTTTTTCGGCAAAACTTTTGAAGCCAAATACTTCCAGCTTTTTGAAATACATTAATAATCCCCTCCTAAGACTTTTTTAAATTGTTTGGTCAAGGCCGGGACCACCTGCAGTACGTCGCCTTCGATGCCAAAAGTGGCCAATTTAAATATAGGCGCCTGCGCATCTTTATTTATCGCTACTATTACGTCAGATGATTGCATGCCTACTAAATGCTGGATCGCTCCGCTGATACCGCAGGCGATATACAATTTAGGGCAAACCGTGCGTCCGGTCTGGCCTACCTGGTGCGAATACGGCATCCAGCCCGCGTCTACCGCCGCCCGGCTGGAGCCGACAGCGCCGCCCAATACCTGCGCCAGCTCTTCCAGTAATTTGAAATTCTCCGGTCCACCCATACCGCGTCCGCCGGAGACGATTATATCCGCTTCCGCAATGTTTATGGTCTTGGTAACTTCTTCCACTATGTTCAGGACCTTGGTCTTGATGCTGATAGCGGTGAAATCAAATTGTTTTTTTATGATCTCGCCCTTATGGTCAGCCTGGCGCACCGCTTTCTTCATTACTTTGTGCCTAACCGTGGCCATCTGCGGCCGGTAATTTGGGCAGATGATCGTGGCCATGATATTCCCGCCAAATGCCGGCCGGGTTTGTAATAGATTGCGATTCAGGGTATCTACTTCCAAACCTGTGCAATCGGCGGTTAAGCCTGTGCGTACCCGCAGAGCTATTTTCGGCGCCAGGGAGCGGCCGATGGAAGTCGCCCCTATCAATATTATCTCTGGTTTTTCTTCCTCCACCAGTTTTATGAAGACTTCACCGTAGGTGTCATCCTGGAAATTGGCCAGAACCGGATCGTCATAGAGATATACTTTGTCGGCCCCGTGAGCGATCAGTTCAGTGGCCTGCTCGGCAACATTCTGTCCCAGCAAGACGGCGCTAAGCGGCACCTGCAGTCTATCCGCCAGCTTACGGCCCTCACCCAGTAACTCGTAGGCTACGCCCTCTACCTTGCCTTTGCGCTGCTCGGCGAACACCCAGACGCCGCGATAGCCGGAATAATCCTTGAGAACCACCTGCTCTCTTTCTATGACAATGGCCCCGAATTTGCACGAGGGTACGCAGGCGCCGCAAAGGTTGCAGCCTTCGCCTATCATAGCCAGTTTATTATCTACCGTAATAATGCCGAACGGGCAGCTCTTGATGCATAATTTACAGCCGATACATTTATCTTTAATTACTTTAATGGACATTTATTATAGCTCCTATAATTTGAAGGTTTAAACGATTTTCAGTTCCCTGATCTTGGTGACCAGTTTTTCCGCCTGCTCTTCAATCTCCCCATGTAACATCTCGCCGCCTCCGCGCGCCGGCGGGCTAAATATCTTTACTACCTGGGTGGGCGAGCCGTTCAAGCCTATGTTCTCCGGTATGCTGTTGAGATCATTGGCCGTCCAGGTAACTATCTCCGCTTTCTTGGCCCGCATCATTCCTTTCAAGCTTGGTAAACGGGGGTTGTTAATTTCCTTGACCACCGTGATCAGGGCCGGCAGTGACATTTCGATTACCTCGTAGCCCTCCTCCATTAATCTTTCACAGCGTATATAACCGTCCCTTATGTCTTCGATCTTACGTACATACGCGATGAAGGGCAGATTCAGGGTTTCCGCTATGCCCGGCCCGACCTGGGCGGTATCGCCGTCTATGGCCTGCTTGCCGCAGATTATCAGGTCGGCGTTACCGATCTTCTTTATGCCCTGGGATAAGGTGTAGCTGGTGGCCCAGGTATCGCTGCCGGCAAAAGCGCGGTCGCTGAGCAGGATGCCTTCATCCGCTCCCATGGCAATAGCTTCCTTGATCGACTCCTTGGCTTGAGGCGGGCCCATGCAAAGGATACTCACTTTGCCTCCCACTTTTTCTTTTATCCGCAAACCTTCTTCAATGGCGTATACGTCAAAGGGGTTTATGATGCTTTCCACACCTTCCCTGATCAAAGTATTGGTCTTTTCATTGATCTTGACATCAGTTGTGCCAGGTACCTGCTTGATGCATACTACGATGTTCATTTAAGACTTTCCTCCGTTTTTCCTATTCATTAATCTGTAACGTATAAATTGCCCTTCTTATGGGCGGACAAGAACGCTTTAACTACGCTAGGATCGAACTGGCTGCCATCGCACTTTCTCACTTCGGCGATGGCGTCGTCTATTTTCATGCGTGGGCGGTAAGGCCGGTCGCTGGTCATGGCGTCAAAACTGTCGGCGACGCATATAACCCGGGACAGGAACGGGATATCATCACCCACCAGGCCATCCGGATAGCCCTTGCCGTCATAACGTTCATGATGCGCCCGGATGATGTTGCCGGCGGCACGCAGGTCTTCTATAGGTTTCAGGATATTCTGCCCGATGACCGGGTGTTTCTTCATTTCCGTCCACTCCTCGTTATTGAGCGGTCCGGGTTTCTGCAGGATCTGGTCCGGCAGGGAGATCTTGCCGATATCATGCAGGAGGGCGGATATCAGCAGGGTTTCCTTGACATCTTCGCTGATATCCATGTCGCCGTATATTTGTTGTATCTCTTCCAGGACGGTAAAGGCTATCTTGGTGACTCTCTCGCTATGGCCGTGCGTATAAGGATCGCGGGCGTCGATAGCTGCGGATAGCGCCCGGGCAAAGTCCAGGAACAGGTTGCGGAACTTTTTGTACAGGCGCTCGATCTCCATGATCTTTTCTTTAAGATCATCGGTAGCTTTATTGACCTCATCGCTTAATACCTGGCTGAACTCTTCCAGTTTGGAATTAAGGGTGATATTATCGGCGTTCAGTCTATCAGTCACTTGCTGCTGTTTGATCACTTTATTTATATAGATAAAACAGATGATACCCACCAGAGCCATATTGGCCAGCCGGCTGATCAACAGGCTAACCTCATTCATAGAAAATATCTGCTGCTGGTAGAAATAGACGATAGTCGGATAGGTAACCAGGGACAGGATGAGGTTGAATTGCAGATGGGACTTATTAAGCGATATGCCTTCGATCAGGATTACGATAATAAAGAGGAACCAGAGACGGCTGTCCAACCCGTGGGTCGCCCAGATAGCGTAGTTGATCAGAGTAAAATCTATAAGAGATACGTAGTATTCCGTTATATAGCTGACTTCAGCCTTATTTACCTTCCAGAAAATGTAAGCGTTCAGTAGCAGTATGACAGCGAAGGGAAAATAAAGAAAGTTCAGATTAGTGGGTAATCCGAGGAATTTTTGCAGAATAACCATAGCGCCGGCGAAAAAGAAAATTATAAACCGCGCGTAAATATCTCCGGTCAGTTTATCCTTGATACTCTCAATATTATTTAGCAAGTAAACACTCCCATACTTCGACTGTGCTCAGCATAGACCGTGTTAAGCCCGGTCTATTTTTTACTTGCCTGCTCCTTAATTAATTCTTGGGCGATAACATTGCGTTGTATCTGGTTGGTGCCTTCGTAGATCTGGGTGATCTTGGCGTCGCGCATCATTTTTTCAACGGGGTATTCCTTCATATAACCGTACCCGCCGAAAACCTGCACCGCGTCTACGGTAACTTTCATGGCGACATCGCTGGCATAAAGCTTGGCCATGGCGGAAATCTTGGAAACGTCTTTACTGCCGGAATCTATCAGGCGGGAACAAAGATAGACCAGCGCCCTGGCCGCTTCAGTCTGCGTCGCCATATCCGCCAGCATGTGCCCGATGGCCTGGAAAGAAATGATCGGATGACCGAACTGCACCCTTTGGCGGGCGTATTCCAGGGCTTTGTCCAGCGCTCCCTGGGCTATGCCCAGTGCCTGAGCCGCAACTCCGGGCCGCGACTGGTCCAGGGTTTTCATGGCTACGATGAAGCCCATGCCCTCCCGGCCCAGTATCTGGTCCTTGTGAACTTTACAATCAGTGAACACCAGTTCCCGCGTAGCTGAGGCCCGGATTCCCATCTTGTTTTCCTTTTTACCGAAGGAGAACCCTGGCATGCCTTTTTCCAATATAAATGCGGTAGCGCCCCGGGCGCCCTTTTTCTTGTTGGTCATGGCGATGACCGTATAGGTATCAGCCTCGCCGCCATTGGTGATCCATTGTTTGGTGCCGTTGAGAATATAATAATCCCCGTCCACGCGCGCGGTGGTTTCGATCCCGCCGGCGTCGCTACCGGCATTGGCCTCGGTCAGTCCGAAGGCCGCCAGCTTGGTGCCTTTAGCCAATGGTGGCAGGTATTTTTTCTTTTGTTCTTCAGTACCGAAAAGGAGGATGGGGAAAGTTCCCAAAGCAGTCGCGGCCAGTGAAAGCGAAATACCACCGCAGATACGGGACAGTTCTTCCACGGCCAGCACCAGCTCCATAACGCCGCCGCCCAGCCCGCCGTAAGCTTCCGGTATATACAAACCGAACAGGTCGGCATCACTCAATGCTTTTACTATCTCCCATGGGAATTCGCCGCTCTCGTCATACTTGGCCGTCACGGGGGCGATCTTTTCCACCGCCACCTTGTTGGCCATTTCGATTATCATTTTTTGTTCATCGCTTAAGAAATAGTCCATTGAATTCATCCTCCGGGTATTCTAAATTTTAGTATAGCTTTATTTAAGTGTTTCCATGGCTTTCTTGGCGGCGTCCTGGTCCGCCTCTCTTTTACTATGCCCCACTCCGTGCGCGAGCAACCGATCCTCCAGGTACAGTTCCACCTCAAACATCTTGGCGTGATCGGGACCAAAATCTTTGTAATTCTTGTAAGTCGGCAACCGCCTGTACAAGGCCTGCAGTTTCTCCTGCAGCGTGGTTTTGTAGTCCATCGTAGCCGGCCTGATCTTGCGTATCTCGTTGTCTTCTTCCAGGAAACGCACGATAATTTCGGTCACTTCTTTGGTGCCGTTGCGGTCCAGGAATATCGCGCCCACGATCGCTTCGAAAGCGTCCGACAGGATGCTGGCTTTTTTACGGCCGCCGGAAACTTCCTCGCCCTTGCCTAACAGCAGGTACTCTCCCAGCAAGATACTATGGGCCCAGCGATAGAGTGTTTCCTGGCTGATAATATACGATTTTAGCTTGGCCAGCTCGCCCTCGGTCAGGTGCGGCAAGGTAAAGAACAGGTAGTGACAAACGATCATGTTCAGGATGCTGTCACCCAGGAATTCCAGTCTTTCATTAGAATAAAAAGTAGCGTATTTAGGATTACTGCTTAATTCGGGGTGCTCGTGCACATAAGAAGAATGGGTCAAAGCCAGGGTCAGAAGATCCTTATTTTGGAAATCTATCTGCAAGACTTTTTCCAGTTCTTCAGATGTTCTCATGTTTTAGGCCGTAAATTTCTTTAAGATCAATACCCCGTTGTGACCGCCAAAACCGAAAGAATTGCTCAGGGCCACTTTAACTTCCATGTTCCGGGCCTTATTAGGTATATAATCCAGGTCGCAATCGGGATCCGGATTCTCCAGGTTGATCGTCGGCGGCACTATCTTGTGATTGATGGCCATGATACAGATAATGGCCTCAACACCTCCCGCCGCGCCCAGCAAGTGGCCGGTCATGGATTTGGTGGAGCCAACGGCTATCTTGTAGGCATGCTCACCAAAAACATTCTTGATCGATTGCGTCTCTATCTTATCTCCCAATGGTGTACTGGTACCATGGGTATTTATATAATCAACTTCCTTAGGATTCATCTTGGCTTTGGCCAGGGCCAGTTTAATAGCCCGGGAAGCCCCTTCTCCGGTCGGTTCAGGCGCGCTGATATGGTAAGCGTCACCGGTAGCCGCGTAACCGGGAATTTCAGCGTAGATACGCGCTCCGCGCGCCTGGGCGTGGCTCAATTCTTCCAGGATCAGGATGCCTGTACCTTCACCCATGACAAAACCGTCCCGGTCCTTATCGAACGGACGGGAAGCCCTTTTCGGTTCGTTGTTGCGGGTGGACATGGCTTTCATCGAACAGAAACCGCCGAAACCCAACGGGCTGATGGCTCCCTCTGTACCGCCGGTGATAATAACGTCGGCGTCACCCCGTTTTATTATCTCTCCTGCTTCTCCTATACAATGGGCCGCGGTAGCGCAAGCGGTGGTAATGGAGAAATTCGGTCCCTTGACGCCGAAATTTATGGATATCTGGCCGCCGGCCATGTTCATTATCATCATCGGGATCAGGAACGGGCTGATCCGTCCGGGTCCGCCCTCGGCTAATCTTTTCATCTGCGCTTCCATGGTGATCATGCCGCCGATACCCGACCCAACGACCACGCCGATACGGTTAAGATCTTCCTTGCCCAGTTCCAGGCCGGAATCCTTTAGCGCCATACCGGCCGCGGCTACGGCGAATTGGACAAAGCGGTCCATTCGCTTGGCGTCCTTCTTATCGACATAATTAACCGGGTCAAAATCCTTGACCTCGGCTGCGATTTTACAGTCGAAATTAGTGGTATCGAAAGCGGTGATCGGTCCCACTCCGGACTCGCCATTGCATAAGGAACGCCAAACTCCGTCCAGCGACGTTCCCAGCGGCGTGATCCAACCCAGGCCGGTCACAACTACTCTTCTTTGCATTTAATCCTCGCTCTGCTTTTGGTATTAACACAAACGAACACGGATCTTAAAGATACCAGGTATCTAAAGAAGACCCGTGCCCGATTTTGTATTAATTAGATTAGGCATTAGTATGTGCTTTAATATAATCTATAGCTTGTCCCACGCTTTGTAATTTTTCCGCTTCTTCGTCCGGAATTTCGATGTCGAATTCTTCTTCTAAAGCCATCACCAGCTCGACAGTATCCAGTGAATCAGCGCCCAGGTCGTTGATGAAACTGGCGTCATTGGTCACTTCTTCCGGATCTACTCCCAGCTGCTCGATGATTATTTCTTTGACCTTGTCTTCTACGGCCATTGTTTCCTCCTTGGAGAGTTTTTTTTCTTACATGAAATTCATTACCATGCCGCCGTCCACTACGATAGTCTGTCCGGTGATATAATCGGAGTCGGGCCCGGCCAGGAATGCCACGGCTTTCGCCACGTCCAGGGGCACTCCTAACTTCGCCAGAGGTATGCGCTTAAGCATTTCCGATTTTACCGCCTCCGGCAGCACGTCGGTCATCGCGGTTTGGATAAATCCCGGCGCCACCGCGTTCACATTTATACCCCGGCTGGCCAACTCCTTGGCCGCGCTTTTGGTCAGGGCTATGACCCCGGCTTTGCTGGCGGCGTAATTGGCCTGCCCGGCATTGCCGGCTATGCCGATGATAGAAGCCACGTTTACGATCTTGCCTGAACGTGCTTTCATCATCGGGCGGGTAACCGCTTTTAAGCAGTTAAACGTGCCTTTAAGATTGATGCGGATAACCGCGTCCCACTCCTCTTCTTTCATCCTTAAAAGCAGGTTGTCCCGAGTGATGCCTGCATTATTCACTAATATATCTATTTTACCAAAATTGTCAAGAATTTTATTCACCATTTCTTCCACCGGGGCGCTCTGCGAAATGTCGACTTTCATCGCGACGCTTTTCCGGCCCAAAGAAATGATCTCCTGCGCCGTTTTTTCGGCTTGTTCCAGGTTAACATCGACTATGACAATATCCGCCCCTGCTTGCGCCAGGGTTAGGGCTATTTCCTTGCCGATCCCCTGCCCGGAACCTGTGACCAATGCAACTTTTCCTGCTAATTTCAACTAAAATCACCCCCTCTTAATGTATCCCAGATTGCAAAAAAGCCTGCAAAGTTTTCTCATCTTCAATATTATGGCATTTCACCTTGCGGTCTATACGTTTCATCAACCCGCAGAGTACCTTGCCCGGTCCCGCTTCTACAAATACTTCGGCGCCGTTATCCAGCAACTGTTGCATGGATCTCTCCCAGAGCACTGGTGAAGATACCTGGCTGACCATGGACTGCGCGGCCTCTGCGGTATTTTGCAGGAACTTAGCGTTATAATTAGCGACCACCGGGATTACCGGATCATGCAGAATATAGTTAGATAAGGCTTGCCCCAGCTTCTTACCCGCTTCCTGCATCAGGCTGGAATGGAACGGCCCGGAAACCTGCAACTGAATCGCTTTCAGGGCGCCTTGGGCCTGGGCCTGTTTGATCGCCTCCTGTACCGCTTCTGTTTGCCCGGCGATAACCAGCTGGTTGGAACAATTATAATTGACCGGCTCTACCACGCCGTTCTTAATGTTACGGCAAATTTCTTCTATTTTCTCATTAGCCAGGCCGATGATCGCGGCCATCGTGCCTTTCTGCTGGACCGCCGCTTCCTGCAGCAATTCACCACGGATCTGGATTATTTTCAAACCCTGTTCGAAATCAATGATACCGCTGGCTACCATGGCTGAGTATTCACCCAGAGAATGTCCGGCGACAGCGTTCGGTACTATGTTCTTCTCTTTCAGTATCCGGTATATGGCCACGCTCAGGGAAAATACGGCCGGCTGCGTGTATTGTGTCTGTGTCAGCAGTTCGGCGGGACCCTCGAACATCATATGGGTCAGGTCATACCCCAGTATCTTATTGGCGGTATTTAAAGTGTCCTGGACTATCTCATGATGCTGGTAAAGCTCCCGGCCCATACCTACGTACTGCGATCCCTGTCCCGGGAACATAAAGGCGATTTTTTTCACTCTTCTGATTTTCCTTTGCTTTTAACTGTCATCTGCAAGTCCCGATTATAAATCGGGACGGACTATCAACTGTCAACCGTTTTACTTTCCCCATTTGATCACAGCCGCGCCCCAGGTCAGACCGGCGCCAAATGCTACCAGCTCCACATAATCACCCTTTTTGATCCGGCCTTCATGGTAAGCTTCATCCAGCCCGATGGCTGTAGTGGCGCCGCTCATGTTGCCGTATTTCTGGATGTTAACGAATATTTTCTCCACCGGTAGTTTCAACCGTTTGGCGGTAGCTTCAATTATCCTGATATTGGCCTGGTGAGGTATCAGTAGGGTGATATCCTCGCACTTAAGCTTGGCCTGGTCCAGCGCTTTGCGCGCGGAATCCAGCATCGCGGTTACCGCCAGCTTGAATATTTCATTGCCGCTCATCTTTATGTAGTGCATCCTGTCCGCTACGGTTTTAGCCGTGGCCGGATTCCTTGATCCGCCGCCGGGCTGATGTAACAGGTGCGTTAACGCTCCGTCAGCGCCGATATATATGGAATGTATACCCTGTTCCCCGGTGGTAGGTTCCAGCACCACCGCGCCAGCACCGTCGCCAAAGAGAACGCAGGTACCGCGATCGGTCCAATCAGTGATCCGTGACAACAGGTCCACGGCTACGATCAATACTTTTTTATAGGTTTTGGATTCTATGTAGGCTTTGCCGATGCTGAGGGCGTAAATAAAACCGGTGCAGGCTGCGGAAATATCAAAAGCTGCGGCGTTCTTGGCGCCGATCAGGTTCTGGATAAAACAAGCTGTCGCCGGAAAAGGCATATCCCCGGTAATGGTCGCGACGATCAGGCAATCTATCTCTTCTGGCTTAACTTTAGCTTCTTTTAACGCTCGCCTGGCGGCTTCCGCCCCCAGGTCGCTGGCGGCCTCTTCCGCAGCAGCCAACCGACGTTCTTTCACTCCGGTCCGGGTTGTGATCCATTCATCATTAGTGTCAACCATCTTTTCCAGTTCGGCGTTAGTTAATATCTTAGCAGGCAGATATGAACCGGTACCGGTAATAGTGGCTCTAATTTTTGTCTCCATTCGCTCCCTCGTCCCAACTGTAAAGCATAATTTCTTCTTTTAAGTAATTGATAACTTTGCGTTCGACAAATTCATTTGATACTTTCAGGGCGTTCTTGATCGCCTTGGGATTACTGGCTCCATGGGCAATAATGCAAACGCCCCGCAGTCCTAACAGCGGCGCTCCGCCGTACTCGGTATAATCCACTCTTCTGGCGATCTCCCTGAAAGCCGGTTTTATGGTCAAGGCGCCCAATTTCCTGATCAGCTTCTTTTCAATCTCCGTTTTAATCAGAAAGAAGAGGCTTTCCGCCAGCCCTTCAGCGAACTTAAGGATGACATTGCCGGTAAAGCCGTCGCACACCACCACATCTGCTTTTCCCTTTACTATATCCCGACCCTCGATGTTGCCGATAAAATTAAGCGACGTTTCCTTGATCAACGGAGCCGTGGCCAGGGTTAATTCGTTACCTTTGTTATCCTCTTCGCCGATGCTCAATAATCCGATGGTCGGGTTCATTTCGTCTAGAATATACCGGGCGTAAATATCGCCCATGATCGCGAACTGCAGTAAATGCTTAGGCTTGCAATCAACGTTGGCCCCGGCATCTACCAGGACGCATACGCCTTTTAAGGACGGCATTAAACTGGCAATAGCCGGCCGGGCCACTCCGGGCAGTCTCTTGATGTTCATCAGTCCCGCGGCCATCACCGCGCCGCTGTTCCCCGCGGAAACAAAGGCGTCGGCTTTCCCTTCTTTGACCAGCCGAGTGCCGACCATGATGGATGAATCCTGTTTCTGGCGGCAAGCCTGGGCCGGTGTTTCATGCATTTGCACTACTTCGCTGGCGTGCTGAATAATGATCTTATTACTGACTTTCGGATGCTTAGCCAGTTCTTTTTCCAGCACGGGTTTCTGGCCAACCAGGATTATTTCCGCGTCTATTTCTTTGCTGGCCTGAATAGCTCCTTCTACCTCTACACCGGGGGCGTTGTCGCTCCCCATGGCATCAAGCGCTAAACGCATCTATTTTTCCTTCTCTTTGGATTTGCCTTCCGTTTCTTTTTCTTTGCCCTTTTCTTTCTTGACCTTGATCTTGATCACTTCCAGGCCGTTGTAATAACCGCAATTAGGGCACACCTGATGCGGTAATTTCGGTTCTTTGCACTGCGGGCAGGTCATTACATTCGCTTTTTCCACCCGGCGCCAATGTGCCCGGCGCTTGTCGCGGCGTGAAGGCGAATGCCTGCGTTTTGGATTTGCCATTTGTTTCCTCCCGATTTTGACGTTTTGTTAGTAAACTTATATTTTATATCGTTATTTCGACGATTTGTCAATACAAATTAAGGCAATTTATTTCAGCTTTTTCAGGTACTGATCGATGGCCTGGGCGCTCTTCCTGGCCGCGCCCATAGCGGAGATCACCGTAGCTGACCCGGTGACGATATCGCCCCCGGCAAATACCCCTTCCTTAGCAGTCTGGCCGGTATTCTCGTCCGCTTCCAGGTAGCCCCATTTATTGGTTTTAAGGTCGGGTGTGGTGGCGGATATCAAAGGATTGGCCGAGGTGCCGATGGCCATGATCACCTGGTCCACTTCCAGTATGAACTCGCTGCTCTTTAGAGGTATGGGACGGCAGCGCCCGCTTTCATCGCAAGCCCCCAGCTCCATCCGGATGCATTCCAGCCCTTTGACCCAGCCGTTACCGTCATCCATGATGCGCAGCGGATTGACCAGGAATTCCATGGCGATGCCTTCTTCTATGGCGTTCTCCACCTCTTCCAGGCGGGCCGGCATTTCTTTGCGCGACCTACGGTATACATTATATACTTTTTCCGCTCCCAAACGCAACGCTGTCCTGGCCGAGTCCATGGCTACGTTGCCGCCGCCTACCACCGCCACTTTTTTAGCGGCCTTGATCGGCGTATCATATTCCGGGAAACAGTAGGCTTTCATCAGGTTCACCCGGGTGAGAAATTCATTGGCGGAATAAACGCCGTTCAGGTTTTCGCCGGGGATGTTCATGAACTTGGGAAAGCCCGCGCCGCTGGCCACGAATATCGCCCGGTAGCCGTATTTCTTCAGTTCATCCAGGGTGAAGGTCCGGCCTATAAGCTGGTCCAGTTTCAATTCCACTCCCAGGGTCTTGATATATTCAACTTCCTGCTCCACAATTATCTTGGGTAACCGGAACTCCGGTATGCCGTAAACCAGTACTCCGCCCGGCTTGTGCAGGGCCTCGAATACCGTTACCTGGTAACCCATTCCTGCCAGGTCGCCGGCGATAGTCAGCCCCGCGGGACCGGCTCCTACCACGGCTACTTTTATCCCGTTAGTTTCCCGTTTTACGGGAATTCCTATCTTGCCAAAATCGGCAACTGCCCTTTCCAGCCGGCCGATGGAAACCGGTTCGTTCTTGCGTCCCAGGATACAGACTTTCTCGCATTGGTCCTCTTGCGGACAAACCCGGCCGCATACTCCCGGCAGGCTATTCTTGGACTTGATTATTTGCAAGGCGCCGTTAAAATCACCTTCCATGACAGAGGCGATGAATTGGGGTATGTCTACGCTTACCGGGCAACCTTCCACGCAAAAAGGCTTTTTGCAGCCCAGGCAGCGCTTGGCTTCCAGGATAGCCTCTTCCTTCGTATAACCCAGCGCCACTTCTTTGAAGTTGCGGGCGCGCTCCGCGGGTTGCTGTTTGGACATGGAAACTTGTTTTGGGTTAATGGCTGGCATTTTCACACCGCTCACATTTCTCTATAGATATCTTTTCTTCGGTCTTATAGGTGCCTAAGCGCTTCATCAACAGATCAAAATCCACCAGGTGGCCGTCGAAATCGGGCCCGTGGAAACAGGCGAATTTTGTTTCGTTATTTACGGAAACCCGGCAGACACCGCACATCCCAGTCCCGTCCAGCATGATCGGGTTCAGGCTGACCATGGTTTTAATACCGCATGACTTGGTCAAATGGCTCACTGCTTTCATCATGATGACCGGACCGATGGCCACCACCAGGTCGATCTTTTCCTGCCGGCGGATCATTTCCTCCAGAGGCTTGGTTACCAAACCTTTAACCCCATATGAACCGTCATCAGTGGTGATGATCAATTGGTCGCTGATAGCGCCGATCTCTTTTTCCCAGATGATAAATTCTTTGTTCCGGCCGCCGATGATGCTGATAACCTTGTTGCCCGCTTCCTTGAACGCGCGGGTGATCGGATGCATGGAAGCTGTGCCGACGCCTCCGCCCACGCAAACCACAGTCCCCAATTTAGCGATATGGGTCGGCTGGCCCAAGGGTCCCAGCAGGTTATGGATGTTATCCTGTTCCTTCATGGCTCCCAGGTCGATAGTGGTCTTGCCCACCTCCTGAAAAATTATGCTGATAGTGCCGGCCTGACGGCTAAAATCAGCTACGGTCAGGGGTATCCTTTCTCCCTGCTCGTGAAGGCGTAAAATAACGAATTGGCCGGGTTGTACCGTTCTGGCTACGTCTGGTGCCTGGATATCTATATGCACGATTTTCGGTGCCAGCTGTTTCCTTTTTATTATCTTGGGCATCTATTGTCCTGTCTACTTCAACCGTTCAACTATATATCTGGTATCGCGGGCGATGATGATCTCTTCATTGGTTGGAATGACCAGCACTTTGGTTTTGGCGGATTTGGTGCTGATCAGGCCTTCCTGGCCTATCATGCTCTTATTCTTGGTCTTGTCGATCTTGACGCCGATGCATTCCAGGTTTTCGCAGGCCAACTCACGTATCGGCGCGGCGTTCTCACCGATGCCGGCGGTAAAGATAATTGCGTCGGCCCCGCCCATGGCTCCATAATAAGCGCAAATGTATTTTTTCAGGCGATAGCAGAATATATCCACCGCCAGTTTGGCCCGTTCGTTGCCAGCTTCCATCTGCTTAAGGATCTCGCGCATATCGTTGGAAATGCCGCTGATGCCGTCCAATCCGCTGTGCTTGTTAAGCAGGTTATCTATTTCGCTGATGGACAATCCCTGTTTGGAGGCCATGGTGAAAATAATGGCCGGGTCGATGTCACCGCAACGCGTACCCATAACCAATCCCTCCAGCGGCGTATAACCCATGGAAGTGTCGAATGATTTGCCGTTCTTGATCGCCGTGATACTGCACCCGTTACCCATATGGCAGGTGATCAGGTTCAAGGTTTCGTATTTTTTCTTCAATATTTTAGCGGCGCGCTCGCTGACATAACGATGGCTGGTGCCGTGGAAACCGTAGCGGCGGATATTATTAAGCTGGTATTCGCTGTAAGGCAGGGCATACAGGAAGCTGATCATGGGCATGCTTTGGTGGAAGGCCGTGTCAAAAACCGCGACCTGGGGGATTCCCGGCAGCAATTCCGCGCAGGCGTTTATACCGCGGAAATTGTGCGGGTTATGCAATGGCGCCAGGTCGATGCACTCCCTGATCTTATCCTTGACCTCTTCCGTTATCAATACCGAAGTGGCGAACTTCTCGCCCCCGTGCACTACCCGGTGCCCCACCGCCCGGATCTCGGACTTATCGGGTATCACGCCGTAATCCGCGTGGATCAGGGTATTAATTACCAGTTCTATAGCCTTGGCGTGATCGGGAATGTCGCTGACCGATTTAATGTTCTTGCCGTCCTCGAAACAATGAGTCAGCACGGCATGGTCGGTACCCACCCGTTCCACCTGGCCCTTAGCCAGCACCCGCTCCGTAGTCATGCTGATAAACTGGTATTTTACGCTGGAAGAGCCGCAATTCAAAACTAAGATCTTCATATCTACCTCTTTCTAAAACTATGAAATTTTATTTTTTATAAATTTTATCTTCCCAGTCAAAAATCTCCGCAGCGGTGAAAAAGAAAGCTATCTCGCGCTCAGCTGATTTCACGCTATCCGAACCATGGACGGCGTTGTGACGGTTATCCGTCGCGTAGTTGCGCCTGACCGTGCCTTCCTTCGCCTGCGCCGGATCGGTGGCGCCGATCACTTCCCGGGCTCTTTTTATAGCGTCCGGGCCCTCCCAGGCCATGGCCAGGCAAGGATTGCTGGTCATGAACTGCACCAGCGGCTCATAAAATTCCTTGCCTCTATGCTCGGCGTAGAACTGTTCTACCTGTTCCCGGCCCAAATGAATGAACTTCGCTCCCACTAACCTGAGGTTATTTTCTTCAAAAGCGCTGATTATCCGTCCGCCCACTTTCTTGCTGAGCGCGTCCGGTTTTATGATAATTAACGTTCTCTCCTGGTTCATTTATAGATACTTCTCCCCCTGCTATCTACCCCTACGATCGCCGGAAAATCTTCCAAGCTTAATTCATAAACCGCTTCGCAACCTAGGTCAGGGTAGGCTACCATCCGGGCGGCTTTCACCGTCTCCGACAACAGAGCCCCGCAACCTCCGGGAGCAATGAGATAAACCGCTTTATTCCGGCGCAGCGAGGAAACCACCTCCGCGCCAAGCTTGCCTTTACCTATGACTGCCTTCAGCCCTTTTTCCAGCAATATCGGGGTATAGGCATCCATGCGGCTGGAAGTAGTCGGGCCGCAAGAACCGATCACCGTCCCGGGTTTGGGCGGTGTCGGGCCGGTATGAAAAATAGTCTGTCCTTTGATCATAAAAGGCAATTTTTTTACCATCCGGGCATGGGCAGCATCACGCGCAGTGTAAACTGTCCCCGATAATAATACTTCATCGCCGGCTTTTAATTTCCTTATATCTTTTCCTGTTAGAGGTAACTGTATGTTGTGTATCATGATTTTATATTATTATCGTCCTGGCCCGGTGGCACCAGCAGCCGATATTCACGGCGACGGGCAGGCCGGCGATGTGCGTAGGAAAAGTCTTAATATTCACTTTCAACGCCGTAGTAACCCCGCCTAATCCTGCCGGACCGATCCTTAATTTATTTATGTCGCTAAGTATTTCCCTGGATAATTTCGCTAACTCTTTATCCCTGACCCGTTGACCTCCGCCTATTTCGAACAAAGCTTCTTTGGCCAGCAAGGCCGCGTAATCCATAGTACCGCCGATGCCTACGCCTACGACTATGGGAGGACAGGGATTGGCCCCGGCGGTTTTAACCGCTGCGAGAACAAAATCCTTCACTCCTTTGACCCCGGTGGCAGGCTTCAGCATCTTTACCTGTCCCATATTTTCACTGCCGAAACCTTTCGGCACGACGGTGATCTTGATCTTGCTCCCGGAGACTATCCGGCTATAAATGACCGCGGGCGTATTGGTCTGCGTGTTTTTCCTGGTCAATGGATCAACCACTGACTGCCTCAGATAACCGTCCAGACAGGCTTCAGCCAAGCCGAGATTGATGGCGGTATTCAGATCACCGCCGGTGATCCTGACGTCTTGCCCTATTTCCGCGAAAACGACCGGCAAACCTGTATCCTGGCAAACGGGCATTTTCCTGGCTTCAGCTATACGGCAATTATCAATGATCTGGCTTAACGCTTTAGCCGCTAATCTATGGGTTTCTTTGGCCAGAGCCCTTTTTAACCCGGAGGTTTGCTCAGGAGTTATCCGGGTATTGGCTTCAATGTATATTTTTTTTACCTGGCTGGTAATGATCTTTGCGTTAACGGTTCTCATTTGGCTCCGATCAAAAGGCGCGCCTGTTTTTCAATTTCCCGGCCGCTTTTTTTCAAACGCGCCACTTCGGTCCTGCTCGCCTCTTCCGCGACGGCCCTGGCTACTTTGGGCGCGATGCGCAGGTCATAAGCTTTGGGTATGAAATATTCCGGGCTGAGTTCCCTGGCGGGTATTATATCAGCGATCGCCAGACTGGCGGCTATCTTCATCTCATCATTGATCATATCCGCCCGCACATCCAGAGCGCCCCGGAATATCCCGGGGAAAGCCAGCACATTATTCACCTGGTTAGGAAAGTCACTGCGTCCGGTAGCGATAAATTTGGCTCCGGCTTTTTTAGCCAGGGAAGGCAGGATCTCAGGATCAGGGTTAGCCATGGCGAAAATAACCGGGTTCTTGGCCATGGACCTGACCATAGTTTCAGTCAGAACATTGCCCACCGAAACTCCCAGGAAAATGTCCGCGCCTTTCATGACCTGGGCCAGGTCGCCTTTTATCTCTTCAGGATTGGTTATCTTGGCTATCTCCGCCTTGGCGGGGTTCATTCCCTCGGCCCGGCCGTCATAAATGCTGCCGTGGGTATCGCAAAGAATAATATTCCTGAAGCCGTATTTTAACATGAATTTAGTGATAGCTATACCAGCCGCGCCGGCGCCGTTCATGACCACTTTTACCTTTTCCGGTTTGCGTTTATCCATCTTCAATACATTTATCAGGCCGGCCAGCACCACTACCGCCGTACCATGCTGGTCATCGTGGAAAATAGGGATATCGGTCTCCCTGATCAATCTTTCTTCGATGGCGAAACAGCGCGGCGCGGAGATGTCTTCCAGGTTAATGCCGCCGAAGCTGGGGGCCAGGTATTTGACCGTGTTCACGATCTGGTCCACATCCTGCGTGGCCAGGCACAGCGGGAAAGCGTCAACGCCACCGAAAGTCTTGAATAACACCGCTTTGCCTTCCATTACGGGCATGGCCGCTTCGGGACCGATATTACCCAATCCCAGAACAGCGCTGCCGTCGCTTACTACGGCGACCATATTGGCGCGTGAGGTATATTTATAACTCAGTTCCTTTTTCCGGGCGATGGCCAGGCAGGGCTCCGCTACGCCGGGCGTATAAAGCAATCCCAGGTTATCTTTCGTCACCGGGGTTTTACTCTTAACGACTATCTTGCCATGCAGTTTTTCATGCAACGCCATGGCTTCTTTTTTGTAATCTATTTTTTTGGCTGCTTTCATGGTTATTTCCCTAACTTCTTAATGATCGCGTCAGCCATCTGGCTGGTACCGGCTTTGCCGCCCAGGTCGTAAGTCACGTCTTTACCTTCGCCGATAACATCGGTAACCGCCTGGTAAAGGGCCAGGCTTTTCTCCGTTTCGCCGAGATAATCCAGCATCAGCGCCGCGGACAAAATAAGAGCTGTGGGATTTACCTTGTTCTGCCCCTTGTACTTGGGAGCGCTGCCGTGCACTGCTTCAAATACCGCCGTGTCCCTGCCGAAATTCGCCCCCGGAGCTATGCCCAGGCCGCCGATAAGACCGGCGCACAGGTCAGAAATGATGTCCCCGTACAAGTTGGGTAAAACCATTACGTCGTAGAGATGGGGTTTCTGCACCAGCTGCATGCACATGTTATCGATCAAGCGTTCTTCATACTCGATATTCGGGTATTGTTTGGCTACTTCCCTGGCCACATCGAAGAACAGGCCATCGGTATACTTCATAATATTGGCTTTGGTTACCGCGGTCACTTTGCGGCGTTTATGTTTAATAGCGTAGTTAAAAGCGAATTCCACTATCTGCCGGCTGCCTTCACGGGAGATCGGCTTGATGCTGATAGCGGCGCCCGGCCTTATCTTGCCTTTGGCCTGCGTGATGATGGCTTCGGCTTCCGGCGACCCGCTGGCATACTCCACTCCGGCGTACAGGTCTTCGGTATTTTCCCTGACTACTACCAGGTCAATGTCCTTATAATAAGATTTAACCCCAACGATAGACCGGCAGGGACGCAAGCAGGTATACAAGTCCAGCTCTTTGCGCAACGCCACGTTGACACTGCGGAATCCGGTGCCTATGGGCGTGGTTAACGGCCCTTTGAGCGCTACTTTATTTTTGCGCACGGACGCCAGCACAGCCTCCGGCAGCGGCGTACCGTATTTTTCGATCACGTCGGCTCCCGCTTCCTGTACGTCCCAATTTATCTTGACACCGGTGGCTTCCACCACCCGGCGGGTAGCTTCGCTGATCTCTTGCCCGATCCCGTCTCCCGGGATCAATGTCACGTTATAAACTTTACTCACTAAATATTCCCCTTCCTGATTTTTGTTTTTTATTCTTTTCCTGGTTCCGCCCGGCGGTCCTTGATATAGACGCTCTTAGAGAACGTCTTGGCGTAATTACCCAGGTCGGCGCCGATTTCTCCTATCTCTTCCGCGCATTCCAGGCTGATCCGCTCGTTCGTGACTACGGCTATGTACATGGTCATGACCGGGAATTTATTGATATTGCCCTTGCGGTCGTGGCTGATGATATAGCCCCGGGAGCGGTCCTCAGCCGAATAGAAACCGGTGATACCAGCGTCAAAGCGACTGAGCACTTCCTGGCATATCTTGTCGACGATATCTGGTCCGCAGATGATAATAAAGTCATCCCCGCCGATATGTCCGGCAAAATCATGCTCGCGCGCCATGGTTTTGACCACATTAGTGATCAATTCGCCGGTGAACTTAATGACCTTGTCCCCGTGCTCAAACCCGTATTTATCGTTAAAGGCCTTGAACTGGCGCAGGTCGATATGGCAGACCGCCATTTTCTCTTTTTTCTCGATCCTCTTGTTGATCTCCTGCTTGATGGAAATATTTCCCGGCAGTTTGGTGAGCGGATTGGCGTCCAGTGAGGTCATAGTGCGCCGCAGTATCATCTTGATCCGCGCCAGCAGTTCAATGGGCTCGAACGGTTTGACGACATAATCATCTACACCGGCTTCAATACCTTTCACCTTATCGTCCACCTCGCCTTTGGCGGTCAGCATGATGATCGGGATGTGCCGGTATAAAATATCACCTTTCAGGATCTTGGCCACTTCATGCCCGTTCATTTCCGGCATCATGAAATCCAGGATGATCAGGTCGGGAGGCATGCTCTTCACCTGATCGATCGCTTCCTTACCGTTAAACGCCTGTTTTATTTCATAACCGTCATTCTCCAGCGTCAGCTTAAGTATCTCCTGGATGTCATAATTGTCGTCTACGGTAAGAATAGTCCCTTTACTAGCCGCCATTTCACACCTCGCTAAGTTTTATGGACCTATTTCTATAAATTAAAACCATGATGTTTTTTGATATGTTCCACCAGTCCGCCGTCCTGCAGCAGGCTTAACATAACCGGGGGCAGCGGTTTGATCTTTATATCCTTATTCTGGGTAATATTAGTGACCACGCCTTTAGCCAGGTCCAGTTTCAATTCATCACCGTCCTTGATCTGGTCGGTATCGCATTCGATCAAGGGCAAGCCGATATTGAAGGCGTTGCGATAGAATATGCGGGCGAAACTCTTGGCCATGACCGCGCTGATCCTGGCGTATTTGATGGCCTGGGGCGCCTGCTCACGGGATGATCCGCAGCCAAAATTCCTGCCGGCTACGATAAAATCGCCATCCTGGCGACGCTGGAAAAACCCTGGATCCAGATCCTCCATCACGTGGGTAGCCAGCTCGTTCGGGTCCTGGATCTTGAACTTATAGCGACCGCTGATTATATAATCGGTATTAATGTCGTTATCCTGTGAGAACCTGCGCGCTTTACCTTGGAATATCATTACGTCTCCTCATAATTATTTAAGGTGTTTCCGGGGATCGGTGATCTTGCCGGTGATGACCGAAGCCGCGACGGTAGCCGGGGACGCCAGATATATAAACGCATTCGGGTTGCCCATCCGGCCTTTAAAGTTGCGGTTGGCAGTAGAGATCACATTTTCATTGTCTGACGGCACCCCGTTGTGCGTTCCCACGCAGGGTCCGCAGCCGGGCGTGACCAGGGTCGCGCCGGCATCCAGTAAAGTATCGATATATCCTTTTTTCATGGTTTCCTTGAGAATCCAGTTGCTGGCCGGGGCGACGATCAGACGCACTCCCTTTTTTATCTTCTTACCCTTGAGTATCTTCGCGGCAATGCCGAAGTCTTCCACTCGGCCGTTGGTGCAGGTGCCGATAAACCCCTGGGCGATCTCCGTACCAGCCACTTCCCTGACCGGGCAGACATTATCCACTTGATGCGGCTTGGCTACCTGCGGTTCCAGTTTACTGACGTCAAAGATCAGGGTCCGGAAGTATTTGGCGTCGGGATCGGCGCTCTGGCACAGGAATTTTTTGCGGGAATGTTTCTTGACCCAATCCAAGGTCTTCTTATCGCACTCCATCAAGCCGAACTTAGCCCCCATCTCTATGGCCATATTGGATATGGTGAACCTGGCGTCCACGCTCAGGTTATTGATAGCCGGCCCGGTATACTCACAGGACATGTAAGTGGCCCCGTCCGCGCCTACCTGTCCGATTAGGAATAGTATCAGGTCCTTGCTGTACACGCCTTTGGGTAATTTACCGTTACAGATGAATTTTATAGACTCCGGTACTTTGAACCAGTTACGTCCGGTAGCGGCACAGGCGGCCACGTCCGTCGACCCCATGCCGGTGGCGGCGACATTAAGCGCGCCGTAAGTGCAGGTATGGGAATCCGCGCCTACGACCAGATCTCCGGGCACCACGAATCCTCTTTCCGGAACTAATTGGTGGCAAACCCCCTGGCCGACATCAAAAAACTGCAGTTTCTGCTGCAGTGAAAAATCCCTAATTTTCTTATGTATGGCGCTGACGCCGCTATTCGGGCTGGGCGATGAATGGTCGATAATTACAGCCATCTTCTTGCTGTCAAAAACCCGGGTCGCGTTCATCTTTTTGAAACTGTCGATAACGATGCCGCTGGTGCCGTCCTGCCCCAGGCAAAAATCAATTTCCGCGATGACTATCTCGTTAGCCGCGACATTTTTGCCGGCGTGTTTGGAGAATATTTTTTCGATGATTGTTTGTCCCAAATTAAGCTCCTTATTTCCCGCAATTTAATTTAATAAGTATACCGAAAATAAGCAAAATATTCAAGGTTTTTTTGCGCCCTGGAGATGGGCAAATTCCTTCCGGAACTCCTCTACGTTGGGAGCCAGCACCAGTACCTGCCGGTAGACCTCGATCGCCTTTTCTTTCTGCCCTATATGCCAGTAGAAATCAGCCAGGGTCCGGTAACGGAAAGGATTCAGCGACTGCAGGTGTGCCGCTTTTTCCAGGTAATGCCCGGCTGCCCAGATAAAGATACCGTCTTTCAGCTGCATGCCTTCATTATAAAAAGTTATACCAGCCTTGCTCATGATCTCCGGATCAATAGGGTTAAATTTCATGGCCCGGTCGTAGTAGACCATGGATTCAAGGTAATTAAGGTTGTTAGCGGCCATATCACCCTGTTCTTCCTGATTGGCGGCTATTACCGGCATGGACAGTATGGCGGCCAGTAAAATTACCAGGCCCCAGGAAAGTCCCAGCCATAAATTCCTTCTCACCACTTTGATCTCGGCGATCTTACCCTGTTTCTCTTTGGCCAGGCTTACCGTGACCGCCAGCAAGGCCATGAATATCATAGCCAGCCCCGGGGAATGCAGGTTGAATTCTATCATTGATTGCGCCAGTATTCCAGTAACCACTGCTACAAAACCGATCATAGCACTATTCTTTTCTATCCCTACCTGCCTGGATGCGTTCCGGAAGTAGACAACCAGTATCCAGATAAATAACGCCACTCCCGGCAGGCCGAAATCGGTCCAGATGTTCAATAATTCGTTATGCACGTACGGAGCGGAACGCAGCCCGGGCATGGTTTTGTAACGCGGGAAATAGTACCTGAAAGTCTCTAGTCCCGTACCTAAAACGGGATAATCCTTGATATAATTGATCGTCTCCTTGTATAAAGCCACTTTCTCAAAAGTGTAAGGATCATGTATCTCGCGGCTGAAAACCACGCCGCGCAGCGGAGTCATGACGATCAGTACCAGCGCCGCAGCGGCCAAGCCGGCGAAAATATAGGACCACTTGCGCCGGTAAATGAACAAGATCACAAATATACCTATCCCCAGGCTTAAGGCGCCGCCCTTGGATTTAGTCAACCAGAGGGCGGTCAGTTCCACCGCTATGACTAAGACCCATAAAAAGCGGTCCTTTATTTCCATCGTACCGTAAAACAGCTGGTAACAGATAAAGGTCAAGCCGCAGGCCAGGAAACCGGCAAAATGATTGGGATTGGGAAAGGTCGAGAGCACCCTGCCACCGGCCGGTATTCCCCATAGACCGAAAAAGTACTCATATATAGACAGCACCGCCAAAATGAAACTTAACCAGATGACCAACCGGTAAATATACTTTACCAGGGCGTTCCGGTTTTCGTAATTGAGCAGGATCAGGCCGAATATTAGCAGCGATAAAAACTTCAGCAGAGCCATCAGGCTCTCCAGGATATGAGGCGATTTAAAGAAGCCGATCAGCCCTACCAGTATAGCCAGGATCAGGGGATTGTCCAGCGGAGTCGACCGGGTAGAGATCTTGCCGGCCATTATCATCTGCGTCAACCAGATGCCCAGGGTTACAAAGACGCCTACTATCAGTAGAGTATCGCCCATCAGGGACGGGATATTGGGTATAAAAGCGGCGCCGCCCAGCAGAACCATTATCATAATGGTTTTCATTTTTAGTAGATGGTCGTTGGCAGGCAATTTAAACTCCCTTAGTCAATATTTTTAGATACAGTTTGCTTTGTTCCTGCACCATTTCATCAATATCAAAATCTCCGGAGGCCTGTATCAAGGCGGCTGCTGCGGCGGCCAGTTTCTGCGCCGCCTCTGGATCTTTAAGCAAAGATATCACTTTCTCCGCCATTATCCCCGGCTGGTGAAAATCAGCTAAATATCCAGTGATGCCGTCTTTAACAATTTCTTTGACCCCGTCCGCCGGCGTGGCCACTACCGGTTTACGAGAGACGAACGCTTCCACTATTACCCTGGGCAGGCCTTCCCATAAGGAAGTCAGGACAACCACATCCATTAGTTGCAGGACTACATTCGCATCACGGCGCCAGCCGGAGAGTACCAGGTGTTTCTCCAGTCCCAGCTCACGGCTGAGTTTCTCGATCTGCGGCCTGAGTTCGCCATCGCCGACCAGGAGGAACCTGGTTTCCGGCAGTTCCTTGCTGATTAGGGCCGCCATCCTGACAAAATCAAGCGGCGCCTTCTGCGGCTTGAAGCAGGCAACCATGCCCACCACCTGAGCAGTCGGCGGAATGCCCAATTTATTTTTCTCTTCGGTTATATTAACTTTGACCCGATAAGCCGCGGTCTTGATCCCGCTGTGTATTACCTGGTATTGCTGGTCATGCCCGATACCCAACTTGAGAGCTTTCTTCGTATTTTCTCCCGACACTACTATCAGCCTGGAGGTGATACCGGCGGTTAATCTTTCCAGCCAGATGAACAACCACCTGGTCCAGAATTTTTGCTCGTCGTTGAAGCCGAACCCGTGGAAAGTATGAATGATCACCTTAACGCCGGCGAATTTAGCGGCCCAGCGTCCCAATATACCCGCTTTGGAAGAATGCGTATGAACTATATCAAAATTATAGCGCCGGCAGATACGGTATATTTTTATCAGGCTCAGCAAGTCTTTTCCGGGACAAAGCCGCCTGACCAGGGTTGGGACAAATAACAGCCGCTGGCCCAGATTGATCTTAGCGTCCTGGTCCAGCAAGCCGCCCGGGCCCGTAACCAGGTATGTTTCATAGAGTGCCGGATCCAGGTAGGTGGCGGTATAAAGGGTGTTTTCCTGGGCTCCGCCCAGCTCCAGCTGGGTAATGATGTGGGCGATCTTTATCTTATCCAATTTTCAGGCTCTTTCGCATGTATTCGATCTGGCTTAAAAGGCCTTGCTCGAAATTCATCTTCGGGTCATATCCGAGCTGTTTACGCGCGTTACCGATATTAGCCAAAGTATTAATCACATCCCCCTTGGCTCTCTCCGTATATCTTACCGCCAAACCTTTACCCGATATTTTTTCTATTTTACTCAGCACCTCATTTACGGTCAAATTACTGCCGCTGCCAATATTAAAGCATTCCCCGGGTCGGAAGTTATTCAGGGCCAGGATATTGGCTTCCACAATATCAGTGACATACGTAAAATCCCTCTTCTGGCTGCCGTCACCATAGATCTCAATCTCTTCATTCTTCAAAGCCGCTTTAATGAATTTGAATAATCCCATGTCCGGACGCTGTCTCGGTCCAAAGACGGTAAAATAGCGCAAACCGAGCGCCTGCACGCCGTAATTCTTCCAGTATACCTGGACTAATTTCTCGGCGGCCAGTTTGGTAACCCCATAAGGGGAAACAGGGTTTAAAACCGCTTTCTCCACCAGTTCATCCTGGGTGGAATCGCCGTAAACGGAACTGGAGGAGGCGAAGATCATTTTCTTATCCTTCTGTCCTCTGAGCGCTTCCAGAAGCTTCTGCGTGGCCATGATATTGTCATTTACATAAATGCCAAATTCCTGTCCCCAACTATTCCTGACCCCGGCCTGGGCGGCTTCATGAAAAACGTGATATACCCTCTTAACTATAGATCCCAGGTCCAGTTCATTCAGGTCCGCTTCAATAAATTCAAAATTATCATGCTTCAGCGAGTTCAGGTTCTGTTTCTTGATCGCGACGTCATAATAATCCCTGAGGGCATCCACGCCAATGACCGCATACCCGTCAGCCAGAAGCTTTTCCGTTAAGTGTGAACCGATGAATCCCGCGCAGCCCGTTACCAGGCAGGTTTTCTCTTTTAACATAAGTCCTCTTTTATGCTCGTGGCAGTACGCTCGCCCCAGTTCAGGGCGTCCTGCATCGCTGAATATTCCCAGGCGCCATAACGGCCGATGGAATGAATACCCCTGGTTCGCAAGTAATCATTTATAACTTTAAGACTCGACTCCCGCTTCTGGTCGTAAATGCAATAGGCCGGTTCGATCACAAAATTCCTGACGGTGATTATCTTTGAGTCGCGTTCCAGTAAGCCAATCTGGCGCATCAGGGCCACGGTTTGCTTCACCTGGCGTTCAATGTCTCCTGTGTTACCGTCCCACTGTCCCGGCCGGCCGGCAATCTCCACATAGAGAGAGCTGGTATTCCGCGGATGGTTATAGGCGGAAAAATTACTGCAGAAACCTATCCGGTAGAATGGATATTTCTTTTCTGGGAAATATATCCAGTGCTTGTCGTTTTTAAGAGTTGGACTTACTCCCAGGTTTATATTCAAAATCGAGTTATATCTTAAATGTCCCGCCGCTTTCCTTACCGCGGCAGGCAAGTCTTCTATCATATTCAGCAGCTCTTTTAGGCTCATAGTGCTGACGAGTCGCTGATAATGATCAACCCGGCCAGAGCTGAAAAGAACCGCTTTATCCCTGGCATTGATCTTCAGGGCGCTCTCCGCCAAGTTCACGTGGCCGGTCCTGGCTGCCAGTGCATCAGATAAACTCTGGATCCCTTTATATTTAGGATACCAGAATGTGGCGTTATAACCAAATTTTTTGGTCTGGTCGGACAAAGCCCCGGTTATAACTTCCTCGACTGTGGTCCGGGGTACATACTTCCCCACCCAGCCGCTAGATAAATACTTCACTGGCAGGGTCCACAACTTCTCATTATAACCAAAGAAGAAATGCCGGCCAAAGCCGGAACCAAAATTAGCTATAACCCAGTCATAAAAATTGCCGGATTGTTTCCGCGGCTTTAACCTTGCCTGTAAAAAACCAAGCACGCATTCCTTAACCACTTTAGACGGCAATCCATAGGTATTGGCCTGGAACGGATAACGGGTAAAAGTCTGGTGTGAATAGATACAGCTATTACGGTTAAGATGATTCAGGTTTTTCCCCAGCAGGGATCTTACCAGAGCGGCAGACGGGTCCTGGCGCAGGTGCAATAAATGACCGGTATAATCAAAATAGAACCCGTCCTGGCTGACGCTGCGGCACAAGCCACCGACTGTTTTTTCCTTCTCATACAGGCCGTAGCCGATCTTTTGACCCAGATGCAGGGCGCAACTCAATCCGGAAAGCCCCGCTCCTAAAATAACTACGGGCTTACTCATGATGTTTGGCCTTGTCCATATTCACCTTGCTTAAATTGTATCCCATGCCGAGGGAAAAAATGGCGACCAGGATATAAATCGTCAACGCCCAGCTAAAGGTGGCTTTGGTGATCAGGAATGCCGCCGAGCATAGACATATAGATACCATGTAGGTTAACCAGGTTACCTTACGGCGGCTGAAGCCGAACTTTTCCAGTCTTAGCGCGAAATGGTCGGGACTGCCCCGGAATATGGATTTGCCCTGCTTAAAACGCAGGATCATGACCAGGAAAGTATCATAGATTGGGATACCCAGTATTAATATGGGCGCATAGAGAGCGATATTATTAACGTTGCTGTAACTGGTCCCGATGCTTAAGGTCGCCAGGATAAACCCCAATACCAGGCTGCCGCTGTCCCCCATGAATATCCTGGCGGGAGGGAAATTATACTTCAAGAACCCTAACGTGGCCCCGGCTAGTGCGGCCGCGGTATAATTGACATACATCTGTTCGGTCGGCGGGTTGATAAAAAGAAAAGCCAGCGCGGCGATCACCGCCACTCCGCCGGATAAACCGTCCATGATGTCTATCAGGTTCAGCGCGGGNNGAAAATGGCGATGTAATCGGGAGTCAGGAACTTGATCCTGATATCGAAGAAGATGAGCATGGAGGCGATCAGGGTTTCCAGGATCAACTTGGTCTTGAAATTGAGCGGCCGGATATCATCCACCAGTCCCAGGATCATGATCAGGGTCGCGCCGATCAGGATAACGCTTATCTCCCGGAAACGCAGTCCATGGAACAAAGCCACCGCTATCGCCAGGACAAAACTAAAATAAATAGCCAGACCTCCCAGGTACGGGATGGGCTGGCGGTGATTCTTGATGCCATTGGGGTGGTCCAGGATGTCGAGCTTCCTGGCCAGCATCATGGCGATCGGGGTCAGGATAAGGGAAAAAACCAGACCCGCAGTGAAGATAAAAATATATTTATTCATTAGGCTCTCTCTGATTTAAACCGGTTCTATTTTGGCGTCAGGGCCGCGATCCGGGACTCCGCCACTACTACCCAGATACTACCGGAAAAATCCTGTAATATCTTTTTATATATCTCCAGCGCCCGGGCCGCGTCTTTTATCTGCTCGCAGCAATAGCCGATGTAATAATAGGCGTAATCCAGGAATTCTGTTTGCGGGTAATTAACGATAAAACTTTCATAGGCCTTGATCGCCTCGGGGTACTTTTGCAGTTTCTTGTAGCATTCACCGATCTTATACTGGGATTTACCGGCAAAAGGGCTCTGCCCGTAATGGTCGATAATCTTCTGATATTCGGCAATGGCCCGGTCGGTCTGGTTGGTCTTGAACATATAGATATCGGCGATGGCATACTGGGACTCGACCGCCAGTTTGCTCTCGCTGAAAGTGGCTATCAGCTTTTCGAATTGTTCCAGGCTCTCCGGATATTTCTTATCTTCGTAATAGCGTTCAGCTTTGATATAGTAGCGCAGCGGATCGTAATTTCCCTCGGGGTTATCCTCGATTAATTTGCTGCGGGCCTGCGCTATCTTCACCCATTTGCTTTGCGGATATTTCTCGATGATCCATTTGTAAACGGCTTTGGCCTGCTCGTAATTATCCAAGGTGAAGAAATACAAATTAGCCAGTTTCTGCTGTGTTTCCTCATGCAGTTTAGAATCGGGGAATCCCTTGGCAAATTCCAGGTAACTTTTCTCCAAGCTCTGTATCAAATCTATGTCATTGGGATGCTGCTTTAAATGGAATTCACCAACCACGCATTTGGCGAAGGTCGCGTATTCCGATCTCTTGTAATAATTGATGTAGTTCTCATAATCGACGCTGCCGTCAAAGGTGGTCTTATTCATTCCCTCTATCGAAGGGTTCATATGGGCTTTAATCCTGTGCTCCACCCGTTTGAGATAGACTACGTATTCTTCCAGCTTGCGTATCCTGGCCCGCCTCTTAAAATGATAAAAGATACCTAAGGATAACAGCCCCAGGATGGCGGCAATCATGGCCAGCGAAACCGGACTGCTGAGCCAATCCGTCAGGGAAAATATCTCCATGCCGGCCGGGGCGGTCGATTCCCCTAGCACTATCTGGCAAAAGCTCAATTCATTCCGGGCCTGCCCGGCCCAGGAACTTTTAGGCGTCAAAGCCAGCGCTTTCTTCAAATAGATCTCGGCCTTGGCATGCTGGCCCTCTTGCAGCGCCGTGGTACCGGTCCGGTAATAGCTATCCCCCATTACCTGACGATACCTGACCAGGCCAAAAAATACAACTGCAATTACCAGGACGATTATGATAGCTTGTGATTTCATGCCGCCGTTATTATTCATGGTTTCCTGTACCTGGATAAAGCCTTAACCAGCGTATCCAGTAACTTGCTTTCCGCTACCTTGCGGATGGCTTTACCATTGCTGAAAAAAAGTCCTTCACCCTTACCGCCGGCAATGCCGATATCGGCTTCCCTGGCTTCACCCGGTCCATTAACTACGCAACCCATGACCGCGATCTTCAGGGGGAGTTTCCATTTGCTGGCCGGGACGCTGCCTATTTCTGCGCGAAGCTTGTTCGCCAGTCCTATTATATCTATACGGGCCCGGGCGCAGGTCGGGCAGGAAATGATCTCCGGGAAACGCTGACGCAGTCCTAGACTCTGCAGTATGGCGTAAGCGACAGTAACTTCTTCTTCGGGGGCGGCAGTTAATGACACCCGGATCGTGTCGCCTATGCCCTCAGCCAGCAAAGCACCAATGCCCACGCTGGATTTAATAATACCGGTTTCCGCAGGACCGGCCTCCGTTATCCCTAAATGCAAGGGATAATCAAGCCGCTCCGCTGCCAGCCGGTAGGCCTTAATGGTCGTGGGCACATCCGTAGCTTTTAGGGAAACGACTATATTCCTGAATTTCGCCCTTTCAAAGAAGCGGACATAATCTATCAGCGAGGCCACCATTTCATCCGCTTTATCCCCCCCGCCGTGCTTGCCGGCTTTCCTGAGCGAGCCCGAATTAACGCCTAAACGTATGGGGATATTCTTTTTTTTCGCGGCGGTAATTATCGCCTGCAGGTTTTCTTTGTTCATGTTGCCGGGATTGATCCTGATCTTATCAACGCCTTGTTCAATGGCTTCTAAAGCCAACTGCCAGTGGAAATGTATATCTGCCACCAGCGGTATCCTGATCTGTTTTTTAATTTTAGCCAGGCACAGAACTGATTGCTGATCCGGGACAGCTACCCTGATGATCTCACAACCGGCATTTTCCAGCCTTTTGATCTGGGCCACCGTGCCCTTAACATCAGTGGTGGCGGTCTTGGTCATAGACTGGACCGCGACCAGATTCTGCCCGCCGATCTTCACTTTGCCGATCTTTATAACTTTGGTTTTATTTCTTTTACTGCTTTCCATTTATTTTCCTGTTCTTACTGCCATCCGCGAGTCCCGATCTATCGGGACGGACTGCCAACCGTCATCGGCTCTACTTAGGTCCCGGTAACAACAACCTGATGATGTCTTTATACGTGGCAAAAAGAAATATCATTATCAATAAAGTCAATCCAACCTTCTGCGCCATCTCGATCTTCTTCAAGCTAACCGGCTTGCCTTTGATCGCCTCTATTATTAAGAACATAATATGTCCCCCGTCCAATATCGGAATCGGGAATAGGTTAAAAACCCCCAGGTTTATACTTAAAACAGCAATAAATCCTACCAAGCTGGCAAACCCGGCCTTGGCGGCTTCTCCGATCATCTGGGCTATGCCCACCGGACCAGATACTTCAGGAGCAATTTTTCCCGTCAACATCCACCATATAGCTTTTAAAGTTAACTCAGTCCAGTAATATGTTTCGTTACAACCTTTATATAACGCAGTTAAAAGGCCAAACTTCTCCTTCTCAGGGCTAATACCCATCAACCAAACTTTCTTTTCCGTATTATACTCTGGTATAATCCTATACTTAATCTCCTGCCCGTCCCTTTTTATTATCAGGTCAAGTGCTTTACCGGCACTCGGATGGACAATATTGTATACATCCTCCCAAACATTAATCGGCTTATTGTTGATTTTAACAATTGTGTCACCGGGTTTTAATCCTGCTGTGAAGGCTGGTGTATTTTTAAAGACATCACCAATTCGATTTGTGCTTGCAGTCGGGACCCCGACCATAAATATCATCGTGAAAAGCAGGACAGCCAGGATAAAATTAGTTATCGGTCCGAAAACCACGATCAAAGCGCGCCGGTACCATTTCTGCGCCAGGTAACCGAAAGGCGAATCAACTCCTTCACTGCCGGGTTCGTCTCCCAGCATACGGACGTAGCCGCCCAGCGGTATCAGGTTAAGACTGTAACGAGTTTCCTTAGTGGAAAAACCCAGCCATTCCGGCCCGAACCCCAAGGCAAACTTCTCTACTTTCACCTTCAATAGTTTAGCGATAATAAAATGACCGAACTCATGGAAAACCACCAGTATGCTGAAGGCAATAATAATTATGATCGTAGTTAGCATTTACCGATCCTGTCGATTATTTTTTTGGCCGCCTGGCGCGCCCAGTCCGCTGCTTTTAAGATATCGTCTATGCCGGGATTCGCGACCACCCGGTGTTTAGCCATTACCGCGCGGATCACCTGGCTGATCTGGACAAAAGAAATTTTACCGGCCAGGAAATACTCCACGGCTACTTCATCGCCGGCGCTCATGACCGCCGGCAAGGTCCCGCCCCGGGCCGCCGCTTTATAAGCATAGGACAAACAGGGAAATTTCTGCAGGTCGGGTTTGATGAAGTTAAGTGTTTTTACTTTGGTCAGGTCCAGCCGGCTGATCTTATTAGGTTGCCTCTCCTGATGACACAAAGCGTATTGGATCGGCAGGCGCATATCGGCAGTAGACAACTGGGCCAGCTGGGATCCGTCATTAAATTCCACCAGGGAGTGAACAACACTCTCCGGATGGATAAGAACTTCAATCTTGTTCAGCGGGACCCCGAACAGGTGATGGGCTTCTATCACTTCAAAACCCTTATTCATCAAGGTAGCTGAATCAATGGTAACCTTTTTGCCCATGTTCCAGGTCGGATGGTTCAAGGTGCGCGCCAGGTCCACCTTCTTCAGTTCCCCGGCGGGAAGCTGCCAGAACGGGCCGCCGCTGGCGGTCAGTATGATCCTGCTAATATTGCGGACCGGTTCATTCTTGAGACACTGCCAGATGGCGGAATGTTCACTGTCAACAGGTAATATATTAACCCCGCGCCGTTTAGCCTCTTTCATCATTATCTGGCCGGACATAACCAGCACTTCTTTATTCGCCAGGGCGATGTCCCGGCCTCTTTCAATGGCCCTCAAAGTTGGTTCCAACCCCCATGAACCTACCAGGGATGAAACGACCAGGTCAACTCCCGGCCAACCTGCTGCCTTGGTCAGGGCGCCGGGTCCGCTTAACACTTTAAGATTACGGTATTTACGCTTAAGAAACTGCGCGTCTTGTCTGGAGCCTACCACGACTACTTCCGGTCGGTACTTCCTTATTTGCAGTTCCAGCAAAGATAAATTAGAATGACCGGTCAACCCCTTTACTTTAAACTGACCCTTCAGGTCATCTATGACCCGCAGGGTATTTACACCGATAGACCCGGTGGAGCCGAAAATAAGAACGTTTTTCATATCAATTCCGGTTACAGCAAGAATTTGATCAGGTAATACGCTATAGGAGCGCTCAATAAGATACTATCAAAGCGGTCCAGGATCCCGCCGTGTCCCGGCAACAGCGAACCGCTATCCTTAACGCCGTAATTTCTCTTCAGTGCCGACTCTACCAGGTCGCTCAATTGTCCAACGATGGTGATCGCCAGGCCCAGAGCCAGGCAGCCCAGCCAGGGTTTTTGCGCCAGGAATGATATTTTGATTACGGCCACCGCTGCTAATCCGAAGATTACCCCGCCCAGCGCGCCTTCCCATGATTTATGCGGGCTTATCTGTGGCGCCAGCTTATGCCGGCCCCATTTGACACCCGTAAAATAGGCGCCGATGTCTACTGCCCAAATAACGGCGAAAATTAAATAGATATATTCACGGCCCCAGGCAAATTCCTCCCGGATCAGGAGCAGGAAACTTAAATTCCAGGCAACATAAAAGATGCCGGTAAAAACCAGGATGATATTGGGCCAGGCTGGAGATAGGTCCGACCGGAAAATGGCGGATAAGAGCAGTGCCAGGAATATTAAAGTGATCAGGAAGTCTGAAGGATTATTGTGGAAAATATGATTCTGTCCGTTGTTCAGGTAAATCACTAAACTCATTAGTACGGCGCTGACCACTCCGATGATCTTCAGGCTGCGGTCCGTCAACCTGGTCAGCTGGAAGAATTCCAGCAGGCCCAGTATGATCACCGTTTCTATAAAAAGCAGATAAACCGGCCCGCCCAGATAGATCGCGGTTAAGACTAGGGGGATGCCGATAATGCTGGTTAATATCCTTTTCTTAAATTCCTCCAAAACGCCTCTCCCTTTCCTGGTAATCGGCAATGGCTGCCAAGAGATCAATTTTGGTAAAATCCGGCCAGAATACCGGAGAAAAATATAATTCGGCGTAAGCGATCTGCCATAAAAGAAAATTGCTTATCCGTTCCTCACCGCTGGTCCTGATCAACAGGTCCACTTCCGCCAGTTCGGGATAATACAGGCTGCCGGTCACTACTGCTTCATCTATATCGCCGATCTGTTTCTGTCCGGTGACCACCTGCTCCGCTATCCGGCGGCAGGCATCCACGATCTCCTGACGGCCACCGTAATTAACGCACAGGTTAAAGATCATGCCGCGGTTATTCTCGGTTTTCTCTATGGTGTTCAATATTACCTGGCGGGCGGTTTCCGGTAGTCCGGCGATGTTGCCGGAAGCGACAAAGCGGATCTTATTTTTCGTCAGTTTTTTTACCTGTCGCTGCAAATAAAATACCAGCAGCTTCATCAGCGCGGATATCTCTTGTTGCGGCCGAGACCAGTTCTCGGTGGAAAAGGCGTAAAGGCTGAGAGCCTTGACGCCCAGGTCGGAAGCAGCTTGCACTATTTCCGTGACCCGTTTTGCTCCCATGGCGTGGCCCGATACCCTGGGCAATTTCCGGCTTTTGGCCCAGCGGCCGTTGCCGTCCATGATAATAGCAATATGACCCGGTAATTGTTTTTTGTCGGCCATTATTAGCCTTGGCTGATTGCTTCCACCGGGCAGTTACTTACGCAGGCGCCGCAATCGGTGCAGGCCTCAGCCTTTATGGAATATTTCTCCCCTTCAACGATAGCGCCGGAGGGACAACTGTCAATACAGGCGCCGCAAGCTATGCAGGCGTCGCTGATCTTATGGGACATGGTAATTACCTCCTTAAACTTCCATGATCTCTTTTTGTTTGTTTTCTAGTATCGAGTCTATCTTCTTGACGTGTTCATCCGTGGTCTTCTGAACGTGTTCATGACCCTTGAATTTCTGGTCCTCGGTTATCTGTTTATCTTTCTCCAGCTTGTCCACCTGCTCATTGGCCTGGCGGCGGATATTGCGCAATTCGATCTTCTTCTCCTCAGCCAGCTTATGGGCGCGTTTTACCAGTTCTTTCCGGCCCTCTTCCGTAGGAGTAGGCATGGTCAGCCTGATTATGTGGCCGTCGTCTACCGGGGTAATGCCCAGGTTGGATTTCAAGATCGCTTTCTTGATCTCGGCCACCACGGATTTATCCCAGGGTTTGATCTCCAGGAGCTTGGCTTCGGGTACGGAGATGCTGGCCACCTGCTGTAACGGAACCATGTTGCCGTAATACTCCACTTTTATGTCATTGAGCATCGAAGGATGGGCCCGCCCGGTGCGGATCCCGGTGAATTCCTCTTTCAGTTTCTCCAGGTCTTTATCCATTTTTTCCGCTAATTCCGCGAAAACGCTGTTTAAATTTGCCATCGCCGCTCCCTTCCGGTCAACTGACTCTCTTAAATAATTACCGTTCCTACTTTTTCTCCCAATACCGCTTTCTTAATATTACCCGGCTGGTAGATATTAAAAACAATGATGGGCATCTTGTTATCCATGCACAGGGTAAGAGCGGTCGTATCCATCACCTTAAGACCCTTCTGCAGGGCTTCCAGGTAGGTAATAGTTTTATATTTCCTGGCTTTGGGGTTTTTCACCGGGTCATCGTTATACACGCCGTCGACTTTAGTGGCTTTCATCACCACTTCCGCCCCGATCTCCACAGCGCGTAAAGCCGCCGTAGTATCGGTAGTGAAATAGGGATTGCCGGTGCCCCCGGCGAATATCACCACCCGCCCCTTCTGCAAATGCCTGATCGCCCGGCGCCGTATATACGGCTCGGCGATCTTCTGCATCTCAATGGCGGTTTGCACCCGGGTAAATACCTGGTGTTTTCTTTCCAGGGCGTCTTGCAGGGCCATGGCGTTAATAATCGTGGCCAGCATACCCATATAATCGGCCGCCACTCGGTCCAGGCCATAGCGCTCCGCCTGTATCCCGCGGAAAATATTCCCGCCGCCGATGACCACGGCTATCTGGACGCCCAGCTTGCTGACTTCCTTTATCTGTTTGGCGACAAAATCCAGCATGGACGAGTCCAGCCCGGATTTTTTGTCGCCGCTCAGAACCTCACCGCTCAATTTCAGCATGATGCGTTTATATGACGGAGTAGCCATGTGCTCTCCTCTGCGCTTTATTCTTCGCCCAGTTTAAACCTGACAAACCGCTTGACCACGATATTCTCGCCGATCCGCGCGATCGCCGCTTTCAGCAGCTCAGAGATCTTCACCTTGTCGTCCTTGATGAATACCTGGTCCAGCAGGCAAAACTGCTCATAATACTTTTCTAATTTCCCGGTAACGATCTTTTCCACCACATTGGCCGGTTTGCCGGTCACTTGCGAGCTGGCGATCTCTTTTTCTTTTTCCAGGACAGCGGCCGGGATCTCATCCCGCTTCACGTACAGCGGGTTGGCCGCGGCTATTTGCATAGCCAGGTCATGGACCAGGTTCTGGAAATCTTCATTACGGGCGACGAAATCGGTTTCGCAGTCAACTTCCACCAGCACTCCCAACTGTCCGCCCATATGAACATAAGAAGCGATCAACCCTTGTTTGGTAGTGCGGGCGGATTTTTTCTCCGCTTGCGCCATACCTTTGGTGCGCAGGATCTTGACCGCTTCTTCGATATCGCCTTTCGCTTGTTCCAGGGCTTTCTTGCATTCCAGGACCCCGGCTCCTGTAGCCTGGCGCAATTTCTGCACCATCTCCATACTAATTACCATTAGGCGTAACCTCCTGATATGATCCAAACAAACTATGCCTGTTCGGGTAAACCGGTAGCGGTCGGTGCGTTCTTCGCAGCCAGAGCTTCAGCCGCGGCTGCCGCTACTCTTTCGGCGGCGTCCTTGGACTGCTGCTTGCCTTCGATGCACGCGTCGGCGACTATGGAAGATAACAATTTGATGGCCCTGATAGCATCATCATTGGCCGGGATCAAATGGTCCACCTGTTCCGGATCGCAATCCGTATCCACTACGCCTACGATGGGTATCTCCATCTTACGGCATTCCTTGACGGCGTTCTGCTCTATATTGGTATCGACTATAAATACCAGGCCGGGAAGTTTCTTCATGCCTTTAATCCCGCCCAAAAGCTTCTGCAGTTTGGCTCTTTCTTTCTCCATCTGCGACTGCTCCTTCTTGGGCAGTTGTTCTATGCGGCCGCTAGTTTTCAGTTCCTCTATTTCACTTAAGCGTTCAATGCTCTTGTTAATAGTCTGATAATTAGTTAAAAGCCCGCCGATCCAGCGCTGATTGATATAGAACATCCCGCAACGCTGCGCTTCCAAGCCGATCGCTTCCTGCGCCTGCTTTTTAGTCCCGACAAAAAGAACAAATTCACCTTGAGCTACACGGTCTGCTATATACTTGTAGGCCTCCTTGATCTTCTTAACGGTCTTCTGGAGGTCGATTATATGAATCCCATTGCGCTCACCAAATATGTACTTGGCCATTTTCGGGTTCCATCTCTTGGTCTGATGTCCAAAATGGACGCCTGCCTCCAACAGTTGTTTCATTGATATGACTGACATTTTTTCACCCCCCTTCATTGCGAATTTTTATTTCTATCAAATATCTTTTTAAAGATATCATAAATAAGTCATTTTTGCAAGGAAAATATTCTCAGCAAGTCTTTCCACCACTGGGTCAGCTTATGGCCATTGGTGATCACGCTTACCCGGTCATCCGGTGACAGTTCCGCCAACCCCATTATCGCCGGCCCGAAACGCACTTTCACCCTGACTTTTTCCTTGCCGGGCTCCACCTCTTCTACCGGAGCGGTTAAGGGGATAAGCTCTTCCCGGCCTTCTTCGTTCCTGACCCGGCCGCCCAGGAGCTTGGCCAGGTATTGGGCGATATCGCGCTCATCGGTCAATTTGGCCCAGACCGTTTCACCAGGTTTCAGTTCCCGCGCCAGGCGGCCCTTTTTATCCGTCTCCCCGACCATTTCTATTTCCAGGACCAGAGCCGCGGTTTCTTCGGTCACCACCAGGTTCTCCGGCAGCTGCAGCTTGGAAATATCCTCGTCTATTTTTTCCTTCAGCTCCTTGAATTGCAAAAGGTTCACTTCATCCAGCTGTATATCCAGCTTTATATTCTGGTCCTGGCTGATCTCCTTTATCTCTTCGACCAGCCGGCTTTCCAGCAGTTCCCGGTTATTCTTGACCAGTGCCTCAAAGAATTGGGTGTCCTTATCCTTGTTAATCCAGCTCTTGATATTATTCTGCAGTTTTTGCGTCAATTCCTGCAGGCTGCCTTCACCCAGGCGCAAGGCGTATAATTTACGTTCGAATTCATGCCAGGGCTGGTCCAACCCGGTCTGGTAAATGCCCGGATTGTAGGTCACAATATTGGTGGCTCGCAGCAATTGGTTGTTCTTAATATCGGCAATCAATACCACCAGGCCGTAAATATTTGTCGTTTCAGCCTTGAATTTGCCTTTTAATACCATGATCTGCTTCAGCAGGGAATTGATGATCTTGATGGATTTACCTACGTCGTTACCGGTAGAATCCAGCACCAGCTTCGCCTGCTCGGCGTCACAACCGGTCTCTTCTATGATCAATTGGGTCAGGTGCTTCTTGTCTTTTATTCTCTCTGGCATCTATTATCCTAAGCTCGCGGATGATTTTTCTCGTAAACTTTTTTTAATCTCTCCAGGGTGACATGCGTGTATTTTTGCGTCGTTTCCAGGCTTTCATGTCCAAGCATCTCCTGGATAGAACGCAAGTCACAGCCGGCGTTCAGCAAATGTGTGGCAAACGTATGCCTTAGCACGTGAGCGCTGATCTTTTTGCTGACACTGGTCAGCCGTATATAATGATCCAGGATACGGTTAATGCTGCGGTCGGTCAGGCGTTGTCCCCGCTGGTTGAGCAGCAGCGCTTTAGGTTCCCGGGTGATCTTTTTTCTTTCTTCCAGGTAATCATAAAGAACTGTCAGGGCCTTTTCTCCGATAGGGATTATCCGCTCTTTAGAGCCCTTACCCCGGACATTCACCAGCCCGGCCAGGTAATCGACATCCTCGATATTCAAACCGACCAGTTCCGTTACCCGTATCCCGGTGGAATATAGTGTTTCCAGGATACTGCGATCCCTTAAACCGCGGAATCCGGACTTTGCCGGCGCCTCTAACAGCAACCGCATTTCCTCCAGCTCCAGGAAACGTGGCAGTTTTTTGTCCAGTTTAGGGGCATGCAGGAATTTAGCCGGATTGCTGGCCATTAATTTTTTCTTATTCAGGAATTTGATAAACGATTTCAATGCCGCTACTTTACGGCCGATACTTGTTTTCTGGTAATTTTTTTTATTCAGGTCGACCAGAAACTGCCTGAGCACGAGGTGGTTTATCTCGTTAAGAGAATTGATTCTTAGTTCCTTTAAGAATTCCTGGAACTGCAAAAGATCCAGCCGGTAGTTCCTGATCGTATGCGGGCTGTCGTTTCTTTCATACCGCAAGTATTCGAGGAAAGCGCCGATCTGGTCTTTCATACCCGTCCTTTAAACGCTTATTTCTTAGGCAAAGGTTTGGTATTCTTGCACGCCGGGTAACCGCTGCAGGCGAGGAACTTACCGCGGCGGCCGAACTTGACTACCATCGGCTTGCCGCATTTTTCGCACTTCTCATCGGTCGTTTCCGGCGCTTTACGCTGCCCTTTCTCGTCAATATTAGCCGTAAATTTGCATTTAGGGAAATTCTTGCAGGCCATGAACTTGCCGTATGGGCCCTGGCGGATGACCAGCGGCGCCCCGTCCAGTGGGCAGATCTCGCTGGTAGGCTCTTCCTTGCTCACGTCCTTGATGGCCACTGCCGCTTTTTTCAAGGTCTGGCTGAACGGTACATAGAAATCCTGCAGGACCTTGGTCCATTGTTGCTTGCCTTCCGCTATATCGTCCAGTTCCTCTTCCATCTTGGCCGTGAAACCAACGTCTATCACTGAGGCAAAATTTTCTTTCAGGATATCGTTAACGGTGAACCCGATCTGTTCAGGATAGAATCTCCCGCTCTCGAGCTTAACGTATTTGCGGACCAGAATGGTATTGATAATAGGCGCGTAAGTGGACGGTCGTCCTATCCCGTACTTCTCCAGGTTCTTGATCAGGCTGGCTTCGTTAAAACGCGGCGGCGGTTCGGTGAATTTCTGGTCGTTCAACAGCCTTAACAGGACCAGTATCTCCTTTTCCGTTAGCGGCGGCAGCTTGGCCTTGCCCGGGGCTTCTTCCTGTCTTTCGGTTTCCTCTTCCTCGTCTTCCTCTATGTATAATACCATAAAACCGTCAAATTTTATAGTCTGTCCTGTAGCCCGGAACAGGTAATCTTTGGCGCGGATATCGATAGACACATTGTCCATAATGGCGCTGGCCATCTGGCTGGCCAGGAATCTCTGCCAGATCAATTCGTAGAGGCGGTACTGGTCGGCGGTCAGGAAGTTCTTTATTTCCTCCGGCACATTGCGAACGGAAGTCGGCCGGATGGCTTCATGGGCTTCCTGGGCGCCCTTCACTTTGGTTTTATAGACCCGTGGGCTTTCAGGCAAGTACTTGGCCCCGTATCTTTCTTGCACATAATTTTTAGCTTCCGCCTGAGCCTGCGCGCTCACATTATATGAGTCCGTGCGCATATAGGTGATCAAGCCGCTGAAACCTTTTACTTTCAGGTCGATACCTTCGTACAGCTGCTGGGCGATCATCATGGTCTTCTTCGCCGTAAAGCCCAGCTTGTGCACCGCTTCCTGCTGCAGGGTACTGGTAATGAACGGCGGCGCGGGGTTGCGCTTGGTCTCCTTGCGGGTGATCTTCTCCACCATGTACGGAGCCTGGCTCAGGTCCATAACTATGCGTTCCGCTTCTTCTTTGTTCTTGATATCCAGCTTGGCGAATTTTTTATCGCCCTGTCCGACCAGGGTGGCCAGGAACTTGATCTCATTCTGCTGCGACTTGAGTTCCGCTTTGATAACCCAGTATTCCTGGGGAACAAAATTCTGTATCTCCCGTTCGCGGTCTACTATAAAACGCAAGGCGATGGATTGCACCCGCCCGGCTGACAAGCCGGAATATATTTTTTTGCCCAGGATCGGGCTGATCTTATAGCCTACCAGGCGGTCCAGGATACGGCGCGCCTGTTGAGCTTCCACCAGGGACATATCCAGCTGCCGGGGATTCTGCAGGGCAGTCATGATGGCTTCCTTGGTTATTTCATGGAAGACGATACGCTTGATACAGGCCGGTTCGGCTTTAGTGGCCAGCATGATATGCCAGCCGATAGCTTCCCCTTCGCGGTCCTCGTCAGTGGCCAGATAAACGGTCTTGGCCTGCTTTACCAGGGCGGCGAGTTCCTTGACGAATTTCTGCTTGACCTTGGGTATGACATAGGTAGGAGCAAATTGCTTCTCTACGTCCACGCCCAGGGCGCTCTGCGGCAAATCGCGGATATGTCCCATGGACGATTTCACCACGTAACCGCTGCCCAGGAATTTACTGATGGTCTTGGCCTTGGCTGGAGACTCTACTATGATTAATTTATCGATCATTTCCTAACCTCTAAACCCTGATATAATTCTTGCCGCCCACTTCCTGTATCAGTTCTTTCATTTCCAGCTGTAACAGGAGCGGTGATAACCGCCCCATGGGCAATCCTGTCTGCACACATAACGATTCTATATTAACTGGTTCTGAGCCCAGCAACCTGTAAATATTACCTTCCCCTTCATTAAGGCCGGTAATGGCGAATTCGGGCTGGGCTGGCCTTTTCTTCCCGGCCGCCAGACCCTTCAGGCAGTTAATTTCCTCGATCACGTCTTCTACGCCCTCCACCAGCTTCGCTCCGTCCTTGATCAGTTTGTTAGTGCCACGGGAAAAGCGGCTGGAAATATTCCCTGGCAGGGCGAAAACCTCACGCCCCTGGGATACCGCCCATTTGGCCGTGATCAAGGCACCGGACTTCACATCGGCCTCTATCACCAACACGCCCAGGCTCAAACCCGATATGATCCGGTTGCGCAAGGGAAAGGTCTGCTGGGTGGGCGTCTCGCTCATCGTATATTCTGATATTACCGCGCCATTAGCGCTAATACTCCGAGCCAGTTCCTTATTCTCCGGTGGAAACAGCCTGGAAATACCGCCGCCCAGGATAGCCAGGGTACGGCCGCCTTTATCCAGGGCTGCCCGGTGGGCAAAAGTATCAATGCCGTGCGCCAGGCCGCTGACTATAGTAATGCCGGCTTCGGCCAGCTGTCCACTCAATTCGGTGGCCTGAGACTTGCCATAAGGCGTGAACAACCTGGTACCAACCACACCTATGGCCACCAGGTCCCGCCGCAATACCTCTCCCTGTACATAGAGGACTATCGGCGCGTCGGGCAGGTAGCGCAGGCTCATGGGATAATTGTCATCGGCCAGAGTTATGGCCTTAACCCCGTATTTATCCATTAGCTCGTATTCTTTGTCAAGCTTGAATTTATCTTTGGCCATAGCCCGCGCTTTAGTAAATCCCTTACCTGCCAGGCCGCTATGCCAGAGTTCCTGGTCGCTGACGCGCAAGACATCTTCCGCGCTCCCGTAGAAATCCACCAGCTTCTTAAGCGCCAATTTATACGCGCAACCGACCGCGTTTAAACTCAGCCAACTGTCCATTTTCATTCCATGCCCCTCAAACAAAAAAGACAGCCAGGCTGTCTTTAGGATCAATCCTTACCAATTTCATTAGTTTTATCCCTGCCCGCCGTAGCTTTAGCGCAGGCGGGTTTTGCCATTTAATTGCTTGAATAGATTCAGGAACTTCCGCCGGTTGCGCGTAGTTTGATATTTCCTGGGAATCCTGCCGGCTGATAATACCAGGGTATCGGCATCACACTCCAGGCAGTGAGCGATCTTGACCAAGCTTCTCTCTTCACTGGGCGGGTTTCTTTTCCCGGCCAGGACCTTGGAGAGGAAGCTGGGGTCCAGCCCGACATTCCTTGAGAGCTGGCGCAAGCTGATATTTCTTTGTCGCAAGCTGTCTTTTATTAACTTACCGAAATAATTATTAGGCATTTTATCATTCACTCGATCAGAGTTTATTATTTGCTTTCTCTGAAAAGGTTCAGGATATCCAATTTATTCTTGGCCTTATGAATAAACCCGTCTTTGGGATAGTTCTTAACGAAATCCTCATACTCAACCTTAGCCCTCAGGTAATTATCCTGCTCTTCATATATCCTGGCGATACTGTACTGGGCGCGGGCCGCATAGAAACTTTTGGGATAGTTCTTCTTGACCAAGCCATATGATCTTTCCGCCGCCGCGTAATCATGGGACATGAAATACACATCCCCGATATAGTATTGCGCCTGCGGCGCCCAGTCCAGCTGGCTGTGACTATCCACATAAACCTGGGCTTTTTCCAGCCCCGTACGGTAGAAAGCTATGCAACAAATAAGTATTATCGCCAGAAAGAATAGTTTCCTGAACAATTCCGCCGCCTGGTATATTTATTTGCTAAATTTCACCGGGTCACCGATAGCTGCCGGTTCCAGGCTTCTCAGTATCTCAACATAACAGGTATTCTTTTTTACGGTTATGACTTTAGCCTGGGCTATTTTATTGACCGAGTTCATGGCTTTCTTATCCGCCATATCTTGCTGTTCCATTGTCCGGTTGGCCTCGTCCAAGTTCCCTCTCTCGCTCATCAACTTGCCGACCTTATAGATCGCTACCGTCATTCCTTCTTCCAGACCCTTATTGGTACCGACATCCAGGACCACTATATCCCCGGCGCCGAACATGGTCTTGGCATCCTGGTCAGCCGGATTATAACCGACTATTTTGGCTTGCGCTCTGAATTTACTGCGGGGGATGGATTCAGTTTCGAAAGGCGGGGCCTTATCCGTTTGCAGGGTCAGACTGCCCATTACATTAGTGCTTATCTGATTCGTAGCTGAATTTACGTTGAATTTTTCCGGTTGGGTGCTTTCCGCGGCGACCTCTTTCTCTACTTCCTTGCTGACCGCCGGTGGTGCTTCATTTTTGACTTCGCCGGCCCCTTCTGATTGCATAGCCGTATCGTCAGCTTTGGTTTCTTCCTTGGCCGTCTCTACCGCGGCCGGGGCCGCTTCTTTCTTTTCTTCGGCTTTCACTTCCGCCTTGACTTCAGCGACTGCCTTTTTCTCTTCTGTCACGGTCGGCGCTGGTTTCTCTGCGGGTTTCTCCGCGACGACGGCAGGCGCCGGTTTTTCAACCGGTTTCGGCTCTGCCACTTCCGCCGCGGCTGGGGCCGCTTCTGTCGCTGCCGACATTTCAGGGATGGTCAATTTATCCCCAGCATGTATCCAATGCGCATCCTTTATATTCGGGTTAGCTTTTAAGATATCTTGCCATTTATCAGGATTCTTTAATTCTTTCCCGGCTATGCTCCACAAGGTATCACCCTTCTGGACAACATATTCGCCGGCTTGCAATATGCCGGCGAGTAAAAGGACCAATAAAAAAAGTAAAGTTACGGTGAGATTTCTTTTCATTTTCTGCACCTTCCTTCGCGGATTTTTTATCTTTACTGTGTTAAAGGTTATCACATTTACCGGGTAGTGTCAAGGGAAAAAGGAATCCTTCGACTGGGCTCAGGATTAGATAGTGAGTTAATCGAACTATCAGTTAAAAAGGTTCTTATCCAACCCGCGGTACTGCAGGGCCTCGGCTATATTCTGGGTCTGGATCTGCGCCGTTCCCTCCAGGTCCGCGATGGTCCTGGCTACCTTTAGTATCCGGTCGTAAGCCCGGGCGCTCAGGTTAAGCTTATTGATGGCGTGTTTGAGCATTTCCTGCGATTCGGGACCTAATTTACAGTATTTCCTTATTTGCCTGGCCTGCATGTGGGCGTTACAATAGACATGTTTCTCTTCCGCGAAACGCTCTCTTTGGGCTATCCGCGCCCGGTTCACCCGGGTCCTGATCACCGCGCTGTTTTCCGCCAGTGTTTCCTGGGTTATTTCATCGTATTTCAGGCGCGGGACATCTATGTGCATATCGATACGGTCCAGCAATGGACCGGATATTTTGGACATATATTTCTGTATCTTAAAGACCGAGCAGACGCATTCCTGTTTAGGATCGCCGCTATAACCACAGGGGCATGGGTTCATAGCTGCAACCATCATAAATTTGGCTGGGAAAGTCAGGCTCGATTGGGCCCGGGCGATGGTCACTACTCCGTCCTCCAGCGGCTGACGCAATACCTCCAGCACGTTGCGATGGAACTCCGGCAGTTCGTCCAGGAAAAGCACCCCGTTGTGCGCCAGGCTGACTTCGCCCGGTTTGGGATAAGCGCCGCCGCCTATCAGCGCCACGTCACTTATAGTATGATGCGGCGAGCGAAAAGGCCGCGTAGCGATCAGGGCCTGGTTATGCGGCAGGTTGCCGACAATGCTATGTATCTTGGTTGTTTCTATGGATTCTTCCATGATCATATCAGGAAGTATGGTAGTCAGTCTTTTGGCCAGCATGGTTTTGCCCGAACCCGGAGGACCAACGAGAAGTATGTTATGCCCGCCAGCCGCGGCGATTTCAAGCGAGCGCTTGGCATAGAGCTGCCCTTTGACATCGCTGAAATCGATGCCATACTGCGAGTTCACATTAAATATTTCGCCTATATCGGTCTTATGCGGCTTGATGGCGCTTTCTTTGTTCAAATGCTTAACTAACTCGCTCAGGTTCTTTAAAGGATATACCTTCATGTTTTCCGCCAGGCAAGCCTCCTGCCGATTGCGGTGCGGGACATAGATCCCTTTTATTTTGCTGTCGCGCAATCCCACCGTTATCGGCAAAACTCCTTTTACGCTCCTGATGGAGCCGTCTAATGCCAGCTCTCCCAGGTAGACATGGTCTTTCAGGCTATCCGGCTGTATCTGGCCGTGTGCCGCTAATATCCCCAGGGCTATGGCCAAATCAAAGCTGGCCCCTTCCTTCTTAATGTCGGCCGGCGCCAGGTTGACGGTGATACGTTTGGTTGGGAATTCCAGTTCGCTGTTCTTGATAGCCGCCATCACCCGGTCCCGGCTCTCGCGCACACTGGTATCCGGCAGGCCTACTATATTAAAGGTAGGCAACCCCGCGCTGATATCTACCTCCACCTTAATCAAATAAGCTTCAATACCCAACACCGCGCTGGACAACACCTTGGCAAGCATGAGGACTCCTAATTTGGACAAAATAAAGAAAGCACATCCTTTCCTGCAGACATGCTTTCTAAAGCGTTTTAATATATACGATTAGTGGATTTTTGTCAATACTTATTGGTTAGACACCTTCGAGGTGACCACGCACCTCAGGGGCCTCCTGGAAGGTGTCATACCGGTTAACCCAATAAACAGAAACGTCTTCTTAATTTTATTCCTCACTCGGCAAATATCCAAATTTCTTTATACTCCAAAGCCGGTAATTCGGTTCATCTCCAGAGAGCATTCCCCCTATTGGATTCTTTTCCCATTTATATCCCTCTGGAGGAGTTGGCAATGGGTGATCCTTATCCCAGTTAAAATAGATACCATTCTTGACGCACTTATCAAATTCTGATTCATCTGTTGGATAACTCTTCCAATAATCTGAATAATATTGAGCCAAAATAAACTTATTTGGCCCTAATAACTGTGACATCTTCTTCAGTCTTAACATCTTCTTGTACTTCTTCTTGTAATTGTCAAGTAGCGTTTTTTTGTTATCCGCAGGCAACTCTTTTGGCTGAACAGGCTCAATCTTTCGCTTTGATTCTCGTAGAAAAGCTAATGAAATTAGTAAAATAGCGGCAACAATAATATCTATAGCATGCCATGTACTTCTGTCTAAGTAAATTGGCCTAATCGGATTAAACAAAACCGCTACAATAGCAAGTATCCACACCCAAGATTTGTTGTTAATCTTATGTGCAAAATATGCCCCATATGCTGCTACTCCACAGACAATAAACCTAAGCAAAGTATAATATCCATATGGATGCTTATCAAGGGACCAAAGTAATAATATAGCAGTCAAGATTCTAACGATTAAATATCCCAATTATCCTCCTAATGAGACCTAATAAACGCATCTTTTTTCCATCTATACTGAACCGGCTCTTCTAATGCATAATCTTTTCCTATTTATACTTCATTTCCATAGTAGCACCTTTTCAACTAAAGTTATTTTAATATCTACTCTCATTGGCAGATGAGAGCATGGCAATAATTATCCCTATTATACCAATGCCCCAAATTATAAAGTAAAAAGCTGGGAACACACCCTCAACTACCCAAAATATAATCGGAAATATTACGAGACCTGGAGCAATTATAATAGCAAGGATGCTGCCAATAAAGCCAAGCCATTTCGTCATTGCAGAAAACCAGAATAAAAACATAATTATTGTTGATATATAAAAAAGAGCGAAGCCTACTATTTTACAAATTGTTCGCATAATTACTCCCTAATTAAAATGGAATAGTTTCCAAATGTCTACACCTGAATAATTAGTAATCCTTGTTAGAATAGTAAATAGATTAATAAATACTACAATTGAGATAATTATTCCGAGTAGAAACTTATAGATAATTGGTATAATAACAATCAATTTATCAACCAATTTATTGTACCAGATCCATTGATATCGCTGGCGTTTCCAAATTAATTTGCTTAGCCAACAAATAATTAACCAATATATATAAAAAAGAAATGCGTAATATATAGTAAGTTCAAAAATACCTACAAGGTTACTACCCAAACTACTGTTCGCATAACGATATGGTAATTCATGTAAATATATTACTAATAATATAAGTGTTATAATCGGATGTCCATAAATCTTTTCTTTTAGGGATTGAGCAGTATATTTTGAAGCTATCCAAGTCAATATTAACCATTGAAGAATATACACAACTATATGTAAGGATAATACGAGCCATATATTCAAACCGATTGCTTGATACGGTGAATTACCTTCCTTAAAATAATATATTAAATGGTCAAAAGTACGATATAACAAAAGGAAAGCCATTGTAATAGTTATTATTTGATATTTCTTAATACGCGTAATAAACACATTATCTTTTTTATTAGGACTAATTATCTCTGTAGGTTCATTCATGTCATGCCCTTTTTGTTCATTACCTCTTATTTTGTTCTTTATCATAAATGATAACACTATTGCCTATTTGTTGAAAAAGAGGGAGATAGCTATTAAACTCTTTAAGGAGTTTCTTATCTATTTTCTTCAATCTACCAACCGCACATTGAATATATATCATATCCTTTCCATAAATAAACATATGCTGAAGCACATACATTTCAGTGGCAGTCTCATTATTCTCTTTGATTGTATAATACTTCCTCCACGCTCCAGGTTGGCCATCGTATTTTGTCTCTTCCCCATCAATAAATATTGAATCTGGAGGCAGCATTTTCATACCCGTTTTCGTAAACACCATCTTTGCTATAGCATCTGGAGATATTTTATCAGGTATTTCCGTAATTAAGATCGAAACCATTGGACTTATTCCTTCTAACTGTTTTCCTGTAAACAATTGAATATTGTCGGGATCGGGACTGCCGGCCTCATATGATTTCCAAGAGCTAGGATATTCAATGCTTATATTGAGCCCCTTGGCTTTTGGATTATCTTTTGTGTAATATTTCTTTTTATTCCCATTCTTAAATGCTTGATAATCATTATTTTGCCCGTAAACTAAAGTACAATATTGCACCATAATAAACAAACTTATTAGGATTAATGTAACTTTTTTCATGTTTACCTCCTAAATAAAAAAGCAACTCTCCATTTAGAGAATTGCTTTGCATTTTGAGATATTCATCTTATACCCATCCTTATTGGAAGGTATAAATACTAAAGGATCTTCCTCTATATAAACATAGCACTATTTCCTTATATTTCAAGCATTTTTTTACTTGTTTCATATTAGGCTGAAACGTCCCCTTTATTTCCCTTTATTTTTAAGTTCTTCCCATTGTTGTTTTAAAATATCGTTAAGTTCATAGTGTTTTCTCTTTAGTAGGATTATTTCCTTTTCTTCGTATAATTTACCAATACAATTGTGTTTATTTATTTCCATTAACATCTCGATAATAGATAAAGATAACTCTCCAACTATCCATATGTTTGCTTTAACAATGCGCTCCTTGGACATATCGAATATCGATTGGGCAATAGAAGAACCTATAATCTTAGTATTTCTAAAGCTTGTTATCATATTAGGGTGGGCAAAATACTTATTAATAAATTTCTCTTTCTTTTCTTTTATATTCTTAGAGTAATTAGGATAATTGGTCTCTAGCCATTTATTAGCTTTTGTTTTTCCATGGATATTTATATTTAAAAGACCATCAGGTCTTTGGTTCATAAACTCAGATTCTTTAGGGTTCGTCATACAATATCCGGCCATGACGGCCGCTTCCAATGCTTGCCTTAACATCATATATGCTTGTGTTTCATGGCATCTGATCACTGATAACAAGGATAAGGTCATAGCGTTCCTTAACTGTGATAGAACTATAAAAAATAACCATGTATTCTCATTAATATCAAATTTTAAATGCCATAATATATTTACTATGGCTTTTGTATTGACTAAAATATCACCATATTCATTGTTTGCGTCTATTATTAGCCTATTTTCTACTTCTGAAATTCTTTCTAATTCCATATAGGTCTCTTTTATTATTTGGCGTTAACTATTTTGGGGCAGAATTATAAATAAATTCATTATTTGTTGGGTATAATGACAGCCCCATCTTTAAAATAGTATCCATGTTTCTTTGCAATTGAATTACCCAGAAATCCAGCATCATAAAGTTCCTGTGTCTGATCTGCCTTTTCTTTGAAACAAATAACAGTTACAGTGTAATTTGGAAGGTTTATTGGCACTGAGATGGATGGGCTATTGTAAGTATTATAAGAACCATAAGTCGTTCCCCCAATAGATCTTGATGTCCCGGTTGTATTGGCCGTACCACCCGTGTTGTACATGCCAGTTTTCCCTCCAGCATTTGAAGACATTATGCCAAAGTATTTGTATCCATTCTGCAAACATAGTTCTGCGCACCGGAGAAGAGTGTAATCTTGGACATCTAGGGGTTCACTTTTTGCGTTCCCCTGGAATGATACAGAAAAAACGTTTTCCTGGAGTTGTGAGTCGTGATACCCAAAGCGCCCACCCTTCTGGTATGGAGTAGCACAGCCAACAAGAAGTAATGCCATTATAAAAATAATAGGTTGTATAACTGTTTTCATACTCTTATTGCCTTCCGCTGCTTATTCTTTCTAATTCTTCGTCTAAGGGTATTCTCATAGTACCAAAATCTTTATCTTTCTTTATATCGTCACTTATAACGCGTTTCCCACTTTTCATACTAGTAGCAATATCAATTGCAACCTTTTTTAAAATAATATCTACTCTAATACCTTCTTTTACAGATACGGTAGTGCTAGTTAGTACTTTTCCAGATTGCACATCAACCATACGGAATGTAGCCAAAAGAATTGATTTCAGCTGTTCGCTAGAAGGTATTACATAAACCATTAAAAGCGCATCAACTCCTAACATTTCACCCAATTTTTTTATATCATTTCTATCCAAAGTTTGAAAGTTGAAATTTCTGCTTTCATCAGATCCTTTTGATTCGCTCACCATACCTGTGTTTTGGAAATATAACTCTTTCATTACAGCTTCAAGATTACTTCTTTCAACAACTGTGAATCCGGCATCCATAAGTTCCGTTATCAGCGCTCGCCATGAATATGAACTAACCCAATATGGATCCCAATTCTCTGGTATAACGGCTATTTTTAGCTTAGTGGTTTTAGGAGCAACTGTTGTCTTTATATAAATATCACCTGGATCTGCACCTCTACTGTTTATCGGTAAAGAACAAATCAATATAAACGCTACAATAATCGATATTTTCTTCATACTCCCCCCTATATATTTTTAATCCTGGATAATTAGTCCAAATTAGTTACTATCTTACCTTAAATAAAATAAGCAACCCACTACCTCTGGATTGCTTTGATTTTTATTCCCCCCATTTCCTAATCCTTCTTAATATAGATCAGGCCTTACAAAAGATTGACTTATTTCCTTATACTCCTTATCCGTGCTGCATGTCAAACAATTATCTATTTCTTCATCCTTTTCTTAAATCCAAACAGACCTAAGACTCCTGACCCGATTAAGATCAATGTAGAGGGTTCCGGGACAGGAGGTGTAGGTTCTCCCTCTACATAAATATCAGTAACTCTAAGATAATCCTGAGTGCCACCCAACATCCAGAAGGCAACCCAAACACTTGGCTTATTATCTGTTATGCGCAATGAGGATTGTGTCCATTGTATTACAGGGCCAGAAGTGTCATGCTCTGACCAATTGCTCAAGTTATATGGTCCGGTTCTTAAATCTATGGTTCTATCGGCATTGAATCCAGTAATATCATCATTATCATCCCAAAAGCTGGCCCGTCCTATACCATCACCAAATCCTTCCATCCATGAAAAGTGCAGTATGGTATTATCATAAGAACCTAAAGTGTTAATGTTAATTAGGAGGGCTGCTCCATCTGAAGCCCAGCCATGCATTTTAGGATCAGTATAAGCCATTTGGGACATTCCCACATCATCGGAAATGGAACGTCCTGGTGCGCCATCTGCAAAGCGTGCAGCATACCAGTCATTGTCTGCCCCATTAGCTTCAATAGGTACTGCCCAATTAACTTCATTACCCCAACCAAAATCCTCATAGAATAGAAAGGCGTTAGCTGTACCTGAGATGGATAAGATTAACGCAAACAGTATAGATGACACTAATCTCTGCATATATAACCTCAACAATTACTACTTTACCACCGCGACTTTGTGGGTTTCGGAGAAGCCGGCACCGGAGAAGTTAAATAAATAAACCCCGGAGGCGACGCGGCTGTTATTCTCATTGACGCAATTCCAGCTGACGACGCTCGTGATATTCTCCGCTACGTCCACATCATCCTCCCAAACTTTTTCTCCCATAATAGTGTAGGCCCTTATATCTACCGTCCCCGAAGAGCCGGCGGTGATCAATATCCTGGCTGATTCGCCTTTGACCGGATTAATATAGCCCTTGGGCCCGCCGATGATCTTGACGCCATTTGAGTTCATCATGACAAAGTTCTGATCGTTCAGATCCGTGACCAGGTTAGTGAAAACTTTCCGAGCGGGATTAAAGCGGTTGCCGCCCAGGCTCGGAGTGACAGTATAATTCCCGGCCGGTAAATTATCGAACGAGTAATATCCCGCAGCGCTGGTCGTAGTCGTGCTATTAGCGTCACCAGAAATGGTAACTGTAATATTGGCAATACCTGACCCTAAGTTATCAAGGACATAACCATAGATACCATAGTAGGTTACGGCAGCCGGGGTTATCCCTCCGGTATCGGTCGGCGTCGTTGGCTGAGTTCCGGATGAGTCTCCTGACCCCCCGGATGAGTCTCCTGAACCAGACGAGCCTCCTGACCCTGATGAACCTCCTCCGGAGTTATCCCCCGGCGGATTATCCGGTGGATTTACCGGTGGTGGCGGCGTCGGTGGCGGTGGTGGAGGTGGCGTCGGCGCGGCGTGACGAGTAAAATCCTGGTTCTCCAGGTTGGCGCTCAGGCCCGTCACTGTCCGGCTGGAAGGATCAAAACTATAACCCGTCTGCTCTGGTTTAAGGGAATAATTGCCTCCGGCCAGGTTAAAAAATTCATAGTTACCGGTAGGAGTTGTGGTCGCCTGGACAGCCGCATCTCCGCCCAGATTTATCGTAACGCCAACGGCCGGGTCGCCATTACTATCCTTTATCTGTCCCGTAATATTATACGTGCTGCCTATCGGCGGGATCCCTCCCACCTGTGGCGCGTTGACCGCACTGGTGGCCGCGCCTATAGCCTTGGAATTATACGTGTCGTAAGCCTCAAAATAGTAAGAGTAATCGTTGCCTTCCTGCAATAAACCGATCTTTAAGTAATAGATCTTTCCGTCGGTATAGTTCGTATCTCCCGGATCCGCGCTTAATAGTGGCAGCGGGCTGCCGGCAATTTCCGCGCCCCCCTTTAAAATATGGATTTTGGGGTACCCGGCTTCCGGCGCGTTATTATCAACATCGGTATATCTAACCCGGTAAACATATGTGCTGCTGACCGTTCCGGTATCAGGATTCAACCCATCGCTAACGTAGCCTGGTTCTCCGGTCCAGTCGAGGATCGCGAAATTAATTACCATCCCGCCCCGTACGTCAGCTCGCAAGGTAGAGCCATCATCACCGCCGAACACCATTGGCCGGCCATTGACTACGCTGAGGGCGTAATTTCTGATGTTATGCGAATAGGAATAAGGTCGCCCTACCACCCAGCTGTCAGTAATCGGGTCATATTCGAAGACGCTCAGGAGGGCGATTCCGTTCTGGTTGCCGCCAATGATGGCTATCTGCCCGTTTATGGTTACAGCGGTAAAACTATCCCGCGGGCTATTCTGATAAATGTTAGATTTGTAGGCCCAGTGGTCAGAAACCGGTGTATATTCTTCCACGGAGTAAAGGCTAGTGACGTTCTTGCCGCCGAAAGCGTAGATGTGGTTATTAGCCGCGGCCACGCCCATCCTGGACCTGGGTGTAAGAAGATCCGCCTTGGTTGACCAGCTATTAGAATCAGGGTCATATGCTTCGACTTTGCTAAACGCTGTGCCTGAATCGTCCTCGCCGCCTATCACATATATTTTACCGTCCAGCATAGCCGCGGCACAGCCGGCGCGGGCTGTGGGCAAGGCAGTTTTCGTGGACCAAGTGTCAGTATTGGGATCATACTCTTCCACAGTATCCAGTACTGAGGTATTCTTACCGCCAAAGACATAAATTTTATTATTCACAGCGGCAATGGCGAAATAGGCCCTGGGGGTTGGCATAGAGGTTTTGGTTGACCAGTGGTTAGCGGCGGGATCGTACTCTTCTACTATAGCCAGCGGAGATGAACTGTCATTCAGCCCCCCGATGATATAGACCTTGCCATTCACGGTCGCGGAACCGCAACCGGCGCGCAATGTCGGCAGAGTCGTTACTTGCGACCAGAGCAGGTCGGAAGCGCCATAGGCATAGTTAACCCATAGCGTATAAAGCAGTATTAAGATTAGGAGTTTTACGGCGTTACGCATAAAATTACCCTGAAAAAACAAAAAAGCATCAGTTGGTTTCACTAATGCTTTGGCTATCCAATCGCATATATTTTATTTTATGTAATTATATGCGTTATTATATCATTTTGTCAAGAAAAAAAAGTAAGCCTACTCAGATATCTCTTTGAATATTTTTTTACAGGGATCCTGCGGCGCTATCCGCGAGGCATTATCTTTCAGGGCTTTCAACTTTTCCCGGTCCTGTATAAGCGCCACTACAGTCGCCGGTACATCATCCTGATCCTTGACCAATTTACCCGCCTCGTTTTTCTCCACAAATTTGGCGTTCTCTTCTTCCTGGCCAGGAATAGCGTTAACCATTATCATGGGCAAACCAAAAGCCAGGCACTCCGTTACTGTCAACCCGCCAGGCTTGGTTATCACTAGGTCCGTGACCTGGTAGTAATCGTAGATCTTATCGGTGAACCCGAATATCTTCAGTATCAGCGGCGTTCCGGCGAAATCCTTGCGTAGTTTCTTCTCCATAACTTTGTTTAAGCCAACTCCTACCATTAGCTGCAGCGTATAGGCGTATGGCTCCATTTTCTTAATCAACGCAGAAATGTCTCCAGTCCCCCCCGCCCCGCTGAGGACCAATACCGTAAATAGTTCGCGGTTAAGCCCCAGTTCAACTTTCCGGTCCGCGCGGCTTTCACGGCTGGCGGTCATAGGCTTGAAAGGTATGCCCGTCACCGTTATCCTTTCAGGAATGATACCTTTTTGTACCAGTATTTTTTTAACTTCCTCTGCGGCCACGAAATAATGGTCCACGAATACCGACACCCAGGCATTATGGGCGCAATAATCGGTGACAACCACGGTTAGCTGGTAATTGTTTTTCTTACGATCCTTCAGCAGTGAAATAGGCAGGAAATGAGTAGTGACGATGGTAGTCGGGTGGCTCTGATCCAGGTAGCGGTGAAACGAAGCGAACCATTTATGCTCCAGCTGGCGCCAAAACCTGGTCAGTGATGACTCCGGCGGGATCAGGTCCGTGCTATGGTACAAATAGGCCCAGAGCTTAGGTAATTTCCTGATCAAAAAATAATACCCGTCGCGGTAGATTTTCCTATACCAGGACGGGGCAAATTCCAGGATATCTTTAAGTTCGACATCATCTTCGGTTTGAGATTTAAAATAGTCGGACAAAGCTTGGGCTGCTTTTTGATGGCCGGCGCCGCAGGGAGCGTACAGGATAAGGATCTTGTTCCTGACTGTATTAGCCATTTATGATGTTTTCCAGCTCCTGTTTAGTTTTGGTCATCAATTCTTTCTTCGATGCGTTATCATCTCCGGCAAAGAACAAGCCGCTGAACAGGCTGGCTTGTGTCGGGTCGCTCTGCCAGGGCCAGATAGCCGCGAAATAAGCGTATTCGGGATCGTTGGCGTTCAGGTACAAGGTCTGTTCCTTGCGGACCCCTTGCAGGGCCTGAATGATCTCCAGTTCGGCCAATTCACGGGCTGGTCTTTCACCGGCCGGCTTAAAGGGCGCTTTGAAGAACTTATCCAGTATTACGGTCATCGGGACCAGCTTTTCCTCGGTCACTACCATGCGGAATTTTATGAAAGGCCCGTCAACATTAAAGTATATTTTCTCCGGGGTGAAAAAAGCCTTAAGTTCCCTGATCATATCCTGGAAAACTGCCTGCATTAAATTCTCCTCTATTCAGTAGGTATTAGCCATATTTTAATCGTATTGCGGTCGCCGCCGGTGGCCACGAATTTTTCATCCGGGGAAAAGGCGATACTGGTTACATTTTCATTCTGGAGATCATAGACCATGACCGGGTCGTCGGAAAACGGCGACCAGAGCCGGACTGTGCCGTCAGTGCTGGTAGACCCTATATATTTGGCCAGCGGAGAAATTGCCACGCATTCGACGGTGTTGGTATGACCCTCATAAACCCGCAGGAGCCGGCCCTGCCGCATAGCCCAGAGCCGGACTGTGCCGTCGTCACTGCCGGAAGCGATGTAGGTATAGCGGCTGGTCTGGGCGCAAGCCACTGTGTTAACCCAGAGTTTGTGTCCCTTGAAGACCCGGACGCTTTCCCCGGTTTTAACCGACCACATTTTGACAGTGTGATCTGTGCCGCCTGATATCAGGTAGGTTCCCCGCGGAGAGTAAGTTACCGAACGTGGAGTATGGGCAGGCAACTTTAAGGCGTGAACATTGATGACTTTAATGCATTTTTCGGTCTGCAGGTCCCATATTCTCAGGGTCCGGTCGGCGCTGGCGGAAGCCAGTGTCTGTCCGTTAGGGGCAATGGCTACACATCGCACTCCCAACTCATGCCCACGCAAAGTCTTGATGCAGGTGTTATCCGTCAGGTTCCATATTTTAACAGTACAATCCAGGCTGCCGGAAGCCAGGAATTTCCCGTTGCGTGAAAAAGCCACGCTCAAAATCGGGCTGGTATGGCCGGTCAGCGTGGCCAGGCATTTACCGGTCTTAAATGACCAGACCTTGATGGTATTATCGGCACTGCCGGAGGCTAAATAATCTCCGTCCTGGGAAAACGCGACGCAGAGGATTCCTTTGGTGTGGCCCCGGAGCACTTTAAATAAATAGCTCCTGGTATCGTTACGATTATTCAAACCGAACAAAACCAGCATAGCCAATATAGACAACAATACAAAAATTCTTTTATTTCTCACAATTTCCCCACACACTTTTATATAATAAAAAACTGTCGCTTGCAACAATTATTTTTTCGCGGGCACCGCCAAATCTTTTTCCTTTAAAATGTCGGCGACGCTCTCCCGCCCTTTATAAGACTTATCCTCCGCCATTTTTCGCAGGCTGGCCAGATATTCAGCCCCTAATTTTACATATTCACTGGCCGCCCAGTAGGCCACTTCTCCGGTGTTAGTTTTAATTATTTCATCCAGGAATCGCGACTTTTCCACGGCCGCTAAATGATCATAACTTATTTTCTTCTCCGCCAGCGTCGCCGCATCGCGATAAGCGGTATCTTTCTTGATCTCTTGCAGTAAAGGTACCGCTTCGGTCTTGCCGATCATGGCCAAAGCGTACATGGATTGGATTTTCAGGGTCTTGTCTTCGCTGTGCAGGTATTTTAGCGCGGTCTCGTATCCAGAAGTATCTTTCAACTCACCTAGTGAACGTGCGGCGTACAATTGCAGGACCGGGTCTCTATCCCTCAGAGATTCCCGCAATAAAGGGATCACGGCAGGATCGCCGAAAGAACCCAGAGAAACGGCTGCCACTTCACGGTTAAAGCGGTCGGTGCTGCGCTTCAGGTAAGCAATAACAATGTTTTTGGCCCGGGGATCGGCGAACTCCGCCAGTTTTAATATTAATTCCCCCTGGGCGATGGCCGACACCGGGTATTTGCCGCTGATGGTTTTCAGCGGTTTATTAGCCAGGCTCACTTTCAGGATCTCTACCAACTCCGGAACTGCTGTCGGTTTAAGCTGGGCGAAATGGGAGGTAACCAGCTGCAGTTTATTGTCGCGATCGAGATAGAATATTTCATCCCTGATACCGGCCGCCCCGGCTGGAATGGTTACAATCATTAATAATACTATAATTAAGTTCTTATAAAAATTTTTGTTCAATCTACACCTCTATATCTCTAAACCTGCCCTTAATACCGATACCTGCCGTCTGATTGAAACGCATTTTTGATCAACTCCACTTCCTCGCCGGTGATGCTGACCACGTCGAACCTGACATCTTTGTCAACTATCCCCCGGCTCTTAAGGTAACCCATAGCCGTCTTAATGATCTTTTGCTGTTTGCGCGGGTTGACAGCCTGGGCGGCTGTCCCGAAAGCGCTACTTTTCCTGGATTTAACCTCCACGAACACCAGGGTGTCCTTTTCGCTGGCGATAATATCCAATTCGCCCAGCTTGCTCCGCCAGTTCTGCTGCAGTACGACATACCCCTTTTGCCTCAAATACTCAGCGGCCTGCGCCTCCCCCGTAGTTCCTTTGGCGCGATTATCCATGGGGCAGGTCCTTGACCGGAGCGAAACTGCGGCGGTGATACGGGCAGGGCCCGAATCTACTCAGGGCCTCCAGGTGTGCTTTGGTGCCGTATCCTTTGTGCTGGTTAAAACCGTACTGGGGGAACTCCCGGTGTATGTCCATCATTATTTTATCGCGGTGCACTTTGGCGATGATACTGGCGGCGGCGATCGATGCGCTTATCTGATCTCCTTTGATCAGGTTTAACTGGGGAATATCCACATCGGCCAGCTTAACCGCGTCGATCAATAAAAAATCCGGGGTTACCCCCAGATTTTTTATAGCTATTTTCATGGCCATCCTGGTCGCTTCCAGGATGTTATGTTTGTCTATCAGAGCCGCATCCACTACCCCGATGCCTACGGATTGGGCCCTGGCCGCGATCTCCCGGGATAATTTAGTCCGTTTGGGTTCAGCCACCAGTTTGGAATCATTAAGCCCCGGCAAGAAAATAAGCGGCGGCAGGATAACGGCGCTGGCCACTACCGGCCCGGCCAGCGGCCCTCTTCCCGCTTCGTCTACGCCCGCTACCAGTTTACTGCCGTTGTTATAGCAGTTTTCTTCATGGACGTAGAGCTTGGCTACTCTCTCCTGCTCTCTCTTATCACCCTTTTGCCGCATCGGTTGGTGTGGACTGGATAGTCGACTTTTCCCGAATTTTAGCTTCTTTTCCCTCTTTATCGCGGATATAGTAAAGTTTGGCCCGGCGCACTTGCCCTTCTTTTATCCTTTCAATTTTGATCACCCGCGGTGAATGGATAGGGAATACTCTCTCCACGCCCACGCCGAAAGAGATCTTGCGCACCGTTAAAGTCTCGTTGGTACTGCCGCTCTTGCGCGCGATCACCGTTCCTTCAAATACCTGTACCCTTTCATTGTCCCCTTCCACCACTTTTGTGTGGACCTTTACCAGGTCGCCGGGCTTGAATGAAGGCAGGTCTTTTTTCAACTGCTTGTCCTGCACCATCTTTACCAAGTTCATTTGCCGCTCCTTTTTTTATTTATTTTTCTATGTAATGCCCAGAGATCGGGCCTTTTGCTTTTTGTGATCTTTTCCGACTGCTGCTGGCGCCATTCCTGTATGAGAGCGTGGTCGCCCCCCAGTAATACCGCCGGCACTTTCATTTTCTTATAGACCGCCGGCCTGGTGAAATGGGGCCAGTCCAGCAAGCCTTCATAGAATGAATCCCGTTCGTACGATTCCTTTTTGCCGATGGCGCCTTTGACCAGGCGCACCGTGGCTTCGATCATTAACATCGCCGGCAGTTCGCCGCCCGCGGTCACAAAATCCCCGATCGATATTTCCTCATCCACCAGGGTTTCTCTGACTCGTTCATCCACACCTTCATAGCGGCCGCAAATGAATACCAGGTGCTTTTTTTTGGCCAATTCCCCCGCCATCTTCTGGTTAAAGGTTTTTCCCTGGGGAGATAGCAATATAACCTTGCTGTCCCTGGTACTGGCTGCCTTGATCGCTTTAAAGAGCGGTTCGCACTTCAGGACCATCCCCGCGCCTCCGCCGTAAGGCGCGTCGTCGCAGGTCCGGTGCCGGTCGCTGGCGTAGTCCCTTAAATTGATCAAGTTAAGTTCGAGAACTTTCCTCTTTTTGGCTTGTTTTATCAGCGCTTCTTCGGTAAAGCCGCGAAATATATCCGGAAAAAGAGTGATGACATCTATCTTCACCGCGGCCCCTTTACTCGATTATTTCCAAAACAATTCTTTTTTTAGCCTTGGCACCGGCGGCTCCCAGCAGCAGGCGGATGGCTTTGACTATACGTCCCTGTTTGCCGATGACCTTGCCGATATCATTTTTGGCGACATGCAGCTCCAGTATCACAGCCTGCTCGCCCTGCACTTCAGTAACTGAAACTTGTCCGGGCTCGTCCACCAGCGTCTGCACTATATAAACGACCAGTTCTTTCAAATTATCGGACATGGTCCCTCCAGTTCTGGTTAAGCGAGCTTAATGCCTGCCTGTAACAGGATCTTCTTGACGGTATTGGTAGGTCTGGCCCCTTTTTTGTACCAGGCCATTATCTCTTCCGGCTTTACGTCTTTTAAGCGGGGAGAAGTAAACTGGCTGTATTGTCCCAGGATCGCCACTACTTTACCTTTGGTCGCCCGTGATTCGTCCTGCGCTACCAACCGGTAAAATGCCCGGTGCGGCGCTCCGTTCCTTTGTAACTTCAGCTTTAATGACACTTCAACACACCTCCTTTGAATTTTGGCGAAGTAACTTTATAGCCTTCGCGATATTGCCTTGTTTGAAAATATAACTGCCGGCGACAATGAAATTGGCGCCGCTGGCGGTAACTTTGTCTACGTTCTGGTCGGTGATGCCGCCATCCACACCCAGGTCGATCGCTTTCCCCGATCTATCGATCATTTGCCTTATGGTTTTAATCTTTCTCATCATGGCAGGCATGAATGCCTGTCCGCCAAAGCCCGGTTCCACGGTCATGACTAGCACCAGGTCCACTTTGGCCAGGTAAGGCGCTATCCTTGACGCCGGCGTTTTGGGTTTCAGGGAGATACCCGCTTTCAACCCTGCTTTCTTTATCTGGTCTATGGTACGGCCGGGGTTCCGGTCCGCTTCCACGTGGATAGTGATCAAGTCGCTGCCGGCGGCCGCGTAATCTTTTATATATTTTCCCGGATTGGCGATCATTAAGTGAGCGTCAAAAGGCAGACGGGTTTTCGGCCGCAGGGCTTTAATGACCGGCGGACCAATGGTCAGGTTCGGCACAAATACTCCGTCCATGATATCCAAATGCAGCCAGTCCGCCCCGCCTTTCTCCAGCAATTTTACCTCTTGGTCCAGTCGGCTTAAGTCACAACTCAGAATGGACGGCGCTATTTTTATCATTGTAGTTGTCTTTCCTCGGCTAGGATCTCATTTACATAAATTTTAGCGCTGGCCTTGCCTTTTACCGTAACCGCCAGGTTCACCTTACTGCCAGGGGTCTGTGTCTGGTTATAAGCCTCTCTTTCCCCCTGCTCATCCGTTACTAATATGCGCACGCGTTTTTCCAGCAATCCCTGGGCAACTTCATAATGCAGCATTTTTACGGTCGGCGAAGCTAGTTCTTCTCCCGATTTTATACTGATCGTCAGCTCTACGGGCGTATCCACGGTGATCGAGCTGTTGGGATCCGGCACCTGCCGTAGAACCGTGCCGGAATCAATGTTGTCATTGACTTCCGTGGACACTTTCCCTATCTTCAGCCCCATTAATTTTATTATCCTGTCCACCTGGTTATAGGAGCGGCTCAAGAGATTGGGCATGACTGAGCCGTCTTTAACCGGGCCGGCGCTGACCACCAGATTGACCGGACTGCCTTTTTCCACGCTGGTACCGACTACCGGGTCCTGCAGGACCACTGTGTCCATATCCTTAACTGAATAAACACGCAATGTTTCACCGATGGACAGCCCTGCCTGCCGCAGTATGATCTCCGCGTCCCTCCATGTCTTGGAGGTCACATCCGGAGCGTTGACTTTTTCCGAACCGCGGCTGATAATAACTCTTATTTTGCGCCCGGCTTTCACTTTCGAGCCCGGTAAGGGATTCTGCGAAATTATCCCGCCGCCGGTAACCGTGGCGCTATATTGTTCGCCATCCTTGACCAGGAACAGGTCAATGGCGGTTAATCTATCATAAGCGTCCTGCACCGCGATACCGGTCAAATCCGGCACTACCACTTCTTCTCCCTGGCGTATCAGCAGGAACATTACCAGGTTAACGCTGAAGTAAACCAGCGCTAGGACTAAAACGATATAAAGACCCATTTTCGTAAATTTTTTCATGAGATAATTTTGGGCATCCCGGCCATTTTTTGTTCCTGGTCCATTTTCTCCAGGAGAGCGATGCGCTTGCTCATCGGCGGATGGGTGCTGAACAGGTTAGCCAGTCCTTCCCCGCGCAACGGGTTTACGATGAACATATGCGCTGTCGCCGGAGTGGCCTGCATTGGTACCTGTTTCGCGGCTTCTTCCAGCTTTTTCAAGGCGCTGGCCAAAGCTAATGGATTATGGGTGATCTTGGCGCTGCCCGCGTCAGCCAAATATTCCCGGGAACGAGAGATCGCCAGCTGTATAAGTATAGCAGCGATCGGCGCCAGGATTATCATGAACAACATACCCAGCCCGCCACCACGGTCGTCGCGATCGCGTCCGCCCATACCGCCGAAGATCATGGCAAATTCGCCTATCCTGGCCAGTACGGTTATAGCGCCGGCAAATGTGGCGGCGATGGTAGAGATCAATATATCCCGGTTCAGAACATGGCTCATTTCGTGCGCGATCACCGCGGTCAATTCTTGCTCGTTCAAAATATCCATGATGCCCCCGGTAACCGCCACCGCCGCGTGCTGCGGATTGCGTCCGGTGGCAAAGGCGTTAGGTGTCGCCGTGTCGATCACATAAACCTTAGGCATGGGAATATTTTCTTTTACGGCCATATTCCTGACTATCCTGAACAGCTCCGGCTGGTCCTGCTCCTGCACCGGTTTAGCCCGGTACATGGCCAGGACTATCTTATCGCTGAACCAGTAACTGAAAACGTTCATCACTATCGCCAGCAGTAGGGCCATGATCATGCCCTGTTCCCCACCGATATACCTGCCGGCTGCGGCGAACAATACTATCATTAAAAACATCAGCAAAAAAGTTTTCATTATGTTCATGAGCCTACTCCTTGCCCAATAAACCGATTAAAGCTTTTTCCACCTGGGCGATATCCACGTCGGTGTTAATGCAGGGGCCGAAGGGCCGGGAGTTTACCACCGCCGTGACTCCTACCGGGTAAGAATCCAGGATGCCGCTGACCAATTCTTTCTCGCAGGCTACCGCGATAACTGCGTCCGCCTTGGCCTTCTGTACGATCTGCCTGGCCAATCGGCCGCCGGTAGCCACCGCCAGCCTGGTCTTATGTTTCGCGCTTAACTGCAGCAGGTCCTTGATGCGGCATTTGCCGCAGCCCTGGCAGTGGGCTATATCTTCCACGATATTATTCTCGCAATCCTTATTCTGCAGGCAGCTGGGGGTCAGTATAAGTATTTTTTCCCGCTGCCGTTGTTCTTTTTTTTGTATCCGGTTATTGAGACCGATCAAATGCAGTTCGGCGGCGTCGGCCGGCAGTCTCAACACTTTCCCGGCCAATAAAACCAGGGGAAAATACAGGTTATAGATTATCCACTTCACCCTAAAACGTCACCCTTCTTGAGATGATGCCCTATCACAAAATTATAAGCCGGCATGACCTTGCCGCCTTCCGATTGTATCCTGGTCAACAACAGGCCGCCAGTACCGCACTTAACCGCCAGCCCATGCCCCTTTAAAATATCCAGAACCGCGCCATCAGCGGTATTCGAGTTTGCCAGTTCTATTTTATGGATCTCTTCCGCTTCCCAGATCTTCATCATGTGCTTCTTACCGTCCTGGCTCTGGTAATGCGTGAAAGATCCGGGCCAGGGGTAAAGTCCGCGTACAAAGTTATATAATTCACGTGAACTTTTATGCCAGTCTATCAATCCGCTCTCTTTAGCCAGCAAGGGAGCATAAGAGGCTTGCGACTCTTCCTGCTCTTTAGCCTTAGCCTTCCCCTGCTTGACCAGGGAGACGGTGTCTTTAAGGACCTCTACTCCCAAATTTGTCAATTTTTCCGTCAGGGTTACGGCATTGTCCTTTTCTTCGATCGATATCTCTTTTTGCTGCAACACCGGTCCACTGTCCAGTTTCCTGACCAGGAACATGGTGGTGATACCGGTTTTTTCTTCCCCGTTCATGATGGCCGCCTGGATCGGGCTGGCTCCCCGGTATTTCGGCAGCAGTGAAAAATGCACGTTTATGCATCCCAGTTTAGGCAGGTCCAGCAGCTTCTGGCTCAGTATCTGTCCGAAACCCACTACTACGGCCAGGTCCGGGTTCCAGTTCTTGATTCTCTCCAGGGAAACTGGTTCATTTATCTTAACCGGTTGCAATACCGGGATATTGTTTCTCCGAGCGAACTCTTTGACCGGCGGCTCTTTTATTTCCTGGCTGCGGCCCACCGGCCGGTCCGGCATAGTTACTACCCCCGCGACTTCCTCGCCGCTGTCCAGTAACGACCGCAGGAACGGGACGGCGTATTGGGGAGTGCCCATGAAGATTATCCGCATTTTATATTTCCGCCTTTATTCCCGCCTTAACCCGCTTTTTCAACTTTCTTTTAAGCTTAAGTTTTTTCAAAAATCCGACTGAATCCACTATCAATTTTCCCATTAAGTGATCCAGCTCGTGCTGCAGTGCCCGCGCCTGGTAACCGGAGTCTTCCCGGATCACCTTCTCGCCCTCCCGGTTAATTCCCTGTAAGGTTATCCTCTGGGCGCGTTTCATTTTTACGGAAACATTTGGGCAGGACAGGCAACCCTCTTCCAGTTCTTCACTGCCTTCCCAGGCCAACAGTTCGGGATTGACCAGGACTATCAGCTCGTGTTTGCCTACCACGTCTCCGACATCAACCACGATGATCTGTTTGTTGACGCCGACCTGAGGAGCGGCCAAACCTACCCCTTTAGCCGTGTACATGGTCTCGATCATATCATTGATGAGATTGATTACTTCCGGGGTGATTAACTTGACCTTATCATTCTTGCGGGTTAAGCAAGGATTTCCGTATGTTTTTATAGGCAAGACAGCCATAATTGGTTCCGTAATAAGCTAATTAAAATACGTTAAGGCAATCCCCGCAATCTCAGGAATTGCCCTTTATAATATACAATATTTCCGGCATCCTGTCAATGAAAATAATGCCGGAAAAATGAATCGGGTCTACTGTTATCAGTAGACCCGGTTCCCTGGCTAAAAAACCTGGAAAACTTACCCTCTTTCTCCCCAAGTTTAGTCATATCTTTGACGCCGTGGCATTTCTCAATTTCGGCTACGTCTTTCATATGACTGATAAAATAATAGCAGAGAAAAGAGCCTTTGTCAAGACCAATCACAGCATCTCTTCCGGGTCGACCCGGGTACTGATCTTGACCGCCGCGGTGCGCTTATTGGGCATGATTTTCCTGAGCAGTTTGATAAGAGTTTCATGGTTCGCCGACTTTAGTATGATATTCTGGCGGTACTGGCCCCGCAACTTGACCTTAAATGACGGCGTCGGCCCGTAAACCTTCAATCCTGGCGCTTTGAACCTGGCCGCCAGCTGCTGGGCCTCTTTCTCCGTTTTATCATTATCCGGCCCTCTCACTTCCACCTGCGCCAGGCTGCCAAAGGGAGGATATTTGAGATCTTCCCGTAATTCCAGTTCCTGGGCGTAAAAGCTGTCCCAATCCTGCTTCAGGACGGCCTGCAGGAGGTAATGCCCCTTATCTTCGGCTTGGATCATTACCGTCGCCGCGCTGCGGCTGGTGTCCAGGCGCTGGATCAGCCTGATGAGATGCTGGAGAGTGCGCTCGGCCGCGCGGAAATCTGGCAGGTTAAGCATCAGGTCTATCAGCATCACTCCCAGGAAAGTCGCCTGAGGAAAAGCATCATAGTTATTCAGGGCCTGGGTGCCTACCAGTATGTCATAGTCTTTTAATTCCCTGTTACGGGTAAATGTATCCGCGTCTATTCTTTTTATCCTGGCCTGGGGAAAAATTTCCCTCAGTACCGACTCGGCGGTTTCCGTGCCGAAGCCGTAAGACTCCAGGTCGGATTTATGGCACGCCGGGCATTCAGGTAAATGCATATGGCTGTAGCCGCAATAACGGCAAAACAATTTTTTTCTGTCCTTCGTTTCCGTCAACGGCACATCGCAATCAGGACATTTTACCACCTGCTGGCAGGCCCGGCAGAAGACATAATTACCGAATCCGCGCATGTTGACAAAGATGATGCCACGTTCTTTCCTGGCCAGACTTGCTGCCAAAGCATCGATAAAATCCTGTTTAAAATACAACGGGGCTTTATACTTGCTCCGGGGCGGAACGGATAAAAGATTTACTTGCACTTTGTTTTGATCGAACAGTTCCCGCCATTTAATTAAAGTATATTCGCCTGCCTGGGCCCGGTAATATGATTCAACCGTCGGCGCGGAAGTAGCCATGACCAAAGGTACGCAGGACAGCTCCGCCAATTTCCGGGCTACGTCCCGGGCGTGATACATTGGTTTCTGGTCCGATTTATAGAGCGGGTCCTGCTCCTCTTCCAGAACAACCAGCCCCAGTTTGGGGAAGTTGTAAAACAGCGCCAGTCGGGTGCCTAAAACCACCCGGACCCTGCCCTGTTTCAGGTTCTCGCTTATTTCATATTTTTCGCTATCCGATAAACCGCTATGTATTATCGCCACCTGCTCCCGGTAGCGCACGCTGAAATATTCCTGGTAAGATTCAATCATATCGATCTGCGGGAAAATTATCAACGCCTGCCGGCCGCTGTTTACCAGCTGTTCGATCAATTCCAGGTAGATCTTTACTCTCTGGCTGGTTAATCCTCCCCAAAGTAATGCCGGCTTCTTTTCTGGTCCTGTACTAACGCCCCGTAATTGCTCTAAGATCCGGCTAGATTCCTCATCCAGGAGCCCTGGCAGTTCCGACACGCTTTCACTTCTTTCTCTCGCCGGCACCGCTTTGGCCCGCTTGCCGGGTGGACTGATCAGGCAAGACTCCAGCGCCTCTCCCCAGGAACAAAAGTAATAATCCGCTATCCAGCGGGTGAGACGCAAATGGACCTCATCCACCGCCGGTTCGCCGCTTATGATACCCGATATATCCTTGACCTTCTTAAATGCGGATTTTTCCTGCAGCCGGGTGACCACACCCCGCGAAGCTGTTTGGCCAAAGCTGACGGACACCAGCTGGCCCGTACTGATCTGGGCGCGCAGCGATTCCGGCACGGCATAATCAAACTCCGTATCAATGGCTATACCCGGAATAACGATCTTGGCGAATTCATTCATGGTCTTAGTCCGCAGCTAAAAAGTTTTTGATCTTCTTGAAGTCTACCCAGAGGTATTTCTTATTGGAGGGATCATAAAGACAATTAGCAGGATGGATCGTGGCGATCACCTGTATATCCTTGGATCCGTATTTCATAGTGTAAAACTTGTTACGCAACTGATGGATGCCGTCACTGGACTTAAGTATCGCCTGCGCCGCGGTCCGTCCCAGCAGGCAGATAATATCCGGTTGGATTATCTCGATCTGCCTGGTGATAATAGGCAAACATGAAACCATCTCCTCCGCCGCCGGCGGCCGGTCGTTACCGCGCATATCCGGCTTCCCGGGATCTTTCATCGGGTGGCACTTAGTTATATTGCCTATATAGGCTTCCGCCCGTTTTATCCCTATAGTGGTCTCGATCGCTTTGGTGAGCAGCTGCCCGGCCTTGCCGATGAAAGGACGGCCTGTATGATCCTCGTCGAATCCAGGACCCTCGCCGATGAACATCAGCCGAGCGTTCGGATCGCCTTCGCCGAAAACAAATTTCTTCCGGGTGCGACCCAGGGGGCAATTCAGGCAGGCGGCGTATTCCTGATAGAGTTTGGCCAAGGCCTCCGGCTTGCCGGCATTGGTAACAACCTTAGGCGTTGTGACCGGGGTGATAACCGGCGCTTTAGACCTGGCTACCTGGGTCAGCCCCCTATTTTTCTCCTGGGCGAGATAACCTCTCAGATCTCCGATTATACTTTGCAGTTCTTCACGCGCGTCCATTTTTCTCCTTAAATAACAAAACCCCGTCAGCGGGGTAAATACCTTAACTTAAAACTTATAACTTAACACTTCCTTTAAAATTTTATCCCTATCTCTATCCGGTGGGTTGAGCCTAATTCTCCGAAGGACATCCAGGCATAATCAAATTGCATCTTGACGTTCAGTATCTCGTCAATATAATCCTCATTAACGCTGATACCCGCCGTGAACCCGCTGGAATTCCCCGGGCTGTTCACATCCTCATATCCCGTCCGCAAGGCGAAAAGTTTATTGAAGCGATATTCAGCGCCGCCATGAAATCTCATATTACGGTCATTGGGGAAATCGACATCGGTAGCCAACAGCAGATTATTGTTGAACATTCTGTATGACAGGCCAGCTTTAAGGTTGGTCGGTAATTTTTCTTTGGTGCCGCTGACATCCATTTTCGGCCCCAGGTTCTGTACCATTAAACCGACCGCCAAATTATCGGGGAGCTTTTCCAGTATACCGGCATCCAGGGCAAAACCGTTATCCTGGCTCTTGTCCATGGCCATACGTATACCCTTCACTGTGAATCCTAGATTCGTGGTATCACGCAACTGCCAAGCCACTGTCCCGGCCACCGCCAAGTCCGCCACTTTAGCCTGCCCATCGCTCACCCCGGCGCTGGTGCGGCGGTCAATATCATCCACACCTAAATATACGGCGTGGATACCAAATGCCAGTTTGTTATCCATCAAGGTTATAGGGAAACCAAAAGCCACGTAATCGTGATTGATGCTCTGCAGCCACAAGGTGTGAACGGCGCTGAAGGCCCGGCTATCCAATTGGGCCAGTCCGGCAGGATTGTAATATAAAGCGTTCAGATCGTCGCTGACCGCGGCAAAAGCCCCGCCCATCGCCGTAGGCCTGGCGCCGGTCTCGATCTTGAGGAAACTGGCGGTTGTCGTGCCGGTTTTACTATCCGCCGCGTAAAGATTAGATGACAGATAACAGACGGCAGATAACAATATTAATGTTGTAATTTTCCTGTTTTTAAACAAGAACTCTCCCTATTTCAATATTATCATTTTCTTAACCGCTTCCCGGGTATTGCCGCTGGAATATTCCGCTTTGATGCGATACAGGTAAACGTCATTAGCCAGGACTTCACCGTCATTATTGGTGCAGTTCCATGTTATCGTGTTCGTGCCGCCTGTGGGATTGGAAATCACCCGCGAGAATACTTTCTCGCCTATCAAGGTATAAACCTCCAGTGTCACGGTAGCGGCAGAAGCCAGGTTATAGGAGAAGGTCGCATTCCGGTTAGTAATAGGATTGGGATAAACGAATACGTTATCCTTAAAATTTACATCTTCCGCGGAAGAGTTAAGGGTGAAGGTTATAGTTGATTGGGCGGCCGTGTTTCCCGCTTTATCCTTCGGGGTCACCCTGATCGTATAGGTGCCATTGGTACTCTGTGCGGGTACGGTTAGTATAATTGTATCCACTGCGTCATTAGTCTGGGTCCCGGTAACATTATTACCGGCTGGGTCGCTGAGGATAATGGCGGAATTATCCAGGTCTACTCCTGAGCCACCTGAATTATCCGCCAGTTTGGCGCTTATTTGCGTAAACGACGCGCTCAGGGTATCGCCATTAGCGGGTACTGTCGAAACTATTGTCGGAGCAGTTGAATCCGTAGCCACCTGACTGGCCGTCTTGTCGATGGAAATGGTCGTCCGGAATAAATTATCGGTGCCGGAAGTGTTGAAGAATAGATTCCCTTCCACGTCCTTGGCCGTGATAACGACTAAATAGAGGCCGTTATCCTGGGCTTTTCCGCCTTCATCATTGCCATCCCAGGTAACATCCTGAACTCCGCTATTTTGTTGGTTAAAAGTGAATGTTTTTACCAGGTTGGCCGCGGGACTGGGAACCGCCTCTCCCGTAGTCGCGTCCGTTGAGAATGTCGTGCCGGATTTGCAGATCTTTATCTTTACGCTGGCCGGCTCGCTCAGGACGTATTTTATTTCCGATAAGGCATTGGTGGCGGTGATAGCCGTGGTGTTTATATCAACTATTCTTTTATCCAGAGCGAATTCCCATCCTCTGGAGTTGGCGGTATCGCGGGTGGCTACACCGGAATGGTCAAAGTAAGCATCTATGGCAAAACGGTATATTCCTGAGGGAACCAGTTTATTATTGCTGTCGGTGCCGTCCCAGGACTGATATTCGGTGAAGGTCCGGTCTGCGCCCTCTCCGTTCCGCGGCGACTTGAATGTGAAACTTTTTATTAGCGTATCATCGCTGGTATCATTGGTACCGTTAGTATTATAGATGCTAATAGTGGTCCATGCCGCCTGGGTAAGTTGATAGGAAATGTTTATCGGTAGGCTATGGGCAATAGTTGTCGTGCCAAAATCCGTAAAGGCCTGAATTACGTTGTTAACGTGCACCACATGGACATTTATAGTAATAGAATAAATCGGCCCAGGGTTTCCGGCAAAATCAATTGACCAGATCTTGACCGTGTAACTGCCATCGTGTTTTGTGGGTTGAACGGTGTTGAACCAACTGCCATTCCAGGTGATCGTCCCTTGACTGACGCCGCCCACGCCTGAGATTATCTCGGGAGGTTCTTTATAGATGGATGAACTGGTGAAATCGTCTATAATATCATAGTCTACCTGAGCGGCTATCAGGCGCTGGCCGGTATTGGGATCAATAGGAAGTTGGTAAGTAATAACGGTATTAGTTGGAGCCCCGACAATAGTGCTATTTTCGTAATCTATCAATGAATTTGAAGCGATGGCGGTTAAAACATAATCTTTGCCGCTGTTAAAATCACTGGTAGCGGAACTGGATAAAGAACCAGTAGCGCTTTGGCCGATGGTATCAGTGGCCGTAGCGAAATAATAATAGGCGGTGCCATCGGTAACGCTGGTATCTGTAAAACTAGTTGCCGATATGCCGGTACCGACGATTGAATAAGCGCCGTAAGGCTTAACTGGCGGGTCAACAGTCAAAACATCGGTGCTGCGGTAAACGGTATAAGTTAGTGATCCCACCCCGCCAGTACTGGCAGTCCAGCTTAAATATATCGGTCCTTTTAGATTTTGGGCGGTAAAACTTGTGGGGGCGTTAGGCAGAGCTTGCGCGGATCCCGCCAAAAATAAAATACTAATCAGGGTAAGAACCGTAATTAGTATTATTTTAGGTTTAAACATTATTTAAATCTCCGCTATGACGAGAAGATTTTTCTGTTAACTGCTATTTTTTAACATAACGATAGTATCTTGTCAAGAATTACTTTTGCCAGTTTTTCCTTAGCTAATACCGGCAGGGCTTCTTTACGGCTGTTTTTAAATATCAGGGTGACTTTATTGGTGTCTTTGGCGAAACTGTCGGCTATTTTGTTGGCGATGATCAGGTCCAGGTTCTTGTTTTTCAGTTTGGCTTTGGCATTGGCTTCCAGGTCGCGGCTCTCCGCGGCAAACCCTACCAGTAATTGCTTTTTTTTCTTCTTCTTCCCCAATTCTTTTAGGATATCCGGGTTGGCTACCAGTTCCAGGTTAAGCCCCGCTTTCTTCTTGATCTTTCCCGCGACTAATTTCGCCGGACGGAAATCCCCCACCGCGCTGGAGGCGATAACTATATCGCTGGACGGGAAATTAGCCATAACTTTTTCATACATTTGCCTGGCGGTTTTTACCCCTAATAATTCCACGCCCTTGGGCGGCGCCAAGCTGACCGGCCCGGATACTAGTATCACCCGCGCTCCGCGGCTAACGGCTTCCCGGGCTAAAGCGTAGCCCATCTTCCCGCTCGAACGGTTTGAGATATATCTGATCTCGTCCAACGGCTCCTGGGTCGGCCCGGCGGTTATCAGGACGGTTTGTCCGGCGTAATCAGCATTGGGCATTACCGTTTCCCTTATTGCAGTCAGTATTTTGTCCTCACTGGCCAGGCGGCCGGCTCCCTCATCGCCGCAAGCCAGGCGGCCGGTTTCGGGTTCTATGAAAAGAAAACCCCTCTGCCTTAATTTAGTCATGCTTTCCTGCACGACCCTGTTCTCATACATGTTTGTGTTCATGGCCGGGCAGATCAGAATCGGCGCTTTAGTCGCCAATACCAAAGTGCTCAGGAAATCATCGGCGATGCCCGCAGCGCACTTATTGATGAAATTAGCCGTAGCCGGAACTATCACTACCGCGTCGGCTTTCTTGGCCAGGGTGATATGCTCAATTTCCCATTGCTTGGGGGTCATGACCATATCGGTGATGACCTGCTTGGCGGACAGGGACTGGAAGGTCAGCGGAGTCACGAATTCCTGTGCCATCTTGGTCATAACTATGGTCACGACGGCTTTTTCTTTCTTCAGCCGGCTGACGATATAGGCCGCTTTATAGGCAGCAATGCCGCCGGTTATGCCGACGACTATTTCCTTACCCGACAACATTGGTATTATTCCTTGTTTTTTTCTTTTTCCTTGCTTTGCTTCTTGATCTGCCTGGCTATCATCTTGTTCAAGGCTTCCAGGGTTATCTTACCCAGGTTGGCGGTATGATCCTTATCCAGGGCCTTGATCTTCTTAGCTTCATTAGCCGCGTTAATCACCATGGCGTACTTATTGGTAACTTCATCTACGATCGATTGCTCTAAAGCTTCATCATGCGCTTGTTCGGTCACTGTTATGTCTCCTTTAGTTGGTATTTATTATTTTTTCCCTGATGCTTTTCACGGTTCTTTTCAGGTCATCGTTAATTACCAGAAGGTCATACCTGGGGATGTATTTCAGCTCCTTTTCTATTTGTTTCATCCTCCTGTTTATTACCGTCACACTGTCTTTCTTACGGTTAATGAGTCGCTGGCGCAAAATCTCCAAGCTGGGCGGCAGGATAAAGATCAACAGGGCCCCGGGAAAACATTTCTTTATGTTCAAGGCGCCCTGCATATCGATATCCAGCAGAACATTTACCCCCTGGCTTAAATTGGCCAGGACCTGCTTCTTTGGCGTACCGTAATAGTGGTCATAGACTTGCGCCCATTCTAAAAACTCCCCTCTCTTGATCTTGTGATGAAATTCCTTCCTGGACAGGAAATAATAGTCCACTCCATCCTGCTCTCCCGGTCGCCGGGTCCGGGTAGTGGCGGAAATGGAAAACGCGGTCCGCGGTATTTGTTTGATCAATTCGTGGCAAATGGTCGTTTTGCCGGTACCTGACGGACCTGATAAAACTACTAATAAACCTTTTCTCATAATGCTCCGGTTTCCTTTATTTTAATGTTTCCCCATATTCCCAGTTCATTATCCACGATAAGCAAAACCCCTGATAGATCCGGCAGTTTCTGCGCCATGGCCAAAATCCCGGGTAGGTCCGCTTTAGTCTGGACCAGGTTCCCGATCGCTGAAGCATAAGCGTCAGCCAAAGTACAGGAAGCGCATTTTACCAGACAGGCCTCGGCACGCCCCAAACTAACGGAATGGCCGATGGTACCGCTGGAAGTGCATACGCCCAGGGGCGTTTCTTCCGGTCTTATTTCCAGGGCCAACTTGCCGGTAAATTTTGATGCCCCCGCGTAAATACCGATATTCCGGGTCTGGCCTGTCCGAATATATATATCCCCGCCGTTCTCGACGATCACTTCGCGGGAATACTTTGCCAACTCTTCCCCTGCCATTTCCGCCAGGCACCCGGCCACACCGGCCATCGGCCCGACTCCCGCCCGTTCCGCGGCTGCTGCCAATCGTTTGACTATGGACGGCGCGTCTGGAAGCACGGGTATGGGCTTAAAACTCATTTCAAACAGTGGATTCTTCCCGATATATATTTCCAGGTCGTTCCGTAGATCTGCTAATTTTTGTTTAAGGATATCCTTTATTTCTGCGGTGACGCGGTCCACTCCGATCAACAGGTCCGTCTCTTTCATCGTCAGCTGGAAATATTCCAGGTCATTCTTGCGGAGCTGTTCGCGGTAAAATCTTTGCTCATACATGGTTATAACTCTAAAGTTATTTGCTTTTTACTTTCTTTTTTCTTCAGCTCGCCCTGTGACCCCTTTTCCTCCAGCCCTGCCGCGGCCTGCACCTCCGCGATCTTCTTTTCCAGCTGGGCCAGCCTCAGGTCCATGTCATAAATATGATTTACCACTTCGATCACTCTCTGCGTCACTTCATCCATGCGGCCGTGTTCTTCGTTAAATTCCGCGAACTTCTTCTTGAAATCCTTTATGTCCGCGTCCAGTTCCTTGACCCGGTCGGCCATTTTATTGACAGTTTTTTCAGTCAGCTTGAATTGTTCCAGCTTAGATTCAATGTCCGTGATAAAGCCGCTGACAGTTACTTCCCTATTCTTTTTCCTGAACAGTCTTTTGAAGAATTTCATGAGTTAGCCTTAATTACGTCTTTAAAATCCTGCGGCAACTCCGCTTTAAAGGTCATTTTGATACCCGTGACCGGATGGATAAAGGTCAGGGTTTCAGCGTGCAGCATCTGCCTCCCGATGCCTTCGTTGTCCCAGCTACATCCATACTTCCTGTCTCCGACCACCGGATGTTTCAGGTATGACAAATGCACCCGGATCTGGTGAGTGCGTCCGGTCTGGGGAAAGATCTTAAGTAAAGCCATTTTGGAATACTGTTTAACAACCTCATAACTGGTCTTGGAGGGTCGTCCGGTACCGGTGACTTTCATCTTGGTCCGGTCGCTGCTGGCCCTGCCGATGGCCAGGTCTATACTGCCTTGCCGGTAGGACATTGTACCCCAAACCAGGGTCAAATAGGTTTTGTTTATCTGGTGCGAACCGAACTGGGCCGATAACCGCCGGTGCGCCCGGTCATTCTTCGCCACCACCATTACTCCGCTCGTGTCTTTATCCAGCCGGTGCACTATGCCGGGGCGGAAACAGCCGCCGATCTGGGAAAGTTCGCGGCAGTGATGCAGCAGGGCGTTGACCAGGGTGTTTTTGTTTATGCGCCCTACCGGATGCACCGTCATGCCAGCGGGCTTATTGAGCACCAGCAGATCCGGGTCTTCATACAGGATCTCCAGCGGGATATCCTGAGCCTCCACCTCGATCTTCTTAACGGCCGGGATAGTAACTATTATTTTATCGCCTACTCTTAATTTATATCCGGATTTGGTTTCCGGCTTGGCCCGGTTAACCAGCACCGCGCCTTCTTTGATCAGCTTATGCAGGTACGAGCGTGAGAGATCCAGCTTTTTGGCCAGATAAACGTCTAAACGCTCACTTTCATCCGCTATTATTACTGTGATGGGACCCTCTGTTTTTTCCATTTAACCACGTAGATTACCAGCGCGACCACTAATATGGCGATACAAATGAATTGATACAGGGTAAAGCCCAGCCCCAGGACCGGGTTATCGCCGCGGTAAAATTCCACGACCAGCCTGACTGACGCGTATAGCACAAAATAAAGCAGGAAGATCTGCCCCGGGAATTGGCGCCGGCGGCTTATATTCAATAATAACAAAAACACCACGAAATCCCCGACCGCCTCAAAGATCTGGGTTGGATACAAGGGTATCCCGGTAGGCGCCAGGCTCTGAGTATTTTCAAATTTCAGGGCGAACCAGTAATCGCAAGCCTTGCCGTAGCAACAGCCGGCAAAGAAGCAACCGATCCGTCCTATCGCCTGTCCCAATGCCAGGTAAGGCGCCAACAGGTCCCCTGTGGTCCAGACCGGTAATTTTGTTTTCAGGCAATAAACCACGCCCCCGGCAACTCCGCCAGCCAGTCCGCCAAAATAACTTAAGCCCCCCTCCCAGATCTTGAACATTTTCCACCAGTCCATCTGGTAGTAGGCCAGGTTGGTTATGATCTCCAACGCCCTGGCGCCGACCAGCGCGGCTAGCAGGATCCAGAAGCTCAGGTCAAGTATCCGGTCGCGTTCCAGGCCGTACTCGTGCGCCCGGGAACTGGACAGGATCACTGCCGCCAGGAAGCCCAGGGCGACCATCACCCCGTAGGTGTGTATCACCAGGGGTCCTATTTTCAAAAGGATCGGGTACACTAGATTATCTCCTTCTTGGGTTCTTTATTGAATAGAATTCGAATTAACAGCAGGACCATGCCCACGGTTATCGCGGCGTCGGCGATATTGAACACCGGCCAAACCTGAAAATCAATAAAATCAACCACGAAACCCAGACGCAGGCGATCGATCAAGTTGCTGATGGCTCCGCCTAATACCAGGGAGAATATGATCTGGACATAGATATCCTTCTTTTCTTCTTTGATGAGGAAATAGATGATGAACAGGATAACGACGATTGAAATAACGATGAACAGGTTGGTTGAATTGCGCATGATGCCGAAAGCGCCGCCGGTATTCTGCACATAGGTCAGGTTAAAGATGCCTTTCAGCACCGGGACGGATTGTCCCAGAAAGAAATCCTGCGTTATAGCCAGCTTGGTATATTGGTCGGCTACCAGCACTAGCAAGAAAAGGATCAGGTAAAACATTATGGTTTATCCCTCCTGGATTTTTTTGACTACCGGCGCGCAGCGTTCACAAAGTTCCGGATGTTCGTGGTCCCGGCCGACCTGCTCGCTGTAATTCCAGCAGCGCACGCATTTCTGTCCGGCCGCCCTGGTTACTTTAACCTGCAAACCTAATTTGGCGTCTTCCGGCGTGAAGAAATCACCGGTCAACTCGCTCTGGCTTAATACCACCTGTGACACGATCAGGATGGCGGGCCACTGCTTCTCATATTTCTTGAGTATGGCGGCGTATTCAGGACGGTCATTTTTTACGAACATCTCCACTTTGGCTTCCAGGGAACTGTTTATTATTTTGTCGCGACGGGCGATCTCCAGCGCTTTGCTGATCTCACCCCTTAACGACAATACCTTGTTCCAACTACCGGCCAATTCTATGTTCCGGTATTCATCCTTAACCTGGGGGAAAGCGGTCAGCAAAACGCTCTGGGCCCTATTTTTGTCCGGCAGGAACTGCCAGATCTCTTCAGCGGTAAATGACAGCACCGGCGCCAACAGGGCCGCCAGGGTTTCCAGTATCTCATTGAGAACGGTCTGCGCCGAACGCCTTTCCAGTCCATCCGCCTGGAAGGTATATAAACGGTCCTTCAGGACATCGAGATAGAACGAGCTCATCTCGACAATGCAGAAATTATATATCTTGGAATAGACCTGGTGGAACTGGTAATTATCATAAGCATTGGTCACTTCCTTTACCAGCTCCTGCAGTTCATGCAAAGCCCAGCGGTCGATCTCCGGCATATCTTCATGTTTAACCCGGTTCCTGGTAGGATCAAAGTCAGCGGTGTTAGCCAGCAAATAGCGCGCGGTATTCCTGATCTTGCGGTAAGCTTCAACCAGGTGCTTGATTATATCTTTGGATAAACTGACGTCCTCTGTATAATCCTCGCTGGAAACCCAGAGCCGCACTATATCAGCTCCCTGGTGCTCGTATATATCCTGCGGGCTGATGGTATTACCCAGGGATTTGCTCATTTTCTTGCCTTCGCCGTCCACCGTGAACCCGTGCGTTAAAACGGTCCGATAAGGAGCTTTTTCATTGACGGCGACGGAAGTTATCAGGGAGGTCTGGAACCAGCCGCGATGCTGGTCACTGCCCTCCAGATATAAGTCAGCGGGCCAGGTCACGCCCGGGAACAATTCAGGATGTTTAAGTACCGCTTCGTGGCTCACCCCGGAATCGAACCAGACGTCGAGAATATCGGTTTCCTGGCGGAATTTGTTGCCGCCGCACTTGGGACACTTAATGTCCGCCGGCAAAATCTCCGCGGGTTTCTTCGTGTACCAGGCATCGGCACCTTCCTTTTTAAACAAGTCCTCCACCGCTTGTATCGCTTCCACGTTCAGCAGGTCGGTATTGCAGTCCTGGCAGTAAAATATCGGGATCGGCACTCCCCAGAATCGCTGGCGGGACAGGCACCAATCCGGCCGTTGTTC
>PMCA01000005.1 GCA_003153935.1 Elusimicrobiota bacterium
CCCGGTGAGGTCATTTACCGGCAGGGAGCGCGGCCGGGAGACTTCCTGTTCGTCAGCGGCCGGATAGGCGAGGCTGCGGCCGGGTTGGCCATATTACAAAAGAAGCTGAAAAGCCGGCAGCTTGGTGCGGCAGCAGGGATAGTAAGAAAATATCTGCGGCCGGAACCAAGACTAAAAGAGTCCAATTTGATCGTTAAGTATGGATTGGCCTCAAGCATGATCGACATCAGTGACGGGTTGCATATCTCAGTAAAGTTCTTATGCGAGCAAAGCAAGGTTGGCGCCAAAATGTATCTGGGGAAAATACCTTTGAACCATCAACTATCAACAATCAACCATCAACAAGCTCTACGCTGGGCTCTGGCGGGCGGAGAAGATTATGAATTATTGTTCACGGTACCAAAAAATAAATTAAAGCAAGCCCTGGAACTTTTCCCGCACGGGATGATTGGCGAGATCACCCGGGGCAGAGACATCGTCTTACTGGACAAAACGGGACGGAAGAATATAAGCGTGGATACTGGCTATGAGCATTTCAAAAAATAAGAAAACCATAATCACTACCTCGGCCCGGGCTACGCAACGACTCGGAGAAAGATTGGCCTGCACCCTGGCACCGGGTGATATCGTTTGCCTAGTGGGAGAGCTGGGCGCAGGCAAAACTTGCCTGGTAAAGGGATTAGCCCGTGGCTTGGGGGTCAAGGGATATGTCAACAGTCCGACCTTTAAATTGATAAATGAATACCAGGGAAAATTACCGGTTTTTCATTTTGACCTGTATCGCCTGGAGGATGGCCGGCAAGTCAGCGAACTGGGCTATGAAGAATATCTTTTCGGCCGGGGAGTGACGTTGATCGAATGGGCGGAAAAGATCATACCCTTATTACCCAGACAATATTTGAAGATAAACTTGAAACGGATAGATGAGCATACCCGGAAGATAGAGCTTAGGGACTGGAGAGCCAAAAAGAAATGAAAGTATTAGCGATAGAAACCACCACTCGGGTCGGCAGCGTGGCCATATGCGCGGCAGGGCGGATACTTAGTGAGATGGAATTGGCCGGTGAGATGAACCACTCGGAAAAATTACTGCCCGGGTTAGAGAAATTATTGGGTCGGGAAAATTTAACCTACCGGGACCTGGACAGCGTGGCCGCCTCGATCGGGCCAGGATCCTTCACCGGTTTACGGATCGGGCTGACCGTAGCCAGGATTATCGCCCAGAACTTGGGACTAAAGGTGGTAGGCGTTCCCACCTTAGACTGCCTGGCGGCCCAGGTGCCGGCGGCAACCGGTTTGATCTGCCCGTTGATCGCGGGTGTGCAAAAGCAGGTATATTACGCCCTATATGACAAGTCCCCTAAAGGAAAACTGAGAAAACTGACCGAGTATAACCTGGAGCCAGTGGCAGAATTGATAAAAAGTGTTAAAAAGAGAAGACCTACAATCATTTTTACCGGTGAGGGGCTATCCCTGCATAAGCAGGAGATAGTTTCCGCGTTAGGGGAAAAGGCGCTATTCACCGCTCCCGGGGTCTGGCGACCCCAAGCCGGCAGTATCGGTTTATTGAGCGGCTGCTACCGTCCACAAAAGTGGCCGCGGCTGTTGCCTTTATATATACGTCCGTCCGAAGCCGAGCTTAACTGGGGTCGGCGACGTGGACATTAAATTCGAAAGAATGAAAACCGCGGATATCGATTCTGTCTTGAGAATAGAGCAAGCCAGTTTTTCACTGCCCTGGACCAGGAGCATGTTCGAACAGGAATTAAGCATACCTTCCAGCCACTTTTTCGTCTTGTTAGTCCTGCCAGCCAAAGAGATAATAGGCTATGGTGGCTTCTGGCAGGTGGTAGACGAACTGCATCTGATCAATATGGCCGTCAAACCGGAATACCGCCGGCAGGGGTTGGGCCGGAAGTTACTGCATTTTATACTTTGTCAGGGTAAAGCCCTGGGCCTGAAGCGGGCTACCCTGGAAGTGAGAGCCGCCAATAGCGCGGCGCAAAAACTATATGAAAAGGTGGGGTTTAAGAACATCGCGGTCCGTAAGGGTTACTACGCTGATAACCATGAAGACGCCGTTATAATGTGGCTTTATAATCTCTTTGACTTTTAAGAGCTTTTGTGGTATGTTAATTAGTACGGCTAAAATAGCTGTTTGGGAGCAATTGTGTTTAACTTTATTCGTCAGAGAATTGAATTAAAGTTAGGTGCGGTGTTTTTACTTGTGGTCTTCATCCCGATCACTATAATTTCGATAATTAGCTATAATCTTATCGTCAAAGGCATTCAACGAGAGATCCAGCAGCGCACGATCAGCGACCTTAACGTCGCTGTTGCTATTTATGACAAGATCAAGAACCAGTTGCGTTATACGATCCGCGACCAGAGCGGCCGGATCAGGTACTATTTTGACACCGATACCCTGGAAGACCTGCCGGCTTACCTGGCGGCCGTAGCCGAGCAGAACAACCTGGATGTCTTCCTGGTGACCGACCGGAAAGGTCGGGTTGTGGCTCACAGTAATATAGCCACCCGGATGGGGGATAATTTATCCAAGGATCCTCTGGTCCAGAAAGCCCTGGCCGGGGAAGATACTGTTTCCACTGAATTGATCGCTGCCAGCGATCTTTCCCTGGATGGCTTGAAGTCTGCAGTTCCCGAGGAAATGATGATCCGGGTGGTCATGGCCCTGAAAGACCCCGATGGCGCTATCAAAGGGGCTATGGTGGCCGGGTATTTGTTAAATGACAATGATGAAATCGTTGGCATAATCGCCGACCTGGTCAACGCTCAGGCGGCTATTTTCCAGCGTGATACGATAATTTCCAGCAGCCTGCATGATGAAAAAGGCGCCCGGATCGTGGGCACCCGGACCAGCCGGGAGATCGCCGATATAGTGTTACATAACGGTAGAGAATATATCGGCGAGGACAGGATATTCGGCACCGGTTTTATGAACGGTTATGTGCCGATACGTAATTTCAGCAATGAAGTGATCGGCAGTCTTTACGTGCGCGCCACGGAAGAAGGGTTCCTGGAGATCAAAAGAAAAATGCAGGACACGATCCTGTACATGGCCGGGTTCAGCATCCTGCTGGCGCTCTTGATCGGGTTTATGGTCGGTCATCCCCTGACCCGGTCCATTGCCCGCCTGAACCAGGGAGCCGAAGTTGTTTCCGGCGGCAATTTTGACGTTAAGATCGATGTCGAGACCGAAGATGAATTAAAAGACCTGGCAGATTCGTTCAATATCATGACCGCCGATCTTAAAGAGGCCCAGAAAAAACTATTGCAATCGGAAAAAATGGCGGCGCTGGGCCAGATCGCTGCAGCTGTTAGCCATGAACTTAAGAACCCGCTGACCGGCATTAAAATGGCCGCGTACCTGTTGAAAGATACCCTTGGCGAAGGGAATGTTGAAGTCAATAAGTGCCTGGCGGATATAGAGTCTTCAGTGGACCGGGCCAATAAGATAGTAATGGAAATACTGGCCTTTTCGCAGCCGGTCAACCCGATTTTCAACGCGGTTAACGTCAATGAAGTCCTGACCGAGATCCTGCCGCTGCTGGAATACCAGGCCCAAGTGCATAGCATTAACCTGGTAAAAGAGCTGGCTCACGGCCTGGCGCCGGTAAAAGCGGATAAGGACCAGCTAAAACAGATCTTCGAGAACCTGATGACCAACGCCTTGCAAGCCATGGGTGTGGGCGGGGTGTTGACCCTGGTAACCAGCCAGGACAAAGATAATATCATAGTCAAAGTGAAAGATACCGGCGTAGGCATAGCCGAAGAAAATATAAAGTCCATATTCCAACCATTTTTTACTACTAAGGACAAAGGGATCGGCTTAGGCCTGGCTATAGTCAACGAGATAGTCAAGAAACACCAGGGGACGATAACCGTAGAAAGCCGGTTGGGTAAGGGCACCACTTTTACCGTGATTTTCCCTAAAATCAACCTGAAGGGGTAGATTTAATTGGTGGATAAAAAAGCGGATATTTTAATCGTAGACGACGAAGAAGTTATCCGGGAAATGTTAAAGACCCTGCTGATGCGGGAGGGTTATAACGTTACCGCAGCGGAGAACGGGGCGGCCGGCATCGACCAGATCCGGAAAGCCTTTTTTAATATCGCCATCGTTGACATTAAACTGACCGACATGAGCGGCATGGAAGTGATGACTAAGATCCGGGAAGTGCACCCGGAAACCATCGTGCTAATGGTCACGGCCTATGCCACTACGGAGACGGCGATTAAAGCGCTGGAAGCCGGCGTCTATGATTACATCATCAAGCCCTTTGATATAAATCGCATTAAAATGATCATCAAGCGGGGTGTAGAGGAACAACGTCTCAGCATCGAGAACCGGGAGTTGTTGGCCAGCCTGAAAGTTGAAAAGGATAAGCTGGAATCGGTGCTGGAGATCGGCAAGATGATGTCCTCCATCCTGAACTTGAACGAGCTGATCACTTTTATTGTCCGTAAAACCACCGAGGTATTGCAGGCGCAAAAAGGCTCATTGATGCTGCTGGACGAGGATACCGGCAACCTGATCATACGCGGCGCCATTGGTTTAAGCACGGAGGTTCTTAATTCCACCCCAGTCAAAATAGGCGACAAGATCGCCGGCTGGGTAGCCAAACAAGGAGAGCCTTTGCTGGTAATGAACATAGAAACCGATCCCCGGGTCAAAAGAACTAACCGGGAGCATTACCACGGAAAATCGTTCATCAGCATTCCCCTGATAAATAAAGATAAAATTCACGGGGTGCTTAACATAGCCGACAAGAAAGACCCGGGGCAGGGTATTTTCACCCTGGACGATCTTAACTATATCTCCATTATTGTCAACCAGGCGGCGATCGCCATAGAAAACGCTCAACTTTACACGGAAGTCACCCGCCTGGCCATTACCGACGCCTTGACCGGCCTGTTCAACCAACGGTATTTCCAGGATCACCTGGTCAACGAAATAAATCGCGCCAAGCGTTACGGGCGCCCGTTGTCCCTGGTGATGTTTGACATAGATAATTTCAAGAAATATAACGACCAGTATGGGCATTTGACCGGAGACAGCATTCTGCGCAACATTGGCGCTATTTTAAAAAACAATGCCCGCGAGGTAGATATAGCTTGCCGGTACGGGGGCGAAGAGTTCATGATGATCCTGCCGGAAACGGATTCGGCCGGAGCCATGGCCATCGCTGAAAAGATCCGGGATGCGGTCTTTACCTGCGACCAGCGGGAGAAAGCCCTGGAGCATGTCGGCAAGATCACCGTCAGCGGCGGGATCGCCCAGTATGAGAAAAAATTAGAGAAAGAAAACTTTATTCATCGCACCGACCAGGCCATGTACCAGGCAAAAAAAGAAGGCAAGAACAAGATCTGTATCTGGCAATAACCAACGGAGGAAACACAAGTGAAGAAACTGAGATTAGGATTCCCGAAAGGGAGCCTGCAGGAATCAACCCTGGCTTTGTTCAAGAAAGCCGGGATAAATATTTATGTTAACGACCGCAGCTATTTCCCTTCCTGCGATGATGAGGAATTGGAAATCATCATGGTCAGGACCCAGGAGATACCTAAGTATGTGGAGGACGGGGTCTTTGATATCGGCTTGGCTGGATATGACTGGATAGTGGAATCAAAGGCCAAGGTGGAGGAGATAGCGGAATTGATCTATGCCAAGAGCGGATATCGTCCGGTGCGCTGGGTGCTGGCGGTCAGTGAAAATTCTAAATTCAAAACGGTTAAAGACCTTAGGAACAAGAGGATCGCAACCGAAGCGGTGAATATAGTAAAAAGTTATTTGCGGCGCCAGAAAGTAAAAGCCGCGGTGGAATTTTCCTGGGGCGCGACCGAGGCCAAGGTGCCGGAGCTGGTGGACGGTATCGTCGAACTAACGGAAACCGGTTCCAGCCTGCGGGCCAATAAATTGAAGATCATCGACACGGTATTAGAATCAACTACTCGCCTGATCGCCAACGCCCAGGCACTTAAGGATACTTGGAAAAAAAGAAAGATAGAGAACCTGGCCATCTTGCTTAAGGGCGCTCTGGCTGCCGAAGGCATGGTCGGTCTGAAAATGAACGTGCTGGCGGATAAATTGCCACAGGTCATCAAGGTCCTGCCGGCGCTGAAAAACCCCACGATATCCAGCCTGACCCAGAAAGGCTGGGTGGCGCTGGAAGTGATCATGGAAGAAAAAATAGTCAAACGCATCATTCCGGAATTAAAACGGGCCGGGGCCCAGGGTATTATTGAATACCCGCTGAATAAAGTAATTCTTTAAGATGATTCCACAGATTCCAAAATAGATTACACAGATTAAAACTATAAGTATTAATCGGTGTAATCGTCTTCTAAAATCGGTGTAATCTTTCTTTGGAGGTTTTTAGTTGACCATTAGAGTTCGTTTTGCTCCTTCTCCTACCGGCTATCTGCATATCGGCGGGGCCAGGACGGCTTTATTCAACTGGCTATACGCCAGGAAAGAACAAGGCGTATTCATTTTACGGATCGAAGATACGGATGAGGCCCGGTCCACCACCGAATCGACCGCGCAGATACTGCGCAGTATGGAATGGCTGGGTTTAAACTGGGACGAAGGGCCGTTCCTGCAGAGCGAACAGCTGGAGAAACACCAGGCTTACGCCCGGGAACTTTTGAAACAGGATAAGGCTTACCAGTGTTATTGCCAGGCGGAAGAGCTGGAAGCGCGCCGCAAGGAAATGATGGCCAGGAAATTGCCGCCCAAGTATAACGGGCAATGCCGCCATTTGACCGCGGAACAGCGCCGGCAGTATGAACAGGAAGGCCGTAAACCGGTCATCAGGTTCAGGATGGCGGATACCGGCATGACCGGTATCAACGACCTGGTCAAAGGCCCGATCGAGTTCAATAACGCGCTCCTGGACGATTTTGTCATCCTTAAATCAACCGGTTCCCCGGTATATAACTTCGCGGTGGTTTGCGATGATCATGACATGAACATCACTCATGTTATCCGGGGAGATGACCACATCTCCAACACGCCGCGGCAGATCATGCTGTACCAGGCTTTTGGCTGGACGGTCCCGGAGTTCGCCCATATTCCCATGATCCTGGGTCCCGACGGGGCCCGTCTCTCCAAGCGCCATGGCGCCGCCGCCCTGGATGAATACATTCAGCAGGGTTACCTGCCCCAAGTAATTTTGAATTACCTGGTGTTGCTGGGTTGGGCCACGGAAGACAGCCAGCAGTTGTTCAGCGTGCCGGAGATGATCGAGAAATTCACTTTGGATCGGGTGGCCAAGAACCCGGCCATTTTTGACCCGGAAAAACTTAAGTGGATGAACGGCGAATATATCCGCACCAAGATCGATGAAGCGGAATTTGAAAAAATAAGCAAGGAATTTCTGGAACGCGCCAAGCTGGTCACCGAAGAAGATGATCATGATTATATTAACCAGGTTATCAAGCTGGAAAGGGAAAGGGTCAAAACTTTCGCCGAACTGCCCGGACTGGTGGATTTCTTTTTCAGCGATGGAGTGACCCTGCAGGATGATAAGGCCAGGCAAACCCTGGCCAAGCCTAAGGTTAAGGAAATACTGGAAAAACTGAAAGCGGAGATAGAACAGGCTGCGGACTTTTCGGTTAGCGGTTTAGAAAAGCTGGTCAGGGATTTTTGCACAACCAATAATTATAAGACCGGAGAAGTATTCCACCCGCTGCGCGTGACGGCCAGCGGCCGGACCACCGGCCCCGGCCTGTTTGAAATGCTGGCCGTACTGGGCCGGGAGAGAGTGCTTAAAAGACTGACCGGAACTATTAAAAATTTGGGGTAAGAGGAAGATGACGGATAAAAACAAAGAAACAGCTGAAGCCAAGCTGAGCGAAGAGGAACTTCATTTTTTGAGCCTGGTATATTCATTAACGCAGGCGGCCTGGTCCTGGATGGGGAAACAGGCGAATCCCGTGACCCAGCAAACTCAGATCGACTTGGTCCAAGCCAAGTCGATGATCGATATGCTCAGGTGCATCCGCACTAAAACACAAGGGAACCTGAGCGCTAAAGAACAAAGCATCCTTGACAGCGTGCTTAGCGATCTAGAATTAAATTACGTCGAAGAATCCAGTAAGAAATAGATGGCAGATAACAGTCCGTCAACTGTCATCTAAATATATTGCCCGGTGGTGTAATTGGTAACACGTCTGCCTCTGGAGCAGAAGTCTCCTGGTTCGAGTCCAGGCCGGGCAGTTTTTTCCAGAAGAGGTTATTATGTATTTGTTATTACGTTGGGGAATCAATACTATAGCGCTAGTCCTGACCAGTTATCTGGTGCGGGGTATCCATATCTCCAATCTCTGGGCGGCGTTGATGGCGGCTTTATTTTTAGGGCTGGTGAATGCCTTTATCAAACCGATCATAATTATGCTGACGTTACCGTTAAATATATTGACCTTGGGTTTATTGACTTTTGTGATCAACGGCTTGATGTTAAGCTTTGTGAGCTGGGCGGTTCCCGGTTTTGGTGTGGATAGTTTGTTATGGGCTATTCTGGGCGCGCTCATCCTCAGTATAATCAGTACCTGTTTAAGTATTTTTATTGTTTCCAGTAAATAGGGATAATTTCGGCGCCATCGTCTAATTGGTTAGGACGCTGCCCTCTCAAGGCAGAGCTTACGGGTTCGAGTCCCGTTGGCGCCACCATTTAAATATTTTGAGGTGCAGTATGTTCAAGATAGACAAACTGTGCATAAAGAAACGCCGGTATCATCGGCCGGAACTGAACAGCGTCAATAATTTAATACGCACCGTTAACCTGGGATAGATCGTATCCCGGGTTTTTTATTTATAAAGTAAAAATAAGGGGGGAGGCTGAAGTGGACATCAATTTAGGAAATTCTTTTAGTCAGATCGTCAGTGCATTGTCTCAGATCATCGCTTTGGAAAACCATAAGCGCATGTTCCATTCCTGGCGCGTGGCGATTATCTCCACCGAAATGGCTCGCAAGATAACTCCGGAAACGGTCAACCAGGTGTTTTATGCCGGTTTGCTGCATGATGTCGGCACGATCAACCTGGAGGAGAACCTCCTGCAGCAATTACCCTGGGAACGGCAGATAGTTTTGCCGCAGATCAGGGAACATCCGCTCCGGGGTGCCAGGATAGTGGAAGAGATCCCGGGGTTGGACCTGGCCGCCAATATTATCCTGGACCATCATGAGCGCTGGGACGGCGGCGGCTATCCTCACCAGAAAAGAAACGAAGAGATCAATGAGGGGGCGCAGTGCCTGCGCATCGCCGACGCTTATGACCTGTGCCTGGAGCAAAATCCCCAAGCCGATTGCTGGAAGATAATCAAGATAATGAGCGAATATAAAAGCAAGGAGTTCTCACCCTCGGTCTTCGAGGCGTTCAGCGAAGTGATCGCTCACGATATTTATTGCCAGGATGTGTCCCGGGACGAGTGCCTGCAAGAGGTGGCCGGCGAAATACAGAAGAGCCTGCCGGAAGTCCAGCTGCAGGCCAAGAGTGACGTGATCGGGGTGACCTTGCGGGTTTTTGCGCGGGTGATCGACGCCAAGCACCAGTACACCAGCGGCCATTCGCAGCGTGTTTCCCAATATTCGATACTATTGGCGGAAAGCCTGGGGCTGAGCCATGATGAAGTTAGCCAGATAAAGTGGGCCAGTTTGCTGCATGACGCCGGCAAAGTGGCGATCCCGCAAACCATTTTGAATAAACCCGGGCCGTTGACGCCCGAGGAGTTCGCGCTGGTAAAAACTCACCCGGAGCTGACTGCGGAGATCATCAAGTTTATAACTGTGTTCCAGAACCTGTTATTGATCGTCAGGCATCACCATGAACATTTTAACGGCGACGGGTACCCGGGTTCGCTTAAGAATACGAATATACCGCTCCTGGCGCGGGTGATCACGGTCGCCGACGCGTTTGACGCCATGACCAGTCCGCGTCCTTATCAGAGAATGAAGAGCATTAAGGAGGCTTTAGCGGAACTTGTCGTCCAGAAAGGGCGCCAATTCGACGGGCAGATCATTGACCGGGCCGAGGAAGTGTTCCTGGCCCTGACAGTTTGATATTTTTGTCGTCAGTGGCGATTTTATTGCTCGTCGTAAAAATACGATTATTTTTCTTGACAAATTTGAGACGAGTGTAGTATATAGAGATAGAGAGTGAAAGGTCTTTTCTAAGACCATAAACCGAGGGGGGGTGAAGTTAAATGGCAGAGAAAGTCATGAAATGCGGAGTGAAGAAAGTGGCTGGGTATCTATATTTCATCGATAAGCAGGGTGATATCTCCAGAGCCAAGATGGCGCGGGGCGGCGAGAAGAAGAAAAAGAAAAAAAGATAAATAGGTCTTAACGACAACAGTTACCGAGCTCCCATTAGGTCAAAAGATGGGAGCTCCTTTTTAGGGGCGCGTTACGGCGCTTGTTTTTTTACCATAATTGTTAACCAATATAGTAATGTAGTTAACATAGGCCGGCGGAAAGCAGGGTAGAGATGAAGCTCAGTACCAGGGATATGGTCAGGATAAGCTTATTTGCCAGCTTGACAGTAATAGGCGGATATATAACTGTCCCCCTGCCTTTGGGCCTGGTGCCCCTTAGCCTGCAAACATTTTTTACCTATTTGTCCGGGGTATTCCTGGGTCCCTGGCTAGGAGCGGCCAGCCAGCTGATCTACCTGCTATTAGGCTGCCTGAACCTGCCCGTTTTCGCGGGCGGGGCGGCCGGCTGGGCAGTGTTGCTGGGGCCCACCGGCGGCTACCTTTGGGCTTTTGTCCCGGCCAGTCTGGTCATCGGCTTGATGACGCGCGGCCGGAAGCAGGCCTGGTGGCTGGTACTAAGCCTCCTGGCGGGCACCGTAATAATATACGGCCTGGGACTGTTGCAATTCACCGCTGTGACCGGTATCTCCTGGACCCGCGCCCTGTGGGTGGGTGCGGCTATCTTCCTGCCAGGGGATATTATCAAGATAATCACCGTGGTCCTGCTCACCCGTAAAATCCCCTCATTTTTACAATAGAATCTCTTTATTTTACCCCTATTTTTCCCTTGAAATAAATAAGTGAATGTGTTATCATAAAAAAGATAATTTATGGCGGTTTTATTTGCCCTGATTAATATCCGAAACGGAGGTATTTTATTTGCGGAAACCCATATTAGCCGGCAATTGGAAAATGTTCAAGAATACTCAGGAAACCAGGGAGCTGGCAGCGGGGCTTAAGAGCAAAGTAGCCCAGGCTGGCGACCGGGAAGTCGTGATCTGTCCGCCTTTCACCAGCCTGGCGGCGGCGGCCGCGGCGATCCAGGGATCCTCAATAAAATTAGGCGCGCAAAATATGTACTGGGAAGACAAAGGTGCTTTTACGGGTGAGATCTCCCCAGGGATGTTAAAAGAGATAGGCTGCAGCTACGTGATCGTCGGTCATTCGGAAAGAAGGCAATATTTCGGCGAGACGGATGAAACGGTGAACCGGAAAATGAAAAAAGCTTTTTCTTCAGGGTTATTACCCATAGTGTGCATCGGCGAGACCCTGGCCGAAAGGGAAGGCAACGCTACCTTTAAGGTACTGGAGCGGCAATTGCGTGAAGGCATCAAAGACCTGGCGGCAGCCGAAGCCAAACAGTTAGTGATCGCGTATGAACCGGTCTGGGCCATCGGCACGGGTAAAACGGCTACACCGCAACAGGCCGAAGAAGCGCATGCTTTTATCCGCAAAACTATCGCCGGGATGTATGGCGAGCAGATGGCCGGGGAGATACGGATACTTTACGGCGGCAGCGTTAAACCTGATAATATTAAAGAGTTAATGGGGCAGGCCGATATTGACGGAGCTTTAGTGGGAGGCGCCAGCCTGGAAGCGGATTCATTCAGCAAAATAGTGAACTATTAGATATCTGAGGACCTTTATGCGCATAGCTTTAGGCAGTGATCACGGTGGGTTTGCCTTAAAAGAAAAAGTAAAAGCATTTCTACTGGGATTGGGTCATGAAGTAGTTGATGCCGGTACTGATAGTCAGGAAAGCGTTGATTATCCTGACATCGCTCTTATAGTGGCCGAAGCGGTGGCTAAGGGCCGGTCCGACCGTGGCATTCTCCTGTGCAAGACCGGGATAGGGGTCTCCATAGCTGCCAATAAGGTTCCCGGGGTCCGGGCCGCTTTATGTGCCAATGCCGAGTGCGCCAAGTTGGCTAGTGAACATAATCAAGCTAATGTGCTTTGTTTGAGCGGCCTGACCGGTGAAAAAGATGTGCAGGAGATCATTAAAACCTGGCTGGAGACGCCCTTCGGCGGGGACCGGCACGCGCGTCGCATTGCTAAGATAAGCGAGATCGAAAAAAAATATATGAAAGAATAAAATGCCGATCGTAACGGACTTCGACCAGAAACTTGCGCAGATCATAGATTTTGCCATCCTGCACCCGGCGGTGAGTAATGAAGACATAACCAGGGCTTGCCGGGCAGCGCAAAAATATCATTTTGCCGCGGTTTGCATTAATCCCGTTAATGTGCCTTTAACGGTGAAACTACTCAAGGGCAGCGGGGTCCGGGTCTGCACGGTGATCAGCTTCCCGCTGGGAGCCGACACCTCTACCGTAAAAGCCATTGAAGCCCGCAACGCCATAGTCAGCGGCGCCGACGAAATTGACATGATGATCAATGTCGGCGCTCTTAAGTCGGGCGAACCGGAACTAGTGGAAGAGGAGATCGCCATGGTCCGGTCCGTGACCAACGGGCATACCCTGAAGATCATCCTCGAAACCTGCCTGCTGACCAAGGAAGAAAAGATCAAAGTCTGCGAAATAGCGCAAAGTGCCGGTGCTAATTTCATCAAGACCTCCACCGGTTTCAATAAAAGCGGAGCTACTGTGGAAGATATAAAGCTGATACGCCAGGTAGTCGGGATCGAAATGGGCGTAAAAGCCAGCGGCGGTATCGATACGGCGGAAAAAGCGTACGTATTGATAGAAGCCGGCGCCACCCGGATCGGTACCAGCCGGGCCATTGAGATAATTTCGGTTGAAAAAAGGAAAGGGGTCTAAGATGAACGTTAATGATCTCCTCGAGCTGATGGTCAAGCGCAGCATCTCCGATATTCACTTCAAGGCGGGCAGTCCCCCGTTACTGCGCTTGAACGGCAAGTTGATGGTCGCCGAATCCAGCCCCCTGACCAGCGAACAGGCCGAACAACTTGCTTATAGCCTGATGAATGAGAAACAACAGAAGAAATTCGAAAAAGATGACGAACTGGATATCTCCTATGAAGTGGAGAAAGTTTCCCGCTTCCGCGTTAATATCTACCGCCAGAAAGGCACTATCGCCCTCAGCCTGAGAGTGATTCCGCCCTTCCCTAAAACTTTTGAAGAACTGAACCTGCCGACCGAAACCATGAGAAAACTGGCCAGTAACAACCGCGGCCTGATCCTGATCGCCGGTATCACCGGCTCCGGCAAAACCACTACCCTAAACACCATGATCGACTACATTAACTCCACTCGCAAATTCAACATTATCACCATCGAGGACCCTGTGGAGTTTTACCATAACGATAAAATGAGCACGGTCAGCCAGCGCGAGGTCGGCAACGATACCAAGTCCTTCGCTCAGGCGCTGAAGCACGTGCTGCGCCAGGATCCCGATACTATCGTGATCGGAGAGATCAGGGATTTTGAAACGGTCAACGCCGCTATCCTGGGCGGCGAGACCGGCCACCTGGTCATCTCCACGATCCATACCACGGACGCGGTGCACACCATTAACCGCATAGTCGACATGTATTCTCCGCACCAGCAGGCCCAGATCAGGATGACCCTGAGTCAGATCCTCAGGGGTATAATCGCGCTGCGTTTAATACCCAGGGTGGACCAGGAAGGGCGTATCCCGGCGGTAGAGATCCTGACCGTCACGCCATTCGTGCGCAAACTGATCGCCGAGGGTAAAGACGTGGGTATCTATACGGCCATGCAGCAGGGCAATTACTACGGCATGCAGACCTTCGATGTTTCCTTACTGAACTTGTATAAAGATGGCAAGATCAGCCTGGAAGAAGCCTTGGACAATGCCACTAATCCGGATGAATTGATGCTCAGCGTCAGGGGCATCTATACCGGTATCGAAGACAGTGACAATGCTGGAAAGAAGGATAAATAGTGATCAGCAATTGGAAGATAGAGGCCTATTTTGATGAAAAACACCAGGACCGTTATCTGGTCTCGGTCAAGGGCGATAAAGAAGACGTCTATCGCGTGGTGATAAAATTCGATGAATTCTGCCAGTCGCCGTTTCCCTTAAAAGGCCAGCAGGTTGACTTCAACTGGGGATTCTTTATGAATACATCCCTCAAGGAAGAACGGCAGGCGCTGGAGAAATACCTTAAAAGATTAGCGGCAGCCGTGCCGGTGCCCCCCGAGAGCGCTCCGGAGAAGAATGAGACGGAAGAACACACGGCGGCCGATACCGCCCAGATAGGGCACCTGGCCAAGGAGATCGGCGGGGTCATTAAAGAACTCACCGTGCATGGCATAAGCCAGGAAGAAGCCAAACAGGCCATCAAGCACAAAGACGTGGTCCTGCCGACCGAGATCAAGGTCCCGGGCGCCAGCAAAGCCGAAGAGCAAGCGACGGTCAGGATCAAACCCATGTATTTGCAGGAAGAAAAAGAATTACCGGAAGAGCCTTTGATGCCTGAGGAGAACCTGGTGCGGATGGGCTTCCTTTATCCGGATAGGGAAAAAGAAAAGGTGGATATTTTCATTACCGGATTGGACGACGTCCTGCAGGCCGTAAAGCATCATTCCTTCACCCTGGAAAAAGTATATGAGGGCAGCTTCTTGCCGGATGAAAAACTTAGTCTCAAAGATTTGTTGGATATATATAACCGGAATAAACTGGAAGTTTTATTGATCTTCCTGCCGAATTTCCGGATCCTGCCTGAAGCCAAGAATCTGGGTGAAGCCCTGAAGAGACTGCCGAAAAAAAGAAAAGTGCTGATCAAAGCCATTCAGCTGAAAAAGATCGCTTCCCGGGCCACCTTTGTGGACTTGGTAGTGGATATAGCCTTATTTAAGGGCCGGGGAATTGGGGATTTCCAGAATTGAAACAGACCATACTTTATTCTTGGCATGAAAACCATGGTGCCAGATTGATCGAGTTCGGCGGCTGGTTAATGCCGGTGCAATACACCGGGATCATCGAAGAATATTGGACGGTGCGCAAAGCCAGCGGCTTGTTCGATATCTGCCATATGGGCGAAATAACCGTAGTTGGAAACAGGGCCGAGGAATATCTCCAAAGCGTTATGGCCAATGACGTCAGCGGCTTAGGGATCGGTCATTGTTTATACTCGCCTTTATGTTATCCTGACGGCGGGATCGTGGACGACCTGATCATCTATAAACAGGCCGCCGACCGGTTCCTGCTGGTGGTGAACGCGTCCAATATCGATAAGGATTTACAGTGGCTGGCGACATACCAGGAAAATTTTAAGGTCCAGGTAAAAAATATATCCGCCGGTACGGCTTTTGTTTCTCTGCAGGGACCGGAATCAAGGAAGTTGCTGCAGAAAAACGCCGATATTGACCTGGACCTGCTGGACTATTTTAGTTTTCAGCCAGCGCGGTTAAGGAGTATACCGGTAATAATTTCCCGCACCGGTTATACCGGTGAACTGGGCTATGAGATATTTCACTTTAGCAGTAACGGTGACCAGTCCCAAGCTTTAAAATTATGGCAAGACCTGATCGACCTGGGGGCAGCGCCCTGCGGCTTGGGAGCCAGGGACTTATTGCGCCTGGAAATGAAATACCCGTTATACGGCAATGATATAGACCAAAGCACCAATCCCCTGGAGGCCGGGCTGGGGTGGGCAGTGGATCTGGATAAAAAGGATTTTATCGGCAAGAAAGCCCTGGAGCAGGTTAAGACGCAGGGATTGAAACGCAAACTGGTGGGATTGACCCTGACCGGCCGGCAGGTACCCAGACATAACTTTTTGATCTTTAACCAGGTTGGTCGGGAGATCGGCAAGGTCACCAGCGGTAGTTTTTCCCCCGCCTTGAATGCGGGCATCGCCCTAGGTTATGTTGACGTAGCGGAAGCGGCGATAGGAAACGGGGTGCTGGTGGAGATCCGGGGGAATAAGCATCCCGGGCAAATCGTCAAAACACCCTTCGTACCCAGTCACGTGAAAGATTAGAGTGTTCATAGTTGATTGAAAAAGAAATCAGGAGGTAGTAATGGTTCCAGCGGAACTGAAATACAGCGAGTCACATGAGTGGGTCAAGCAGGAAGGCAATACCGTTATCATCGGCATTACCGATTATGCTCAGGAAGAATTGGGAGATATCGTTTTTGTGGAAGTGCCGAAGCCGGGACGCGAGTTGAAACAAAAAGAATCTTTCGGCGTAGCGGAAAGCGTTAAGGCGGTCAGCGATCTATTCAGCCCGGTCAGCGGCAAGGTGGTAGCGGTGAACGAAGAATTGTCAAAAACCCCGGAGCTGGTGAATAAGGAGCCTTACACCGGAGGTTGGATCATAAAAGTAGAGTTATCCCAGGCCGGGGAATTATCCGGATTAATGAGCGCGGAACAATATGAGAAGCTGATCAAGGAAGGGCACTAATTTTGGAATATATAGGCAACACGGAAGCCGATAATAAGCAAATGCTGACGGAGATAGGTGTCTCTTCCGCCTCCGAACTGTGGAGCGATATACCCCAGGACAAGATCGTCACCCAGCCGTTGGGTTTGCCCGCGGGACTGAGCGAGTTGGAATTAAGAAAACATTTACGGAACCTGTCCGACCGGAACGTCAACGTGGAAGATTACGCCTGTTTTTTAGGGGCGGGCGCTTATGACCATTATATACCCAGCACGGTACCGGTAATTACCAAACGGCCGGAATTTTATACGGCCTATACTCCGTACCAGCCGGAAATAAGCCAGGGTACCTTGCAGTCCATATTTGAGTACCAGAGTTTGATCTGCAACCTGACGGGCCTGGATGTGGCCAATGCCAGTCTTTACGACGGGGCCACCGCTCTCTATGAGGCGGCCCATCTAGCCTGTGACCATACGCAGCGCCGTAAGATAATTGTATCCAGGGCTCTGCATCCCGAATACCGGCAGGTATTAAAAACATATTTTTCTGACGCCGGCATAGATATCGAGGAGATTGGCTGCGCGCAGGGGACGACAGACCTTGGGGAGTTGCGGCAAAAGATCAATGACCAGGTGGCAGCGGTGTTGGTCCAGCAACCCAATTTCTTCGGCTGCCTGGAAGAAGTAGAAGAACTCGCGACCCTGGTCCATGAACATAAAGCGCTTTTTATCGTCGACGTTTATCCGGTCAGCCTGGGACTGTTAAAGAGGCCGGGGAATTACGCGGCGGACATAGTGGTGGGCGAAGGCCAGAGCCTGGGCCTGCCGGTTTCTTTTGGCGGTCCCTACCTGGGGATCTTTTCCTGCCGTAAAGAATTGATGCGCAAAATGCCCGGCCGCGTGGTCGGTGAAACCGTGGATAATCAGGGCCGGCGCGCCTACGTGCTCACCTTGCAAACCAGGGAGCAGCATATCCGGCGGGAAAAAGCTTCTTCCAATATCTGCTCTAATGAGGCCTTATGCGCCCTGGCAGCCTGCGTGCATTTATCTTCCCTCGGCGCCAGGGGATTAAAAGCGGCCGCTACCGCTAGCGTCATCGGGGCCCATCGTTTAGCTGACGGACTTAAGGACCTGCCCGGATGGCGATTAAATTTCACGGCCCCGTTCTTTAATGAATTTGTCGCTACGGCGCCGGTAGAAGCCGATGATTTGAACAAGCAGCTGCTGAAACATAAGATCATCGGCGGTTTGAACCTCGGCCGGTTATATCCGGAATTGCCGCAGTCGGTTTTGTTCTGTGTCACCGAGAAACGCGGTCCGGAAGAAATTGAAAATTTATTAAACATACTCAGGGAGATAAAACAGTAAATTGGAAAAATCAATATTTGCCTATCAGTCCGAACCAACTGAATATATAAAAAGCGGGGACAGCGGCGCGATCGAGGCGCTTATCCCGGAACGATTTTTGCAGCGGCAGGAACCGGATCTGCCGCAGGCCACGGAGCAGGACGTGATCAGGCATTTTAGCCGGTTGGCGGGCTTGAATTACAGCGTGGATACGGGGTTTTATCCGTTAGGCTCCTGCACCATGAAGTATAACCCCAAGATCAATGAAGCGGTGGCGGACCTGCCCGGATTAGCGGGAGTACATCCATATCAGGATGAAAAAAGTATTCAGGGAGTATTGGAACTGGCCTATGGTTTGGAACAATTTCTGCTGGCGGTTAGCGGATTCCAGGGCCTGACCCTACAGCCGGCGGCCGGAGCGCATGGCGAGATCACCGGCATATTATTAATCAAGGCCTATCACCGGCTGGCGTCAAAAAAAGAAAAGCGGCGAATCATCCTAGTACCCGATACCGCTCATGGTACCAACCCGGCGACGGCGGCTCTGGCGGGCTACGAAGTCAGGCAGGTAAAAAGCGACGAGGCGGGTGATATCGACCTGGCCGACCTTAAACAGAATCTTTCCCCTGAGGTGGCGGCCTTGATGCTGACCAATCCCAATACCCTGGGACTGTTTGAAAAGAATATACTGCAGGTCAGCAAGATGGTACATGAGGCCGGCGCCCTGCTATACGGCGACGGGGCTAATTTCAACGCTCTACTGGGATTGGTCAAACCGGCCGACCTGGGCTTTGACGTAATGCATTTTAACCTGCACAAAACTTTTTCCACTCCGCACGGCGGCGGCGGCCCCGGTGCGGGCGCGGTCGGCGTAGTTGAGAAATTGATCCCGTTTTTACCCGTTCCGTTGGTTAAAAAGAAAGGGGAGAAATTTTATTTTGACTATAAGGTCAAACACTCGATCGGTAAAGTGAGATCTTTTTACGGCAATTTCCTCATCGCGGTAAGGGCCTATGCTTATTTCCTGGCCTTAGGCGAAGAGGGCATTAAAAAAGTAGGACGGCAATCGATCCTGAACGCCAACTACCTGTTGCGAAAACTTAAAGATGTTTACGAGTGGCCATACCGGCGCAGCTGCATGCATGAATTCGTGATCACCCCGAAAACCGGCTGGCAGGTCAATACCCTGGATATCGCCAAGCGGATCATTGATTACGGGTATCATCCACCTACTATTTATTTCCCGCTGATCGTTCATGAGGCGATGATGATCGAGCCGACAGAAACCGAAACCAAGAACACGCTGGATGAATTTAGCGCGGCGCTATTAAGCATCGCGCAAGAAGCGCAAACCACCCCGGAATTATTAAAGAAAGCTCCGGTAAACAGCCCGGTGGGCCGTTTGGACGAGGCCCGCGCGGCCCGGCAGCTAATTTTAAAATATGAAAAGGCGAGGTAAAAATGATCATTAAATGGGACATAGTCGAAAGTTTTTCCGCAGACTACCCCGATCGTTGGAAGATCATCCTGCAGGGGGAAAGAGAGGATGCGGTAAAACTGGCCAATGTGCTGTCCAAGCTGAATTACAGTTGCGGCCGTCCAACCAGTTTACGTGAGAAAGATTTTAACTGGTCTTTTTATGTTTATCATCTGACGCTGGAGACCATGAGTTCGATCCAGTCCATTTTAACCGACTTTAAGGATAATCCCGATAATTTTGACTATGCTAAATATTTACCACCGCAGGAAGAAAAAGCCGTCGCCCCGGCGGAAGCAGCCGCTGGACCGCTGCCCGAAGCTGTAACCCCGCCGCCACCGCCGGCCGCTGCGCCGCAGGTTGAGGTCAGTGAAGAACAAAAGGCGCAGATATTGCATGAGCTGGGGTTGAACTCCAGATATACTTTCGATACTTTCGTGGTCGGCAAAAACAATCACTTTGCCAAGGCCGCGGCCTTGGCCGTGGCGGAGATGCCCGGCAAAGTTTACAATCCGTTATTTATTTACGGCGACGTCGGCCTGGGAAAAACCCATTTGATGCAGGCTATCGGTCATTTTGTTCTGGGGGTTAATCCCTCAGCCAAGATCATCTATACCACCGCGGAAAGATTCATGGCCGAGGTTATCGACGGTATCCGCTATGGCAAGATAATCGATTTCCGTAATAAGTACCGGAAGATCGACGTGCTGCTGATAGACGATATCCAGTTCCTCTCCGAAGCGGAAGCCGCCCAGGAAGAGTTCTATCACACCTTTAACGCTCTCTACGATGACCACAAACAAATAGTGATCGCCAGCGATAAGCCGCCCAAGAAAATTTCCGTGCTGGAAGAAAGATTGCGTTCCCGTTTTGAATGGGGCTTGATCACGGATATTCAGTCGCCTAACCTGGAGACCAGGGTGGCGATCCTGAAGGCAAAAGCGGACATTACCAAGATGCAGATCGAGGACGAGGTCCTGTACTTTATTGCGGAACAGTTAAAGACCAATATCCGCGAGTTAGAGGGATTTTTGATCCGCATCGTGGCCTATGCTTCGCTGACCAAGAGGCAGATCAATAAGAAATTGGCGGAAGAATTGATGCAGGACCTTTTACCGGAAGAGCCAAGCGGCTTGGAGATGGCCACTTTGCCTTCTTTGGAAGAAGCCCTGGTACAAGCGGCGGAGGAGAACGAGCTCATACCGGAACCTGCCCCGGTGGAAACCGCGCCCGAACCGGAATCGGACATGGGAGCGGAACCAGCCTGGGAACCGCTACCGGAATCAACTCCCGAATCAGCTCCTGAACCAGCGCCGGAAATGCCAGCGCCCAGTGAAGCGGCACCCCTCAGCGAACCGACTCCGCCCGAACCGGCAGCCAGCCCGGCGCCTGAAGCCGTCCCGGCTGCTCCCGCAGCCAGAAGCGGTGATGAAGTCCGGGCATTGAAGACCGGGTATATTTATCCATCCGGACATGACAAGGAATTGGATATAATGCTCAAGAATTTTGCCGATACGATAAAGAAACATAAGATCAAGTTTAAACTTGACAAGACTTTTGCCAATACTTACGAACCGCAACCGACTATTGATCACAGCGGGATGATAGCTGCCTGCCGCTCCAACGCTATTGATCTGGTCATCTGGATGGGGCCGCCTCCGGCCGAAAATATTGTCGAAGGAGAATTTGTCCGCAATCTGCATACGGCTTTTGACAAGGAGAAAATTCCCCTGCAGTATATCTCATTTGAAAGCGTGCCGAAGCAATATAAATACCTGAACATGGTATTAGATTTCGCGTTTTTAAAAAAGTAAGCGAATTACACGAATGACAGCTAATGGCCCTAATAAAAATATCTGGCGCTTGATCAAATCAGGACCCCTGGACGGGCCCTTGAATATGGCTATCGATGAAGCGATCCTGGAGCAACGCAAATTAAACACGGTCCCGTCTACTTTGCGTTTTTATTCCTGGCAAAGGAAATATTGCAGTTTTGGTTACAGCCAGGACCCGGAACCGGAAACACTTTCCTTTTGTCGGCAAAACCGGATCGGCCTGGTAAGAAGGCCCACAGGCGGCGGGTTAGTGCTTCATGACCAGGAAGTAACCTTCAGTTTAGTGTTCAGCCGGGAGGAATTGAGAACCCAACGGTCTCTGGTAGAGTATTACCGGGTCACTACGGAATGTTTCCGTCAGGCCCTGCTGACATTCGGGTTATCAGTACAAATGGAAGAAAATATCTTTTCCGCCCGGGGCAAGTCATCGTTTTGTTTCAGTCAGCCCACCAAGTACGACTTATTAATCCACGGCCGCAAGATTTGCGGGTCGGCCCAGCGTCGTTACAGGAATATAATCCTGCAACAGGGATCGCTTATCCTGGCGCTGCAGCCCCAACCCCGGTTTTGGGATAAAGCGGCGGGTTTGCAGGATTTCTTACCGCGGCCCTTAGCCTTACCGGAGTTCTACCGGGCCGTCGCCGACAGTTTCCATGACGGCTTGGGTATCGAATTCCAAGAAGGTCAATTGAACGGTAACGAAGAAAAAATGGCGGCGCGACTGGCACAGACCAAATACGCCAATATTAACTGAGGCAAAAATGGGTAAGGAAATGATCGAGAGCAGCCCGGCCCGTCTTAGATTTACACTGGGCTTTAAGTTCATCGGCGTGCTGATACTGGTACTCATACCAATGATGCTGGCCAGCGGCTTGATCATGGTAAACCAGGTAAGGCAAATAGTAACCGAGGACATTAATAAAAAAAGCAAGAGTTACGCTAATTTCCTGGCCAAGGTCAGCCGGCAAGGGGTTAAAGAACCAGATCTGATAATACTCAAACGCTATATCGGTGAAATAAGCCTGGATAAAGACGTCCTCTATATACTGGTGGCCGATACGAAAAACCGGCCCTTGGCCCACAGTGATAAAAAAACCGAGAACCTGACCGGAGCGCTGGAAGTAACCCTGCCGATTTTTTACAAAGGGGAACGGACCGGATATATCCGGATCTGGTATTCATTTAGCCGGGTAGCTGATGAATTAACCTCCGGCGTGCAACATATCCTGTTCCTGCTGATCGGGTTGTTCGTGGTAATGATGGGCCTGATCATGTTCGTAATTTCGGAACAGATGATCTTCAACCGCATCGGGATAATTATTAAAGGGATGAAACAGGTGCAGCGGGGAGACCTGTCCACCCGGATCGAAAAACTGGGCAATGACGAACTTGGTTATCTGGCGCTGCAATTTAACCAGATGGTCAAACGGGTGGAAGAAAACCAGCAGGAGTTAACCCTGTTGTTCGAGGTTTCCCGGGCCATGACCGCCGCTCTGGACATCAACCTGATCATTGATATGGTGGTGCAACTGACCGTGGGAGACCTGCAGGCGTCATCTTGCTGCATCTTCCTGGTCGGCGACGGGATGGGGTTTAATATTCGCGGTTCCCGCGGCCTGTCGGACAAGTTCATTAATTCCAACGGCATTAGCCTGCTGGAGGACTTGGCGCAGAAATCTTTGATGTATAACGAACCGGTGGTTTTGGATGACTTCCGTCATACCAACCCCGGATTGCAGTCCCTGCTGAAGCAGGAAAACATAGCTATGGTTATCAATATCCCGCTGCTGATCGGCGACCGTAAACTGGGAGTGTTGAATATTAACGCGAAAGACAGCTTGACCTTCCCGCCGGAACGCATCGAGTTACTGACTGCTTTTGCCCGGCAGTTGGCGGTGGCCCTGCAAAACGCCCAGTTGTATGAGCGCACTCAGCAGTTCAGCAAGGAATTGGAAGAAAAGATAAATATCGCCACCACAGACTTGGCGCGGGCCAATGAACGGCTGAGGCTGGCCAACGAGAAGCTACAGGACCTGAACAAGGCCAAGAGCGATTTCATCGCTATCGTCAGCCATGAATTGCGGTCCCCGCTAACCAGTATCCTGGGATTCACTGACCTGCTGCTCCAGGGGGAAACCGGCGCCTTGGATCCGACGCAAAAGGATTTTATCGATATCATCAACCAGAACACCAAACGCCTGATCGACCTGATCAATAATCTTCTGAACCTTTCCAAGATCGAAGCCGGCCGGGTCGAACTCAAGAAGGAGCCGCTCGACCTGGAAAAAACCGTGCACGGGGTTATTCATAATTTCCGCACTTTGATCGCGGAGAAGAAACTGGTTATCAGGGTGGCTCCGTCAGCCGAGGTTTTGCCTCCGATTATAGCCGATGAAAACCAGCTGGCGAGGGTATTGACCAATCTCCTGGCCAACGCGGTCAAATACACAGCCGCGGGGGCGGAGATCATTGTCAAATTAAGCGACAAGGGTGATGTCGTGCAGGTGGATGTCCTGGATGGGGGTAACGGCATTGAAAGCCGGGACATGACTCACATGTTCGAGCGTTTTTACAGAGCGCCTAAGGCCAAGGCGGAAAATATCGTGGGTACCGGCCTGGGACTGGCCATCGCCAAGTCGATCGTGGAAATGCATGGCGGCCGGATTTGGGCGGAAAGCCCGATCGGCGCCGCTGATAAGGAATTTTTCAGCTGGGATAAAAGGGGCGGGTCGGGGGCTAAATTTTCCTTTACCTTGCCTAAATAGTAGAGAGACAGAACACAAGGAATGGGGTGAACAGAATGGGTAAGAAAGTTTTGATCGTAGACGATGAACCGGGAGTAGTGAAAATGGTAAGATTTTTACTGGAAAAGAATTCTTTTGGCGTGGTCAGCGCTACCGAAGGGGAAGAGGGCGTGAAATTAGCCGCGCAGGAAAAGCCGGACCTGATCCTGATGGATATCATGATGCCTTCTATTGACGGGAACGAAGCGACCCGTCGCTTGAAAGACAACGAGATTACCAGGAATATTCCCATTATTATGCTTTCGGCATTGGGACAGGAAGGCGACGTGGCGAAGAGTTTGGAGCTGGGAGCGATCGATTATATTGTCAAACCCTTCCATCCGCAAGAGCTGTTAGAACGGGTAAAGAAAATATTAGGTTAGAAAATATTGAAGCGGAGGGATAGGTTGGATATAGAGCAGTTAAAAACCAAAGCCAGGAAAATACGTTACGACATAATTAAAATGATCGCCGCCGCCGGCAGCGGTCATCCGGGCGGTTCTCTGTCCTCAGCGGATCTGCTGACCGCGTTATATTTCAGCAAACTTAAACACCGGCCGCGGGAGCCGTTCTGGGCTGACCGCGACCGTTTTGTTCTCTCCAAGGGGCATTGCGCTCCGGTGCTGTATGCTTGCCTGGCGGAAAGCGGTTATTTTCCGGTGGAGAAGTTGATCACCCTGCGCCAGCTGGGCAGCTGCTTGCAGGGTCATCCCAGTTGCCGTGGCTTGGACGGGGTGGAAGTTTCTACCGGCTCCCTGGGCATGGGTTTGTCGGTAGCGGTGGGTATGGCCCTGGGGGCCAGGCTCGATAACAAAAAAACCAGGATCTATTGCCTGATGGGGGACGGGGAAACACAGGAGGGACAGATCTGGGAAGCCGCCATGAGCGCCGGCCATTATAAATTGGATAATTTATGCGGTATCATTGATTCCAATAAATTACAGATCGACGGCCGGGTGCAGCAGATCATGAACATTGCCCCGGTAGCGGATAAATGGCGGGCCTTTGGCTGGAACACATTGGAGATCGACGGCCATGATTTCAAACAGATCCTCTCTTCCTATGACCAGGCCGAGAAGACGACCGGCCAGCCGACCATGATCATCGCCAATACCGTTAAAGGCAAAGGGGTTAGCTTCATGGAGGACCGGGAAGAATGGCATGGCAAGGCGCCCAGCAAAGATTTGGCGGAAAAAGCGCTGAAAGAACTATCTTAAAAGCAGTTTCGGGTTACGGGTTAACGAGTTACGTGTTGTTGTGAAAGCGATTTAATAATAATTATAACCAAAACTCGAAACTCGTAACGGGTAACTCGCAACTGTATTTAAATAAGGAGCATAAATTGGAGAAAAAAGCTACACGTTACGGATACTCTGAAGCCCTGCTGGAAATGGGAGCGGTCGACCAGAATATAGTTGTTCTGGACGCTGACCTGAGCCGTTCTACTTCCACTGAGCTATTTATGAAGAAATTCCCGGAAAGATTTTTTAATCTCGGGGTAGCTGAACAAAACCTTATGGGTGTGGCCGGCGGCTTGAGCCTGATGGGCAAGATCCCTTTTGCCACCACTTACTCAATATTTGCCAGCGGGCGGGCCTGGGAGCAACTGCGCACCACCGTTTGCTACAGTAACCTGAACGTTAAGATCGGCGGTTCCCACGCCGGGGTTATGACGGGTCCGGATGGCGCCAGCCATCAGGCTCTGGAAGAGATCACCTTGACCCGGGTCTTGCCTAACCTGACGGTATTCGTGCCCTGTGATTATATCGAAGCTAAGAAAGCTACTCTGGCTGCGGCGAAAATCAAAGGTCCGGTCTATATCCGTTTAGGCCGGGAAGCTATTCCGATCATAACAACCGCGGATACGGTTTTTGAACCGGGTCGCGGGATCGTTATGCGCCCTGGCACCGATCTAACTATTATTGCCTGCGGGGTTATGGTCAATGAAGCGTTGCAGGCCGCTGTGGCTTTGCAGGAGCGGGGTATTTCCGCCCGGGTAGTTAATTTGCACACTCTGAAACCTTTGGACGAAACCCTGATCGAAAAATGTGCGCGGGAAACCGGCGCCATAGTTACCGCCGAGGAGCACGAGATCTACGGCGGCCTGGGTGGCGCAATCAGCGAAGCCATCGTCAAGAGTTGGCCGGTGCCGGTGGAGATGGTCGGCGTCAAAGACCAATTCGGCGAATCCGGCCAACCGGAAGAATTGCTGCGTCATTTTAATTTGAAGGATACGGATATTGTCGCGGCCGCGGAAAAAGTATTGGCCAGGAAAAATAAAAAACAAGGGATTTAGTGTGGCTAAATGGCCCGCAGAGTAATATTAATCGTCTTGGACAGTGTTGGCGTAGGTGAGCTGCCTGACGCGCATTTGTATAATGACCAGGGCTCTAATACGGTAGGTAATTTAGCCAGGGTATTAGGAGGTTTGGTTCTGCCCAACCTCAGCTCTTTGGGATTGCAGCGCATAGTGGATTTAAAATCGGCAGAGCCGCAAAAGATCACCGGTAGTTACGGCAAAATGGCGGAGAGGTCTCCCGGCAAGGACACAACCACCGGCCATTGGGAGTTGTCCGGGATAATCCTGGCCCGGGCATTCCCTGTTTACCCTCAGGGGTTCCCCCCGGCTTTGATTCGGGAATTTGAGCGGCAGATCGGGTGCCGGACCCTGGGTAATATTCCGGCCAGCGGCACCGAGATCATCAAGCAAATGGGCGAAGAACACATAAAGACCGGCTGCCCCATTGTTTATACTTCCGCTGACAGCGTTCTGCAGATTGCGGCTCATGAAAAATATTTTGGTTTGGAGAAATTATACCGTATCTGCCAGGTGGCCCGCCAGTTATTGACCGGCGAATACGCCGTCGGCCGGGTGATCGCCAGGCCGTTCCTGGGAGAATCTTCCGGAACTTTTCAGCGTACCGCCAACCGGCGGGATTTCTCCCTCAAACCTCCCCAACCAACCATACTGGATAAATTAAAGGAAAATAATTATTTTGTTTTGGGCATTGGCAAGATCGAAGATATTTTTACCGGCCAGGGGCTTACGGCCAGCGTGCATATTAAAAATAATGCTGATGGCCTCCGGGAAATAATGACCGGAATGGAGAAAACCCGCGGGAAACCCGGCCTGATCTTCGCCAATTTGGTCGATTTCGATATGCTCTATGGGCATCGTAACGATAGCCGGGGCTACGCGGCCGCCTTGCAGGAAGTTGACGCGCAGATACCCGCGATCTGTGGACAGCTGGCGCCGGAAGACCTGCTGATCATTACCGCCGACCATGGTTGCGACCCGACCACGGCCAGCACCGATCATTCCCGGGAATATGTGCCATTATTGGTGTATGGGCAGAAATGCCGGGCGGGGGTTGACCTTGGTATCCGCGCCACCTTTGCGGATGTGGCGCAGAGCCTGGCCGCGTATTTTGGCCTGCCGTCCTGGCCTCAAGGAGAGAGTTTCCTGGCGGAAATAGGAGTAGTATGAGCATCATATTTCTCCTGGTCATCTTGCTGGCTATCGCCTACGATATATTGAACGGATATAATGACGGCGGCAGTATTATCGGCACCCTGGTATCCGCTCCTTTCCTCTCTCCGTTGCGGATCGTGCTGTTCGTCTGTTTCTTTGAGATCTGCGGTATTGGCATGATATATTATATCGGGCTGCACATAACCCGCAACCTGATGGCTCTTAGCCTGTCGCCGGTCACCCCGGCGATCGTGCTGGCGGCTCTAACCGCAGCGGTTATCTGGAAAATAGTGACCATCGGAGCCGGTATCCCGACCTCGTCAGCACATGCCCTGGTAGGCGGGTTGACGGGCGCCATAATGGTCGCTTATGGTTGGCAGGGCCTGTCCCAGGTGATCTTCAGGAAGATCATTATAATATTGTTATTGACGCCGGTGGCCAGTTTTATCATCGGTTATTTACTGATGCATATAGCCTTGTTTTTCTTACGCCGGGCCACGCCGCAGGCCAACAAAATACTGGCGAAAATGCAGCTACTTACCGTGGCCCTGGCCAGTGTCTTACATGGCGCGACTGAACCGCAGAAAACTATCGCTGTCTTCGTGCTGGCCCTGGCGGCCTTTGGCTACCAGAATGACCTGCATGCCCCGGTTTGGGTTATCGTCACGGCGGTGGTGATGATCGCGGTCGGCATCCTGGCCGGAGGCTGGCGCATCGCGAAAACTTTTAACCGGCGCCTGATGAAGATACGGCCGATCGATTCGGTCATAACGCAGATCAGCGCCAGCGTGGCCATACTGACCAGCGCTCTTTTAGGCGGTACTTTTTCCACCAGCCAGATCATCGGTTCCAGCATGGTCGGCGCCGGTGCCGCGCAACAGATGAAGCAGGTAAGTTGGCGGGTAGCGCGCAATATCATGGTAGCCTGGCTGGTCACCATACCGGTTTCCGGTATCCTGGCCGTGATTATCTGGAAAATCCTGGAATTCTATGTTAAAGCTGGGGGAGGCGTATGGGTTTAAGGGAATTCTTTTTTCCTAAAGAAAAAAATTTCAGCAAGTTACTATTGGACCAGGCGGATAAAAGCCTGGATGGTATTATCGCCCTGGAAGAGTTTATGCATAAGCCCGGCAGCGAATCGGGTGACAAAGTAAAACGGTTGGAGCAGGACGCCGATGATATGCGTCACGTGCTGATCGGGGAACTTAACCAGTCTTTTATCACGCCTTTCGATCGGGAAGATATATTTGCCCTGTCGCGGGCGGTGGACGATGTGATGGATTACGCCAAGAGCACGGTCGGAGAAATGGTGCTGTTCAATGTGCAGCCCAATGAAGCCTTGATAAAGATGGTAAATATTCTGCGGCGGCAAGCGGAGGAGATATCCCGGGCGATCTTTCACCTGCAGAGCAAACCTTCCCTGGGCTTGGAGCACGCGCAAAAAGCCAAAAAGCTGGAGAATGAAATGGAGCGCGCCTACCAGGAAGCGCTGGCGGAATTATTCAAGGAGAAGGACACTATCTATATCTTGAAAATGCGAGAGATCTACCGGCATTTATCCAATGCCGCTGACCGGGCCGACGAGGCCGGTAATATTATCGGGGATATTGTGGTGAAATTGACATGATCAGGACAAAAATCGAGCAAGCCCTGAAGATGATCCAGATGAAGAAAGAGATTAAGCCAGAGGTAGGCATAATACTGGGGTCCGGCCTGGGAGTGCTGGCGGAGGAAGTGGAAAACAAGGCCGTTATCCCGTTCATGGAAATTCCTTATTTTGTGTCTTCCACCGTGGAAGGGCATGAGGGCGTGCTGGTGCTCGGCACCCTGGCCGGCAAGGACGTGGTCATTATGCGCGGCCGCCTCCACTATTACGAAGGCTACAGCCTGGACGAAATAACTTTCCCGGTCCAGGTAATGAAAGCGCTCGGAATCAGGACTTTGGTCTTGACCAACGCTAGCGGCGCCATTAATCCATCCTATGAACCGGGGGACCTGGTGCTGATCAAGGACCATATCAATTTTATGGGGGTTAATCCCATGCGCGCGGATAAAGGAGAATCAGATAATTTCCTGGACCTGACCAACGTATACTCCGCCGCATTGGGGAAAATTGCCAAAAGCGAAGCCAAAAAACTCAAGATCAAATTACAGGACGGTATTTATATAGCGGTAAGCGGTCCGACCTACGAAACGCCTGCTGAAATACAGTTCTTTAATAAGATCGGCGCGGATATGGTGGGCATGTCCACGGTTCCGGAAGCTATTATCGCCCGGTCGCTGGGCCTGGAGATACTGGGGCTGGCCTGCATCACCAATAAAGCCGCCGGCATCGGGGCCAGGCATACCCATCAAACGACTTTAGCGGTGGCGCAGAAGATAAGTTATAACTTGAACCGGGTAATAAAAAACGTGCTGAAGAAAATATAAGAAGCAGGACACCGATGCATTTTCTGGAAATATTGATCAAAAAAAGAAACGGCCGGAAATTGAGTCCCGGGGAAATTAATTATACCGTGAGCAATTACACCGCGGGAAATATTCCAGATTACCAGATGGCTGCGTGGCTCATGGCTGTTTATTTCCGGGGATTAGATGAACAGGAAACAGCGGCGTTGACTGCCGCTATGGCCGGATCCGGTCAGATATTGAAAGTGGCGCCTGGCCGGGGAGCATTCATCGATAAACATTCTACCGGAGGCGTGGGAGACGGTACATCCTTAGTCCTGGCTCCTCTGGTGGCGGCCGCGGGAGTGCCGGTCCTGATGGTAAGCGGCCGGGGACTGGGACATACCGGCGGTACACTGGATAAATTAGAGAGTGTTCCCGGTTTGCGGACGGATCTGACCGCGGCGCGGGCCTTGCGGCAAGTCCGGTGCATAGGCGTAGCCATGATCGGCCAAACCGCGCAATTAGCCCCGGCGGATAAGAAGATCTACGCTCTGCGCGATGCCACCGGCACCGTGGAAAATATATCTTTGATCTGCGCCAGCATCCTTAGCAAGAAGATCGCGGTGGGGATCAAAGGTTTGGTGCTGGATGTTAAGTGCGGGAATGGAGCTTTTATGAAAGATTTTCCCGGGGCCTGTAAGCTGGCGGGCCTGTTAATGAAGATAGGGCGCGCCCGGGGATTAAAGAGCAAAGTCCTGGTCACAGATATGAACCAGCCCTTGGGTAACGCTATCGGTAATAGCCTGGAGATAGCCCAGGCCCTGGAAGTCCTGCAGGGACGCGGGCCGGACGATTTCCGGGAGTTAACCCTGGCTTTAGGAGCGGAAATGCTCATACTGGGCAAAAAAGCTAAAGATAAGCAGACGGCGATAACTGTGTTATCGCGCTTATTATCTACCGGGCAAGCGCTGAACAAATTCCGGGAGATGATAAAAGCTCAAGGCGGCAAAATCGATAAATTACCTAGTGCCAAATATAAAACCAGTATCCTGGCAAAAAAAGGCGGCTATATCCGTAGTTTCGATACCTGCGCCATAGGATTGACAGCGACTTTGTTAGGCGCGGGACGGCAAACGAAAGAGGATCGCGTGGATCCTGCCGCCGGGATCTGGCTTAACAAGAAATTAGGGGACCGGGTCGTTCCGGGAGAGGTTTTGGGGGAGTTTCACTATAACCGGACCCTGCCGCTGAAAGCGATCGAGCAAAGATTCGTACAGGCCATAACCATCGGCAGCGACAGACCCACAGTAAAGCCATTAATAATGGAAAGGTGGTAAAGAAAATCCATGGCCGATGAAAATATTAACCAAGAAAATTTGCTAAGAAAATTAGCCGAGGGTGAAGCCGCTTTACACGAATCCCACAAACAGGAGGCGCGATTTCGGTCGGTGATAAGCACGGCCACCGACGCCATTATATGCGCCGACCTGGCGGGGAATGTGATGGTGTGGAACGACGCGGCCGAGAACGTCTTTGGCTTTACCCCGGAAGATATGATCAACCAATCACTTACGGTAATAATGGCTCCTCCCTGGAATGGGATCTTTCAAACCGAGCTGGAGCGCATAATCAGCACCGGTCACTCCGAATATCTGGGTAAAACTTTCGAAGCCAGGGGGGGTAAGAAAAATGGACAGCAATTCCCCGCCGAAGTAACTGTTTCCCTGTGGGAAGCGAAAGAGGAGTCATTCCTGACCTTCATTATCAGGGATATATCGGAGCGTAAGGAAGCGGAAGAGGAGATGCTGGAGTTTACCAGCTACCTGGATAAGATCATTAACTCTATAGCCGATCCGATCTTTGTCAAGGATGAAAAACATCGCTGGGTATTGCTGAATAACGCGCTCTGCGATTTTCTCGGTTATAAGCAGGAAGAACTTATTGGCCGTTCTGATTTTGATTTCTTTCCCAAAGAACAGGCGCAGGTGTTTTGGGATAGGGATGAAGTGGTTCTTGCCACCGGCAAAGAAAACACCAACGAAGAACAAATTACGAACGCCAACGGCGCCATTCGCACTATTGTGACCAAAAAGACCCTCTATACCGATAAGAAGGGGCGTAAATATTTAGTCGGCATCATCCGCGACATTACTGACCAGAATATGGTGGGGGATTCGCTGAAAGAAAGCTATGATAAATTACAGCGGACCTTGATCGGTACGGCTGATGCTTTAGCCACCGCCCTGGAAAAGAGGGATCCTTATACCGCCGGCCATGAGAAAAGAGTAGCTAAAGTCGCCTGCGCCATCGCCGCGGAGCTGGGCTACGCCCAGGAGCAGATAGACGGGATCAGGATCACCGCTTTTTTACACGACATCGGGAAAATAGTCGTGCCGGCGGAAATCCTGTCCAAGCCCAGCAAGCTGAACGAATACGAATATAGTATCGTCAAAACCCATCCGGAAGTGGGTTACGATATTTTAAAAGGACTGGAATTTCCCTGGCCGGTAGCAAAAATAGTCTTGCAGCATCACGAGCGCTTGAACGGTAGCGGATATCCCAACGGTCTGAATGGCGCGAACATGCTGCCCGAAGCCAAAATATTGGCGGTAGCAGACGTAGTTGAGGCCATGGTCTCGCATCGTCCTTACCGGCCGGCCAAAACCATAGACGAGGCGTTGCAGGAGATAACCCAGAACCGTGATATTCTTTATGACCCGAAAGTGGTGGACGCCTGTGTGACTGTTTTCCGGGAAAAACATTTTACTTTTGACGTTAAACCGGGGCCATGAAAAAGGAAGCCTTTAAAACAAAGGATAAAACTAAGATTAGGGGGCAGGAAAAAGAATGATAGTCCATAAGACTAACAGCCTTGGTAAGAATAGGATGTTCTCCCCCCTGGCGGTTTCGTTGTTCGCGCTGGGGATCTTCTGGTTGGCCTTTTTCTTCGCTGTCATAATCAACAACCGTTACTTTCTCTTTGGTGATATAGCTTATTTTTCCCTGCCTTGGCATAAGGCCTTGGCCGAGGCGCTGCGGCATGGCCGCCTGCCTTTCTGGTTGACCCAGATTTTCGGCGGCTTCCCGTTATTGGCGGAAGGCCAAGCTGGCGCCCTTTATCCGCTAACCATCTTTTTTCACTGGTTCCTGGCTAATGAATACGCTTTAAGCCTGCTGCTGGTATTCCATTTCCTGCTGGCCGGATTATTCACCCATCTGTATGCCAGGGAACTGGGTATGGAGGAAGCGGCGGCTTTACTATCGGGCCTGGTCTATGCGTTCGGCGGTTTTTTTATTACGCGCCTGATGCAAACCAGCGTTATATTCAGCGCTGCCTGGCTGCCATTGGGCTTGTATTTTTTGGAGAAGTATTTCCTGGCCCGGAACTACCGTCAGTTGCTCCCACTCGCTATCGTTATCGCCCTGCAGTGCCTGGCCGGAAACTTCACGGTCTGCTGGTATTCCCTGATCGTTTACATACTTTACTTCGCCTGGTTTTGGTCCAAAGAAAAATTGCCGGTTAAGGAAGCCGGTTATTTCACCGGTATCCTGCTTTTAGGATTGGGTCTGGCGGGAGCGCAACTGGTTCCGGCCAGGGAGTTTTGGCTGAATTCCGTTAATTCCCAACCCGGTCTCTCCTTTCCTTTGCTCAACCTGGTCACTTACGTTTTCCCCAACTTTTTCGGCCTGCAAACACCGACCAGCAATTATTTTTATTATGGACAGTATCATTATTGGGACCTGGCCGTTTATATCGGTGTCGCGCCCTTGATACTGGTCCTGGTGGCGTTGGTATTCCGGATAACTAAGCACATGAATTTTTTCATTGTTTTATGCCTGGGCGCTTTTATACTCTCTCTGGGGCAGCATTCCCAGGGGATTACCGGTTACCTGTTCATCGAGAGTTTCGGCCTGGCTATCCTGTCCGGCCTGGGCTTGAAGATCCTGCTGTTGAAAAAAGAAAACTACAGCATTGTCTTGAAAAAGATCTACGTCTGGCTGGGAAAATTTTTACTGATGCTGTTCGCCAGCGGTTACCTGTTGATACTGCTCGGGGTAGACCGCGTGGCCAGGCTGGCTGTCGCACTAGGCGGCGGGACTTACGAAAAGATGGCGGTTTGGGCCGACCAGGTGGTCGGCGGGCTGCAGTATTCCTTAAACATACTCAATATCCACCTTTATGTGCAATTGATCCTGTTGTTCCTGATCTATTGGGTGATAAAAGGATTCCTTTTTGGCGAACTTAAAACCAGGGTTTTCCAGGCTATCATAGTCCTGCTGGTCATGTTCGACCTGTATTACTTCGGCGTAGGCTATAACGCCACCACCCGTAACGAGCAGATACTGCCATCGGTGCGACTGCTGAGCATTCTGCGCAACGATCCCAGCTATTTCCGCATCTATAATTATAAGATGCCGCGTGATTACGAAGTATTGGGACCGGAATTCAATCTGGTGCCTAATCTGAATATGCTCTGGAACATAGAAGAAATAAACGGCTATGCCCCGCGGGAATTGAAAGCGGTAAACGAGCTATTGGGAATTGTGGCCCGGACGGATATCAAGACCGCATTACCGCTGTTGGGGAAGATGAACGTGAAATATATACTTACTACCGATCCGATCAGATTTGCCGCCCTGAAAGAAGTTTTTCATGATTCCCGGCTCTATGTTTATGAAAATTTTTTCTTTAAAGACCGGGCTTTCTTCGTCAAACATGCCCATAGCCAGCCGCTCATTACCGTTTACCAGAATAACGAGGTTAAGATCATAACCAATAATCCCGAGCCGGATACCCTGGTCCTGATGGATGCTTATTATCCGGGCTGGAAGGCCTATGTGGATAAACAAAGTGTACCGGTCAGGGAATATGATAACGTTTTCCGGCAGATAGACCTGCCGGGTGGCAAGCATGAAGTTATATACCGCTACCAGCCGGTTTCCTGGTATTTAGGGTTGGGCCTGAGCCTGCTATCCTTAGCGGCGCTGATCACGCTCTGGATTTTTAATCGTTTGAGTAATAAACGCCGGTTGCTAAGCTGAACCAGTGACTAAAATAGAGAGGGGAGTAATTAATGGAAAAGGTTGATTTAGGCATTATCGGGGGCAGCGGTCTTTATGATATGGAGGGGTTGGTTAATCTCCAGCCGGTTACGGTAGAAACTCCGTTCGGCAGCCCCAGCGATGAATATATGATAGGCGAGTTGAACGGGAAAAGGATCGCTTTCCTGCCGCGCCACGCGCGGGGACACCGGATCATGCCTTCGGAGATAAATTTCCGCGCCAATATTTATGGTTTCAAGAAATTAGGAGTGGAACGCATAATCTCGGTCAGCGCTGTAGGCAGTATGAAGGAGAACATCCGGCCGGGAGACATCGTCATAGTCAGCCAGTTCTTTGATAAGACCACCAAAAGGGTCTCCACCTTTTTCGGCCAGGGACTGGTGGCCCATGTAGGTATGTCGGATCCGGTCTGCCCGGAACTTAGCAAGTTATTACTCGCGGCGGGGAAGAAATTGAAATTCAACATGCACCAGGGCGGTACTTACCTGTGTATTGAAGGTCCACAGTTTTCCACCCGGGGAGAAAGCCATGTGTACCGGCAGTGGGGCGTCGATGTGATCGGCATGACCAATATCCCCGAAGCCAAACTGGCGCGCGAAGCGGAGATCTGTTACGCTACTATAGCCCTGGCGACCGATTATGATTGCTGGCGGTCCAGCGAGGCAGCGGTGACCGCCGACGCGGTCGTTAAAGTGTTGATGGAAAATGTTTCCAAGTCCAAAGCCTTGCTTAAGGAAGTTATCGCTAAGTTGCCGACCGGCCGCGATTGCCACTGCGGCCAGGCTTTAGAGAACGCCATTATTACCGACCGGAATAAAATACCGGCCAAGATCAAAAGTCAGCTGGATATAATTGTAGGAAAGTATTTGAAATAAGGGAGGATCGGATTTGAACAAGATATTAGTAGTGGGCTCGATCGGGCTGGATTCAGTGGAAACGCCATTTGGCAAAGTAAAAGATATTCCCGGCGGCTCGGCCACATATTTCAGCATGGCCGCTAGCTTTTTTTCCCCGGTTAACCTGGTGGCGATCGTTGGGCAGGACTTTCCACCGCAGCACATAAAATATTTGCAGCGGAAGGGAATTGACACCGCCGGCTTGGTGGTCAGCCCCGGACGGACCTTTCGCTGGAAGGGGAAATATGAATATGACCTTAACCGGGCGCATACCCTGGACACCCAGCTTAATGTGTTCGCCAATTTCCAGCCGGAACTGCCGGCTGATTACCGGGATTCCAAATTTGTTTTCCTGGCCAATATCGATCCGGAGCTGCAACTGGACGTGCTCCAGCAGGCGAAAAAACCCAAACTGGTGGCCTGCGATACTATGAATTTCTGGATAGAAAAAAAGAAACCGGCTTTGCGCCGGGTAATTAAACAGGTTGATATTTTATTCATCAATGAAGCCGAGATCCGCCAGTTGACCGGGCAGTCCAACCTGGTTAAAGCGACCAAGATAGTCTTTTCCTGGGGCGCTAAAATAATCGTGGTCAAACAGGGTGAGTACGGCGCCTTAATGTTCACTAAGGATTTTGTCTTCAGTGCGCCGGGCTTTCCGCTAGAACAAGTTTATGACCCGACCGGGGCCGGTGACAGTTTCGCCGGCGGGTTTATGGGCTACCTGGCCAAAAACGGCGAGCTGACGGAAAAGCGCCTGCGCCAGGCTACTATCTTCGGCAGCGTTATCGCTTCTTTTAACGTGGAGGATTTCAGCTTTAACCGTTTCCGGACGCTGACCGGCAAAGAGATCCGCCGGCGGTTCAAGGAATTCAAGAATCTTTCGCATTTCGAGGAGAGCCTATAATGGAAAAAGAGATCCAGGAACTGATCCTGCAGGCCCGGAATGCCCGGGAAAAAGCTTACGCGCCGTATTCCAAGTTCAAGGTAGGCGCCGCGCTGTTAACCGGCACCGGCAAGATCTATAATGGCGGCAATGTGGAAAACTCGTCCTACGGTTTAAGTATTTGCGCCGAAAGGGTAGCGATATTAAAGGCCGTGTCCGCCGGCGAATTGAAATTGAAATTAATGGTTATTTATACCGATACTGAGGAATTGACCTCGCCTTGCGGCGCCTGCCGGCAGGTACTGTCAGAGTTCAATCCGAAACTGGAAGTTATCCTGGTAAATAAAAAAGGGGAAATGAAGGCTTTGAACCTGGAAAAACTTTTACCCGAGCCATTCGGATTTAAGAAGGACGACCATGATTAAAGCGGTTATATTTGACCTGGATAATACACTTTGGGATTTTATGAAAGCCAAGCGAGTGGCGGTGGATGCGGCCGTAGAGGCGATGATCGACGCCGGCCTGGACCTGCCCAAAGAAGACATGATCAAAAGGATATTCAGCCTCTACTCCATAGAAGGCATCGAGGACCAGCAGATATTCGATAAAGTATTGCTGAAAGAATTCGGCAAGATCGATTACAAGATACTGGCCGCCGGCATAGTCGGGTACCGCCGGGCCAAAGAGGGGTCCTTAACCCTCTACCCGCACGTTATGGCAACCCTGACAGGCTTGGCAAAGCTGGGGATAAAGATCGCGGTGGTCAGTGACGCGCCGCGGCTGGCGGTCTGGCTGCGTCTGAGTTCCTTTAACTTGCACCAGATCTTTGACGAAGTCATCACTTTTGATGATACCGGGGAGAGAAAGCCCGGACCTAAACCTTTCCGCAAGGCCCTGGAGTTGCTTAAGCTGTCCCCCGCGGAAGTTATTATGGTGGGCGATTGGGCCGAGCGCGACGTGGTCGGGGCCAAACAAGTCGGGATGATGACAGTTTTTGCCCGTTATGGCAACCTATTCGATACAAAAGATAGCGGGGCTGATTACGAAATAGACGATATTAAGGAAATCCTGAACGTGATCAAAAAAGTTAATGTTTAAGGAAATAGGACATTTTTTTACCCTGTTGGGCATATATATAATGTTGGGCCGGAAAGGGGCGATCCCGCTGGGAATCGCTCTTTTTGACTCCTGGCCTTTGGCCTTTGCCTATGTCCTGATCATAGAACTGGTGCAGATACCCTTATTTTTCTATTTGCTAGGCCCGGTGGCCCAACGTTTGCCGTGGGTGCAAAGGCTCAAAAGAGGGTTTTACGGACAGCGCCGCAAAATGGCTGACGCGAAGTTATTTAAATTTGCCCAGAAGCACGGGCTCTGGGGCGTGCTATTCGTTGTTTCCATGCCGGCCGGCACCGGCGGCGTTCTCGGCGGGATATTGCTGACCAAGATACTGGGTCTGGACCGGAAAAAAGGTATAAGCGTGATCCTGCTGGGTATTTTGATCTGTAATTTTAGTTTAGTGTTCGGCACCCAGATATTCAAACAATGGTTATGGTAGCATCGCAGAAATAGCTATAGGAGCAATAGTATGAAAAGACCTTTTTTCCATTTTCTGGGCGGATTGATCTTCCCGGTGATATATTATTTTAATACGCGGAAAGTGGTCCTGCTATGTACTCTGGTTTTATTGATAGTAATCCTGCTTTTTGAATGGGCCCGTAAAAAATATCCGGTACTGAATGCCTGGTTGTTCACCTACTGCGCCGGCTTTTTCAAACCACAGGAAAAAAGCGGTTTGACCGGGATGCCATTTTTTGTCGGCGGCGCCTTGATTACCATAGCTCTTTATGATAAATCACTGGCGATCACAGCCCTGTGCTTTTTGACTTTCGGCGATGTGACCGCGGCCTTGGTGGGAAAGAAATACGGCAAGCACAAAATACTGGCGCCTAAAAGCCTGGAAGGCAGCATGGCTTTTTTCCTGGTAACCGGGGCGGTCGGACTTTTCCTGAAGAACTATTATTTTCCTGATTATTTGAGTAATTCTTCCATTTTGATTGCCGCTTTTATCGCTACTTTGATCGAGTCCCTGCCGGCCTATCTTGACGATAATTTGACCGTGCCGGTCCTGACCGGCCTGGCCTTGCAACTCCTGCGTTTCTAATCAAACTACCATACCCATGAATTTTAGGTTTTCATGGAACTTATTACCTGCTTGGTTTTGTCTAAATTAGTGAAAGAGGGAAAATGAACCTGTCTGACGTATCTAAAGATCTGCTGCTCAAGACGGCCTCCGGCGATATGCCAGCTTTTGCGGAGATTTACAAGATATCCGCTAGGTTTGTCTATAGCGTAACTTTGAGGATCCTGGGCAGTCGCGAAGAGGCCCAGGAAACAACCCAGGAAGTGTTCCTGAAGGTCCACCGGAGTTTAAGAGATTTCAAGTTCCGGTCATCTTTCAAAACATGGCTCTATCGGATAGCGGTCAATGCCGCGCTTAACAGCCGGAAAAAGATGCAAGCGGACCGGGCCCGGCAAATCAGATATAACGAAAATCAGCTGGCCGGCGAGGTTAACGCCGTAGAGACTCTGGATAATGGTCTTGATCAAAACCGGCAGACGGAGAAGATAAACGAACTGCTGTCCGGACTGGGTGAAGAGCAGAGAGTTTGTCTGGTCCTGAGGGAAATGCAAGGATTAAGTTATCAGGAAATAGCCCAGACCCTGAACATTAATATAAATACCGTACGTTCCAGGCTTAAAAGAGCCCGAGAAAGTCTCCTAAAACAGGGAGGTTACAAATGAACTGCAACCAGATCCGGGATATCATCGCCACCGACTATATCGATAATGAACTTGATGAAGGCACGTTAAGCATGATCGAGGCTCATGTGCGCAGTTGCGCCACCTGCCGCGCCTAGAAAGAGGCCCTGGTTACTTTAGCCGTCAAACCGCTGCGCCGGCAGGATATTATCGAACCGCCGGAAACTCTGTGGCTTAAGATCCAGGAGGAGCTGGAGCGGGAAGAGACGGATAACGAAACCGTTGATCTGGGGGCCTCGCTGGAAGTTTTCCGCCGGCAATGGTTGAACGCTGCTCTGGTGATCGGTATGCTGCTCTGTACCATCCTGGCCGGAAATTACTGTGTCACCAAAATATTGAATTCCGCATCCAGTTATCCCTCCCAGGCTACCGTGGAATTCACCAATAACTTGGAACTTACCGAGTTCAGCGATATGCCTAATAAGCAGGCAGAGTCGGTTTACGCAGATATGATAGGGGGCTGAACAAATGAAAAAGAAGCTAATGGTTGCTATTTTGATACTGTCCTTGGGCTTGAACATCGGCATCATCGTCACTTTTGGCCATCACTGGTTCATGGAGAGAGAATTCAGGAAAGGACCGGGCGAAAGCCGCTGGCTCAAGGATAAAATGAAAAAAGAACTAAATTTAACGGATGAACAGGTCAAATTCATGGAGCAGGACCGGGCAGCTCTCCGCCAGGAAATTAAAGTCATAAGGGAAGAGCTGCAAAAAAAGCGTTCCGAGCTGTTTACCCAGGTGAACGCGGAGAAAGTTGATAATCAGAAGATCGACCAGCTGATCAATGATATCACCCAGTTACAGGTAAAGGTAGAGAAGGGGATAATTGGGCATTTGCTCAATATGAAAACCCATCTGACTCCGGAACAGCAAAAAAAGCTGACAGCCGCCATGCAGAAGGGTCCCATGAAGATGAGAGCGGAGCCGGGATTTGCGGAAGAAGAGCACCAGTCCCGTTAAAAGGGATTACCGACATTGTTAGAAGGGAGCGACTTTGAGAAAGATTTTCGGCATGCATTTTTTCTTTTTTTTAACGACCTTATTTATCAGCGGGACCAGCTGCTTTGCCGCTGATGTTTCCACGCTGGTGTGGACCAAACAATTAGGCACGGCAGCCACCGATGCGACTAATGGCGTAGCGATGGATACTGCCGGGAATGTTTTCATAACCGGTTCTACCAACGGGAACCTCGATGGCAATATATCGGCTGGAGGTGAAGATATCTTCCTGTCCAAGTTTGGTGCCAACGGCCGGAAATACTGGACCAGGCAGGTTGGCAGCGCAGATAACGATGTTGGCTATGGGGTCACCACTGATAGTGCCGGGTATATTTATGTGGCCGGGACCATAGGCGGTGACGGCAGTCTCAATAACGGCGATATTGTCGTGCTTAAATACGACACCAACGGCAACCGCATCTGGCTCAGCCGGTCCAGTCCCGGGGGGACCAGCGACGCCTACGGTATCATAGCCGATAATACGGGTAATATCTACGTGACCGGTCTCACCTCCGGCAATCTGGACGGTAATACCAGTCTGGGAGGATCGGATATTTTCCTGATAAAATATGATAGTGACGGCAATAAGATCTGGACCCGGCAGACCGGCACCAGCGATGATGATATACCTAAGGGAGTGGCTGTTGACGGGGCGGGGAATGTTTATCTGGCGGGATATACCTACGGCAATATGGCCGGCACCAACCAGGGAGGGGCGGACATCTTTATACTGAAATACGATACCGGTGGCAACAAGATTTGGACCCGGCAAATTGGGACCGCGCAGGATGATCTGGCCAATGCCCTGACGGCAGATACCACCGGTTATTTGTATATCACCGGTTATACTGCCGGCGGCCTGGACAGCAACAGTAACCAGGGGGGCAAAGATATCATTTTATTAAAATATGATACTGATGGCAACAAGATCTGGACCCGGCAAACGGGTACGGACCAGGACGATGCCGGAACCGGGGTGACTGTTAATAACTCCGGATATATATTTATAACCGGTTATACCCAGGGTGGCCTCGACGGCAAAACCAACGCAGGCCTTAGTGATATTTTTACACTCAAGTATGACAATCTCGGCAATAAGATCTGGACCCAGCAGACCGGCACTAATACTAATGATGCCGGCAATGGAATCGCAACTGATAGTACCGGGAACGTCTATGTTTGTGGATATACCGTGAACGGCCTTAACGGCAATTCTCTGCAGGGCGGAACCGATGCGTTTGTCTTGAAGTATAATTCTGACAAAACGCTGTTGTTGTCCTGGCCGGCTGAGACCAACTATGACCAGGGCGGGCTCTATCCGACTTTCGGTAACGATTCGACGGTATTTACCTTCAAGGTGGTTTACACTGACGTAGGGAATAGCGCGCCTAAGTCCGGTTATCCGCGGCTGCATATAGAAAAAGGCGGCCAGGAGATCAGTGGCAGTCCCGTTACTTTGCTGGAAACCGACGCTAGCGCGCTCGATTTTACTATCGGCAAAACCTATCAATATCAATCAGCCTTGCCCTTAGGGAATGATTATGCTTACTGGTTCGAATCTTTGAACACGGCAGGCGCGGCGGCTGGCGGTATACCAACTGGTATCATCAGCGGTCCTGCTGTGGAAACAACATCCCTGTCCGCGGTCTACACCTATCCTAATCCTGCTAAAGCAGGAAAAATAAACTTTCATGTTTTCTGCGGTTACACCGATCCCGACTTGACAATACGGATATATGATCTTAACGGCGATAAAGTCGCTACCATAGGAAACGATAAATTTGACGGTTCGCAAAAACCTAACTATTATTTCCGGAATTGGGACTGCCGTAATGATGCTGGGAATAAGCTGGCCAGCGGCGTTTATATCTACCGGGTTGAGGCTCATGATGCCAGTACCAATGACCATGCGGAAGCAACGAACAAATTCGCAATAATCAAATAGAAGGCGGAAGAGATATGAAAAAAATAATTTTACTCTTATGTTTAATGATAGTGATAACCGCTGGAGCTACCGCCTGGGCGGCGTCCGGGACGGTGCTTACCTGGGAAGATTGCGTGCGCCTGGCGCAGCAGGACCAGCCTAGCCTGGTTTCTTCCAGGGAAAAATTGAAGCAGGCTCAAGATGCCAAAACCATTACGCAGAGCGGCATTTTCCCCCAAATTAACGGCAGTGCCGGAGCGCAAAAATCCAAGGCCGCAGGCTTCGACAGCCAAAAGTCTTATTCTTACGGCCTTAACGGCAGCCAGTTACTCTTTGACGGCGCTAAAACTATGTGGAATACGGCCGTAGCTAACGAAAATATCAAGAATGCGCAATATAATTACGAGGTCACTTCCTCAAATGTTAGGTTAGATCTGCGCTTGGCTTTTGTCAACCTGCTTAAAGCCCAGGAATCGATCAAACTTACCGAGGACATTGCCGCACGGCGCCAACAAAATCTGAATTTGATAACTTTACGCTATAAAGCCGGCTTGGAACACCAAGGAGCCCTAATGACCGCGCAAGCGGACCTGGCCGAAGCTGAGTTTGAAGTAGCTCAGTCCAAAAGGGATTTGCAGCTGGCACAAAGGCAATTGGTCAAAGCTATAGGATTACCAGCATATGTACCGATAGAGGTGTCAGGCAGTTTCCAGGTCACTGGGGCCATGGAAGCCGAACCAAATTTTGAAAATTTGGCCGCGACCACCCCGTTATTGCAGTCATTAATCGCCCAGAGAGAATCAGCCCGTTACGGGCTGAGTTCAGCGCAGTCGAATTACCTGCCGCAGGTCTTTGCTTCCGGGTCGGTCAATCGCAGCGCGGACAATTGGCCGCCTGATCAGAAACAATGGTCCTTGGGGGTTAATTTGAGCTTGCCTATTTTTTCCGGTGGCAGCCAGGTGGCCGGAGCGGCGCGAGCCAGGTCAGCGTATGACCAGTCTAAAGCCGATGAGCGCAGCGGCCGCGACGGGGTGATCTTAACCCTGGTACAAACCTGGACAAGTTTCCAGGATGCGGCAGAACAAATTGCCGTCCAGGAAAAATTCCTGGCGGCGGCGCAGGAACGCGCCAAGATCGCCGAGTCCCAATATTCCATCGGCTTGATCACTTTTGATAACTGGATCATTATCGAGGACGATCTGATCACTACTAAAAAGAGTTATTTAAATACGCAGGCTAATACCTTAATAACGGAAGCCAATTGGCTGCAGGCCAAAGGAGAGACTTTAGATGAAAAATAAAAAGACCAAAGTGTTTGTAATTATTTTAGCGCTGGCCTTACTCTCGGTAGCGGGGTATATATACCGGAAAAACAAGAGTGCCGCTGTTGTCCCGACAAAAGAGATAAGCCCTTTTTATGGGGAGATACATAATTATGTCTCTTCCACCGGTACCGTGTTACCCCAAAACCGTCTGGAAGTCAAACCGTCGATTAACGGGCGAGTGGAGCAAATATTGGTCGAAGAAGGGGATAGTGTCCGTAAAGGTCAAACCTTGGCCTGGATGAGTTCCACCGATAGAGCCGCTTTGCTGGACGCGGCCAGGGCCCAAGGTCCGGACGCGGTTAAATACTGGCAGGATGTTTATAAACCAACGCCGCTGATCGCACCTGTAGACGGCGAAGTGATCGTGAAATCGGTGCAGCCGGGACAAACAGTAAGCGTGGCTGACGATGTAGTGGTGCTTTCCGACCGGCTGATCGTAAAAGGGCAATTCGATGAAACCGATATTGGAAAAATAAAATTGGGTCAGGAAGTGAAGATCAGTCTGGATGCTTATCCGGATATTAAGGCTAAAGGTAAAATCGACCATATTTCTTACGAATCCACCTTGGTCAGTAACGTCAATATTTATGAAGTGGATATTTTACCAGTAAAAGTCCCGCCAGTGTTCAGGTCCGGTATGAGCGCGAATGTCAACGTGCTTATAGAAAGCAAGGATAACGTTCTATTAATACCGTTGGCCGCCGTGAAATCGGATAAAGAAGGCACTTATGTAATGTTAGACAAAGGGCAAAAAGATAAACCGGTACAGCAAAAGATCGAAGAAGGCATAACCAATGATGTGAACGTGGAAGTAGTCTCCGGCTTAACTCCCCAGGATAAGGTCGTCATGACAGCTACGGCCGGCAAAGCCGCAAAAACCAGCTCAGGCGGCACCAATCCGTTTATGCCAACCCGCGCTCGGGGAAGATAAGACTAAATCACCAAGGAACAAATAAATGATCGAACTAAAAAATATCAGTAAAAAATATCAGATAGGTACCGCCGGTGTTCAGGCTCTAAAAGACGTATCTTTAAAGATCGAACCGGGAGAGTTTGTCGCCATTATGGGTCCCTCTGGTTCAGGCAAATCCACTCTCTTGCATATTTTAGGATTCCTGGACCGGCCGGATAGCGGCTCATATTTACTGGGCGGCAAAGATATCACCAGTTACAATGATGACGAGCTGGCAGTGCTGCGTAATCGTATTGCCGGTTTTGTTTTCCAGCAGTTCCATCTGTTGTCCCGGGTCTCGGCATTGACCAACGCTGAATTACCCCTGGTCTATGCCGGACGGCATGACTTGAAAAGCAAAGCGCTGGAGAAGATCAAGCAGGTTGGCCTGGCCGACAGGGCCGAGCACCAGCCTAATGAGCTTTCCGGCGGAGAACAGCAACGGGTGGCTATTGCCCGGGCCCTGGTCAACGAGCCCTTGATAATTTTCGCTGATGAACCCACTGGTAACCTGGACACAAAAACCGAGAACGAGATCATGGCTATTCTCAAGGAGCTTAACCGCCAGGGCAAGACTATTATCATGGTTACTCATGAGAGAGAGATTGGCGAACACGCGCAGCGGGTTATCAATATGCGCGATGGCAAGATCGTTTCTGATGAACGTCTGCAAAAACTTCCGGTTAATAAAACTATTACCGAAGGATATATTTCTTCGCAATTAACTAAGGAAAGTTTACGCGGTGCCGGGGCAAATTTCTGGGATCACCTGAAGCAAGCTGTTAACTCCATGGTGGGGCATAAAATGCGGTCTGTTCTTTCCATGCTGGGCATTCTCATCGGCGTGGCCGCGGTTATCGCCATGTTAGCCCTGGGTTCAGGTGCCAGTGAGTCAATCCAGAAGAGTCTGGCTTCTTTAGGGTCTAACCTGTTAATGATAATGCCCGGAGGGCACCAGCAGGGTTTTGTTTCCCTGGGAGCTGGAGCGGTGACCAGGTTCACGATTCAGGATGAAGAGGACGTGGCAAAATTACCAGAAGTAAAAAACGCTACTGCTAACGTCCGCGGGCGGGGCCAGATCGTATACCAGGATAAAAACTGGAGCACCCAGATACTGGGGACCGGAGTTAATTATCCTACTATGAGAGCCTCAGTGCCTGCGGTAGGGAGGTTTTTTACTGATGAGGATGTTACTGTACGGCAGAAAGTAGTGCTTTTGGGTAATACTGTAGTTACCCAGTTATTTGGCGATGCCAGCCCGATAGGCGCTACGATCAAGATCAACCGTATTTATTTTACCGTGATCGGAGTTTTGCCAACTAAAGGAGCTGGCGGGTTCCAGGACCAGGATGATATAGTAGTTATTCCGTATACCACAGCCATGTACCGTGTTCTCGGCAAAGAGTATATAGATTATATTGATGCGGAAATCAAAGATGCCAGCTTGATGGACCAGGCTCAGGATTCGATCAAAGGGTTGATCATCCAGCGGCATCATTTAGGTAAGGATAGCGAAGATTCTTTCCAGATCCGTAATATGAACGATATCCAGCAAACAGTGGCGAGCACCACCAAAACCATGAGCATGCTGCTGGGCTCGATCGCCGCTATATCGCTGCTGGTCGGTGGCATCGGCATTATGAACATAATGCTGGTGTCAGTCCGGGAGCGCACCAGGGAAATAGGTTTGCGTAAGGCCATCGGCGCCCGAGGCAAAGACATACTGATGCAGTTCCTCATCGAAGCAGTGGTGATGACCTTCAGCGGAGGGATAATAGGTGTCTTGGTAGGCGCCGGCATCGCTTTAGGTTTCTCCTTCTTTGCGGGCTGGGCCACTAAATTATCTTCGTTCTCCATAATACTGGCCTGTGGTTTTTCTATCCTGGTGGGAGTAGGCTTCGGCCTCTGGCCTGCCAAACAGGCCGCCAAACTCGATCCGATCGAAGCTCTGCGTTACGAATAATCGTCAAGGGAGATAAATATATGTTCAGTAAATTCGTCTCAATAATTATTGGGATTGTTTTTTTAGGGATAACCGTCAGTTTCGCGGAAGACTTGACACCGGCCCAAGGACTCCCGGGCCAGGGTTTGGAATGGTCGGATTACGGGCTTAATTTTGAATGGGCCAAGGACAAAAACCTGCTGACGGAATTAGGGCTCACTGCCACTCAGCAGGAGGAATTAGAAAAATTAGAAGCCGCCGCGGCACAGGAAGAGCCAACTGATAAAGATATCGCGGATAAAACAGCCCAACTAAAAAAACAAATAGAGCTGAAGAGCCTGGTAACGATAAATGGACAATCTGTGCAACCCAATCAAGATGATATCAGTTCCCTGATCGGACAGTTAACCAAATTAAGAGGCGAGAAGTACGCCAGGCAAATGTCCCTGAAAGCCAAATTAAGAATGTTATTATCGGATAAGCAGAGAGATAAGCTATATGCTCATTTTCAGAATAAGGAAACTGAGCTCAGGGATAAATTCAGGGAACAAATGAAAGGACAGACGGGCGAACAACGCGGAGAAATGGGCGGTCACCGGGATATGGGTGGCATGGGCGGGATGGGCCACGGCGGCTTTGGCGGACCCGGCGGATTTTAATTTATGAATGACGCTATCGTCGTAACTAATTTATCGAAATCTTTCGAGACCGTGAAGGCGGTTGATAATATTTCCTTCGCCGTAAAAGACTCTGAAGTGTTCGCGTTTCTGGGGCCCAACGGCGCAGGCAAAACCACCACCATCAGCGTTATTTGCGGTTTGCTCAAGCCTACTGCCGGTACTGTGGTTTTAAACGGGTATGATGTCGCGCTGGAGCCCACTGAGGTGCGCAAATCCATCGGTGTGATCTTCCAGGATCCCAGCCTGGACGAGAGATTGACGGTCTATGAGAATCTTGATTTTCATGGCATGATCTATCACATGCCTTACCGGCTGCGGCGGCAGCGGATAACAGAAGTGCTGGATCTGGTCGGGTTGGGTGATAAGACCAAGACGATCGTCAGGACTTTCTCGGGCGGGATGAAGAGGCGGCTGGAGATTGCTCGTGGCTTGATGCACCGGCCCCGGGTCATGATACTGGATGAACCCACGACCGGATTGGACCCGCAGACGCGCGCCCATATTTGGGATTATGTGCTAAAACTTTCACAAGAGCAAAAGATAACTATATTTTTTACAACGCATTATCTGGATGAAGCTGAAGTATGCGACCGCCTGGCGATTATTGACCATGGCCGTATCGCCGCCCTGGATACGCCGGATGCGCTTAAGGAGAAATACCATAAAACGACTTTGAATGATGTTTTCCTGGAAGTTACCGGTTACGATATCCGGGAGGACGCGGGGGACGCCAAGGAGCATTTTGGCCTGATCGTCAGGCAGAAGAGGCTAAAATAAATGTTTGATTTTGACGCTATCTATATGATCTGGATCAGGGACCTGATCCGTCACTTCCGTGATCGCTCACGCCTGCTGGGCTCTATCAGCCGGCCGATACTGTGGCTGCTGATCATGGGCACGGGCCTGAGAGGTTCTTTCAGTATGCCGGGCGTAAATTACCTGCATTACATTTTCCCCGGGATCATCGCCATGAACCTGCTTTTTGCCTCCATGATGTCCACCATTAGCATCATCTGGGACCGGGAGTTCGGCTTTCTTAAAGAGATACTGGTAGCGCCCATCTCGCGCACAGCCATTGTATTGGGGAAAACCCTAAGCGGGTCGACCATCGCCTTCATCGAAGGAATGTTCGTGATGATCTTCGCCCCGTTCGTTCATATTCACATCCCACTATTAACACTTTTACTGTTGATGCCGGCGGTGTTTTTTGCTTCTTTTGCCTGCACCTCTTTGGGTTTAGCTATAGCCGCGCGGATGACTTCATTCGAGGGATTTGGCGTGATCTCTAATTTTGTCATTATGCCGATGTTCTTTTTGAGCGGGGCCATGTTCCCGCTGGCTAATTTGCCGGCGGTGGTAAATCATTTCGTGCTTATCAATCCCATGACTTACGCAGTAGATCTGCTGCGCTATATCACTTTAGGATTAAGGAGTTATCCGCTATGTCTAGACCTGTCATATATAGCCGCCTTCACTTTAGCAATGACCGCCATCAGCGTGTTTGAGTTCAATAAAGTAAATTAACGATTGTTTTACAGTACGAGGAAGAGACCAATTGCAGCGAGGATGCCCGTAACGCCACCGAAGTAGAAGGTGGCCGCAGGACCAAAGTGGGCCCAGAGGATGCCGGCGATGAATGACGCGGGGAATAAACCGATTCCTTGCAAAGTCGCTTGCAATCCGATCATGGTTGCCCGCAGGTCTTCCGGTGCGATATCCGTAACCAGCGCTTTCTCCACTCCATCCGTAATGCCGATGTAAATCCCGTATAAACTAAAGAGCCACCACATGTAGAATGGTTGGTGTGTAACGGCAAAGCCGAGATAAACCAGGCCGTAAAAGGCATAACCGCAGACCAGTAATGTTTTCCTGCCGATCTTGTCGGAGAGCCGGCCTGCCGGATAGGAAACCAGGGCATAGACTATGTTATAGACCAAATATAGTAGCAGAACCGTGGAGGTATCAAACCCAATATTTTTGGCGCGCAGCAAGAGAAATTGGTTAGACGAGTTACCCAGAGTGAATAACAGGGTCACCAGCAGGAATAACTTTAGTTTCAGGGGGAGTTTTGACCATTGGAAAGAAAGTTTTTTTGCCGTCTGGGTCAGAGGGGTCTTGGATTCCCGGACAAAGAAAAGGAACCCGACTCCTATGAAAGCCGGTACCAGTGAGATCAGGAATATCTGCTTGTAATCGATATTTCCGCTATGCCTGGTAATAAGATAATAGGCGATCAAGACGCCGAAGACGGCGCCCATGGTGTCCATCATCCGGTGCAGCCCGAAATTACGGCCTCGCGTTTCCTTGGCGCTGGAATCAGCGATCAAGGCGTCTCGCGGGGCGGTCCTGACTCCTTTGCCAAAGCGGTCTATGACCCTGGAAGCCAAAACCCACCACCAGCTCATGGCAAAATACAGGAAGATCTTGCCGACAGCAGAGGAACCGTATCCGGCGATGGCCAGGGATTTCCGCTGCTTGAGTTTGTCGGAGATATAACCGCTAAAAACCTTGAGCAGGCTGGCGATACTTTCGGCTATGCCTTCTATCAGGCCGATAATGGCCGGAGACGCGCCCAGAGTAGTATTTAGGAAGATAGCCAATAAAGGGTAGACCATCTCCGAAGAAATGTCGGTAAATAAACTGGTTATGCCTACAATAATGACGTTAAACATAAGATTATTATAATAGAAGTGGAGGGCTTTTTCAATAAAATTCATTGAAAAAACGCTTCTTTTTGTGATATTATTAATAACTATCAAAAATCAAGGAGCAATGTATGGAACTAAAAGAAGAGATCATCAGACGGGCGGCAGCGGCTAAGATGGCTGCCAATAAATTAGCCAATATTGGGACCGATGCCAAAAATAAGGCGCTGTTGGCCATGGCAGCGGCCCTGGAGAAAAATAAAGACGATATCCTTTTTAAGAATGAGATCGATGTAGACGCGGCCAAAGAATCGGGTTTAAGTGATGCCCTGGTTGACCGTTTAACGCTGGATGACAAGCGTATCGGGTCCATGATCCAGGGACTGAAGGAAATAGTGGAGCTGAAAGACCCGATTGGCGAGATTTTGTCCACTACTACCAGGCCAAACGGTCTTAAAATAAATAAGGTCAGGGTCCCACTGGGTGTCGTCGGCATTATTTATGAATCCAGGCCGAATGTGACCGTGGATACCGCCGGGTTATGCCTGAAGAGCGGTAACGCGGTGATCCTGCGGGGCGGTTCCGAAGCCTTAAATTCCAATCATATGCTAGCCCGGACCATTGCCGCGGCGGCTTATGAAGCGGGCCTGCCGGAAGGCGCGATACAATTCGTGGAGACGACCGACCGCCAGGCGATCATGGAGCTGGTCAAATTGGATAGATTTATTGATGTGATCATACCGCGCGGCGGAGAGGATCTTATCAAATTTATTCGCGAACATACTAAAATACCGGTAATCTTCCATGGCAAGGGTGTTTGTCATACTTATGTGGACATTGACGCGGACCTGAAGATGGCCGAGGAAATTTGTTTCAACGCCAAGGTCCAGCGCCCGGGGGTATGCAATGCCATGGAGACCATGCTGGTCCATAAGGGCGTAGCCCTGGAGTTCCTGCCAAAGATGGCGGCGCGTTACCAGCAGGCCGGTGTGGAATTGCGCGGAGACGCCAAGACCCTGGAAATCCTCAAGGGTATTAAAACGGCACGGGAAGAAGACTGGGCAGTTGAATATTTGGCCTTGATATTGGCTATCAAGGTCGTGGATACTTTTGAGGAAGCGGTAACGCACATAAATAAATACGGGTCTCAGCATTCTGACGCCATAGTCACTAATAATAAACAACGGGCGGAGGAATTCCTGAAGCTAATAGATTCCGCTGCCGTGTATTGGAATGCTTCAACCCGTTTTACCGACGGAGCGGAATTCGGATTGGGCGCCGAGATTGGTATCTCGACCCAGAAGATGCATGCCCGCGGTCCGATGGGACTGGCGGAGCTTTGCTCTTACAAATATGAAATATACGGCAATGGACAAGTGCGGAAATGAAAAAAATAGGGATTTTTGGCGGGACCTTCGACCCGGTGCACCGCGGTCACATCAAGATAGCCCGGCTGGCCCGGAAGAAATTTAATCTGGATAAAGTAATTTTTGTTCCCGCCGGCGTTTTACCCCATAAATCCGGCAGTTTTGCCGCCGCCCGTGACCGTTACAACATGGTCAAGCTGGCTGTGCGTGGTAAAAAATACCTGGCGGTTTCCGACTACGAGGTCAAAAAAAGAACACCCAGCTACACCATTAATACGGTTAAGTATTTCCAGCGGAAACTCGGCCGGCAGGTGCCGCTGTTTTTTATTGCCGGTAACGACGCCTTCCGGGAGATACGCACCTGGAAGAACTGGCGCCACCTCCTGAAATTATGCCATTTTATCGTCATCAACCGTCCGGGATACGGCCCGGTAAATCCCGGCACCGGCCTGACCGGGGCAGTGTCGTATCTCCGGATCCCGGGAATCAATATTTCCGCCACCGATATCAGGTCCCGGCTCGCTGCCGGTAAAAAAGCTGGAGCCATGCTCCCGCCCGGGGTCGGTCGTTATATCGACAAAAATAATCTTTACCGAAAGAAATAATGGAAAACCAATCTAAAAGTGTAAAAATAATTCTGGGCCTGAGCCTGGGGTTGATGATCATACTGATCCTGTTGTCTTTCTTGACCCCGGTCAATCGCGCCCTGCTCAGGAATGAAAGGATCAATATCCTGATCCTGGGCTGCGATAATGTCGAGAACTCCAAAAGAGCCGACGTCATTATTTTGCTGAGCTATCATCCCCGGGAAAACCTGATGGACATAGTTTCCATCCCCCGTGATTCGCACGTTCACGTGCCTTCCTACAAGCTGCTGAGGATCAACGAGTTCTTTGCCTATGGCTACAAGGAAGGTGGAATGGAGCGGGGAGCGGAATTAACCCGTTCCGTGGTGGAGGGTCTGCTCAAGATCGATATCCCTTATTACGTCCAGCTGGATTTTGAAGACGCGATCCGGCTGGTGGACGCCCTGGGTGGGGTCGACCTCGATATACCGGAAAAAATGGATTACGATGACAACTGGGGTAACCTGCATATACATTTCCTGCCGGGTATGCAGACCCTGAACGGCAAGGAAGCCATTGGTTATTTACGGTTCCGCAAAGATTACCAGGGTGATATCGGCCGCATGCAGCGTAACCGGAGCTTCCTGAAAGCTCTCAGCAACAGGATAAAGTCGCCGGCCCTGCTTTTACGGCTGCCGCAGTTAACGCTTGCCGGTATCAAGAGTTTTCATTCCAACTTGGGATTTTATGATGTTTTGAGCCTGTCTTTCGCCGGCCGCAAATTTGACGGTAAAAGCTTCCGGCAGCAGCAGTTGCCCGGCAAACCGGTCTCGGTCAGGGGCGCCTGGGTCTGGGAAATCGACCAGCCGCGCCTGGAGAAAGTGGTGCAGCTGTTGCAGACTGAGACTCCTGCTGTCACGCCGGCGGTAACGAATATCCGGGTGGAATTGTGGAACGCGACGCGTGACCGGGAAGCGGTGGCCGAAGTTACACGCGTACTGCGGCAAAGCGGGGTGGATGTGCTGTCGTGGGGATATTACGAAAAGGTCCTGCCTCACTGTAAGATCATTGACCGGACCGGCAACCTGGAAATAATAGATAAACTGCGGGACACTCTTAATTGCAGTGAAGTTGAGACCAGTTTGAATGACGCTACCCTGACCCAGGCGGTCATTATCATAGGTGAGGATTGGAGAAAAAAGCTTGCTTTATAAAAAATTAGCGGTGGCAGCGGCCAGGTCCGCGGCGGATAAGAAAGCGGAGGATATAACGGTCCTGGACGTCAGGAAGTTGACCGTGGCCACGGATTATTTCGTGATCGTCACGGTAAATTCGGCGCCACAGGCACAAGCAGTGAGAAATGAAGTGGAAGACAGCCTGTATGTATTAGGCTCGGAGCTGCGCAACCGACGGCAGCAGTCGTCTTCCCGCTGGATGCTGCTGGATTTTAGCGGTGTGATCGTGCACATTTTCGTCAAGGAAGCGCGTCATTTTTTCAACCTGGAAAGACTGTGGAGCAAAGCTACCAAAGTAAAGTGGGAGAGTAAGTGACCAAAACGATCTACGAAGAGATCATTAGCCTGTTAAGAGAAGCGGTACAGGCCGTTTCCCGGGAATTAGGGGAAAAGGAAAACAAAGTTTTTACGTGGTCTGAAGATAAGTTCTTCCTAACCCTGCCCAGTAACGAAAAATTCGGCGATTACGCCTCTAATATCGCCTTTTTCGGCGCCACTTTTTACGGTAAATCGCCTCGCGAACTGGCGCAATTGATCGACGCTCATATCGTCAAGGACGGCAAATTGCTGGCGAAGACCGAAGTCGCCGGTAGCGGCTTTATAAATTTCTTTATCGCCCGGGAAAGGCTATATAGAGAGCTGGCGGAGATCCTGTCAGCCAAAGATAAATACGCCCGCACCTCTGCCGGCGGTAAAAAGAAAATACAGATAGAATTCGTCAGCGCCAATCCTACCGGGCCCCTGCATGTGGGCCATGGTCGTGGCGCCGCCACCGGTGATGCCCTGGCCAGGATCTTCCGGGCCCTGGGTTATGACGTGCAAAAAGAATATTATGTCAATAACATCGGCAACCAGATGCAGATACTGGGCAGATCCGTGCAGGCCCGTTTTGAGGATAAAGAAATACCGGAGGACGGGTATAAAGGCGATTATATCAAGGAAATAGCCGGCCAGGTTCCCCAAAAATCAGCGCCTAACGAAGATTTTTTCCGCCAGTTCGCCATTGATACCATTTTGGACTGGATCAAAAAAGACCTGGAAGATTTTGGGGTGGTTTTTGACAACTGGTTCTTTGAAAATACTTTATATGAAGGCAGGGACCTGAAAAAAGAATTATTAACCAAGCTGGACCATGAACATCCTCCCAAGTCCTATGAGAAAGACGGGGCGGTTTTTGTCAAAACCACCGATTTTGGTGATGACAAGGACCGCGTGATCTTCCGCGCGGACGGACGGCCGACCTATTTTGCCAGCGATATTGCCTATCATGAGAATAAATTCAACCGAGGGTTTGATCAGGTTATCGATATCTGGGGAGCGGACCACCATGGTTACGTTCCGCGCATGGAGGCGGCTATCCGGGCGCTCGGGCATCCCGCGGAAAAACTGAAGATCATCCTTTACCAGCTGGTCAGCCTGAAACGCGGCAGTGAAGTTGTCCCAATGAGCACCCGGGCCGGTGAATTCGTGACTTTGCGCCAGGTTTTGGATGAAGTGGGTAAAGACGCCTGCCGATTCTTCTTCCTGATGAGGTCCCCGGACAGTCCGCTGGATTTTGACCTGGAATTGGCCAAAAAGCACAGTTCGGATAATCCGGTTTACTATGTCCAGTACGCTCACGCCCGTATTTCCAGCGTATTCCGGGAAGCGGAGAAGAATAGCTTGCAGTTAGCAGATGGCAGTGGGCAGTTAAAGACTTTGGAGCTATTAAAAGAGCCTGAAGAGACGCAAGTGATTAAAAAATTGGCAAATTTCAGCAAAATACTGGCCGATTGCGCCCGCACCTACGACCCGCACTGGCTGACTATTTATGTGCAGGAACTGGCCACAGTCTTTCACAACTTCTACACCAAACATCGTATAGTGACCGATGACCGCGAACTAAGCTTGGCCCGCCTCAACCTGATAAAAGCCGTCAGTTTGGTCATCAAAGACGGTCTAGATCTGCTGGGAATCTCCGCTCCGGAGAAGATGTAGTTCTATACCCCCAAAAACCTCAAAAACCCCTTGACAAATCAGGCAAAATCATATAATATGGCCCAAAGAGTCGCCTTTTACAGGAGGTGCGCGTAAATGAATAAAGTCGTGTTGATTGAGAAAGTAGCCAATGCTGCCAAGATCAATAAGGCAGCGGCAGGTCGCGCGGTAGCTACCATCGTCGGAGAAATCACTCATACTTTAAGGCAAAACGGTAAGGTAGCCATAGCCGGTTTAGGAACTTTTAAGGTAAAAACGCGCAAAGCGCGGACCGGGCGCAATCCCAAGACCGGGGCTAGTGTCCAGATACCTGCAAGAAAAGTGCCGGTTTTCAAGGCCAGTACTACTTTGAAGAACGCGATCAAGTAGCCATTAAACGGGAAATATACACAAATAAGCAACATATTAACGTTTAGGGTAGGGAGATCTTCTTCCTACCCTTTATATACTGAGGATTTATGACGGAAGCTTTCGATATAGCGGTAATTGGCGGCGGCCCGGGTGGGTACACCGCGGCAATACGCGCCAGCCAGAATGGGGCCAAAGTCTGCGTTATTGAACAAGGCCGCCTGGGTGGAGTGTGTCTTAATTGGGGTTGTATTCCTACTAAAACGCTCATTGAACACATCAAAGCCGTTAAGAAAGCGCAGGAGATTCTTGCGCTGGATCCCGCTCCGGTAATTTCCCTGGAAACATTAATAGCCAAGAAAAATGCCGTAGTCGCTAATTTAGTTAAGGGACTGGAAATACTTTTCCGTCATCATCAGATAAAGCTGATACAGGGGCAGGCCAGGCTAATTAGTCCGCAAACGATAGTTGTCGACTGCGGACCAGGCCTGGATAAGCAGAAGATCGAAGCCAGGAATATAATCATCGCCACCGGCAGTCGGCCTAGGGAACTGCCGGAAATCCCCATAGACGGGCAGAAAAGCATCACCAGCGATCAGGTTTTCAGCTTAAAGCAGGCGCCGGGACGGGTGCTGATAGTAGGCGCCGGCGCTATCGGGTGTGAATTTGCCCTGATCTTCAGCGGTATGGGAGCCCAGGTCTCCATGGTGGAAATGGCTGAGCGGATATTGCCTGAAGTGGACGAAGAAATATCCAGGCTCCTCTCGCAAACCATTCCGCGCCAGGGTGTACAAATATATACCGGTAATAAGGTCAAGGGGTTGGAGCGTAAAGGTACCGCTTACCATGTCCGTCTGCAGGGCGGGGAAGAAGTGGAAGCAGATTGTATTATCACCGCCGTGGGCCGGCAGGCCAACACCGCGGGTATAGGATTAACGGCAGCTGGCATCATGGTTGAACGTGGCTATATTAAAACAAATGAACATCAGGAAACGGCGGCCAAGGGCGTTTTTGCCGTAGGTGACTGCGTCGCCGGGCCCATGCTGGCCCATAAAGCCGCCTATGACGGGACCCTGGTAGCCGATAATATTACCAGGAAATTAAACCGCCAGGTGGACTATAAAAATATTCCCCAGTGTATTTTTACCAGCCCGGAGATCGGCATGGTAGGATTGCGGGAAAAAGATATACCCGGCACTACTGCCTATAAGACTGGTAAATTTCCCTTCGCCGCCAGCGGCAAGGCGCAGGCGATGGGTGAGATCAGGGGCTTCGTTAAAATATTATCCGCGGCCGCTGACGGTCGTATACTGGGAGGGCATATAGTGGGGCCGCAAGCCGCCGAGCTCATAGCCCAGATAGCTTTGGCCATGACTAACGGCCTAAGCACGGAACAATTTGCCAATACGGTTTATGCGCATCCAACTTTAGGGGAAGCGGTGAAGGAAGCCATGGAAGATACGCAGGGCCAGGCGATCAGTATCATTAAAAGAGGTGAAAAATGACCACCACAAAGAAAGAGACCAGGGGCCTGGTGAACTTAGCCGGTTGGATGTTCTGTCTCTGGGGTATCCTGGTAACTATCTGGGGATTTTTAAGGTTGTTGAATATAAGCAAGCCCGATAGTGAGTTCGTTATGCCTGCTGATTGGATGCGCTTCAGCGTCTTTGAAGTGACTTATGGTATGGTCTGTGTCGGCGTTGGGTACCTGCTCTTTATGTACGCTAAGAAAAAATTAAATGATAAGCAATAATACAAAAAATAAGATCAATTTAGGCGATATACAGGGATTATCCGCTCTTTTGAAGAAGCAAAATATAAATACTGTCTGCGTAAGCGCGCGGTGCCCTAATAAAGGCGAGTGTTTTAAGAAGGGAACGGCCACCTTCCTGATCCTTGGGGATGTTTGCAGCCGTAACTGCCGGTTCTGCAGCGTGAAAAACAGCGCTGTTCTTATGCCACCCGACCCTGATGAATCGCGTCGCTTGGCGGTCTTTGCCCGGAAGCTGGGCTTGCGCCACATAGTGGTCACTTCCGTAACCCGTGATGACCTGACTGATGGCGGGGCGGGACATTTCGCGGCGACCATAACGGCCATGCGGGAATTAAACCCGACTGCCGTCATGGAAGTGCTTACGCCAGATTTTAGATTTAACCGGAACGCTCTGGATATGGTCCTGGCGTCCAGGCCCGAAGTATTTAACCATAACGTGGAAACCGTACCTCGGTTATATGACACAGTCCGGCCACAGGCGGACTACCGGCGCAGTTTGCAGGTCCTGGCGTATATTAAAGAGAAAAATAAAGATATTGTTACCAAAAGCGGATTGATGCTGGGCCTGGGTGAGGAACGGTCTGAAGTGGAGCAGGTATTAAAGGATCTGCGCGCCGCGGGCTGTGATGTAGTGGTGCTGGGACAATATTTCCAGCCGACCAGGGAAAATATACCGGTAAGCCGGTATTTGGCCGTGGCAGAATTCAAAGAATATGAAGGGCTGGCGCGTAACCTTGGTTTCCTTTCAGTAGCCGCCGGGCCTTATGTGCGCAGTTCGTATTTAGCCGGTGAAATTTATCAAAGACTAAGAAAAGATTACACAGATTTTAGAAAATGATTTCACAGATTAGGTACAAATCGGTGTAATCTGTTTTAGAAATCGGTGTAATCAACTATGGGAGTGAAAATGGATTGTTCCGATAAGCTAAAAAAGTTACCACCCTATGTTTTTGCCGTGATGAATAAATTAATGCGTGAAGCCTGGGCCAAGAATATCGATGTCATTGACTTGAGCATGGGCAATCCCGATCAACCGACGGCCAAGCACATTGTTGACCGGCTCGTGGATACGGTGCAGAATCACCCTAATACCCATCGTTATCCGCAGGCCAAGGGTATGCCTAAATTCCGGCAGGCGGTGTGCCAGTATTACAAGAAAAGATTTGATGTCGACTTGGATCCCAATACCGAGGCGCTCGCTTTGGTCGGCTCCAAAGAAGGGGTCGGACATCTGGCCGCGGCCGTATTAAATCCCGGCGACCTGGCTTTGGTACCCAGCCCAGCCTATCCGGTACATTATAACGGCGTGATACTGGGGGGAGGGGAATGTTACCTGATGCCTCTGCTGGCGGAGAATAATTTCCTGCCGGATCTGACTAAGATCCCGGAGGACGTGGCCCGCAAAGCCAAACTAATGTTCATTAATTATCCCAATAACCCTACTGCGGCGGTGGTGGAGGACCTGAAATTCTATGAAGAGGTAGTGGCGTTCGCTAAAAAATACGACATTATCGTCGGCAGCGACCTGGCCTACGCGGAGATAACCTATAACGGCTATAAAGCGCCGAGTTTCCTGCAGGTGCCGGGCGCCAAGGATGTCGGCGTGGAGTTCCAGTCGTTCTCCAAAACCTACAACATGGCCGGCTGGCGCCTGGGTTTTGTCGTGGGCAATCCCCAGATCATCGGCTATCTGGAGAAGTTTAAGAGCTACCTGGATTACGGCGTTTTTACCGCCATCCAGCTGGCTGGCGTGGCGGCTTTGACCGGTCCCCAGGATAGTATAACGGAAGTGAACAAAATATATGAAAAGAGACGTGATATATTTGTCGACGGCCTGAACAAGCTGGGATGGAAAGTGACCAAACCTAAAGCCACTATGTATCTCTGGGCCGCGATACCGGATAAATTCAAACAGATGAAATCGATCGAATTCTGCGAGTTCTTATTACGGGAAACCGGCGTAGCCGTTTCTCCCGGCATCGGGTTCGGCCAGTATGGCGAAGGGTACGTACGAATGGCGCTGGTGACCCATGACAACCGTTTCCATGACGCGTTGTTAAGATTACGTAAGTTACTGAAATAATTAATTATAGGAGTAAGATGATGGTTAAGATTGGATTGATCGGCTGCGGCACAGTCGGTCAGGGAGTTTTAAGAATAATCGAAAAGCACCGCGCCAGCATAGAAAAGAGAGTCGGCGCCCCGGTGGAGATAGTCAAGATCTGCGACGTTAAACGCAAGGTTATGGATCAATTACCGGCGAAATACAAAAATAGTTTCTGCCGCGATTACCGGGAAGTGCTGAACGACCCGGAGATCGACCTGGTGATCGAACTAGTCGGCGGCACCGATTTCGCCCGGGAAGTGGTGTTGGAAGCTTTCCGGCAGGGCAAGCACGTGGTCACCGCCAACAAGGCGCTCCTGTCGCAGTATTGGGACGAGATCTTTGTCCAGGCCCGGAAGTTCGGGGTGCTGATCTATTTTGAAGCCAGCGTCGGTGGCGGCATACCCGTGATCCAGGCGTTGAACGACGGCTTGGCGGCTAACAAGATCGAATCGATATTAGGGATACTGAACGGCACCACCAATTATATTTTGACCAAGATGAGCCATGAAAAGATGCCTTTTGCCAAAGCTTTGCGCCTGGCCCGCAAGCTGGGGTTTGCCGAACGCAACCCGTCGCTGGATATCAAAGGCATTGATTCCCGGCATAAGATATCTATTTTGGCTTCCATCGCTTTCGGCAGCTGGATCAAGCCGTCGGAGATTTACGCCGAAGGCATCCAGAAGATATCCTTACAGGATATCTTGTACGCGGAGGAAGAGTTCGGTTACGCGGTCAAGCTCCTGGCCATCGCCAAGGACGACAACGGCTCCATTGAGATCCGGGTGCATCCGACCATGATCAACAAGGAACATTTGCTGACCTCCGTCAACAACCAGTTCAACGCCATCTATATCCGGGGCGACGCGGCCGGCGAGACCATGTACTACGGTCAGGGCGCGGGACAGATGCCGGCAGCCAGCGCCGTGGTCAGTGACGTTATTGACCTGTCGCGCAACATTTTCAACAAGATCGCGGGGACCATACCGTACGTGCATTATGACCCGTATAAGAAAATAAAGATCAAGAATATCGCGGAAGTGATCGTGAAATACTATATCCGTTTTACCACCGTGGATAAACCCGGAGTGCTGTCCAAGATCTCCGGTATACTGGGCAAGCACCATGTCAGCATCGAAGCCTGCCTGCAGAAAGGCCAGAGCGGACGGCGGCGCGTGCCGATCATCATGATCACCCATAAGGCCAAAGAGAAGGATGTGATGCGGGCGTTGCAGGAGATCGATAACCTGGCCATCTCCAAGTCCAAAACGGTATATATAAGAATTGAGGAGTAAATGTCCTATAAAGGATTGATCGAAAAATACAGGGACTACCTGCCGGTATCCGCTAAAACTCCGGTGATAAGCTTATTAGAGGGCAATACTCCGCTGATCCCGGCCCAGAATTTGAGCCAGGTGCTGGGCGGTAAAGTGGAAGTGTTCCTCAAATATGAAGGTTTGAACCCGACCGGGTCGTTCAAGGATCGCGGCATGACCATGGCNNTGTAGTCGGTCTGGTAGAAGCGGCCGTTCGCAAGCAGCGCGCCGTCCAAGCCGCCGCTCCGGGCCTGGTTGAGCAGGTCACCCATCATCAGCGCCAGCGGGCCGTAGCTCCCGGACGCGACGACCGGGGCGCCCGCGGAGAAGGAGACTGTCCCGAGCGCCTTGGCGTAGTTCTTCGTCCAGCGCTGGCGTTGCGCTGTGGAGGCTGATCGATAGTCGGCCAGCGCCGCCGCCAGCGCCGGGTCGCTCTTGCCCGGAATGCCAAGCGGGCGCAACACGAAATCCCGAGCGCTGTCGATCGGAATACGCACGCCTGCCAGGCGCGCGAGCGAAAAGGAATCGATCACGTTCTGCCCGGTGCCCGGTGTGTGGGTGTAGGGCGGTCCGTAGGTAGCGGAGTCACTCGTCCCCGCGAGCTCGGAGGTCGCCGTGGCGAGGAAGTCCGCCGGGGCGGCGTTGGCCCAACGGGCGATGGTCACCGGCTTTTCGTCCGGCGAGGAGAAGACCGCCGCGAAGACCACCGCAAGCAGCAGGATCACGCCGACGGCGGCCACCAATTCCTTGATCAAGTCGTAGCGCCGCTTCGCTCCTTTCCACTCGAGCGCCGGATCGGGTGCGCTCGGGAAGTCCGGGTCATCCTTCGCCGCTGCATTCGGCGTGCGGGCCGGAAGCGGCGGGACGACACCGCGCAGGCGCACGAGCAGAACGTGAACGACGACGAAACTGGTCAGCACGAGCGGCAGCAGCACGATGTGCCAGACGAGCATCTGACCGGTGTTGAGGACGTTGAAGACGGCGCCGATCCCAGAGGCGTTGAGCCCGTCCTTGGCTTGCGTGCTTATCCACTGGGAGTCGAAGTTCTGCTGCGAGAGGTAGCCGGTGAAGGCGGTGGCGATCGCGATCAGAAAGCAGATTGCGCCGATCATCCAGGTCAGCGCGCGGCGCCCTCGCCAAGCGGCCATGCTGAACTTGGCCCAGAGGTGAATGGCCATGAAGAAGAAGAAGGACTCCGCCGACCAGAGGTGGAGGCTGTTGACGAAGCGCCCGATGCCGGAGACATGCCACCAGGTCGGGCCGAAGATCACCAGTACCACCCCCGAGCCGACCACTACGACCAGCGAAGCGATGGTCAAGACGCCGAACACGTAGACCCAAGACGAGACATAGATGGGCTGGTGCTCGGCCAGCAGCTTCTCGGGCGGAAGTGCGCGCACGGCGCGTTCGCGAAGGCGTCCTGTCCAGGTAGTTGGCGCCTCGGACGCGCTCATTGTTTGTCGCGCTCGCGTGGGAAGGGCAAAGCAATCGCAAGTGCAAAGACGACGACCATGAGCACGATCACGATGAGGTTGGCGACCGAGATCTGCAGTCCGCCGAGGTGGATGTAGTGCGGTTTTCCGCCCAGGATCGAGGCGACCGCGACGATTCCGAGAAGCCTGTTCGCGGGCCGCCTCGGCAGCGAAATCAGGGCGCGGTCTACTCGGCCTGATGCCCGGCCTGGTAGTTCACGCTTACCGATCATCTGCGGCGCTCCGAGAGCCCCTCCATCTCGTTTGGAGCGTACCACCTCCCCGTTGCGCGAACCGGGCGTCTTGAGTCCGATCGAGATTTGCCTCGGGCCGCCGCCGAGCGAGAGCGCGAGCAAGCTTTTGTTTCACTCCGGGTCTGGCAGCGGTCTCGCGGCGGCCGCTCGATCGCAAGGCGCCGGCGAGGCATGTGCTACCTTCGCTGCATGTCCGAGGCGCCAGTGCATCAGCCCGCTGTGAGAGCGGGATGGAGGGGTGTTATCGAGGAGTACCGGCGCTTCCTGCCCGTCTCCGAGCAGACGCCTGTCGTGACCATGCTCGAGGGCGGCACGCCTCTGATCGAAGCCCCGCGGCTCTCCGAGCGCGTCGGCGCCAAGGTCTGGCTCAAGTTCGAGGGGCTCAACCCGACCTGCTCCTTCAAGGATCGCGGCATGACCATGGCCATTTCCAAGGCAGTGGAAGAGGGCAGCAAAGCGGTTATTTGCGCCTCTACCGGTAATACTTCCGCGTCAGCGGCGGCTTATTCGGCGCGCGCCGGTATCAAGTGCGTGGTCCTGATACCGGAGGGAGCGATTGCGCTCGGTAAACTTTCCCAAGCGATGATCCACGGGGCGCAGGTCCTGCAGATCAAGGGTAATTTCGACGACGCGTTGGAGCTGGTGAAGGAGATCAGCGGCAAATATCCGATAACCCTGGTTAATTCGCTTAATCCCTATCGCATCGAAGGGCAGAAATCCGGCGCCTTTGAGATCGTTGATGCCCTGGGTGAAGCTCCAGATTACCAGTTCATGCCGGTCGGCAACGCCGGCAACATCACCGCTTACTGGAAGGGTTATAAGGAATATAATGAAAAAGGTAAAGCTAAAACCCGCCCGAAAATGATGGGCTTCCAGGCCGAGGGCTCGGCGCCGATCGTGCTGGGGCATCCGGTCAAGGATCCAAAGACTTTAGCTACCGCCATTAAGATCGGCAACCCGGCGTCCTGGAAACAGGCGGAAGCCGCCCGAGATGAATCCGGTGGCGTTATCGATATGGTTTCCGATGATGAAATTGTGGTCGCCTATAAGATGCTGGCTAAAATGGAAGGCGTTTTTTGTGAGCCGGCCAGCGCCGCGGGCGTAGCCGGGCTGAAGAAATATATTGAAAAAGGTTATTTCGCTAATCAAAGTTCGGTGCCCAAGGTAGTATGCATACTCACAGGGCATGGTCTAAAGGACCCGGACAGAGCTATCAAGGTGGCTATCCAGCCAAAAGTGGTGGAAGCGAAAATAGACTTAATTAAAAAAGAAATTGGTTTGTAAAATTATAACTGGAATAACGGGGATAATATGAAAGAAGTCGCACTTCCTGAAAAACTAAAGAAAAGCCTTGGAGAATTTGTAACAGGTATAAAAGAAATTTACTCCTCGGAACTGATTTCCGTGATCATTTACGGCAGCGCTGCCAGCGGAGAATTTATTGCCAAGCGCTCCAATGTAAACCTGCTGGTGGTATTGGCCAATACTGATATTGCCACTTTGCAAAAGGCCACCGGGTTGATCAGAAAATGCAAACGATGCGTGCCATTATTCTTGACGGAGAAATATATTACTTCTTCTCTGGATGTTTTCCCGGTCGAGTTCCTGGATATGCAGGAAAATCACGTAACGCTGGATGGCAGGGATATATTAAAGGATCTTAAGATTGAACTTAATAATTTAAGATTTCAATGCGAGCAAGAGCTCAAAGCCAAGCTGATCCATTTAAAGCAGATATATCTTAATTCAAATAAGGATAAAGCTGCTTTGCGGGAGGCGCTGTTTAAATACTTTACCTCGGTAACGCATATCAGCAGAAATCTTTTACGCTTAAAGAACCGAATGCCCACAGGTAAAAAAGAGGATATTTTTAAAGGATTAGCCGAGGATTTCAAGATCGATCCCGCTCTTTGGGAAAAAATATGGCTGGCCATGAATAATAAAATAACGGTAAATAATCAAGATATAGAGCAGATATATGGCGGTTTTGTAAAAGACCTGGAAAAAATAGTGGGCATTGTAGATGAAATGTAAAGCCATACTGCGGATCTTCTTTCTTTTGCTATTTCTCCTGGCGGGGAATACTGCCTCTGCCCTGGAAATACCCAAGCCGGAAGGATGGGTAAACGATTTCGCCGGAGTAATTACGCCGGAATACAAGGAGAAGCTGAATTCTTTAATAACTGAATTGGAGCAAAAAACAAGTTCGGAGATCGCGGTTGTAACGATTAATTCGATAGCACCTTATGATGAAAAAGAATACTGCAGGATGCTCTTTGATAACTGGAAACCTGGTAAAAAAGGCAAAGACAACGGGGTGCTGGTCCTTGTAGCCATACAAGAAAGACGCTGGCGTATCGAAACCGGTTATGGAGTAGAGGGAGTTTTGCCGGATGGCCTTTGCGGGGAAATTGGCCGCAACTATATGGTGCCAAGTTTTAAAAATGGGGGTTATGGAGAGGGATTATATAACGGCGTTGCGGCGATAGCCAAGGTGCTCGGAGGAGAACCTTTAAATAATGTAGAAAAAAAACGGAACAAATCCAATGAATTCATGGATAATATTGACACATGTTTATACATTCTATTTATCTTAGCGATCTGCATTATACAGTTAGTTTATAACCTAAGACATAAAGGACACGGTAGTGGCGGTTTCTGGGGTGATAGTGGAGGGTTTTTCGGCGGTGGCGGCGGATTCTCCGGCGGAGGTGGTTTTGGCGGTTTCGGTGGTGGCGGGGGAGGCGGCGGCGGCGGTGGCGGCGGATTCTAAAGTTATAGTTGAGGAGATAATAAAATGAAAAAGTTCTTAATCGGATTAGTTATAGTTCTGGCGGTAATGGTGATCGGCTATATTTCCATTTATAACGGTATTGTTTCAAAACATGAGACTATTACGGCTAAATGGGCCCAGGTGGAAAATCAGCTCCAAAGGCGCAACGATTTGATCCCAAACCTGGTGAATACGGTGAAGGGTTACGCTGCTCATGAAAAGACTCTATTGGTGGATATAACCAACGCCCGCTCGCAATGGGGTAAGGCTACGACCACCGAAGATAAGATCAAGGCTGCCGGGGCGGAAGATGCCGCTCTGTCGAGATTGCTCCTGGTGGTAGAAAACTATCCGAACCTGAAAGCGGACCAGTCCTTTCTAAAACTAATGGATGAGTTAGCTGGGACCGAGAATCGGATTGCCGTAGAAAGAATGCGTTACAATGAAGCAGTACAGGATTACAATATTTCAGTCAAGAAATTTCCAGGTAACATAATCGCCGGTATGGCAGGCTTTAAGCCGGCCACTGAATATTTTAAAGCGGAAGAAAAAGCCAAAACGGTTCCGGAAGTGAAGTTCTAACAAAAGAAGGTCATTATGAAATACGCGATATTAATTGGCGATGGCATGGCGGATTATCCGATTCCGGAGTTGGGTTTCAAATCCATCCTGGAAAAAGCTAATACCGCCAACATGGACGCGATGGTAAAGGCCGGACAGGAAGGGCTAGTCAAGAATATTCCCGACAACCTGCCTGCGGGCAGCGATGTCGCGGCTTTATCTTTACTTGGCTATGATCCGGCTAAATTTTATACCGGACGCGGCCCGCTGGAAGCGGCTAACATGGGCGTGGACCTGCAGGATGATGAAACCGCGTTCCGCTGTAATACCGTCACCGTTGACAAGGCGGTCATGACCGATTACAGCGCCGGCCACATCAGCACCGAAGACGCGAAAATATTGATCGAATATATGCAGTCCAAGCTGGGGACGGATAAAGTCCATTTTTACCCTGGCATGAGTTACCGGCATTTAACCGTTATCAAGGGGGATTACGCGGCGTTGAAGACCACCCCGCCTCACGATATCAGCGGCCAGAAGATCGAACCATATTTACCAACCGGACCGGGACAGGAGCTGGTCAGGGGCCTGATGTTTGACTCGGTCCCATTGTTGGAAACTCACCTGGTCAACCAGCGGCGTATCGACAAGAATAAACGTCCCTGTAATATGATCTGGCTGTGGGGACAGGGCAAGAAACCGCAACTGGCTTCTTTTAAGGAAAAATTCGGGTTGACCGGATCGATCATCTCCGCCGTGAACCTGATCAAGGGATTGGGCCGGTATGCCGGGCTTAATGTTATAGAAGTGCCGGGCGCCACCGGTTACATTGATACCAATTATCGCGGTAAAGCGGAATACGCCCTGCGGTCACTGGAGAAGAATGATTTTGTCTTTGTGCACGTGGAAGCTCCGGATGAAGCCGGGCATAACGGCGATGTTCAGATGAAAATTAAAGCGGTGGAGGATTTCGACCATGAAGTAGTGGGCCGCGTATATGAGGGTATCAAGAAATTCGGGGATTACCGTATTATCGTCCTGCCGGATCATCCCACCCCGGTATCGTTGAAGACCCATACTCGGGACGCGGTGCCTTTCGTAGTCGCTGGCTCGGATATTCCCGCCAGCGGATTACTCAGGTTCGATGAATTGACCGTGAAGAAGACCAAAAATATATATGACCAGGGCTTTAAGCTGATAGAAAAATTCTTAAGCAAAGATAAGTTCGACATATAGGGGGTGTTTGACGTGGGCTTAGTGGTGATGAAGTTCGGCGGCTCCAGCGTGGCTAATGCGGAAAAAATAAAAAATGTGGCCAGGCGGGTGATCCAGACCAGGGATAAAGGCAATAGAGTGGTGGTAGTGGTTTCTGCGCCCGGCGACACTACCGATGATCTGATCACTATGGCCGAGGGCATTACCCCGGAGCCGGATCCCCGGGAGATGGATATGCTATTGGCTACCGGTGAGCAGATCTCCATCGCCCTGCTGGGGATGGCGATCAAGGATAAGGGCTGCAAGGCGATATCCCTGACTGGCGCCCAGGTGGGTATCCTGACCGATAATACCCATTCCAACGCCAAGGTCAAACATATACCGACCGATAAAATTAGGAAAGAATTAAAAAGAGGCAATATAGTAATTGTGGCCGGATTCCAGGGCGTAACCGAAAATGAGGATATCACTACCCTGGGACGCGGCGGGTCAGATTTGACCGCGGTGGCACTGGCCTCGGTGCTCAAGGCCGATGTCTGCGAGATCTTTACCGATGTCATGGGGGTCTATACCACCGACCCACGCGTGGTGCCGGAAGCCAGGAAGCTGGATACCATATCTTACGACGAGATGCTGGAGATGGCCGGGCTGGGCGCACAGGTCATGCAAGCCCGTTCCATAGAAGTAGCCAAGAAATTTAATATCGATATTCATGTCCGTTCCACTTTTTCCGAAGCGGAGGGAACGTTCATAACCAGGGAGGTTCAGAAAATGGAAGATGTAGTAGTCAGGGGTATTGCCAGCGATAAAAACCAGGCCAAGATCTCGATCATCGACCTGCCGGATAAGCCCGGTGAAGCGGCGCGTATGTTCAAGGACCTGGCGGACAAGCATATTAACGTGGACATGATCATCCAGTCCAGCGCTTCCGACGGCCGTAACGATATTTCTTTTACTGTCGGGCATAAGGACCTCTCTAAGACCCTGGAAGTGATGGAACGGATCCGGCGGGAGCTGGGTGCCAAGGATGTTATTCATGATAGCAACGTGGCCAAGGTCTCCATCGTCGGGGTCGGCATGCGTTCGCATGTCGGGGTAGCGGCCAAGATGTTCAGCGCCCTGGCGCGGGAAGGTATTAACATCGAGATGATCTCCACCAGTGAAATAAAGATATCCTGCGTGATCAAGAACACCCAGGTGGATAAAGCCGTGAAAGCGATACACCGGGTTTTTAACCTGGATAAGAAAAAGTAAAAAATTTAAGGACAGGGATATGAAAAAAATATATTTATACGATACTACTTTGCGGGATGGCGCACAGACCGAGGGCATAAGTTATTCCCTTGAGGATAAGCTGGGGATAACCCAGAAACTGGATGAATTGGGCCTGGATTATGTCGAAGGCGGCTGGCCCGGCTCCAACCCCAAGGACATACTCTATTTCCAGAAAGTGAAGAAGCTCAAGCTGAAACATGCCCGGGTGGCGGCTTTTGGCAGTACGCGGCATGCCAAAAATAAGGCGTCTAATGACCCGAATATCAAGGCTTTGCTGGCGGCCAAGGTACCGGTGGTCACCATTTTCGGCAAGGCTTGGGACATGCACGTTAAATACGCTTTGCGGGTGTCACTGGAAGAAAACCTGGCCATGATCTATGACTCGGTCAAGTTCCTGAAGAGCCGGGGCCTGGAAGTGGTCTTCGACGCGGAGCATTTCTTTGATGGTTTCAAGGATAACGCTGAGTACGCCCTCAAGTCTTTGCAGGCGGCCGAGCAGGCCGGGGCGGATTGTCTCGCGCTATGCGATACCAACGGCGGCTCGTTGCCTTTCGAAATTGAAGAGATGACCGCTAATGTGATCGGGGTGCTGAAAACACCGGTAGGCATCCACGCCCACAATGACGCGGACACGGCCGTGGCCAATTCGCTGGCGGCGGTACGGGCCGGCGCGGTGCAGGTCCAGGGCACCATTAACGGTTACGGCGAAAGATGCGGGAATGCTAATTTATGTTCCATTATCCCCGGGATAAATTTAAAGCTGGGAGAGCTCTCCCTGAATGATAAGCAATTGGCGAAATTGACCTCGGTTTCCCGGTCGATCAGCGAGATCGCCAATGTCGCGCCCAACGACCACCAACCCTACGTCGGCTGGAGTGCGTTCGCCCATAAAGCAGGCATCCATGTCAGCGCGGTAGAGCGCAAAAGCGAGACTTATGAGCACATGGATCCCGGCTTGGTTGGTAATAAGCGCCGCGTCCTGGTTTCCGAGTTGTCAGGTAAGAGCAATATACTGTTGCTGGCCCAGAAGATCGGCTTAAAGCTGGATCCGGATAAGCCCCAGACCAAAGAGATACTGCAAAGGGTGAAAGAACTGGAGCATGAAGGTTACCAGTTCGAAGCAGCCGAGGCTTCGCTGGAATTGTTAATGAAGAAAGCCACCGGCCATTACAAGAAATTTTTCGACCTGAAAGGATTCAAGGTCATAGTGGAAAAAAGGCATGGCGAACTGGTTTCCGAAGCCACTATCAAATTATATGTCAATGATCAGCTGGTTCATGTTGCGGCCGAAGGCGATGGCCCGGTCAATGCGCTGGACGGCGCCTTGCGCAAAGCCCTGGATAAATTCTATCCGGGATTGCGGGAGGTCAAACTGGTGGATTATAAAGTGCGCGTCCTTAACACCGGAGCCGCGACTGCTGCCAAAGTCCGGGTCCTGATCGAGTCGCAGGATAAAGATAACCTGTGGACCACGGTCGGCGTAAGCGAGAACATCATCGAAGCCAGTTGGAATGCGCTGGTGGATTCAATTGAATATAAACTGCTAAAGAAATAAATTGTAAAAGTAGTGAAAGAGAGGAAATGTATGCGCAGTGATGCAGCGAAAAAAGGGATGGAAAAAGCTCCGCACCGGTCATTATTTAAGGCCATGGGATATACCAATGAGGAATTAGCCCTGCCGATCATCGGCATCGCCAATTCGGGTAATGAAATAGTTCCCGGCCACATTCACCTGGATAAAATAGCTGAAGCGGTCAAGGCCGGAGTCCGTATGGCCGGCGGCACCCCTATGGAATTCCGCACAATAGGCATCTGTGACGGTATTGCCATGAACCACGGGGGCATGAAATATTCCCTGCCGAGCCGTGAAGTCATCGCCGATTCCGTGGAGATCACGGCTAAGGCCATGCCCTTCGACGGTTTGGTGCTGATCCCTAACTGCGATAAGATAATTCCCGGCATGGTCATGGCGGCGGCCCGCCTGAACATTCCCAGTATCGTTATAAGCGGCGGCCCGATGCTGGCCGGAAAAGACAGCGAAGGTCAAGCCTGTGACCTGGTGAAAAGCATGTTCGAAGGCGTGGGACGAGTGGCGGCCAAGAAAATGACCGAAGATGAATTATCCGCCCTCGAAGATAAGGCGTGTCCCGGCGCGGGAGCCTGCTCCGGTATGTACACGGCCAATTCGATGAATTGTTTGTGCGAGGCCTTAGGTATTGCTTTGCCCGGCAACGGCACGATCCCGGCGGTGATGGCGGCGCGTTACCGCTTGGCCAAATACGCCGGCATGCGTATTCTGGAGCTGGTGAAACGCAATATACGGCCCCGTGATATCATGACCAAGAACGCTTTTCTTAACGCTTTCTCCGTGGATATGGCCTTTGGCGGTTCATCCAATACCGCGCTGCATTTACCGGCTATCGCCCGGGAAGCGGGAGTGGAATTTGAGCTGGGTATGATCAATGAGATCAGCGCCAAGATCCCGCATATCTGCAACATGGCCCCGGCCGGTCCTTATCATTTGCAGGACCTGGATGACGCGGGCGGAGTGATGGCGATCATGAAGGAATTAAATAAAAAGAAACTGATAAAAACCACCCCGATAACGGTTACCGGCAAAACGGTGGAGGATAATATAAAACACGCGGAAGTTAAAAACCATGAAGTGATACGGCCGTTGAACAAGCCCTATCACGCAACTGGAGGTCTGGCTGTGCTGAAGGGGACGTTAGCCCCCAACGGCGCGGTGGTAAAACAGATCGGCGTGGTCAGTGACATGCTGACCCATCTGGGCCCGGCGCGGGTTTTTGAGAGCGAGGAAGAAGCGGTGGCGGCCATCTTGCATAACCGCATCAAGAAAGGCGACGTTATAATTATTCGCTATGAAGGTCCCAAAGGCGGTCCGGGGATGAGAGAGATGTTAACCCCGACCAGCGCTCTCTGCGGACTGGGACTTGATCGCTACGTCGCATTGGTCACGGACGGCCGGTTCTCCGGCGGTACCCGTGGCTGTGCCATCGGACATGTTTCTCCTGAAGCGGCGGAAGGCGGCCCGATTGCCATTATCAAGAACGGCGATATGATCCAGATCGACATCCCGAAAAAGAAACTGGACATACGATTGACCGAGATGGAGATCAAAACCAGGCTGGCCCGCTGGAAAGCGCCGGCGCCAAAAGCCCGCGAAGGTATTTTAGGGCGTTACGCTAAATTGGTCACTAGTGCTTCTAATGGAGCAGTGTTGAAATAAAACAGTTCATAGTTCATTGTTGATGGTTGATAGAAAAAGCTTATGTTATTTTCTATCAACTACGAGCCCGATGAAATCGGGCGGACTATCAACTATCAACTTTTAAATGGAGGAATTTTGTGAAGAAAACAGGTGCACAAATACTAATGGAATGCCTGGCGAAGGAGAAAGTGGAGGTGGTCTTCGGCTTGCCCGGGGGCCAGATACTTTTCACTTTCGACGCGATGTACCACGCGCCGTTCAAGTTCATCCTGACCAGGCACGAGCAGGGCGCGGCCCATATGGCCGACGGATACGCGCGGGCCACCGGCAAGCCGGGGGTCTGCATCGTCACCAGCGGTCCGGGGGCTACTAACCTGGTTACCGGCTTGGCTACCGCTTATATGGATTCAATACCGATGATCGCGATCACGGGCCAGGTGGCTACCAGCCTGATCGGTAATGACGCCTTCCAGGAAGCGGACATCACCGGGATCACCCGTCCGGTGACCAAGCATAATTTTTTAGTGAAAGATGTCAGGGACCTGGCACGGACCGTCAAGGAAGCGTTCTATATCGCCACTTCCGGTCGTCCCGGCCCGGTGCTGATAGATTTTCCTTCTGATGTCCAGAAGGCGGAAACGGAATTCGTTTACCCGACTCAGGCGGATATCCGCAGTTACCGGCCGACTGTTAAGGGCCATCCGGGACAGATCAAGAAAGCCGCGGACATGATCAATAAGGCCGAAAAACCGGTTCTGTATATCGGCGGCGGCGTGATCATTTCCGACGCTCATACTCAGATACTGCAGTTGGCGGAAAAAGCGCAGCTACCGGTGATTTGGACCTTGATGGGTATCGGCGCATTCCCGACCAAACATGACCTGGCGTTGGGCATGGTCGGAATGCACGGCACGTACAGCGCTAACCACGCTACCCAGAAATCGGACCTGATCATCGCGGTCGGCGCGCGTTTTGACGACCGGGTGACCGGCCGGGTGGATAAATTCGCGCCCGGCGCCAAGGTCATCCATATCGATATCGACCCTACCAGTATCTCCAAGAATGTTAACGTGGATATACCGATCGTCGGTGATGCTCGGGAGATCCTGGACGAATTGGTCAAGCATGTCGCGAAGAAAACCAAGCTGACCGTCTGGCACAAACAGATCGAAACGTGGAAGAAAGATTTCCCGCTTACTTATAAGAAGGATAACCAGCTCCGGCCGCAGTATGTCATTGAGCAGATAGATGAAGTTACCAAAGGTAAGGCCATCATTACCACGGAAGTCGGCCAGAACCAGATGTGGTCCACCCAGTTCTTCCGTTACCAGCGGCCGCGCCAGTTCATTTCCAGCGGCGGCCTGGGAACAATGGGTTTTGGTTTTCCGGCGGCTATCGGCGCCAAGCTGGCCTGTCCTGATGCTATTGTTTTTGATATTGCCGGCGACGGCAGTATCCAGATGAACATCCAGGAATTGGCCACCGCGGTCCATAACAAGATACCGGTGAAGATCGCCATCCTGAATAACGGCTATCTGGGCATGGTGCGCCAGTGGCAGCAGTTGTTCTACGGCAAGCGATATTCCGGTACTGTGCTGGACGGTAACCCCGATTTCGTCAAACTGGCCGAATCATACGGCGCAGTCGGCATCCGGGTCACCAAGAAAAGCGAAGTCAAAGCGGCGCTCCTGAAAGCCATCAAGATCGACAAGCCCGTGATCCTGGATTTCCGGGTCGTTCCGGAAGAGAATGTCTTCCCCTTTGTGCCACCGGGGGCGGCGTTGGAAGAATTATTGCAGGGAGTCGCATAATAACGGAGGTTTTAATGAGACATACGATCAGTGTTTTAGTTGAGAACAAGGCCGGTGTTCTAGCGCGTATCGCCAACCTGTTCAGCGCCCGGGGCTACAATATCGACAGCCTGGCGGTTGGAGAAACCGAGGATCAGAGCATCTCCCGCATGACGATCATAGCGCGGGGTGACGAACGTATTGTGGAACAGATCGAGAAACAACTGAACAAGCTGGTGGACGTGATCAAGGTCAGTGATTTCATCCAGACCGAACACCTGGAGAGGGATCTGGTCCTGGTCAAGGTCAGCACCGACAAGAGCACTCGTTCAGAGATATTACAGATCGTGGATATTTTCCGGGCCAAGATCGTGGACGTCGCGCCGACCTCGGTGATCATTGAGATGACCGGCACGGAAGAGAAGATCAACGCCTTTGTCGAGATCGTCCGGCCGTTCGGCGTCAAGGAGATGGTGCGTACGGGTATCGTGGCGATGGCCAGAGGAAGTAAATAGGAAACAACAAAAAATAAAACAAGGAGGAACAAAGAAATGGCAGTTAAGATGTATTACGACAAGGACGCGGACCTTAAATTATTAAAGGGTAAAGTCATCGGTATTATCGGTTACGGCAGCCAGGGCCATGCCCAGGCGCAGAACCTGCGGGACAGCGGCTTAGAGGTAATAGTGTCGGAGCTGAAAGGCACGCCCAATTATGAACTGGCCGTCAAGCACGGGTTCAAACCCATGACGGCGGCAGATTTGGCCGCGAAAGCTGATATCATCCAGATGCTGGCCCCGGACCAGACCCAGGCAAAGATCTACCGCGACGCGGTGGAGCCGAACCTGAAGGCCGGTAAGGCGCTGATCTTCTCCCATGGTTTTAATATCCATTTCGGGCAGATCGTGCCCCCGAAGAACGTGGACGTGTTCATGATCGCCCCTAAGGGCCCGGGCCATCTGGTGAGACGCGTGTTCACCGAGGGCAGCGGCGTTCCTAACCTGATCGCTATTTACCAGGATGCCACCGGCAAAGCCAAGAAGTACGCTTTGGCCTATGCCAAAGGTATCGGCGGAACAAGAGCCGGAGTCATTGAAACAACTTTCGCGGAAGAGACCGAAACCGACTTGTTCGGCGAGCAAGTGGTACTGTGCGGCGGCGTGACAGAACTGGTCAATGCCGGTTTTGAAACTCTCGTTGCTGCCGGTTACCAGCCGGAGATCGCTTATTTCGAATGCATGCACGAATTAAAACTTATCGTGGACCTTTTCTATGAAGGTGGCATCAGCCGCATGAGATATTCGGTTAGCGACACCGCCGAGTTCGGCGATCTGACCCGTGGTAAACGGATCATCACCGAAGATACGCGCAAAGAGATGGTCAAGATTCTCGAAGAGATCCGCAGCGGCAAATTTGCCACGGAATGGCTGTTGGAGAACCAGGCGGGTCGTCCGACCTTCAACGCTCTGCGTAAACGGACCGATGAAATGTTAATAGAAAAAGTCGGGGCGAAACTACGCAGTATGATGAGCTGGTTAAAAAAGAAATAGTGAGGATATGTGGGTATAAATAAAGAAGGCTTAAAATTGATCATGATCTTTCTGGGGCTCAGCCTGGCGTGTTTCCTGCTGAGCTACTGGAAAGATATTTTCGGGGTTATCGGCTTTGTCCTGTTCATCATCACCCTGTTGCTGGTGAATTTTTTCCGCGATCCCAATCGGAAAGTAGCGGAGAATGAGCAGTTGATATATTCTCCCGCGGACGGCGAAGTGATCGAGATCAAGCAGGTGAATGAAGATAAGTTCCTCAAAAGCGACGCCATCGTGGTCAAGATATTCATGACGCCTCTGGACGTACACATACAACGCGCCCCGATCAAGGGGTTGATCAGTTACCAGGAATATAAGCAGGGCAAGTTCCTGCCCGCCAATCTGGATAAGGCCAGCACTGATAACGAGCAGAACCTGATAGGTATCAGCGGCAAGGTCAATGTCCTGGTAAAACAGATAGCCGGCCTGCTGGCGCGACGGATAGTCTGGTGGGCGCACTTGCAGCAGGGCGTATCCCAGGGAGAGCGCATCGGCATGATCAAATTTGGGTCGCAAGTGGATATATATGTTCCGCTGAACGTGGAGATTAAAGTAAAAATGCATGAGAAAGTAAAAGCCGGCTTGACCGTGATAGGAGAGATAAAATGAAAAAAGGGCTTTACATCCTTCCCAGCCTGTTCACCCTGGGCAATATCGCCGGCGGGGTCTACAGCATTATCAATTCGATTAACGGACGCTTCCCCGATGCGGCCGCGGCGATCTTTGTCAGCCTGGTGTTTGACATCCTTGACGGACGCATCGCCCGCATGACCAAATCGGTCAGTAAATTCGGAGTGGAGCTTGATTCCCTGGCGGATTTGACCAGTTTTGGCATCGCTCCGGCTATTTTGATGTACCAATTTGTTTTGAATCATTATAATAATTTGGGAGGCGTGATCGCCTTTTGTTACATTATTGCCGCGGCGATCAGACTGGCCCGTTTCAATGTTAAAGTCGACGAGGGCGCGCCCAGTGAGTATTTTCTCGGCTTGCCGGTCCCCGGGGCCGCGGGTATTCTGGCCGCTTTCGTATTGAGTTATAACATGTTTGCGCAGGATATAAAAGCTCGCGCCATTCCGGTCATCGTCAATACCATGCCCATCATGTCCAATTTTATCTGGGCGGGCATGCTGATACTGTCGTACCTGATGGTCTCCAATATCCATTACACCAGTTTCAAGAAAATGAAATTGGGCAAGGCTAAACCTTTGCGCTATTTGATATTCCTGACTGTTTTCGGCATGTTGTTATGGCTGTATCCTGAAAATATGATATTAATTGTTTTTGTGATGTATATACTGAGCGGGCTGTTTGATGTTTTCGCCCGCTTATCCAGATGGAGCAAGTTAAGGAGAATGGGAGATAAAAAATGACCATTAAAAATGAAAATAAAATAATAATATTCGATACCACTCTGCGCGACGGCGAGCAATCGCCGGGTGCCAGTCTCAATACCACGCAAAAGATAGAGATCGCCAGGCAGCTGGCCAAGCTAAACGTGGACGTGATCGAGGCCGGGTTCCCGATCTCCTCACCGGGAGATTTTGAAGCGGTGAAGATGGTCGCACAGCAAATTAAGGGCCCGCAGATCTGCGGGCTGGCCCGGGCACTGGAGAAAGACATCGACGCCTGCTGGAACGCGGTCAAATATTGCAAGCGGCCCAGGATACACATATTCCTGGCCACCAGCGATGTCCATCTGAAATATAAGCTTAAGATGACTCGCGAGGAAGCTTACGCGGCCGCGGTCAAAGTGGTCAAGTATGCCAAGCGCTATTGCGAGGACGTGGAATTTAGCGCCGAGGATGCCGGTCGCACGAACCCGGAATATCTCTGGAGAATAATTGAAGCCGTGATCAAGGCGGGCGCTGGAACCGTGAACCTTCCCGATACGGTCGGCTACACTATCCCTAAAGAGTTCGGACAAATGATGAAGGATGTTTTTGAACATGTGCCGAACGTGGATCAGGCTGTCATTAGCACACATTGCCATAATGACCTGGGATTGGCCGTAGCCAATTCGCTGTCCGCGGTCATGAACGGCGTGCGCCAATTGGAATGCACCATTAATGGCATCGGCGAACGTGCCGGTAACGCTAGCCTGGAAGAGATAGTCATGGCGATCAAGACGCGCCGCGATTATTTCGGGGTGACCACTGACATTAATACCAAGGAGATATATAAAACCTCTCGCATGGTCAGTTCGTTGACCGGCGTACCGGTCCAGCCCAACAAAGCAGTAGTGGGGGCCAATGCCTTCGCTCATGAAGCCGGTATCCACCAGCACGGCGTAATGGTTGAGAAGAGCACCTATGAGATCATGGATGCCAAGAGTGTAGGTTGGCAAGGTTCAGGACTGGTCCTGGGCAAACATTCCGGACGACACGCGCTGAAACAGCGCCTGAGCGCGCTCGGCTACGAGTTCAAAGATAAGGAACTGGAAAAAGTAGCGGAGCGTTTCAAAGTGCTGGCGGATAAGAAGAAAGAGGTCTTCGATGAAGACTTGGTCGCTATCGTGGAGGACGAGATCTCCCAGGTGGTCCCGGTCTATAAGCTGGACTATATTCACACTGTCAGCGGCAGCCAGACCATTCCGACTGCGACCATTAAATTGCGCAAGGGCGATAAGGTCATCCAGGAAGCCAGCTCCGGCGACGGTCCCGTGGATGCTACTTATAAAGCGATCGACCGCGTGACTGGGTTGAAGTGCAAACTGCTGGAGTACGGCATCCGCGCGGTGAGCGGCGGCAAGGACGCGCAGGGGGAAGTGATGGTGAGGGTGCAGGACGCGAAGGGCAATATCGTCACCGGCCAGGGCGCTTCTACTGATATTATAGAAGCGAGCGCTAAGGCCTACGTCAACGCGATGAACCGCCTGCTTTCTCGTAAAGCATCTAAGGTAAATAAACCAAAATAGTAGAAGGAGTATGTTGAAGATGGGAATGACAATAACCGAAAAGATACTTGCCGCGCACTGCGGCCAAAGGGAAGTGCATCCCGGCGACCTCATCCAGGCCAAAGTAGACATCGCCCTGGGCAATGACGTCACTGCGCCTATCGCCATCAGCGAATTCAAGAAAGCCGGCGGTAAAAAGGTGTTCGATAAGAACAAAGTGGTGCTGGTGCCGGATCATTTCACTCCCTGCAAGGATATAAAATCAGCCGAGCAGGTAAAAATACTGCGCGAATTCGCCAAAGAGCAGAAGCTTAAATATTACTTCGAAGTCGGACAGATGGGCGTGGAACACGCCCTACTGCCAGAGCAGGGTATCGTTTTGTCCGGTCAGCTGATCATCGGCGCGGATTCGCATACCTGCACCTACGGCGCCTTGGGCGCGTTCTCCACCGGCGTCGGCTCCACCGATCTGGCCGCGGCCATGATCACCGGCGAATGCTGGTTCAAAGTCCCGGAGGCGATGAAGTTCATTTATAATGGTAAACTGCCCAAATGGGTCGGCGGCAAGGACCTGATACTTTACACTATCGGCGATATTGGTGTGGACGGGGCGCTTTACCGTTCTATGGAGTTCGCTGGGGATACTATTTCGGCTCTGCCGATGTCTGATCGTTTCTCCATGTGCAACATGGCTATCGAGGCTGGCGGCAAGAACGGCATTATCGCGCCGGATGATACTACCATTAAGTATGTAGAAAAGGTAGCCAAAGAGCCATATGACACTTACGAGAGCGACAAAGACGCCAAGTATGTGGAAACTAAAGAATATGATGTTTCCAAGCTAGAGCCGATGGTGGCTTTCCCTCACCTGCCGAGCAACGTTAAGCCGATCTCCAAGGTAGGCAATGTATTGATCGACCAGGTAGTGATCGGTTCCTGCACTAACGGCCGCATCGAGGACCTGCGGTTGGCCGCTCAGGTGATTAAAGGTAAGAAAGTTCACAAATATATCCGTTTGATCGTCATCCCAGCAACTCAGCAAATCTGGCAGGAAGCGATGGATGAGGGTCTGTTCAAGATATTCATGGATGCCGGAGCGGCGATATCTACGCCGACCTGCGGGCCGTGTCTTGGCGGGCATATGGGCATATTGGCCAAAGGCGAAAGAGCCGTAGCGACTACCAACAGGAATTTTGTGGGCAGGATGGGGGATCCGGGCAGTGAAGTGTATCTCTCCAACCCCGCCGTCGCCGCAGCCTCCGCCGTCCTCGGCAAGATAGCGAGTCCAGAGGAGTTATAAGGTATAACGGCTTGCTGGGAATTAGGCGGATTGGATATAAACAATGTTGACAGTAATTGTATTAACTTTGCTTTCGATATGCGTGATCAGGATTTTCAGTTTTGTTGAATCATGGTTGTGGCGGGTTATCTGGTTGGCGGTGGCGTTCTATGCCGTATTTGGACGCACATTCCCGGGTGGGGCCTTTGTGGTCCCGCTTGCTATAATGATTGCGTTCTCTTTGAAGGAAACCATGGAGGACCATGGTATCAAATGGAAATGAAGGAAGTTTGTCGTGAAAGAGATCGTAGCAGATAGGCAATTGGTGGCGTATTGCGGGCTTTACTGCGGGGCGTGTAAGAAATATTTAGCCGAGAAATGTCCCGGCTGCCACAAGAACAAGAAAGCTTCCTGGTGCGCGGTGCGAAAATGCGCCAAGGAAAACAACTTTTATAGCTGCGCTGATTGCCGGTTGTATAGTAATATAATGGAATGCGGCAAGTTCAATAATTTCTTTTCCAAGGTGTTCAAGGTTCTGTTCAAGTCTGACCGCCAGGCCTGCATTCAGTTGATCAAGGACAAGGGTTATGTCGCTTTTGCCCAGGACATGGCCGCCAAAAAGGTTATGACTTTAAAAGCAAAATAGGGGGGAAGGGTGAAAATTAAATCCTGGGTGATGACTTTGGCGCTTCTCACTGTTTGTTTAGCTGGTTTTTCGTATTTGTACGCCGACGATGAGGGATTTATTGGCGTCGATAATGCTAATGAAGAGCAAACGGTTGATTTGGGCAACAGGTTCTCTTTGGGCATTTGGGGTGGCTATTCCCAGATTAATATGAAAGATCTTAACACCTATATAGATTATGAAAACGTCAAGTTTTACAGTGATGCTGGCAGTGATTATAAATATGATAAACCGAAAAATGCCATTGAAGCGGGATTGGACCTGAATTATAAAATCACTCCTAATTTAAAAATAGGGCCTCGGGTGAGTTATATTACGGCTTCAGCCAAGAACGTTGTCTCTCTTGCGCCTGATAACTTCCAGAAATACGAGGAGACGGACAAATATGATATGACCCTTTTGCCTATACTCATAGGCGGCGAATATTTTATTAAATACAGCGACAGAATGTCCTATAACTGTAAGTTGTACCTGGGATATGGGCTGGCCAGTATGAAAATAACCTACGATTCCAGCTATGAATCAAGTCTTGATCCTGATACCAATTACACTGATTCTACAGAGTCAAATTGGAAGGGCTCTAATTTTGTCGGCGAAGCTTCGATAGGCGGGGATGTCGCGATAAGCTCCGGGGTCTCTCTTGGCCTGGATCTGGGGTATAGATACGCTAAGATCAAGAAGCTGAAATCCGACGCAGATAGTGATCTGGGGGGTATAGTTTTTGAAGATGAATTCGGCAAGGCCATTCCTTTGGATTTTAGCGGTCCGACCGCTGCTATTCGCGTCAATTTTATGTTTTAGTTCGGTAACAATATTCGGGAGGATTAATAATGAAATTGAAAGGCAAAGTGTGGAAGTTCAGGGATAACATCAATGCCTGGGGGATTTGTTTTGCATTACTGGCAGTTAGTTTAGCCGGTATTTCTTATTTGTATGCCGCTGACGACAGCTTTTTTAATGAAAACAATACCACTGAAGAGCAGACAGTTACCCTGGATAACAACCATAGATATAGCCTAAGCGTTTGGGGTAGATATTCCATGCTCAATATGAAGTCTTTTAACGATGATGTGGAATATTATTACGCAGATTATGTCCCGGCTCCAACCTATGATAAACCTAAAAACGGTTACGAAGTGGGCCTGGACCTGGGCTATAAGATCACCCCTAATTTAAGGATAGGCCCGAGAGTAAGTTATCTTATGGTTTCGGCCAAGAACGTTTACACGGACTCAGATAATACTTCCATGGGTAGTGGGTATTATTGGACGTACGAAGAAAAACAGGAATACCATATGACGCTTATCCCCATACTTTTGGGCGGCGAATATTTCACCAAATATAACGATAAATTTTCCTATAATTTTAAGTTATACCTGGGATATGGACTGGCCAGGATGAAATTAAATACTGGCTATGGCTTAGATTCAAACTATTATTCCCCGGATAGCTGGTCGGGAAGCTCAACCTGGAAGGGCTCTGGCTTTGTCGGCGAGACCTCCGTTGGGGGAGAGATGGCTTTAAATTCCAGAGTCTCCCTAGGTATGGATTTAGGCTATAGACATGCCAATATCAAAGAAATGAAATTATCCGAGTCAGATTATGAAATCTCGACCGACCAGCAGATATGGAAGGACCATACCGGCCAGGTAATTCCTTTTGATTTTAGCGGCCCGATTGCTGCCATTCGCGTTAATTTTGCATTCTAAGTTTAGTAACAATATACAGGAGGATCAATAATGAAGTTGAAGGGCAAAGTGTGGAAGTTCAAGGATAACATCAATACGGATGAGATCATACCGGCCAGGTATTTGAATACCTTTGACGAGCAGGAGCTGGCTAAGCATTGCATGGAGGACGCGGACAAGGATTTCCCCAAAAAGGTAAAAAGGGGCGATATCATCGTAGCCGGCAAGAACTTTGGCTGCGGTTCTTCGCGCGAGCATGCGCCGATCTGTCTTAAAGGCGCCGGCATCTCCTGCGTTATCGCGGAAACTTTCGCGCGGATATTCTACCGCAATGCCATAAATATAGGTTTGCCGATCCTGGAGAGCGCGGAAGCCAGCAAAGATATCAAGGAAGGCGATACTATTGAAGTGGATCTCGATAACGGCAAGATCAAAAATACAACCCAGAACAAAATATACACCGCGCAGGCTTTCCCGGAGTTCATGCAGGAGCTGATCAACGCTGGCGGCCTGATGGAGTACGTAAAGAAAAAAACATAGCGTTAGGATTATGGAGTTGTTAAGCTGATACCAAGCGATCGGGGGGCGGAGCATGAAGAAATTTAATATCGAAGAGAATGTTTTTTTGCTGGTTTTTGGACTTATTTTCGGCATCTTCCATTTCCAGTTCGTGATCAGGCTGATATATTTCCATCCCCTGGAAGGCATCCCGGAGAATTTTGCCCTGATCTCTTATGACGCGCCTCTTTACTTTCTCTGGCAGAGCCTGAAGATCAATGCGCCTATAGCGCTGACCAACCTGGCTTTTTCCGTTCTAGGGACGTTGATGTATGTAGGTTTTGGCGCCTTGATCGGTTCGGTGGTGGATAAGGTTATCAAGGATATTTCCAAATTACCCGCGGATAAACAGTAGTGTATCTTCCGCTGCTTTAAAAATACAAAACTAACAAGGAGGAGTGACTGTGAGTAAGACTTACAAGATCGGAGTAATGGGCGGGGACGGTACCGGCCCGGAGGTGCTTAAAGAAGGCCTGAAAGTATTAGACGCCGTCGGCAAAAAATATGGTTTGAAATACGACCTGGTTGATTATGACCTGGGTGGAGAAAGATATAAAAAGACCGGCGAGACCGTGCCGGATTCGGTCATCCCGGAATTAAAGAAACTGGACGCCATTTACCTGGGCGCTATCGGGCACCCGGACGTGAAGCCGGGCATCCTGGAGCTGGGCATTCTGCTGCGCATACGTTTCGAACTGGACCAGTACATTAATCTGCGCCCGGTTAAGTTGTATCCTAATGTCGCTACTCCGGTAAGGGATAAAGGGCCGGCGGAGATAGATTTCGTGGTGGTACGGGAGAACACGGGCGGAATTTACACTGGACATGGCGGCGCTACCCGGATCGGGACGCCGGATGAGATCGCTACGCAAGTGATGGTCTATGACCGTCGCACCGTAGACCGTTGCATCAAGTACGCTTATGAGCTAAAAGAGAAAAGGAACAAGCTGAATCCCAAATACGTGGAAAAGCCTATTCACCTGGTTCACAAGAGGAACGTCCTGACATATTGCGGCGACCTCTGGTACCGCGCTTTCGAGGAAATGGGCGAGAAACAATATAAGAATCTCAAGCGTGACTACGCGCATGTGGACGCGACTACCATGTGGTTCGTGAAGAATCCTGAATGGTTTGACGTGATCGTTACTGAGAACCTGTTCGGCGATATCATCACCGACCTGGGCGCGATGATCCAGGGCGGNNTGGGCATTGCCGCGGGCGGCAACATTAATCCGGAAGGCGTCAGCATGTTCGAACCAATTGGCGGATCGGCGCCTAAATATACCGGCAAGAACGTCATCAATCCCCTGGCGGCAATTTGCGCTGGCGGCATGATGCTGGAAACACTGGGAGAGACCAAAGCCGGGCAGGCGATTGAGCAAGCGGTGATCAAGGCCTTGGAAAGCGGCAAGATCAAGAGTTTGGCCGCCGGGAAAATGGGCATGGGCACCACGGAGATGGGTGACTTGATCGCGAGTCTTATCTAAGACCGTTAGTGGTTGGCCGTTCGCCGTTCGTAGTTTATTTAATCTGTGTAATCATTTAATAGGGGGAATAGAAAAAGAGATGAAGAAATATAATGTAGCTGTAGTCGGTGCCACTGGTGCCGTCGGCAATGAAATGATAAGAATGCTGGAAGTGCGGGACTTCCCGGTGGAAAACCTGCGATTGCTGGCCAGCGTCCGGTCGGTTGGCAAGAAACTTAAGTATAAGGGCCAAAATATATTAGTGGAAGAACTAAAGAAAGATTCCTTTAAGGGAGTCGAGATCGCCTTGTTTTCCGCCGGCGGTTCCATTTCCAAAGAATTTGCCCCGATAGCCGCGGCGGCGGGCGTTTTCGTCATTGATAATTCCAGCGCCTGGCGCATGGACAAGGATTGTCCGCTGGTCGTGCCGGAAGTCAATCCGCATGACTTATCTAAGGATAAAAAGATCATCGCTAATCCCAACTGTTCCACTATCCAGATGGTAGTGGCCCTGAAACCTCTTCATGACGCGGCCAGAATAAAACGGATCGTCGTTTCCACTTACCAGGCGGTAAGCGGCGCCGGGCATAAAGCCATGGTAGAACTGGCGGAACAGGTTAAGGCGATAGAGGCGGGGCGAGAACCGGAATGCAAGATATTCCCATACCAGATCGCCTATAACGTCATTCCGCAAATCGATGTGTTTTTGGAGAACGGTTATACCAAGGAAGAAATGAAAATGGTCAATGAAACTCAGAAGATCATGGGTGACGGTTCCATTAAGGTCACCGCTACCACCGTGCGCGTACCGGTTATGCGCGGGCATTCCGAATGTGTTAATATAGAAACGGAAAAGCACTTGACCGCGGTCCAGGCCCGGGAGTTATTAGCTAAGGCACCGGGCGTGATCGTGGTGGATGATCCCTCGACCAAAAAGTATCCCTTGCCTGTTTATTGCGAGGGCAAGATCGAAACTTTCGTCGGCCGGATCAGGCAGGATGAATCCATCGCTAACGGCTTGAACCTGTGGGTGGTCAGCGATAACCTGTTGAAAGGCGCGGCCTGGAACGCCGTGCAGATCGCTGAAGAATTGATAAAACAAAAAATAGTCTAAAGCAGTTTCGGGTTCCGAGTTTCGGGTTCCGAGTTTCGGATTTTATAATTTCCTTAACTCGCAAACTCGTAACTCGTAACGCGCAACTAGATTGCCGAGTACTGAATGAAGAGCATTCCGAACATATTCGGGCAATACCAGGAAGGGGATTCCTTCCTGCACCGGCTTGACCCCAGAACTAAGATTATCAGCCTGATAATTTTATCTGGGGTCGTTTTTTTTCTCGTGGATATAACGGCCTATATCGTTTTTACGTTGCTGATGGTTTTTGTCCTGAAATTAGGGCGGGTCCGCTGGCGGTCCCTGTGGGGTAGCCTCAGGCCGTTGAGCTGGCTGTTCTTGCTCATCTTCCTCCTGCAGTTGAACACGCCCGCCGGATTAAGGACCGGTCTGACGGTGATCTACCGACTGGTCCTGATGCTGACCCTGGCCCTGGTCCTCACTACCACCACGCCCATTTTCAGTTTGACCATGGGCCTGAGAAAATTGCTGACGCCCCTGGATCTGTTCGAGCAATTAGGCGATAAGATAGCGTTCATGCTTACCATGGCCCTGCGCTTCATCCCGCTGACCGCGGAAGAGAACCAGAAGATCAACGAGGCGCAACGGGTGCGGGGAGTGGAACCGTCGCCTAAAAATTTGCCGTTGCTGGTATATATTTTACTGGTAAACGTGCTCAAAAAATCCGAAGAACTGGCGGGCGCGATAGAATCACGCGGTTATCGGCTTTATCCCCGCCGCACCAGTCTGATCACCCTGCGGTTCGGCTACCGAGATATCGTAGCCCTGCTAGTGGTCGGCGTCTTCAGCGTGGGAGCGTCCTTATGATAAAAACCGGTGTAAGCTATATACTTAACCGTGATCTGTCGCTGGCCGCCAGGGACCTGACCGAAATTGCCGCAAGTTGCGATTTTATCGTGCATACTTTCAGTGAAACCGATATGTATTATCACCGGAAACAGGTCCAGGCCATCACGGCATTGAGCCGGAAAAAAGGGCTGGAAGTTTACCTGGATCCCTGGGGAGTGGGCGGGGTTTTCGGCGGGGAAACGTTTTCCCGGTTTGTCGCCGAACATCCGGGAAGCTGCCTCAAAACCAAGGCCGGGCGCATCCCGGTGGCCGCGCTGGGAGACAAAGAATTCCGGAAATTTTTCCGCAGCTGGCTGGAGTTGGCGGCGGAGAATAAGCCCGATGTTATTTTATGGGATGAACCGCACCAGGCCGGGATGGGTTATAGTAAAAGTGAAGTGCGGACGGTCCTGGATTTCCTGAAGGAAATGACCGGCCACGCCCAGGCGGCCGGATTCAAGAACGCGATTTGTCTCTACCCGCAGGAGGATTCTTACGCGGAAGAACTTTGGTACCGGGTATTGGAGTTGAAGTCCATCGATATTTTCGGGACCGATCCCTATTGGATGCTGTTGGGCCGGGACATTGATTTTGTTGAATCTTTCGCGAAAAAAGTTTATAATCTCTGTAAGCGTTACGACAAGGAATCGCAAATCTGGATCCAGGCTTTTCGCGTAGCCAAGGGGCGGGAAAAAGAGATCGCCACGGCTATTAAGACAGTTTACGCCAGCGGCATCAGGAATATAGCCGCCTGGAGCTATGATGCCGGCGCCCTGGTCACCGGCCTGGGATCTGGTGACGGCAAAAAAGTCTGGCAAATGGTAAAGAAGACCTATTTAGAGATAAAGAAGAAGAGGTAAACAATGGCCGCAAAACCAAAAGATATTTTGTGGGCGCCCTGGCGCCTGGAATATATAAAAAAGGGCGGGGAAAAAGGCTGTATTTTCTGCCAAAAACTTAAGGATCGGGACGGATTGGGTAATCTGGTTCTTTATCGCGGCCGGAAATGTTTTGTCATGCTTAACCTGTATCCTTATAACAATGGGCACTTGATGATCGTGCCGTTCAAGCATATCGGGGCCTGGGAAAAGCTGGATGAGGTCACGACTTGCGAAATGATCGAACTCTCACAAAAAATGATGGTTATTTTAAAAAGGACCATGTGTCCCCACGGTTTTAATATGGGGATGAACAGCGGGCGGGTAGGCGGGGCCGGGGTGATCGGACACGCTCACATCCACCTGGTGCCGCGCTGGACCGGCGACAATAATTTTATGCCGGTGACCGGCGGGACCAAGGTCATATCCCAATCGCTGGCGCAGGCTTATCAGTTGTTAAAGAAAGAAATTATTAAGAGCGGGTTAAATGGGCGATAACAAAGTTTACGAATTCAATCTGCCGACCAGGATAATTTCCGGGATCGGCAGCATTGCCAACCTGGCCGGGCTCATCCGGGGCTACGGCGATAATGTTCTGTTGATCACCGGTAAGGTCAGCGCGCGGAAAACTGGCCTGTTGAGCCGGATCAGCGGCGTCATTTCCGGTGACGCCGGTATACGGGTCACGATTTTCGACCAGGTGGATCCGGAACCGACCTGCGAGACCGTCAACCGGGCGATAGCCGTAGCCAAAGAAAAAGGCTGCGATGTGGTCGTCGGTTTGGGCGGGGGCAGTGTCCTGGACGTGGCTAAAGCCGTGGCTGCCATCACCAATAAAGACGGCCGGGTCGAAGATTTTATGGGCGGCCAGGAGCTGGTTTTCCCGGGTATTCCCTGCCTGTGCATACCGACCACGGCCGGCAGCGGCGCGGAAGTTACGCCTAATTCCGTATTGATCGACCGTAATCGGCAAGTTAAAGAAAGTTTCCGTCATATCTTTTTATATCCCAAGCTGGCACTGATCGACGCCGAACTGACGGTGAGTCTGCCGCCGAAATTAACCGCCTATTCCGGTATCGACGCTCTCAGCCAATCCATTGAGTCCTATGTGTCGTTAGGCGCCAATCCGCTGACCGACGCGATATGCACCCAGTCCATGCGCCTGATCAGCGGCAGTATCAGGGACGCTTTCAAGAACGGGCAGAATATCCAGGTGCGGCAAAATATGCTGCATGGTTCGTTGCTGAGCGGCATGGCCCTGGCCAACGCGCGCATGGGCGCGGTTCACGGTATCGCTCACCCGCTGGGAGCAAAATATAATTTACCCCATGGCCTGGTTTGCGGCGTTTTATTGCCGTATGTCATGGAGTTCAATATGAATTACGTGGGTGGCAAATATGCCCAGGTGGCGGCCTTGCTAGGTGGCCTTATACGGGGTGTCGGTAAGGACCAGGCCTCAAAAATGGCCATTGATAAAGTCAAACAGTTGCTGGCCGAAGTGGCTTTCCCCTGGCGCTTAAGTGAGCTGGGAGTGAAGCCGGAGGATTTCGGCCAGATCGCCAGGGACAGTATGCCATCGGGTTCTCTGAAAGCCAACCCGCGGCTGGTAACCGAAGAAGACGTGATCTATTTACTGAAAAAAGCTTATTAGGGGTTTCTAATGGCGCCACAAAAACTTATCATGGTGGTGGATGACGATCCGTTCATTTCCCAGATCATCACCGAGGCTTTACTCAGCGACGGATATAAGGTAGAGCGCGCCAACGACGGCCTGGAAGCGCTGGATAAGATAGAGCAGCTGGTGCCGGACCTGGTGATCATGGATTACATGATGCCTAAAATGGACGGTCCGGAATTGTGCCGACGCATGAAAAACAGCCCCAAGATAAAACACGTGCCGGTGATCATGGTGACCGCAGTGGCGGATGTCAAGGAAAAAGTCCACCTGCTGGAAAGCGGCGCCGAGGATTATATCGTTAAGCCCTTTGACCTGGAAGAACTGCTGGCCCGGGTGAAAGTGGTCCTGCGCCGCAGCACCGAGTTGGGTATCGATCTCAACCAGATGACCAAGTTACCGGGCAATGTTTCCATCATGAAGGAGATAGATAACCGGCTGAAATCGGCGGAGAAATTCGGCATCTGCTACGTGGATCTCGGTAATTTCAAGGCCTTTAACGACCGCTACGGTTTTGATTACGGCAACCGGGTGATCACCGAAATGGCTAAGCTGATGAGGAAGATAATTGAGGATTCCGACATCCAAAAATGTTTCTTGGGCCATATCGGCGGGGATGATTTCATCGCTATTATGCCCATTGCCTTTACTGACCATTTCTGCATGGAACTGATCAGCCGTTTTGATATGTTCATCATGGCTTTTTACGACCCGGAGGATCAGAAGAAGGGTTATATCCTGGCCAAAAGCCGGACCGGGGAAATGACCCGCTTCCCTATCATGCGCCTGCGCATCGCCGTGGTGACCAATGATAAGCGTAAGTTGATCTCCGCCGGGCAGATCAGCAGTATCGCCGCCGAACTGAAAGAAAAAGCCAAACAAAAAGACATGAGCAATTATGTTAAAGACGAGCGACGTGAATAGAAAGATAGCGGAAACGAATTTTGTTTTCTTTGACGTGGAAACCACCGGGTTGAGCCCGGCCTTCGGCGACCGCGTCTGCGAGCTGGCCATGGTCCAGTGGCAGGGCGGCCAGGCCGTCGCTGTTTTCCATTCCCTGATAAATCCCGGCCGTCCCATTTCCCGGGCGGCTTCGGCGATTAACGGCCTGACCGACGAGCTGGTGGCCAAAGCCCCGTATTTTACGGAAGTGGCGCCGGATATCCTGAAATTCGTCCGCGCAGCGGTGCTGGTGGGCCACAACGCTGCTTTTGACCTGGGGTTCCTTAATCATCATTTATGTAACCTCCAGATGGACCCGATAGAAAATACCGTGATTGATACTTTGGCCCTGGCCCGGCGCTGTTTTAAATTCCCTTCCAACAATCTCGGCAATATCGCCCGTACCCTGGGCCTGCCTATTACCGAGGAGCATCGCGCTTTAGGGGACGTTAACACCACCATCAGCATTTTCCAGCGTTTCCTGGAAGATCTGAAAGATCTAAATATTGAATCCGTCGGCCAGCTGATAGACCTACAGGGCGGGGAGATCATCGTTGCCCCGGTGATCAGGCCGGTCTTGCCGACTGTGGTAGAAGAGGCGATCAAAAGCCAGGGCCGTTTATTTATTCGCTATGTTACCGAATTTAACGAGGAGATCAGCCGCATCATCGAACCTCTGCGGGTGCAAATAGTGGGAGATAAAGCCGTGCTGGTTGCGTATTGCCCCTTCCAAGAGTCGGAACTGAGTTTGCCGCTGAGCCAGATAATGGAAATGAAGCCCATGCCCGTAGCCGCGGCGCAGGAATGCCCATGAGAGACGAAGACAAATCCAAAGAAGAGCTGATGCAGGAGCTGATAGAACTGCGCGCCCAGGTTCTGGAAATGCGCATCCTGGCCAACGAGCACCGTAAGGCGCAAGAGGTCCTGCAAAGCGCCAAAAGCGAACTGGAACAGCACACCCGGGAGATCGCCATATTGAGCGAAATGGGTGAATTACTGCAATCATGCCTGACCACTAATGAAGCTTACACGGTGATAGACCATACCGCGCAGCAATTGTTCCCCGATGAATCTGGTGCACTCTCAGTTCTCAATGATACCCGCGATCTGGTAGAGATGGTCGTGGCCTGGGGCGAAGAGGCGGTGGGGGAGCGGTTGTTTTCACCCGGGGATTGCTGGGCCCTGCGGCGCGGCCAATTATATGACTTTAAACCTGGCAGTTCCGGCTTGATCTGCAAACACGTGGGCGAACCTCATCCGTCCAGTTATATGTGTATGCCCCTGATGGCGCAGGGCGAAACCCTGGGGATACTGCATTTAAGGAGTAATTCACCGAGCGTGTTACTGGAGTCAAAAATGCAGCTGGCCATGAGCGTGGCCGAACATATGGCCCTGGCGCTGGCCAATCTCAAGCTGCGTGAATCTCTGCGCAGCCAGGCGATCCGCGACCCACTGACCGGGCTGTTTAACCGCCGGTATATGGAAGAATCGTTGGATCGCGAACTAAAACGCGCCAAACGCAAACAAGTCCAAGTCGGCATGATCATGATCGACATTGATCACTTTAAAAAATTTAACGATTCTTACGGGCACGCGGCGGGCGATTATTTATTGCGCGAATTAGGCGTGTTCCTTAATTCCCTGATACGCGGCGAGGATATTGCGTCGCGTTACGGCGGGGAGGAATTTATCATCATCCTGCCGGAAGCTTCCCGGGAAGAGACCATGCAACGGGCTGAACAGATACGGCGTGACGTCAAGAATCTCAACCTGAGCAATCATTTCCAGGCCCAGGATCCTATGACTCTGTCCGTCGGAGTTGCTATATATCCTCAGCACGGTGGGGACGCGGAAAATATTTTGCGCGCGGTTGACGCTGCGCTGTACCAGGCTAAACGGGAAGGCCGGGACCATGTAGCCATAGCGGCAGAGCCTAACCCGTAATCTGAAAGGAGATCAAGATATGAAATCAAAGATCATTACCCTGCTGACGGACTTTAGCGCCAAGGATGGTTTTGTCGGTACCATGAAAGGGGTAATATTATCTATTAATCCCAAAGTGGAGTTGGTTGATCTCAGCCATGAGGTCAGCCGTCATAATACCCTGGAGGCCTCGGTGGTTCTGCGCACCAGTTATCATTTTTTCCCCAAGGGCACTATCCACCTGGTGGTGATCGATCCGGAAGTAGGCGGTTCCCGCCGGGCGATCCTGGTGGAAACCGAGAAATATTTCTTTATCGGCCCGGATAACGGCGCCTTGAGCTTCGCCTTGGAGAATGAGAAGGTCAAGAAGGTGATCGAGTTGACCAATCCCCAGTATTTCCTGCGGGATATCAGCAATACCTTCCATGGCCGGGATATTTTTGCTCCGGTGGCCGCCCACCTGGCCAAAGGCGTACCCGTCAGGAAATTCGGCACCCCGACCAAGGAATACCGGAGATTCACTCTGCTGTCGCCGCGCATCCATCGCAACGGCGTGTCTGGCAAAGTGATCTATATCGACCATTTCGGCAACCTGGTGACCAATATCAGCGGCGGCCTGGCAGCCAAACTGGCGCAGAAAAAAATGGTTATTTCCCTGAAAAACTTCAAGATCGATAAACTCAGCAAAACCTATACGGACAGCCAGCCCGGCCAGATCATCGCTGTCGTCGGCTCCAATGATTGTCTGGAGATAGCCGTAAACCAGGGTAATGCTAGCCAGATCCTGAAAGCCAAGGAAGGCGCCGAAGTAGATATCAACATGCTGAAATAGGGGGGGTAATGGATATACAACAGATACTGGACCCAAATGAGAAAATCATCTGGCAGGGCAAACCGAACTTCTGGTCCTTCTGGCTGCGCAGTATTCCCACGGCGGTTTTCGGCATACTCTGGGCGTCATTCCTGGTCCCGTTCTATTGGGCTTTTTTTACCGGTAAATTTCCCATTTTTGTCTGGGCCGTCCTGGGGCCGCACACCCTGGTGGCGTTGGGGTTACTGACTTCGCCTGTCTGGCAGATGCTCCGTTGGAACTACGTAAATTACGCTATCACTAATAAACGCATCATCATTGAGAGCGGGGTCCTGGGCCGGGGATATAACCTTATCGACTTCAATAATATCTCTGACGTTAACGTAAATATCGGGATCTTCGATAAGTTGACCAACACCGGCAGTATTTATTTTACCGCCGGTATGGGTATGGTACAACCGAATACCACCAAGAACGTCATGGTCGGCGTGGAAAATCCTTATGAAGTATTTAAACAATTGAAAAAACTGTATTTTGACATCAAGACCGATATCGAATATCCGAACAAGATGCGCCCAGAAACTAATCCCGGGTATAATACCGAATATAAACCTTAGGCAGGGAGAGAGTTATGCTAATCGAATTAGACAAATGGTATAAGATCATGGCGCCGCGCACCACGGTCCTGGTTTCCACGGTTGACGCTCAGGGCCGGACCAATGCCGCGCCTTTCAGTTTTGTGATGCCGGTGTCAGGAAAGCCGCCTATTTTGGCGGTAGCCATGGCGCCCACCCGGCACACCCTGGCTAATATCAAAGAAACGGGTGATTTTGTAGTTAACCTGCCCGGTGAGGAACTGCTGACGCAATTGATGGTCTGCGCCAAGCCCCTGCCGCGCGGGTCCAGTGAGATCAAGGAAGCCGGACTACATGAAGAAAAAGCCAAAACCGTATCCAGTCCTCGCATCCGGGAATGTTTCGGCTGGTTTGAATGTAAACTCCGGGAAATAGTGGACGCCGGCGATCACCAGATAGTCCTGGGCGACATCCTCCAGGCGGAAGCAGCCGAACAGGGTTCCGCTCCATTGCTGCATATCGGGGGCGCGGATTTTTCCCTTCCGGGGAAAGTACTTAAAGCCGGGTCAAAATGAATTTTGTCAAGAGGCGCTTAAGTCCGCTCATCATGTCGGTCCTCCTTATAATTTGGAGCCTATTTGTATTTATCCGCTTCTACAACCGCTACGACTTTGCTTCGCTATTGGTCGTTTTCTTCAACCTGCCAACGCTGGCCAAGATATTCGGTCATCCCGATTTACTGCTCAGTTATATTTCAACCGCCGCCAACCTGCTGGCGCTAATATTTTCCAGCTGGATCCTGCCGGCCTGGTTTATGGCCAGGCTAAAGGTTGAAAGCCGTCCGGGACTGGAATCATTTTTGCTGAGCGTAGGGTTGGGGTTGGGGGGCTGGAGCCTGCTAACTTTTCTGCTGGGATTGGCCGGCCTGTTGCAACCCTGGTTGTTCCGGGCATTATTATGGAGCGCTTTTACAATAAGCTTAGGTCAATTTTACCTGGGCCGCGGCTGGCGGACTTTCAAACCGCAGTCGGCATTGCCAGTCCGGGATCTATTCTCTATTTGCTGTCTGGGCATAGGGGTAACGGTCCTGGCGGTGAACATCATCAGCGCTTTGGCCCCGGAAACCCACTTTGACACCCTGTTCTACCACCTGGCGGTGCCTTCATTATATAAAATACATGGACGCATTTTTAATATTCCTTTTAACAGTACTTCCTATTTTCCCCAAAATATTGAGATGCTCTACCTGCTGGGCTTGATAGTGAATAATGATACCTTTACCCGGCTCCTGCATTTATTATTGGGCCTGGGTTCAAGCCTGGTTATCTATGTCATCGGCCGCCAATATTTTTCCCGGACGACGGGTATCGTGGCGGCCGCAATATTTTATATTATACCCCAGGTGGCGCTGGAAAGCTGGACAGCTATGACGGACCTGGGATTGAGTTTCTTTGTCCTGTTAAACCTGCTTTGCCTGTTAAGATGGCTGGAAGATAAAGAGAAAAATATCAAGTTTTTGCGCCTGGCGGCTATCCTGGCCGGACTGGCTATCGGCACTAAATATACGGCTGCTCCGCTGGTAGTGATCGGCCTCTTTTTTATCCTGGGGGGAAATACTCCCGGTCGGGTCCGATTGGTCGAGGCTGGTAAATTTTTGTTGATTGTTGGTATTTTTATAGCTCCTTTTTTGATCAAGAATTATGCATTCACCGGCTCCCCCGTGGCTCCTTTCATCATGAGCCCGGTCAAATCACCGGCGCATCCTGATTTCCAGCTGGCGACCTTCATTGACGATTGCGGCCGTCCCCAAAGTTGGCAGATCAAAGAAATGTTCATTAAACCATGGATCGTGGTTTTAGACCGGGGTTCTCTTAATTCCTTGGCGGGGCCGCTATTCCTATTATTCCTGCCGCTGTTTATTTGGTTATTTATCGCTCCTGATAAAGATCTTTACACTAAATATCTGCTTTGGTACCTGGGTATATATTTTATCTTTTGGATGATCCAAACCAGCAGCTGGCGTTACATCCAGCCGGCATTACCGGTTTACGGTTTATTAGTGGGGAGCATCCTGGGCCATAAAAAAATTGATAAATTTAACCATAACCTGTTGCGGGCGGCAATAGTGGCAGTGCTTCTGGGCAACCTGGCCATTATTTTAGTGGCAGTGGAAAAACGCCAGCCGTTCGGGGTGATCGCCGGGGTGGAAACCAGGGAAAATTATCTGTCGCGCAGTCAGCCTTTTTATCCTAATCCTGTTTATTCGGTTTTGGACTTCGCCAATAAGAATTTACCGGCGGGAGTGAGGATACTCTTTGTCGGTGAGACCAGGGGATATTACTGCCAGCGGGATTTCATCGCCAACTGCTCTTATGATGTGCCTACTTTCCAGAAGTATTTCAAGTCAGCGGCCAGCAGCGCGAGCTTGGCGCAAAAACTGCGGCAAGACGGAATAGAATATATTATTTTTAACAGAAATGAGTTGATCCGCCTGCAAGAAAGCTACCATTTTTATGATTTTCAGCCCGTCGATTTGAGATTATTGCGGGATTTTTGGGCCAATCACAGCCAAGAACTGCAATATTGCGATGGGGTTGGGTTGTACAGAATTTTCTGATAAAAAGCGTATAATACCATATAATTAAGTAAAATTTTCCTTGACAAAATAAATGCCTTGTGTTATTAAAGTATTAGAAATCCTTCATCATCTTTCCAATGTAACAGTCCCAATTTTTTGTTTGGCAAGGATTATATATGTGTAATACTGTTAAGTATGGTACATATATAGCTCTTCCCCTAAAAGCGTAGACTTTTCTACCCGGGCACGCCTCTAACCAGGCCCCGGGATTTTTTATCCTCCGAAGAGGAGTCTTATGTTTTTTCCCCGCGATCAAATACTCTCCAAGGAATCCCTGGACCTGGTCCTGGCGAATATGAATGAAGGCGTTATGGTAGTTAATGAAGACTACCGTATCGAATACATGAACCGCTCCCTGCTGCAACACTTCGGCCACCAGATTGGCAAGAAATGCTACCAAACCATCAGCCAGCACCATTATCCCTGCCATTTATGCCCCGTCCGGGAGATCATCAAAAAACATCACCGCTATTTTGACACCACTATCCGCGATACCGGCGGGCAGGTTTATGAAATTGAAGCCTACCCGATCCGTGATCACGACGGCAGTAAAAAAGTGGTGGAGATCGTCCGCGACATAACAGAGAAATATAACGCCGCTGCCAGCCTGCTGGAAAAAGAACAATTTTTAGCCAATATCACCAGGTATTCCCGGGACGCGATCATCGCCGTAACCAGCCGCGGGCGCATGTCCTTCTGGAACAAGGGCGCTGAAGAATTATTCGGCTTTACCGCCAAGGAAATGCTGGGACAGTCCATCAGCAAGCTGATGCTGCAGGACCGTCATAAAAAATTCAAGGACCTGGGCGAAAAGGTCATTAAAAGCGGCTCCATAAAAAATTACCTGACCAAGGCCGGCAAGAAGAACGGCGAGATCCTGCCTATCAGCATTACCGCCAGCGTAATGAAGAACCCGCACAACAAGATCGAGGGTTTCTCCGCGATCATCACGGATATTACTGCCATACGCAAATATGAGGAAGCGCTGGAAAAAGAGCGCAATAAACTGGAAGATATCTTCGAGGGCAGCGGCGACGGCATCAGCATCATCGACCGCAACTTCCGCATCCAATATATGAACCGCTTTATGAAGCGTATGTACACTAAGAAGGTCCTGGGGAAGATCTGTCATAAGGCGTTCAATAACCAGGAGAAGGTCTGCAGCTGGTGCCCGGTGGCTAAAACCTTCAAGACCGGCAAGAACGCTATCGGCGTGTCCCATGATAAATTTAACGAATATATGGAGATAAAATCCTCGCCGCTGCGTGATGCGCAGGGGCAGCTCATCGGCGCCATCGAGATCGTGCGCAATGTTTCCCAGCGCATAAAGATGCAGAAAGAGATCGCCCGCTATCAGCATATCGTGGAGAATTCTTTTGACGGCATCATGATCATCGATATGGAGCGCATTATTACTTATTCCAATCAGGCCGTGGCAAGGATCTTCGGTTATAATTCTGCGACTGAGCTGGAAGACAAGCATGACTCCATCTTCGGCAGCGGCGCCAAAAACGATGCAGTCGATCTCAGCGGCAGGATCACGGAGATAGTCAATAATAAGGGACGCTGGATCGGGGAAGTAGCTTGCCGTAAAAAGGATGGCGCCTATGTTGATGTCCAGCTTTCTATAACTCTTTTAAAAGACAAAGGCGGGCATCCTTTTGGGCACGTGGTGATCATCCATGATATTACCAAGCGCAAGCGGCGGCAGGAGCAGATTGACTACCTGGCCAATATCGTCAGCCAGTCACAGGATCCTATCATCACAATTGGCGCTGATAGCACAGTGCTGACCTGTAACCTGGCTTGCAGTCGTCTGAGCGGATACGGCCAGGAAGAAATAGTCGGGTATCCTTTGACTAAGTGGGTCCCGGGGGTCGAAAAAGAATTGGCGGTGGCTTTAACAGTCGGCAAGAGGATAGGTTACGAAACCCTGCTACACCACAAAAACGGCCAGGAGATTCCGGTCAATGTTTCTACCTTTGTGCTAAAAAATAACGATGGCAACGTTGTTAGCATTGCCGGTTTTATTGAAGATATCAGCGAGAAAAAACAGTTGCAGGAAAAACTCAGCCAGAACGAAAGACTGGCGGCGATCGGCCGGCTGGCTGCGGGACTGGCCCATGAGATCAATAATCCCCTGCTGGGTATCATGGGACTGACCCAGATCCTGTTGCAGAACGATGAGATCAGGAAAGCCGGCAATAATGAGCTGTCCAAGATCGAACAGGAAGTTTACCGCTGTGTGCGGATCATCGAGAACCTGACCTATTTCGCCCATCCGCCTGAAACGGTTAAAATGAAATATAATATTAATACCCTGATCGATGAGATACTGGACAGTATCCGGACCCAACCGAATTGCAGCACTATTAATATCATTAAGAAATACCATGACTATATGCCCAAGATCTCCATTGATTACGGCCAAATGCATCAGGCGCTCAGCAATATCCTGGTCAATGCCTGCCTGGCCAATCATCTGGAAAACGGATTGGTGAAAGTCTCTACCGCAGTGGAAAAAGAGTACCGGCAGAAGTTCATTAAAGTGAAAGTCGAAGATAATGGCGGCGGTATTGACCAGGAGAAACTAAGCAAGATCTTCGATCCGTTCTTTGCCAATGAAGACGGCAATTGGCGGGGTATCGGGCTGGACCTGTCGGTCAGTTACAGCATCATCCAGGCCCACCATGGCGCCATCGATGTGGAAAGCCAGCCCGGCGTCGGCTCTGTATTTACGGTAAAACTCCCCATTTCCTGAACCCGGACCCCTCCTGAGAAAATTCTTGACCAAATCCCCGCCAAGTGTTATCATTTACCGTATGCAATATGTGATCCTCAAGAAAGTTAATTTTGACGATTTTATCACCGCCCTGGCTGCGCAGGAGAAGGTAGTCGGCCCGGTGGCGCGGGGTTATGATAATTTTTCCTTCCAGGAAGTCAAATCTGGTAAAGAAATATCCATAAAATATATTCCTACCATCCTGCCCCCCAAGAAATACTTCATGCCCCAGCGGGAAAAACTGATCGAATTCGACAAGAGCCAGAATAAATTCGAGGCCGTGCTGGAATATGACAAAGTGGTGATTTTCGGTATCCATACCTGCGACCTGGCTGGCATCCAGTGCCTGAACATGGTTTTTTCCGACAAGCCAAAGGATATTAATTACCTGGTGCGCAAGAACAAACTGCTGATCATCGGCCTGGAATGCAACGTTTACTGCGACCAGTACGCCAGCTGTAAAGTTGTCGATAACCACCTGCCCAACGGCGGTTATGACCTGTTCTTTACCGAGCTCCCTGATTCCTTTATCGTGCACGTTAATACGCTCCGCGGCGATGAACTGATAGAAAAGACCCGGCTGTTCAACCCGGCTGAAAAGATTCACCTGGACCAGCTGGAAGAGGTCCGGAAGAAGAAACGGGAGATCTTCAAGGATGAGGTCAAGATCGGCCACCATGAGCTCTCCAAGCTTTTTGACCGGGCCTATGACAGCAAGGTCTGGGAGGACCTGGACAAGCGCTGTGTCGCTTGCGGCAATTGTACTAATGTTTGCCCCAGTTGCTATTGTTTCGACATATTGGATAATATGAACTTCGATTTTAACACCGGTGACCGCAGTCGTGGCTGGGATTCCTGCCAGAATGAGCCGTTCGCCAAGGTAGCCACCGGCGAAAATTTCCGCAAAACGCGCGGCGCCCGGCAGAGACACCGGTATTTCCGCAAATTTAAATATCCGGTGGAGCGCTACAGCCGGTATTTTTGCACCGGTTGCGGCCGTTGCACCCGGACCTGCATGGCTAAAATTAGTTTAAAAGAGACAATTAACGCGTTGGTGGACGAGCAGAAATGAAAACCCTCAAACTGACAGATTCCGAATACCTGGTGAAGCAAGGCAAGATTATCCGGGCCAAGCAGATGACCAAACTGGAGAAATTCTTTGAAATTGCCCTGGCCGGCGGAGAATCCCTGGACCATGAACCGGGACAGTTCGTGATGGTGTCCATACCAGGAGTGGGGGAAGCGCCCTTATCCATTTCTTCTTCCCCAACCAAGCGGGGGTCGTTCGAGATCGTTGCCCGCAGCGTGGGAAAAGTGACCAGCGCCCTGCATAAGCTCGATACAGGCGATACTATCGGTGTACGGGGTCCTTTTGGTAAAGGATTCCCGGTGCAGATATTGGAAGGGAATGACCTACTGGTGGTGGCAGCAGGGTTGGGATTAGTGCCATTGCGTTCACTTATTAATTTTGTCATCGATAACCGGCGCGATTTCGGCAAGGTGAACATTTTACTGGGCTGCAAAACCCCGGAAGACATGCTTTTTGGCGATGAAGTAGAGTCCTGGCGCAAACGCATCGACGTGAATTTTGATTATACCGTTGACCGCTGTTCCGACTCTGATTGGAAGGGCAACATAGGCTTGATAACGTCCCTGATACCCGGGGTAACAATTGACCCTGAACGAACCTTCGCTGCGGTTATCGGCCCGCCGGTCATGTATAAATATGTCATTATTGAACTGCTGAAAAAGAATATCCCGGAACGGCAGATACTGGTCTCTCTGGAACGCCACATGAAATGCGGCATTGGCAAGTGCGGCCACTGCCAGATACAGAATTATTACTGCTGTAAGGATGGCCCGGTATTTACTTATGAGCAGATCAAAAGTAAAAAGGAAGCCCTGTAGGTGATTAAAAATGTCTAAACCCAAAGTAGCTTTTTTTGATTTTGCCTGTTGCGAGGGCTGTCAGCTGCAGATGGCCAATTTCGGCGAGGTATTGCTGGATATCCTGAACCTGGTGGACATCGTCACCTTCCGCGAGGTGATGAGCGAAAAGTCCGAGATCTACGACATTGCCATCATCGAGGGCAGTATTACCACTGCTCATGACACCGAGCGTATCAAGAACATCCGCGCTAAAGCCAAAGTTGTCATTGCTTACGGTTCTTGCGCTACCATCGGCGGGATCAACGGCATGAAGAATAAATTCGACCTTGAGGAGATAAAGAAATACGTTTACCGCGACGGTGCCAAACAGATAGAGACCCTGCCCACCCGAGCCGTGCACCAGGTAGTAAAAGTTGATTATTTCATCAATTGCTGTCCCGTCTATCCGCCGGAGATCCTCAAGGTCCTGAAATGCGTTATCGCCGGCATTCCTTACGCAGTGCCAGATTACGCGGTCTGCGTGGAATGCAAGCTTAACGAAAATGTGTGTATGTACGATAAGGGTATAACCTGCCTGGGACCGGTAACCAAAGCCGGGTGTAATTCTTGGTGCATCAATAACGGCAATATTTGTTACGGTTGCCGCGGGATGGTGACTAATCCCGCTAAGAACGGGCAATTAGATATATTAGCCAGGCACAAGATACCGCTGGACTGGATCACCAATAAGCTGGATATGTATAACAAACCGAGGGAGTTAGATGAACAAAAGTAGGAATGTAAAGGTAAATGTCGAATATTTAACCCGGGTGGAGGGCCATGGCAACATTGTGGTCAACGTTAAGGATGGGAAACTGGAAGATTGCCGCCTGGATATAATAGAACCGCCCCGGTTCTTCGAGGGCATGCTGCGCGGCCGCTCTATTTTTGAGGCCCAGCATATTACCTCCCGGATCTGCGGTATCTGCGCCTGCGGTCACAGCCTGGCTTCGATCCAGGCTGGCGAAGACGCTCTGGGATTCGTTGCCAGCGAGCAAACCATCAGGTTGCGTAAACTGCTACTGCACCAGGAAATACTGGACAGCCATATCCTGCACATATACCTGCTGGCCGCGCCTGACCTGTTGGGAGTGAAAAGCTTCGTGCCGCTGATCGACACCCATAACAAAGTGGTACGGCGCGCCTTACGCATGAAAAAAAATTGTAACAACATCTGCGATATACTGGTAGGTCGGCATGTTCATCCCATCTCCGCCATTGTCGGCGGTTTTACCAAGCTGCCTAAAGAAAAAGACCTGGATACCATGCTGGATATACTGAAGAGCATGCAGCCGGATATGGACGCTACTATCGAGCTGTTAGCGACTCTGAAATTTCCTGATTTCCAGCGGCCCACGGAATATGTCGCCCTGGTCAACGATACGGACGAATATCCGCTTTTGTCCGGCGAGATTGGCTCCACTGATGGTTTAAAGCTTAACAAAAAAGATTATCTTAAGCTGACCAACGAATTCATGGTCCCGCTCTCCTCCGCCAAGCATACCAAGGCCAGCCGCAGTTCTTATATGGTCGGCGCCCTGGCGCGATTGAACCTGAATTTCAACAAGCTTAATCTTAAAGCCAAAAAAGCGGCAGATCTGTTGCAATTCAAACCGGTTTGCACCAATCCCTATCTCAACACCGTAGCCCAGGCCATCGAAAGTGTGCATTGCCTGGAGGAATCAATAACCCTGATAGAGCATTTTAAAGCCAACGGGTTAAAGCAGGAAGAAGCCATTGTGGTGGGCCTGAATGAAAAAGGCACTATCCCGGTCCGGGCCGGTAAGGGCGTCGGCGCTGTGGAAGTTCCCAGGGGTATACTTTTTCATGACTATGAAATAGATAAGGACGGTAAGATCATAAATGCTAATTGCATCATACCTACCGGACAGAACCTGGGCAATGTGGAAGATGACATGCGCAAGCTGGTGCCGGAGATACTGGATAAAAGCGACGAAGAGATCACCCTGATGATGGAGATGCTAGTGCGTGCCTATGACCCGTGCATTTCCTGCTCAACCCACTTTTTAGATGTCAAATTCACTAACCGCTGATATCCGCATACTATTAAAAACAATCAATCACAAAACGGCGATCATCTGTGTTGGCAACACGTTGCGTGCTGACGACGGAGTAGGCCCGTACCTGGCGGAACACCTGGCCACGGATACGAACCTGATGATAATTAACGCCGGCACTGTACCGGAAAACCACCTGGATGAGGTGGTAAGGTTTAAGCCGGACCTGGTCATCATTTTTGATGCCGCCGATTTTCGCGGCACCCCGGGCGAGGTCAGGATAGTGAATGAGAAAACTGTCCCCGTGGCGACCCTAAGCACGCACAACATCCCGATGAGCGTTATTTATCACCTGTTGCAGCAAGATACGGAGGCGCCGGTGATATTTGTCGGGATACAACCTAAGAGCCTGGATATGCAGGAAGGCTTGTCCATAGAAGTAAAAGCCGCCGCTGATGACATACTGATATATATCAAAAAGGGATACAAACATGCATGAAATGCACCTGTTACGAGAACTATTTGACGACCTGCTGAAGTTGGCCAATAAGCAACAGGCCCGGAAAGTCACCAAGGTCTACCTGCGCATGGGTAATTTTACCGAGATCAACGAAGACATACTGCGTTATTTCTTTAAAGAACAGGAACAGGGCACTATCCTGGAGAACGCGGTGCTGCAAATTGACCGCAGCGCCACCCGGGAACTGACCCTGGTATCCTTTGATTGTGAGTAAAAACTATGTGTTACGCCATACCCGGTAAAGTAGAATCCATAAACGAAAAAACGGTCACCGTCAGTTATTTTGGTGAGACCAAAAAGGCCATCAATGAACTGCATGACCTGAGACCCGGTGATTATATCTACGCCCAGGGCGGATATGTCATAGAAAAAATACCGGCTGAGCAAGCGGAAGACATCCTGCAAACCTGGAAAGAAGTGTTTTTTGACCTGCAGGACCTGGACCTGCGGCTTTCCCGCCTGGACCTGCAGGATAAGAATATAGACCCGGGACTGCTCAGGATACTGGACCGGGCGCTGGAAGAAAAACCGCTTAAAAAAGAAGAACTGTTATATCTGCTGGACCTGAAGGGGCACCCGGAACAGGAGTTGCTATTCAAGGCGGCTAACTTCTTGCGCCAGAAGTATCACAAAAACGCCTGCTGTGTGCATGGCATAATAGAAATTTCCAATTATTGTCGTCGTAATTGCGCTTATTGCGGCATCGCCGGCCATGTAAAGGGACTGGAACGCTATCGGATGACTCCCGGCGAGATCGTTGGGGCGTCCCTGGAAGCTATTGAAAAATACGGTTTCCGGGCGCTTGTTTTGCAGAGCGGTGAGGATCCCGGCTATACTATCAAGGAACTGGCGGGCGTAATTAAAGAGATCAAGGCTAAGGCGGCGGTCCTGATATTCATCAGTTTTGGCGAAATGCCGGAGAAAGACCTGGTGGAGCTTTATCAGGCCGGGGCCCGCGGTTTGCTCTTACGGTTTGAAACCTCCAATCCCATATTATATGATAAATTGCATACCGGCCATAGTCTGGAATCGCGGCTGGATACGCTCAGGGCGGCGCGCCGGCTGGGTTATGTGATCATCACCGGTGGCCTGCTGGGCCTGCCCGGACAAACCTATGTTGATATATTGAACGATCTATACCTGACCAAGGAGCTGGGAGCGACCATGTTCAGTTTTGGCCCTCTTATTCCGCATCCGTTGACGGAATTGGCTACAGCGCCTATGCCCAGGGAGAAAGAGATCTTAAAAGTACTGGCGCTGGCCCGGTTCATTGACCCGCAGAACGCCAATGTGGTGGTAACCACTGGTTTCGAAACTTTAAGCCCGACCGGACGGAAGCGCGGTTTACTGGCCGGAGCTAATTCAGTAATGCTAAACCTGACGCCGATCAAATACCGACGTTTATATTCTATCTATCCGAACCGCGCGCACGAGCAAGAGGGGATCGCGGAACAGGTAAGAGATACTGTTTCTCTGCTCCAATCCATAGGTCGCGCGCCTACGGATCTGGGTGTTACTTAAAGGTTATTAGGATTTTTTTTAATCTTTTAAGTGAAATATTTCACAAAAGACTTGACATCAATAATATTATATGTTATCTTATGGTAGATTAATGTGAATTAAGGAGCAATAAAAATGATAACAGCCAAGAATTGCGTAGCCCGGCTCTCCCGGTACAAAAGCGCTTTAAACCGGTTCAAAACCCTGGGTTTCGTGAAGGTGTTTTCGGATAATCTGGCTGACGCCGTGGGCGCCACTTCTTCCCAGGTCAGGAAAGATTTTTCCGTGTTTGGCATTTCCGGCTCCAAGCGCGGCGGTTACAAGATAGACGAGTTGATCGAGAAGATCAATAATATCCTGGGTAAGAACGAGGTCCAGCAGGTGATCATCGTCGGCGCCGGCAATATCGGCTCGGCTTTAATGAACTTCAAAGGTTTCGAGAAGGAAGGCATGAAGATCGTCGCCTGTTTCGATACTGATCCTACCAAAGTTAACCGCTTGGGCAACATCCAGGTCTTACCAATCGAGGAACTAAAAAGCTTTGTATTGAATAATAAGATAAAGATAGGCATTATTGCAGTGCCGGATAACGCGGCGCCAGGAGTAATGGAAGCGTTATTGGAAGCGGGCATTAAAGGGGTGCTTAATTTCGCGCCTATACAACTGAAAGCCCCGGAAGAATGCGTTGTCAACAACGTTAATATTGAAAGCGAATTGGAGAACGTCATCTATTACGTCAACGCTCTGCAAAAGTCGAGAAAAACCTGATGAAAGCGACCACGCTTAAGTCCAAGATACAGCTTTCTTTCCTGACCATCATCCTGGTGTTGGGCGTTTCCATCGCGGTCCTGGGCTATTATGTAATTAAAAGGGATATTATCGGCCGGGAACAGAAGCAGATCAATAATGACTTGACCGTGGCGCGGCTGGTTTACGGAAATGAACTGGATATAATGAAGAAGGCCTTCTCGGTCATCCGCTTCATCACCAATACCAGGGAATTAAAGGACCGGCTGGGACTGGATTATCTCTATATCGTCGACGCTGCGAACCAGGGCCAGGTTCGGAGCGAGATTGCCCAGACGGCTTTTGGCGGGACCAGCGGCGGCGGTACCAGGCTGATCGGCAAGGAAGAGCTGTGGTCCATGGGCCAGCCGTTATATGAGAAGTCCCTGATCGAGATAAAATATACGGATAGGGCCCGGCCTTCGGATAAGAAGGTATTGGACCAGGCACTGGTCATAGAATACGCGCGGCCGCTCTTTGACGCTAACGGCAAGATCGCCAAGGTTATATATGGCGGTAAGATCATTAACCGTGATTTTGAACTGGTGGACAAGATCCGCGACAATGTGTTCGCCAAGCCTATGGGAACCGTAACCATCTTCCTGGATGATACCCGTATCGCCACCAATGTCCTGGATAAGGACGGGCAGAGGGCCATCGGTACCCGGGTTTCGCAAAAGGTATATGAAAATGTAGTAGAAAAGGATCAACCCTGGGTGGACCGGGCCTTTGTGGTAACGGAGTGGTACCTGACCGCCTATGAACCCATCAAGAATATCAACGGGAAAATAATCGGCATATTGTACGTCGGTATCCAGGAAAAACCCTTTGTGGACATGCGCAGGAATATCCTGCTGGTCTTCCTGGTCATTATCCTGCTGGGGATCATTCTGGCGGGACTGCTCTCGGTCATTTTAGACATTGCCATCAACCGGCCCTTTGCCCATTTACTGGAATGTACCAGCCGTTTAGCAGCTGGCGACCTGTTCCACCGGGTAAAGACGGAAACCCAGATCAAGGAATTGAACGATCTGGCCAGTTCTTTTAATGAAATGGCTAAAAAGCTGGAGGAACGGGACCAGGTCCTGAATGAAACCAATGACAAGCTCGCGGCCATGAATAAAAGTTACCTGGACTTGGTGGGTTTTGTTTCCCACGAGTTAAAAGGCATCCTCGGATCCATCGTTATGAACATTTACTCGGTTAAAGAGGGGTTTTTGGGCGCGCTTAACGACAAACAGCAAAGAGCTATCGATTCCACCGCCCGCAGCCTGGATCATTTTGAGACTATGGTCAAGAATTACCTGGATCTGTCCCGGATAGAAAAAGGGGAACTGGAACTGTACTGCACGGACACCGACCTGGCGGAGGATGTAATCAAGCCCGCGGTGGCTCATTTTGAAAAGCAGCTGCAGGAAAAGAACATTAAGCTGGCATTGGAGGTCAAGGAAGGTCTCCGGTTGTCCGCGGACAAGAACCTGTTGCTGATCGTGTGCGATAACCTGCTCGGCAACGCCATTAAGTACGGCGTTACCGGCGGGCAGATCATAATTTCCGGAGCGGCGCACGGTGAGGAGATCGAGATCGATTTCTACAACAGCGGCGCGCCGATCAAAGAGGAACACCTGGAATTGCTGTTCCAAAAATTTTCCCGTCTGCCCGGGGCGGAAAAGATCAAAGGTACGGGTATCGGATTATTCATTACCAGGCAGATAGTCGAGAAACACGGCGGCCGGATCTGGGTCCAGCCGCAGCCTGCTGGCAACACCTTTATCTTTAGTTTACCCACAAGGAGTGAAAAGAAGAAATGACCAACCAATTATTAAGTCCCAATCCTAAACAGGTCCTGGCCAAAGTCAGGCAGAACGCTATCCACAAAAACCTGAAAAAGTGGCTCTCACCGACTCGGATCAACGTCGGTATGTCTACCTGCGAGATCGCTGCCGGTTCCAAGGTAGTTATGCAGGTTTTTGAGGAAGAGATCGCCAAGCGGAATATCAAAGACGTCTATCTCGGCCGCAAAGGTTGTATCGGGCGCTGCCATCTGGAACCGACCGTGGAAGTTTTCCAGGCGGGCCACGCTCCCTTTAAGTATGACAATGTTGACGCCGCCAAGGCGCGCCAGATCGTGATCGATCACCTGGTGAAAAGCAAGGCAGAACGGCCGCAGCAAAAAGGCCATCATTACCAGGTCAGCACCGAAGCCCTGACCGATAAATCAAATTTTATCTTCGGCGATATAGATTATTTTAAAAAGCAAAAAAGGATGGCCTTGCGCAACTGCGGGGTGATCGACCCGGAAAGCATCGACGATTACCTGGCCATACGCGGCTATGAAGCCCTGGCCAAGGTCTTGACCGATTATACCCCGGACCAGGTTATAGACGAAATAATTAAGTCCGGCCTGCGCGGGCGGGGCGGCGGCGGCTTCCCGACTGGCAAGAAATGGCGCTTTGTCGCCGACCAGAAAGCTGAGCAGAAATATCTCATATGTAACGCTGATGAAGGCGATCCCGGGGCTTTTATGGACCGCAGCGTGATCGAAGGCGACCCTTTCTCCGTATTGGAATCCATGGCGATTGGCGGTTACGCAGTCGGGGCCAACCAGGGCCTGGTTTATATCCGGGCGGAGTATCCGCTGGCGGTGGAGAGGCTGAAACTGGCCTTGCAAAAGGCGAGGGAAATGAATTTGCTGGGAGAAAATATATTAGGGACCGGCTTTTCATTCGATATTGAAGTGGTCCTGGGCGCGGGCGCCTTTGTCTGCGGCGAAGAAACCGCTTTGATCAATTCCATACAGGGCGAGCGCGGCATGCCCAATCCGAAACCGCCTTTCCCGGCGGTCAAGGGATTGTGGGGCCAGCCGACCCTGATCAATAACGTGGAGACCTGGGCCAATATCCCGGTGATCATTCTCGACGGTTACCAGCATTTCGCCTCTATCGGTACGGATAAAAGCAAAGGGACCAAAGTATTCGCCCTGGCTGGCAAGATACAGAATACCGGCCTGGTGGAAGTGCCGATGGGCATGACCCTGGGCGAAGTTATCTTCGACATCGGCGGCGGCATCAAGGACGGGCATAAATTCAAAGCCGCGCAGACCGGCGGACCTTCCGGCGGCTGCCTGCCCACCATGTTCCTGAACACGCCGATCGATTATGATTCGCTGGTCAGCGCCGGTTCGATCATGGGTTCGGGCGGTTTGATCGTCATGGATGAAAAGGACTGCATGGTGGACGTGGCCAAATATTTCCTGGAGTTCACCCAGGATGAATCCTGCGGCAAGTGCACACCCTGCCGCGAAGGGACCAAGCGTATGCTGGAGATCCTGGAAAGGATAACCAGCGGGCAAGGTAAAGAAGACGATATCGAGAAACTGGAGCGCCTGGGAGAGACCATCAGCAATACCGCCCTGTGCGGTTTAGGGCAGAATGCGGCTAAGCCGGTGCTATCCACCATAAAATATTTCCGTAAAGAATACGAAGCGCATATCCGGGAGAAAAGATGCCCGGCGGCTGTTTGCGCCGACCTGTTCGTTTCACCGTGCCGTCATACCTGCCCGGTCAATATAGACATTCCGGCCTTTATCGGCGCCATATATGAAGGCGACCCGGCCAAGAGCCTGGGTCTGATATTGGAACGCAACCCTTTACCGTCGGTCTGCGGCCGGATCTGCCATCACCCCTGCGAGGACAATTGCCGCCGGGGTAAGCTGGATGAATCCGTAGCGATCATGATGTTGAAAAGATTCGCGGCTGATTACGCCAATAATAATAAATTAGAGCTGAAGAAGATCAATAATAAGAAGCGCCAGGAAAAGATCGCCGTAGTTGGCAGCGGACCGTCAGGATTATCCTGCGCCGCCCAGCTGGCCCGCCGTGGTTACCAGGTCACAGTTTTTGAGGCGGCCAAGACTCCGGGGGGAATGCTGGTACTGGGAATACCCGAATACCGCTTACCCAAGAAGATCGTCGCCCGGGATATCAGCCGGATCACCGCGCTGGGAGTAACCATCAAGACCGGCGTGGCTGTAGGAAAAGATATCTCCCTAGCGGAATTGAAAAAACAGGGTTTCCAGGCGATTTACCTGGCCTGCGGGGCTTGGAAAGAAATGCCCCTGGGCATACCCGGAGAGAACCTCACCGGGGTATTGGGGTCACTGACCTTTTTGAAAGAATGCAATAGCGGTAAAAGAAGCGCTCAGGAATTCAAGGGTAAGAAAGTGGCGGTCATCGGCGGCGGTAACGCGGCCATGGACGTAGCCCGCACCAGCCTGCGCTTGGGCGCCGCCGAGGTGCATATTATTTACCGCCGGGAAAAAGAAGCCATGCCGGCTTTAGCGGAAGAAGTTAGCGCCGGGGAAAAAGAGGGGATCAAGTTCCATTTCCTATTGATACCCCAGGCTATCCACGGCGAAAAAGGCCAGGTGAAGGAGCTGGAGTGCCTGGCGACCAAACCCGGGGATTTTGATTCCAGCGGCCGTCGTAAACCCGTGCCCACCGCGGAAAAATTCGTTTTACCGGTGGATATCGTGATCGGCGCCATCGGCGCCCGTCCGGCAGTCCCGGATATCTGGCAGAAAGAACTGTCACTGCGCAATAACGGCACGGTGATAGTCGATAATATAACCCTGGCTACCACGGAAGCGGGAATATTCGCGGGCGGCGACCTGGTGACCGGCGGCGGTACTGTGATCGAGTCTATCGCCGATGGCGAAAAGGCGGCTGTTTCCATTGACCGGTACCTGAATGGCGAAGACCTGGTTAAGGACCGGGTAGCCATTAAGGGAGAAAGAAAAGAAGTCAGTTACATAGATCCGGCGGCGGAAGTGAAACCGCAACCGCGCGGACGCCATCAGGAACTGGAGCTGGCGCAGAGATTGAAGACTTTCGCGGAAGTGGAGTGTGGGTATACTAAAAAGCAAGCTAAGTGTGAAGCTAAACGGTGTTTGCGTTGCGATCGTAAGGAGGCGTCGGAAACCAATGAATAAACAAATAAATCTCAGGATAGATAATATAAACGTAACCGTGCCGGAAGGGCAGACCGTCATGCAGGCGGCTGACAGCGTCGGCATTCATATTCCCCGGCTGTGCTTCCACCCGAAGCTGTCTGCTATGACCGCCTGCCGGGTGTGTGTGGTTGAAATTGCCGGACGCCGGAACCTACCCACTGCCTGTAATACCGAGGTTAGCGAAGGCATGGAAGTCAAGACCAATTCCGCGGTAGTCCGTCGCGCGCGTCGTGACATTGTGGAGCTGATACTGGATAATCATCCGCGCGACTGCCAGATCTGCGAGCGCAACAATAATTGCGAATTGCAGGAATTAGCGGTAGTTTTCAACCTGGATAAACTGGCTTACGAAGGGGAAAGGAAAAAATACGCTATTGACGATTCTTCCCCGTCGATCAAGCGGAACCCCGAGAAATGCCTGTTATGCGGTAAATGCGTGCGAGTTTGTTCGGAGATCCAAGGGGTCAACGCGCTATCTTACGCGCACCGCGGTTTCCGCACTACGGTAACGCCGGCGTTTGGCCTTAACCAGCAGGAAAGTGTTTGCATCAATTGCGGACAGTGCACATTGTTCTGTCCGACCGCGGCTCTGACTGAAAGGGACGTTACGGAGCAGGTCTGGGCCAACCTGCAGGATCCGGAAAAAACCGCGGTGGTCCAAGTGGCGCCGGCGGTCCGGGTGGCTATCGGCGAAGGTTTCGGCCTGGAGCCGGGACGGGATATGACTGCGGAAACAGTCACCGCCCTGCGCCGGTTGGGCTTCAAGGTGGTGTTTGACACCCAGTTCTCCGCTGACCTTACTATTATGGAAGAAGCCCATGAACTGATCCAAAGAATCACCAAAAAAGGCAAACTGCCCATGTTCACTTCCTGCAGCCCTGGCTGGGTCAAGTACTGCGAGCATTTCCATCCGGAGTTCCTGGAAAATATATCGACCTGTAAATCACCGCAGCAGATGATGGGCGCTTTGATCAAAACCTACTACGCCAAGAAAACCGGGCTCGACCCGGCCAAAATATATAGCGTGAGCGTGATGCCTTGCACTGCCAAGAAATTTGAGGCCGGGCGTACGGAGATGAACGCCAGTGGATACCAGGACGTGGACGCGGTTTTAACCACCAGGGAACTGGTCAAGATGATCAAACAGGCTGGCATTAAATTCACCGAACTGAAAGGTTCCTCTTTCGATGAGCCCTTGGGCGAATCCACCGGCGCCGCCCCGATATTCGGCGTTACCGGCGGGGTCATGGAAGCCGCCCTGCGCACGGCTTATGAGAGTTTGACAGGGACCTCCCTGCCGAACCTTGATTTTACCAGCGTGCGCGGACTGGCCGGCATCAAAGAGGCCGGCGTGGAGATCAACGGCACCCAGGTCAAAGTGGCCATTGTTTACGGCCTGGCCAACCTGCATAAACTGCTGACCGAAATAAAAGAAGGCAAAAGGAGTTATCACTTTGTGGAAGTCATGACCTGCCCCGGCGGTTGTATCGGCGGCGGCGGCCAGCCTTATCCCAAAGGAGTGACCGAGCCCATGGATTTTGCCGTGTACCAGAAAAGGGCGCAGGGATTGTACGCCATTGACGCCAATAAGCAGATCCGCAAGTCCCATGAGAATCCGCAGATCAAGAAAGTATATGACGAGTTTTTGGGCCACCCGGGCGGTGAGACCGCGCATAAGCTTTTGCATACCCATTATCACCCGCGCACGCCCAAAGGCATCGCTTCCAAAGTTAAAGACACCGTGAACATAGGGTAAAGGAGATTATTGTGACCAAGACCGCCAAGACCAAGGAATTGGATAAGGATACGCAAAAAAAATTACTGCAATTAAATGATTTCATTGCCGGCAGTAAAGTGTTAAAAGATAAGCAAAGCCTGCTGATGGGGGTATTGCACCAGACCCAAACCCTGTTCGGCTATATACCGGCTACGGCCATGGATTTTATCTCCCATAAACTGGGAGTGCCGTCGGCGCATATCTACGGCATGGCCACTTTTTATAATTATTTCCAGCTGACTCCGAAAGCGCGCTACCAGATCTATTTATGCAAAGGCACGGCTTGTTATGTCGCCGGCGGCGCCCGGGTGCTTGATAAATTGAAAGAGGAACTGCGCATCGGCGTGGACGAGGTGACTGCCGACGGTTTATTCGGCATTAACATTACCCGCTGCCTGGGTTGCTGCGGTTTATCGCCGGTTATGCAGGTGAATGACGATATCTACGTGCGCCTGGTGCCGGAAAAAGTTCCGGCCATCCTGGCCAAGTACCGCCGTTTGGGCCAGCCAAAAAAGAAAGCTAAGGCGACGGCAGTGGCCGTGGGCGGATTTGAACAACCAGGGAAGTAAATGAAGAAAATACTTATCATCGATGACGATCCTGATTTTATTGACGCCTGCCGGAACATGCTGGAAGCGGTGGAGTATGAAGTGGACTGTGAAAGTCGCGCTGACCGGGCCCTGGCCAAGATAGATTCTTTCCGGCCGGAGCTGGTCCTGCTGGATATATTAATGGATAATAGACTGGCCGGGTTTGAGATCGCCGAGACCCTGGCAAGAGTCGAGACCTACCGGGGGATTGCGGTCATTTTCCTCACCGGTTACTTTATGAGGACAGGCCTGAGGGAACTGCAGAACGAGGTGCTAAGTAAATGGCGGAACGTGAAATCTGTCCTGGATAAGCCGGTAAAGCCGGCCAAGCTGCTGGAAACTATCAGGAAAATATAGAGGTAAAAATTATGAAATATATTGATGAAGCAAAAATAAATAACCTTTTAAAGGACGCGGCGCGCACCGCTCCCGCTGAGCTCGATCGGATCCTGGTCAAGACCAGGACCCTGCAGCGGCTGACCCTGGCGGAGACTGCCGCCTTGCTCGCGGTAGAGGAGCCGGAGCGGTTAAAGAGTATCTTTGCGGCGGCAGCTTATGTCAAAGAGCATATTTACGGCAGCCGTATAGTATTATTCGCGCCCTTATATATCAGTAATATCTGTGCTAACTGCTGCGCCTATTGTTCGTTCAACGCCAAGAACAAAATGATCGAAAGAAAAGCGCTGACGGTAGAGGAAATAAAGGAACAGGTCCAGTGGCTGCTGCAAAGAGGGCATAAGCGCATCCTGATGGTGGCCGGCGAAGCCGCGCCCGCGGGCAAGACCAATATCGAATATTACGTGGAATCGATCAAAGCGGTTTATTCCGTGAATGTCGGACCGCACCGGATAAAAAGAGTGAACATTAATTGTGCGCCTTTGACCGTGGATGAATTCAAGCAGTTGAAAGCGGCGGGCATAGGCACTTTCCAGATCTTCCAGGAAACCTACCATGAAGGAACCTATCGCCAGGTACATACCAGCGGCCCGAAAAAAGACCCGGATAACCGGATTGACGCAGTGGATCGGGCCTTTACCGCCGGGATCGACGACGTAGGCATCGGCGTTCTCTTGGGTTTATACGATTACCGTTTTGAGATCCTGGCCATGCTGATGCACATCGAGCACCTGGAGGAAAGATTCAAAGTTGGGCCGCATACCATTTCCGTGCCGCGGATAGAACCGGCGGTGGGCTCCGATTTGAGCAGGAACGTGCCGTATAAATTAACTGACGATAATTTCCGGAAGCTGGTCGCGGTACTGCGGCTGGCCGTGCCCTACACGGGGATTATCCTGACCACCCGCGAGACCGCGGCGATGAGGGATGAGCTATTCAGTTTGGGCGTGTCGCAAGTCAGCGCCGAATCCCGGACCTCTCCCGGCGGCTACACCGAAGGAGACGAGGCTCTGGTCAAGGACACCCAATTTATTTTGAATGATAAGCGTTCTTTGGATGAAATTATCGGTTCGCTGATCAGCAAAAAATTCATACCCAGCTTCTGCGCCGCCTGCTACCGCAAGGCGCGCACGGGAGAAACTTTCATGAACCTGGCCAAGCCGGGGACGATCAAGGGTAAATGCAGCATTAACGCGTTGATAACCCTGAAAGAATACCTGGATGACTTCGCTTCTCCGGAGGTTAAACAAGCCGGATATAAACTGATCGAGGAATGCAGTCGTGAATTTGACGAAAAAACCAAGGCGGAACTGGCCAAATTTTTCGCGGCGGTGGACAGAGGTACCAGGGATGAATACGTCTAAACTTAAGAGTACTTTGAAAAGAGTGGCCGCGGCTAACCGGCCGGAACTGGCCGATCTGGAATATTTACTGGGCCTGACCGATGACCGGGAATTGGCGCTGGTCTACCAGTATGCCGATGAAGTCCGCGCGCAATACTGCGGCTCCGGTATCTGGTTGCGCGGCGTGGTTGAGTTTTCCAGTTATTGCCGCAACAATTGTTTATATTGCGGGCTTAACGCCGGTAACAAGGACCTGCCGCGCTACCGGCTGAACGCTGAAGAGATCCTGGCCGCGGCGGAGCAGATAGCCGGCGGCGCCATTAAGACTATCGTTTTGCAGTCAGGCGAAGATCCTGAGCTGGATCCGCTCTGGCTGAGAGACCTGATCATTAAAATAAAGAGCCGCTTCGACCTGGCAGTAACTTTGTCCGTAGGAGAGCGCAGCCGGCAGGATTATTACCTGTGGCGGGCAGTGGGTGCGGACCGCTATTTATTGAAGATCGAGACCAGCGACCGGAAGCTTTATGAATCTTTGCACCCGGACATGAGTTTCACCCAGCGCCTGCGCTGCCTGGGCGAATTAAAGGACCTTGGTTACCAGGTTGGCTCCGGCAATATTGTCGGACTTAAGGGCCAAAGCCTGAAACAGATAGCCAGGGACATTCTCTTCTTCCAGGAAAATGATTTTGATATGATCGGCATCGGGCCTTTCATCCCTCACCAGGCGACCGCGCTGGCGGCGGAGTCCAAAGCCGACCTGCAGCTCACTTTGAAAACCCTGGCCCTGACCAGGATAGTTACCAAGAACACTTACCTGCCGGCGACTACGGCCCTGGGCAGTCTGGGCGCTGATTACCGCCGGGAAGGCTTGAAAGCCGGGGCCAATGTGCTCATGCCGAATTTTACGCCGCAGCCCTACCGTAAATATTATGAGATATATCCTGGCAAGCGCTGTATTAATGAAAATGCCGGAGACTGCGGGCCCTGCATGGAAATAATGGCCGGACAGATCAACCGCAATATAGATTATTCCGTTGGACATACATTAAAAAGAGGAGGGGAACATGGCCAAAAAGGTACTAATTATTGACGATGACGCCGATTATCGCGAAGCGACCGTAAACATGCTGGAAGCCAAAGGTTACGAAGTGAGCACCGCCGAAAATAGCGAGCAGGGTTTCGCCGCCGCCCTGGCGAAACAGCCGGACATTATCCTGTTGGACGTGATGATGACCCATAAATCGGAGGGCTTTGACCTGGCCCGCAGCTTGAAGAAAGAAGAAAAGACCAAGAACATTCCGGTGATAATTGTTTCCGGGGTCAGGAAAGAGATGAACCTGCCTTTTGGTTTTGAACCGGACAGTGACTGGCTGCCGGTCAAGACGGTGCTGGAAAAACCGATCAAGCCGGATATTTTATTAAAAACTATAGAAGAAAATACGAAGTAATTAGAAAAGAAGTGATGCCTTGTGAAAAACCGTGTAGAAAAAGATGCGCTGGGTGAAAAACAACTGCCGGAGAACGCCTTCTGGGGCATTCATACCCAGCGCGCGCTGGAGAATTTTAATATCGGCACCGCTAAAGTTAACCCGGCTTTGATACAGGCGTTAATCCTGGTTAAAAAAGCGGCCTGCCAGAGCAACCTGGAGTTAGGATTCCTGCCAACAGTAAAAGCCCAGGCCATTATAGCGGCCTGCGATGAAATACTGGCGGGGAAACTGACCGATCAGTTCCCCCTGGATGCCCTGCAGGGCGGCGCAGGTACATCTACCAACATGAACGTGAACGAGGTTATTGCCAACCGGGCCAGTGAACTGTCCGGCGGCAAACCTGGCGATTATTTGATCAATCCACTGGCTGACGTTAACCTGCACCAATCCACGAACGATGTTTATCCTACGGCCCTGAAAGTAGCGGTTATCTTCGGACTTAAGGAATTGAGCCAGGCGGCCGCGCAGTTACAGGGAGAATTCCAGAAAAAAGAGAAAGAATTCGCGGAGATCGTCAAGATCGGCCGCACGGAAATGCAGGAAGCGGTACCCCTGACCCTGGGAGCGGAGTTTTCCGCTTTTGCGGAAGCGGTAGCGCGGGACCGCTGGCGCACGTTCAAGTGCGAAGAACGGATACGCGTCGTAAATATGGGCGGTACGGCGGTGGGCACCGGTTTGGCCGCGCCGAGAAAATATATATTTTTGGTTATAGATAAATTACGCGACCTGACGGGTTTAGGGATCTCCCGCGCTGAGAACGGCGTGGACCAGACCGCCAACAGTGACAGCTTCGTGGAAGTATCGGGCATCCTGAAGGCCCAGGCGGTCAACCTGGTCAAGATCAGCAATGACCTGAGATTGCTGAACCTGCTGGGTGAAATAGAATTACCCAAAGTGCAGGTCGGCTCTTCCATCATGCCGGGTAAAATAAATCCAGTCATACTTGAAGCCGCTATCCAGGCCGGATTAAAGGCGATCGCGGCTGACAGCCTGGTAACCGCGGCTGCGGCCCGGAGCAGTTTGCAGATAAATGAATTTTTACCCTTGCTGGCGGATAGTTTACTGGAAGAGATTGAGCTATTAACCAGGACCTGCCTGATGTTGGCCAAACATATTCCAGGTATAACAGCCAATCCGGTTAAATGCCTGGAATACCTGGAAAATAGCCCGACGCTGGTCACCGCCTTTCTCCCGGTGCTCGGTTATGACCGGGCCGGCGTACTGCTGGCGGAATGGCAAAAAGACCGTAAGCTTAGTTTCCGGGAATTCTTAAACCAAAAATTGGGCCGAGAACTGGTAGATAAGACCCTGTCCCCGAATAATCTGACCGCTTTGGGTTACCCAGATGAAAAAAACTCCTAAATCATTAAGATTGCATATCGGTATTTTTGGCCGGACCAATGTCGGCAAATCAAGTTTCCTGAATTTGCTGGCCGGGCAGGAGGTCGCCATTATCTCTCCCGTACCGGGAACCACCACGGATGTCGTCGAAAAAACCATGGAACTGTTGCCGGTCGGGCCGGTAGTGTTTTTGGATACCGCCGGAGTTGATGATGTCTCACAGTTGGCGGAACAGAGGATAAAGAAATCCCATAAAATATTTGACCGGTCCGATGTGATCCTGCTGATAGTGGAACCGGATTCCTGGTCCTCGTTTGAAGATGAGATCTTAGCGGAGGCGGAACAGCGCGGCCTGCCCGGCATAATTATCATAAATAAAACAGATTTGAAAAATCCCAGCGAAGAATTCCTGAAAAAGATAACCGGCAAGGCTGATAAAATGATCTTAACCTCCAGCCTGGGGACAGACCGGCGTGAAGCGACTTTAAAGGACCTGAAGAAATATTTATTAGAATCCGCCCCGGATGAATTTCTTAACCCGGCTCCTCTCGTCGGTGATCTGTTGAAACCGGGCGGGGTGATAGTCCTGGTCGTTCCGATCGACCTGGAAGCTCCCAAGGGCCGTTTGATCCTGCCGCAGGTCCAAACCATCAGGGATGCGCTGGATAATGACGCGGCGGCCCTGGTGGTCAAGGAAAGGGAATATGCCAGCGCCCTGGCTAATCTCAAAAGTCCTCCGGACCTGGCTGTATGCGACTCCCAGGTAGTCCTGAAAATGGTAGCGGATACGCCTAAAAATATAAAATGCACGACTTTTTCCATTCTTTTTGCCCGTCAACGCGGAGACCTGATTGAGGCGGCCCGCGGGGTAAGCGCGATAAAAAAGTTAAAAGCTGGGGATAAGATCCTGATCGCGGAGGCCTGCAGCCATCATCCGGTGGAGGATGATATCGCGCGGGTGAAGATACCGCGCTGGCTCAGGCAATACGTGGGCGGGGACCTGCAGATCGATGTGACCGCCGGGCACGATTACCCGGATGATCTGAGAAAATATAAACTGGTCATTCATTGCGGCGGCTGTATGATAAATAAACGCCAGATGCTTGCCCGGATCCAAAGAGCCAGGGAGCAGGGCGTGCCGATCACCAATTACGGTATGTGCATTTCATTTGTTCAAGGAGTTATTGAACGGGTTTTGGAACCTTTCCCAGCCGCTCTCGACGCATACCGATCCTCATTATGAAAAAAATCGCTATGAAAAAACTGCCGCGGTCTTTTTATGACCAGGACACGGTCTTGGTAGCGCGGGAATTACTGGGCAAGTACCTGGTGCATAAAGATAATGGCGTGAAGCGCGTCGGCAGGATCGTGGAAGTCGAGGCCTATCTGGGGCCGCATGACCGCGCGGCGCACTCGGCCAGGGGTTTAACGGAACGGACCAAAGTTATGTTCGGCGCGCCCGGACACGCTTATGTATACATGATCTATGGTATGTATCATTGCCTGAACATAGTTACCGAGAAAAAAGGTCACGCGTCGGCGGTTTTATTACGCGCCCTTGAACCGGTAAAAAATATCACGGGGCGGGCCCAGGGTCCCGGGCTTATCTGTAAAGCCCTGAATATCGATAAGCGCCTGAACGGCCACGACCTGCTAAGCGCCAGTCTTTATATAGCGGAGCCGGCCACGACGGAAAGTTTTAAGATAATAAGACGGCCGCGGGTTGGGGTGGATTACGCGGGACATTGGGCGCGGAGATTGCTGAGATTCTATATTAAAGGCGATCCTTTTATATCAAAACCATAAACTGGAAGTGCATATATTTTAGGCAATATTCCCGGGTGCAGACACCCGGGTTTTCTTTAATATATAGTTTACAAAGATTTTCCTTGAATTATTTTACTCATTAGGTATATAATTAGCTTACTTAAAAGGATAAAGCCATGCAAAAAAAATATTTCTTGATAATCCTATTTTTAGTTTTCTGCTCGTGTGCACCCGCTAACACGGGTAAACAAGTAAAAATAGAAGGTTATCCCAATAAGCCGGACCTGGTGGTATACGAATTTTGCGATGCCGACGCCTATGGCGCCAGGCTTTCTGAAGATACTATTAAGACGGTCAGTAAATATTTTCCCGGCGGCGTAAGTTTAAAAGCCGACACCGGCAAAATTTATGTTATCACCGATTTCAAGATACGAGGATTCCAGGTACTGGAGGAGTACGCCACCGTCCAGGTCAAGTATACCCTGGTAGCCGTGCTGGATAATAACCAGCTGGTGACGGATATCGCGCAGATCCCGACCAATGTCGATTTCATATTGACGAAGGAAAACGGGCTCTGGAAAATATCGGCGACCAAGATCCCGCCCTGCGTGTACAAGGAAACCGTGCTTACCTATCTGGATAAGATCAGCGAGAAAGCCAGTCCGGAGGATAAGGTAAAATTACAATATCTCGGTTTTGAGTTAAAGGATATTAATTAAGAACGGCAAGGAGGACCAGCACCGATGAAAGTTAACAAATATTACTTCACCCTGGTAGTGGTGCTTATCCTGGCGGGGTTTGGTTGCGCGACTAATCAGAAAAACCTGCAGCTGGCTAACCGGCCGGAGCTGGTAGTGTACGAATATTGCAAAGAAGACGCCTATGGCGCGAGATTATCCACGGATACCGTAAAATTCGCGAATAAATACTATGTGAAGGACAGTCCGCCGGAACTGGGCTGGACCTATATATACCTGATCAGCGATTACAAGATACAGCAAATAACGGAGTCCGGGGATACCGCGACCGTGAACGTGATCTATAATTACCTGGCGACCCTGGACTTGATAAAAAAAGACGTTTATGTCGAGGATTTCCCGTTCTTGGTCGAGTTTAATTTGAATAAAGAAGACGGTTTGTGGAAGATCGCCTCGTTCAAAACCCTGCCTTGCGTCTATAAGGAAACTGCTTTAAATTATCTTAAACAACAGTTTAAGAGTACCGCCACGCAGGACGAAGAAGATAAACTGCTCTCCTTGATGGAAAAGGTAAAAGCCCTAAAAGAAGAATAAAAAATATCCCTTACATTTTTTACGGAAGGAGTAAGTGCGTATTATGCTGCCGGAAAAAGAGCTTATGGCTTTATCCGTTAAAACCGAATCAAAGATAGTTCTCCTGATAATGGACGGGGTGGGCGGTTTGCCGGTTAACGGCAAGACTGAGCTGGCCACGGCCAAGAAACCTAATCTTGACAAATTAGCGCAAAGTTCCATCGGCGGTTTGACCGACCCTATCAGTTTGGGTATTACGCCAGGCAGCGGGCCCTCGCATCTGGCTATTTTCGGCTATGACCCCTTGCGCTACGAGATCGGGCGCGGGATATTGGAAGCGGCGGGGATCGGCTTCGAACTGACCAACCGTGACCTGGCCGCCCGGGGCAATTTCGCCACGATGGACGATAAAGAGATCATCACCGACCGGCGGGCCGGGCGGATAGCGACGGAAAAGAACCAGCAGATCTGCGCGGAACTGCAGGAAAAGATCAAGAAAATAGATGACGTGGAAGTTTTTATCCGGCCTGGCAAGGAGCACAGGTTCGTAATTATTTTCCGCGGCGATGGGCTGAACGGACCCCTTACCGACGCTGACCCGCAAAAAGAAGGCCTGCATATAAAATTCACGGAAGCTTCCTCACCGGAAAGCAAAAAAGCCAGTGAAATAGTCAACAAATTCATCCGGGAAGCGAATGTTATCCTGAAAAGCCATCATCCGGCCAATACGATATTGTTGCGCGGGATTGCCAAGGTGCCGCACATCCCTTCCATGGAAGAATTATTCAAATTAAAACCCGCTTGTATCGCCACTTACCCGATGTATAAAGGGTTGGCCAGCCTGGTGGGCATGAAAATCCTGAAAACCGGCGATACTATCGCCGACGAGTTCCGGACGCTGAAAGAGAACTGGAACGACCATGACTTTTTTTACCTGCACATCAAAAAAACCGATTCGTATGGTGAAGACGGTAATTTTGCCAACAAGGTGCACATCATTGAAGAGTTGGACCAAAACCTGCCGCAACTAATGGAATTAAACCCGGCGGTAATAGCCGTTACCGGTGATCATTCCACCCCGGCCCTCATGAAGGGACATTCCTGGCATCCTAATCCCTTTATCCTGCATTCCCAGTGGGAACGACATGATAACCTGAAGTCCTTTTCCGAAGATGAATGCGCCCGCGGCCTGCTGGGCCGGTTCCCAGCTTGCGATGCCATGCAGTTGATGCTGGCTAACGCTCTCAAGCTGAATAAGTTCGGGGCTTAAGTCTTACCGCCGATCAGGAGTCTGTACCATGACCAAAAATAATCACAAAAAAGCTTTAATGATCATTGCCCATAACATTTTTCGCGATGAAGAATACCTGCAGCCAAAGGAAATATTGACCAAAGCCGGGATCAAGGTGATTACCGCTTCATCCAGCCTGGAGCCGGCCAGCGGCAAACTTGGCGCCAAGGTCAAACCGGATATCCTCGTCAGGGACGCCAAAGCTGAAGATTATGACGCGGTCATTTTTATCGGTGGCGCAGGTTCGCGGGATTATTTCAACGATCCCTCGGCTCACGCCCTGGCCCGGGGGGCGGTGGCTCATCATAAACTGTTAAGCTCCATCTGCAGTGGTACCGGTATTCTGGCTAAGGCCGGCGTGCTCAGCGACAAACAAGTTACCAGTTTCCCCGCGGAAGCGGAAATAATAGAGAGAAACGGCGGCCACTATACGGGCAAGTCCGTGGAAATTGACGAAAGTATCATTACCGCTAATGGTCCCGCCGCCGCCGGTGAGTTTGGCGAAGCCATCAAGAAAATGCTGCTGAAGTAGATCCTTAATGATCCTGATAGCTAATATAATAATAGCCGGTTTTACCGGTATCATTGCCCAAACACTGTTGATCCGCGAACTGGTCAACGTGTGTAGCGGCAATGTTTTTTCTTTAGGGGTTATCCTGGCCAGCTGGCTATTCTGGGTGGCCCTGGGTAGTTATCTCTCCGGACGCTTTTCCTCACTGATCAACCGCCAGATCCATCTTTATATCCTCGATCAATTAGTGATTTGCCTGGCTTTGCCTTCAACAATATTATTTGTACGATCGGTGCGCTGGCTTTTCCATCTTATGCCCGGAGAGATCCTGGGACTTAACAGCTTGCTGCTGCTGGCGCCGGCAGCGCTCTTTTTACTGGCTTTCCTGGTGGGCTGGCAATTCACCCTGGCCTGCCAGATCTTACCGCAGGTAGCTAAAGTATACCGGGCCGATGTGGCCGGCAGCCTGGCCGGAGGCGCGGTTTTTAGTTTCCTGCTCGTGCAGGTATTGTCACCACTGGCTATAGTCATTATGGTCATAGCCATCAATGTTTTCTTTTTGGTTATTCTTTGGTATTTTAGCGAAGCGCGGAACCAAAAAGGCCTTTTTCAAGTTTTATTGTTAGCCCTGGTATTGATCCTGGGCTTGGGGTTTAGCCGCGTTAGCACTCTGGAGGAAGCCGGCAGCCAACGGCTAAATTGGACCGGTTATCAACTGCTGCAAACTGAACATTCCAAATACGCTGATTACGCCCTGGTAGCGGATGGCGACCTGAACAACATCTATATCAATGGGGTATTGAGTTATACCTACCCCGATAAGATCAATAGCGAATTCCTGACCCACCTGGCCATGCTGGAGACGCCGCGGCCGGACCGGGTCCTGGTCCTGGGAGGCGGCTTTAACGGCATTATTCGGCAATTGTTAAAGTACCCGGTGCAGCAAATTGACTACGTGGAACTTGATGGGTCGCTATTGCGACTGGCTTATACTTACTTGGGGGAACCGGATAAAATAGCTTTGCATGATTTTCGGGTCAATCTGGTCGCGGCGGACGGCCGGCGTTACATCAGGGAGTATCGCGGCCGAAAATTCGACACCGTCTTGGTCAATACCGGCAATCCTTTGACCGCGGAAGCTAACCGGTTCTACACCCTGGAATTCTTTCAGTCCCTGAAACAGATCATGACGGCCAACGGCGTAGTGGTCCTGGGCGTGGATTCAAATGAAAATTACCTGAGCCAGGAAATGCGTAATTTTAATGGCTGTATCTACTGGACCTTAAAGAAGGTGTTCCCCGCTGTAGTCTCTGTTCCGGGTGAAACCCTTTATCTGGTAGGAGCGCAGCGAGATACTTTCCTAACCGCTGAGGCCGGGCTATTGTTGCAGCGGCTGACGCAAAGAGGCATAGCCACTGATACCTTTGCCGCTATTTTACCGTTTCGACTGCAACCCGAGCGACAGCGTTTTATTGCCGCCAATTTGTCTAATTTCCCGCCGCGGCGCTTAAACCTGGATTTCGCTCCCATTACTTATTATCACCACTTGATCATTTGGGGTAAACAATTTCAATCCCTCTGGCCTAAACTGTTCTGGGCGGCCGGACAATGGTCCTGGTGGCGCTGGTTGTTCGTATTCCTGCTGTTAGAGCTGATATGGTGGGGTTTTGCCGGTCGGGGTGAACCCGTAGTTTGGGGTACCCAGGTTTTTGGCGCCGGGTTTGCCGGTATGGCGGCGGAAATGGTCCTGATCCTGAGTTTCCAGGTTTTGGTAGGATATGTATATCATTTATTGGGCCTGGTGATAGCGTGTTTTATGCTCGGACTTATCCTGGGCGCGGCCTATAGCGGCCGTATGAGGTCTCTCTGGCTCCAGCTGGGGCTCTTTGCTTTATTCCTGGCGGCGATACCCGCTATTGTTCATCTCGTGGCCAGTCGCAGCAGCAGCACCATGTCCCTGATAACTATAATAATACTGCTGGTGGCCGATGGCTTCTGGGTGGGGGAGATATTCACTTTAACCTGTCTGAGGTTTAACCGTCCGGGGCTGCTTTACTCCCTGGACCTGCTGGGTGCCTGTTGCGGCACCTTACTGGTCAGTATTATGGTCGTACCTTTACTGGGTATGACTGCTACCTGTTTCGCGTTAGGAGCCATGGTATTGATCAATGCCGGTGGCGGCTGGTATTTCAGCCGCCGGCTGGGGAAAAAAGTTGATTCTTAGGTATAATTATGGTAAACTAAAATAATTAACCTGGTAATGACGATGGAGGATTGAATATATGCCGTCAAAAAAAGGTTGTTTTGTTCTTCGTAAAGGCAAGTTTTATTGGGTGCAATTGGTCATGAGCCACTCCATGGACGCCGGTGGTAAGGAATATCACGTGGCCTACGGCCAGTATATTAATGAGAAAGAAGCGCGCAAGATCTGCCAAAGGCAGAACAGCTTTGCCTTGTGCGTTGATTGTGTATGGAAGAAGAAAGCGCTCTGCCAGATATAAACTTCAGGGGGACAAGAAAGTGCAAAACAAGGACCTTATTTCTATCCTGGAACTAAGCGTAGCGGATATTGAAGAGATATTCACCACGGCCAAGGAACTAAAGAATAAACAAAAAAAGGGAGAATCTTATACTCCGCTGACGGGTAAAACCCTGGCCATGATCTTTGCCAAGTCTTCGACTCGCACCCGGGTTTCTTTCGAGGTTGGCATGCTGCAGTTAGGTGGCCATGCTCTGTTCCTAAGCACCCAGGATATGCAATTGAAACGCGGAGAGACGATCCACGATACCGCTAAAACCTTATCTCGCTATTGCGATGGGATCATGATGCGGACCTATAGCCATAAAGATGTACTGGAAATGGCCCAGCATGCGGCTATCCCGGTCATTAACGGATTAACCGATCTGTCTCATCCCTGTCAGGCGCTAACGGATATATTTACAATTATCGAGAAAAAGGGCCAGGCCAAAGGCTTGAAGATAGTTTATATCGGTGATGGTGACAATGTGGCCAATTCCCTGGCGGTCATAGCCGGTAAATTAGGATTACAAATGGTATTATGCACGCCGCGCGGGTATGAGCCGGATAAAACCGTCATGAAGGATGCCCGGGAACTGGCCGCCAGTTCTGGCGCGCGCATTGAAGTAACTGATGACCCTACAGCGGCCGCGGCCGGAGCGGATATCATGTATACAGATGTCTGGACCAGCATGGGTAAGGAGCAGGAAAGGGAAGAACGCCTCAAAATTTTCCGGCCTTTTCAGTTGAACCAGAAACTACTTAATCTGGCCAAAAAGGACTGCCTGGTCATGCATTGCCTGCCGGCGCACCGAGGCGAAGAAATAACTGAGGAAGTAATGGACAGTCCGCAAAATATATCCTTCGACCAGGCCGAAAACCGTTTGCATGTGCAAAAAGCGGTTCTTACCCTGCTACTTGGGAAATAGCTTGAAGCCATTAAATAATCTTATCAGTTTTTTATTACTGCTGGGCCTGTTAACCGGTCCAGCCAGCGTTAAAGCCATGACCATCCCCGAGCATCCGGTTGGCCGGGTAAATGACTTTGCCCGCCTGTTTTCCGCTAAAACCCTGGCACAATTGAATGAAATTACTGGCAGCTATGATGCCAAGACCGGCAAGCAGATCGTTATCGCCACGTTCCCTTCCATTGAGGGCGGAGGCCTGGAGGCTTCGGCCTCGGGTATATATACGCAATGGGGAATTGGCCAGGATACGCAGCAACGCGGTGTTCTTATCGTGGTTTTCAGTAAAGAACACCTGGTTAAAATTGAAGTGGGATCGGGGTTGGGTAAATACCTGCCACAGGACATTTGTTCCGAGGTGATCCGGCAGAATATCAGGCCTTATTTCCAAAAGGGAGATTATGACGCCGGAATGGTCGAGGCCGTAACCGTTTTGACCAATATCCTGGAAGAACGCAGCGGCGGAGTGGTCACCCAGCGGAAAAATTTGTCAACGGGCGCGAAACTGCTCCTGGCGGCACTGTTGCTGGCCATCGGCCTCCTGGTCCTGATAATGATACTGCTAAAATACGCGTCCAGTCATGTGCTTGGCGCTGAGGGAATAAGCTCCAGTAAGATCGATATCAAACCTGCCGACCGGCCCGCGCTGGGAAGCAGCGGCGGTTGGTTCAATGAAGACAAGAGGCACGGCACTCTTCCAGGCAGGTTCTTTACCGAAGCGGAAGTAGCTAAGCTAAGCGGCGCTATCCGCCAGGCGGAAGAACGGCTGAATGGCCGCATAGTCATCTTCCTGGAAAGAGATATATCCGTGCCGGTATTAGAGCGGGCGCAAATAATTTTAGCCGGGTTGAACGCAGCCGAGTCCGGGCGCGAACCGGACCGCCTGATCTATCTGGCTATCAAAAATAAATTATTCGCGCTGACGGGAATTGCAGCGCCGGGGGATAAATTAATAAATACATTACAGGAATACTTTAACCGGGCTGAATACGTGGACGGCCTGAAAAGAATATTAACGGAATTATGAGGTGAGATAATGATCAAGAGTTCGGATATCTTAAAGGCAGTAAGGGAACATAAGCCGGTGGTGCATCACCTGACCAACTGGGTGACTATTTATGATTGCGCCAATATAGTTAAAGTATTTGGCGCCTCTCCGGTCATGGCCCACGCGCCTGAGGAAGCAGCGGACATGGCCAGGATTGCTTCGGCGCTGGTCCTGAACATCGGAACTCTGACCAGTGATTTTGTTGAGTCGATGAAAATCGCCGCCCGGAGCGCCAATACCAAAGGCATACCGGTTATCCTGGACGTATGCGGTGCCGGGGCCACGCCTTTCCGCGATAAAAAATGTTTGGAGCTGCTGGATACGTTAAAAATCGATATCATCAAAGGAAACGCTTCAGAGATCGCTCGGATCGCCGGCGAGAACGTGCAGACCAAGGGCGTGGATGCCGGGCATGTAACCAAGGATTTAGTGAGCCTAGCCAGGGAGCTGGCTCGTAAAAGGCAAAGCACCGTGGTTATAACCGGGCCAGAGGATATAGTTGCTAATGAAAAAGAAACTTTTGTCGTCAAAAACGGCGTGGAGCTGATGACCCATGTGGTGGGCACGGGCTGTATGGCCGCTTCGGTGATCGGCACATTTGCCGCGGTAGATAAAGATCTGGTCGAAGCGGCCGCGGCTGGTTTGTGCTGTTATGAAGTGGCCGCTGAGTTAGCCGCTGAACGAGCGGGTGGCCCGGCTGAGTTCAAACAAAAATTATTTGACGCGGTTTTTAACCTGGCCCCGGCCATGGTAGATAAAAAACAGCGGATCGAAGGCAGATGAAGGGCTATTATTTCATTACTGACGAAGACCTGAGCTTGGCCGGCAATAGCGCGGATGTCAAAAACGCGGTTGCCGCCGGGGTGCGGGTAGTGCAGTACCGCCGCAAATGCGGCTCTACGCAGGAGCTGTTCAGGGAAGCCAGCCGGTTAAAGAAACTGTGTCGTAAAACTCTGTTCCTGGTCAACGATCGGGTAGACATTGCCCTGGCGGTAGACGCTGACGGGGTCCATTTAGGACAGGACGACCTGCCTTATGAGACAGCCAGGGAATTACTGGGTCCCAAAAAGATAATCGGCGTCACGGTGCATACTTTAGGCGAGGCCCGCCGGGCGCAAAGCGCCAGGGCGGATTATCTGGGTGTTTCACCGATATTTGCCACAGGCACTAAGAAAGACGCAGGTGAGCCAACAGGCCTGGAGTTAATTCGGCAGATAAAGAAGAAAATTGCTTTGCCCTTAGTGGCCATTGGTGGTATAAATCTAAGTAACGCGGCGGCGGTCGTAATCGCCGGGGCAGACGCCGTATGCGCTATCAGCGCGGTGGTTACTAAAAAAGACGTAAAACGGGAAATTCGGAAATTCCAGCAATTATTTAAATAGAAATTCTACCCTAAGGCAGGAGGCGCCATGGAGCAGTTGCCTGTTCCTAAATTCAAATTAGAATCCCCGGGTTCGGATACGGTCATAGATTACCGCCAATTCGGCGAATTCCGTAATCTGGGCAGCGTGGATTATGAATTTGTCATTAAAGACGAGGCGGGCCTGGCGCGCGCGGCGGGAGAGGGCGTTTATCCCAATAAATATGATTTTTCCCAGGACGCGTATTACCAGAGTATAAAAAGCAAGGGACTTCTGGGCACCAGCGTTTGGAGCCGTTTATATACCGATAATTCCCAGGCCGATTTTTTCGCCTGGGCCACCGCCGACAATATAGAGCCCGGGGTCAGGCAATTCTTTATCGCGGAGAACCTGCGCTACGCCGGCCTGATCATGCAGTCTATAAAGGCGTTTTACGCTGCGCTGGTGCATTTCCCCCGCAGTATCTGCTGGTCAAACGATAACCGCAGCTTTTTCTGGTTCATCGGCCAGGCCGCGATCGTTAAGATCAACCATCTTTGCCGCCAGTATCCGGAGCTGGGCGTGCGGTTGGAGGGCGCAGATTTCAACATCGGCGGCCACCGCGAATATCCCCTGCGCAATATTGATATCGGCCGGGAGAAGATCGAGATCATACCCGGATTCTTCGTACCCTGGGGCCGTAACGAGCGCATGAAAGAAGAAATGGATTTTAACACTCTGGAGGTCAAGAAGACTATAGGCAAAGGCAAGGTGCAATTAGTGCAGTTCTCCAACCGGCACTGGCAGATGAGGGTGGACGGCAAGCCTTTCTTTGTCAAGGGGATGACTTATTCTCCCACCGCGGTCGGGGAGACTCCTTTTCCCGAAACCTTGACTAAATTTCCAGACGCTAAACCGCTATCCAACTGGATGTGGCAGGATAGCAACCAGAACGGCATCATCGACGCTCCCTATGAAACCTGGGTGGATAAAAACCGGAACCGCGTCCAGGATCAGGATGAACCCGTAGTTGGCGATTTCAAACTGCTCAAGGATATGGGGTGCAACTGTATCCGCGTCTATCACCAGCCGGAAGACAACAAATACAATTACGGATACATCAATAAACCGCTGTTAAGGGACATGTATCTTAATTACGGCATCAGGGTTGCCCTGGGCGATTTCCTGGGCGCTTATTGCATCGGGTCGGGGGCGACGACCGAGAAAGGCACTGATTACAGCAACCCGGCCCAGCGCGCTTTAATGCGCGAGATCGTGCATGACCTGGTGCAGGATAATAAGAACGAACCTTATATCTTGATGTGGGTCATTGGTAACGAGAATGATATGCCGGATATTAACAGCATTAACCGGGTCTATACCAATGCCTACGAGAATCCCATACCGTACGTCACCTTTATAAACGAGATCGCCATGATGATCCACGAGCTGGATCCTAATCATCCGGTGGCGGTGAGCAACAATGATGTGATACATCTTAATTATTTCCGCGAATTGGCTCCCGCCGTGGATATCTTCGGCGTGAACGCCTACAAGGGCCCGGACGGGTTCGGCGAACTTTGGCAACAGGTCTACCGGATCTACGATAAGCCGGTGTTGATCACGGAGTTTGGCAGCGATTGCTATCACCCGGGTCAGGGCGTAAGCGAAGGGGAGCAGAAGGTTTACCACGAGGCTTGCTGGAAAGACATCATGTACAACCGGGCCAGCCGCGGCGGCTATGGCAACGCCATAGGCGGCATAGTGTTCGAATGGCTGGATGAATGGTGGAAGGCCAGCAAGAACAAGTCACCGTTCAAGCATGATACGGAACATAACGCTATCTTTGTGATGACTGACGGTACGGTGAGCGAAGAATGGTTCGGTATCTGCGGGCAGGGGGACGGCAAACACTCGCCGTTCCTGCGTGAACTGCGCAGTTCCTATAATTTATACAAGATGATGTGGAATGACTGGCCGATCTTCGAAACAAAGAAGTAGGGGATATTACTATGGTTATGGAAGCGATCATATCCGTTCTTTTTTGGTTATTGATCTTAGGCCTGATCCTGCGGGTTATATTAAGTAGAAAAGGAAGATACCTTAGCTGGCTGCAAAAACAGCTGCCCATGTGGGAAGGGAAAAATCTTTTAACCAGGCAGCAGGGAGATGCTATCCTTGCTTCATATAATCTAAAAAGAATAGATGCCCCAAAGAAGATGGACACGGTAAAGGTTTTGACGCTGATAGGAGCTATTTTTATTGGCGTAGGGGTAATATTTCTGGTAGCCAGTAATTGGCAGGTAATTCCCCAAATGGTTCGTACCGTAATGATCCTGGCTGTAACGATTGGCACTCTATATGCCGGCTATTATTTCTCATATGAAAAAACTGAGTATCCTCAATTGGGGAAGAGCTTGCTTTTATTGGCCGGTTTATTTTGGGGTGGCAGCATAGCGCTGATTGCCCAGATTTATAATATTCCTGCTTCGAAGAACTGGTATATCCTGCTTTTGTGGTCCTTCCCGATCCTGCCACTGGCCTATTTTTTTGAGAATGAATATATATTTGTTTTATCCTCCGCCTTGTTTCTAATCTGGAATTTCGCTTTCAGTGTCAGTAATAACGTGGCTAATTATTACTACCCCGTCATCGTTTTCTTAATACTTATTCCGCTAGGATATAAATTTAAATCCCGGGAGTTTATTAATGTCATGGGGTTGATCATAGCTGCGGCCTATTGTATTTTTACTAAGTATGAATACGTAACTTTACTAATAAGCTTGGGGTTATTGCTTTACTTTATTTTTTGGCGCAAAGGGGAAGAGTCCTATCTGGTCGCTTGCGCTTTGGGGTTTTTAAGCTGGTTGCTGGCTTTCTTCGTTACTAGAGAAACGGTCCCAAATTTTTATTTTATGGTTCCGCTAATAATTTTATTTTATTTGTCGTACCTATATAGGTCCAGGATAATATTAGCGCTTACCTTAACCAGCACTATTATTTGGCTTAATTTAATAATCGCTGCTTTCATGAAAATTTATCATCAAGATTACAGCATTATAGCCTTTGCCGTTTTACACACACTGTTGGGCGCGGTTATGTATATAGTGGGGATGATGCACCAGGAAAATGATAAGGAATATGCCGTAGTTTATAAGGGTGCCGGATTCTCTATTTCTTTTGTTTCCATGTTTATGCTGGCCTTTAAGCAAATTTTTGATTCAACCCATAATAACGCTCAGACCTGCCTCTACTTTAGCTCTTTTGTGGCTCTGTTGGTTTTTCTCATGCTCCTGATTGTTTTTGCGTTTAAAGGGTATTTGAAACCAAAAAGAGCCAGATTAGAACTAGGTGGCCTAAGCCTAATGGTATTAGTAAGTATTATTATTCTTTTGAATCCTGGCCAGGCCTTAATCAATACTATCGCAGCTAACATGGTCTTGATAGCTTTTGCCATACTTACTATTTTGCTCGGTGTTGAAGAGCAAGAGCCGACATTGTTTAATATCGGCATAGCCATCTTTGTTTTATTTATCATCACCAGATACATAGATATATTCTGGAAACTGCAAGAGAAGTCCATGTTCTTTATCATTAGCGGGATTGTTTTGCTCTTCGGGGGAATGTATTTAGAGAAAAAACGTAGGCAAATTGTCGAAAGGATGAAGGCAAGTGAATAAAAAGGCCATTTTATTTATTATCGCCGGAATATGGATAGCTATAGCGGTATTTTTAATAATTTCCAAGGAGCAAATCTTATCCGAGGGCAAGGTTGTTTTGCTGGAAACGGTACCGGTCGACCCTCGTGATATGCTGCGCGGTGATTATGTTGTATTGAATTATAAAATAAGTAATATTAATTTAAATGGAGTTAGAAGCGAATTAAACAACTATAACATAGGACAATATGTAATGGTCAACCTGGAGCAGGAAGGTAAATTCTGGCAGCCAAAAGCTGTTGGTATAACTAATTTACCACAAACTGGAGTTAATATTCGAGGTAAGATTAAAGACTGTGGCGGGATATCCTTAAGACTTGAATATGGGATCGAAAGTTATTTTGTGCCTGAAGGAAAGGGAAATCTAATAGCGGACTACCTGCGACGTGGTTCAGGCAAAGAAGTTGGGGTGGAAGTTTCTGTCGGTAATAGAGGGGATGCGATAATTAAACGAATATTGATAGATGACATCCCTGTTAAATTCAACTAAGTGATGACTTCCTGGCGGTTGACGGACAGGGAGTTAATGGAATCTACGAGTTTTTTCAGATGGTAAGCGTTGTAATTGGTGATCTCCACGCCTAAATGGTAACCGTCATCGGTTTTAGCCAGGTATTTGATCTCACCCAGGATGCTGAAAAATTTCTTCCCGTCCTTGAAATCTATATTCATATTGATCCTGTTGCCTTTGGTATATTGGTTAGCGGTCAGGATGTTGGCGCCCTGCAGATTTATGTCCAGGATCGTGCCCTTGAACTTTACTTCAGCGTCGAAATTGTCGTTAAAGGTTACCGGCAATTTAGCTTTATAACGGGGTAAGTTGCGTTTTTCCTGCATGAGTATTCCTTTCGCGTTTTGATATGTTTTTTTACCTTATTTACGGCGTAGTGTCAAGATTTATTTGGAGGAGCGGTTATGGCGACAATGATCAGGGCGATGTTCTCTAAGCTCCGGCAGTATTTTGTCTCCGGTTTTATCCTGATGCTGCCTATCTTCCTGACTTTTTGGGTGCTTTCCATCCTGTTCCGTATCTCCGATGGGTTCCTGGGCGGGTTTATTAACGCCTTCCTGTACGACAATTACGGCTATCGCATCCCCGGCCTGGGCATATTTATTATGGTGCTACTGGTCCTGGCGGTGGGCGCGCTGGCCTCTAATGTTTTTGCCCGGCGTATCTTCCCCAATATGGAGCACTGGCTGCTGCGATTCCCGATCGTCCGCAGTATTTACCCGCCCGCCAAGCAGTTAACCCAGTTCATGTTCTCGGAAAAAAAGGACCAGCAATTCAGCCGCACTGCTCTGGTGCGCTGGCCGCACAAGGATTGCTTCACTCTGGGGTTTATCACTAGGACCGGTTTAGAGAATTCCGGCTTTAAAAAGGGCGGTAAATACCATACGGTATTTATTCCCACCGTGCCCAACCCTATTACCGGTTTTATCACTATTTTTGAAGAGCAGGACATAGTCTTCCTGGACTTGGGAGTGGATGAAGCCCTGAAGATGATCTTCTCGGGTGGAGTGGTTTCCCCCAATGTATTCAAAACCAAGTCGCCGGATAGCTATACTACTTAGAAAGAGCTTAACCATATTCAAGACGAAGACCTAATAAAATAATGGGAAGGAGATTGATATGAGTAACGAAATAATTGTGACCGATGCGACTTTTGAGCAAGAGGTACTGAAGGCGGACCAACCTGTGCTGGTGGATTTTTGGGCGAGCTGGTGCGGTCCTTGCATGTTGCTGGGTCCGGTAATTGAGGAAGTGGCCAACGACTTTGCCGGTAAGGCCAAAGTCTGTAAGTTGAACACCGATGAGAATGAGCAGACCGCTGCCCAGTACCGCATCAACGCTATCCCAGCGCTGTTGTTTTTTAAGGGTGGGCAGTTGGTTGACCAGAGCATTGGCGTGGTCAGCAAGAAAGCCATCGCGGAAAAGCTTAATAAGCTTTTATAATATTTATGGCTGATGAACTGAGGGAAGAAAAAGAAAAAATAAGGCGCTTTGTGGATAAATATTGCGCTGCCCATAATTTACGGCTGAATCCCGACGAAAGCGCCGTGGAAATGATCATTGAGGGATTAGCCAGGAATAAAATCAATCGCGGACTCAGGTATTGTCCCTGCCGGGCATTAACCGGTAACGCGGTGGAGGATAAGCAGAAAGCCTGTCCGTGTTTATGGCACAAGCTGGAGATAGAAAAAGAAGGGCATTGTCACTGCGGTTTATTTTTTAAGAAGTGATTTTTCTTTTAACTTGATCCGGTTCCAGTTAATAATTACTTCGCGGGCGTTTTTCACCTTTATCTTACCGAAAACATGAGGGTGCCGCCTTTTTAACTTGCGTACCAGCCCGCGGATCACGTCGTCGATGTTGAATTCGCCGTTCTCCCTGGCTATTTGCGCGTGAAAAACCACCTGTAACAGGACATCGCCCAGCTCCTCGCACAAATGTTCCGGGTCATTTTCCTGGATGGCCTCGATAACCTCCCGGGATTCTTCCCGGAGGTATTTTTTCAGGGTCTGGTGGGTCTGGTGCTTGTCCCAGGGGCAGCCTTGGGGCGACCGCAGCTGCGCCATAATATCAATTAATTCGGTGAAGGGTGCCTTACGCTTTTTCATAGCCCCTCTTATAACATAAATCAACTGAGGACTCAATGAAAATCATTTTTACCGGTATAAAATATTTATTATTAACGCTGATGATATTATTCACCCTGGGCAGGCCGGCCCGTGCGGATGATTACGCTTTTTGCGATGATCTGGTGAAAAAGATGAACGAGTCCTACGCGCGGCTTGATTCTTACTCGGTACATTTTATCAAACAAGAAAGAATTAATGGGGAACTTAATACCGAGGACACCGACCTGCTTTTTGCCAAGCCCTTCCGGGTAAAGATGAGCTGGCGGTCAGGATTGAAAAGGGTGGTAGTGGCGATATATCAGGAGGGCGAGAATAATAACCGGATCCGGGTAAAAACCGGTTTAGGATTCTCCTATTCCACGGATCCTCTGGGGGCTTCCGCCATGAAGAATAACCATCACCCCATCACCGCGAGTGGGTTGGGCAAAGTCATCGAGCTGATCACCGCTAACTATGAACGGGCCAGGAAGAATAACGAATTAAAGATAGTGGATTACAGGGACACGCAATTTCAGGGTCAGGCGACTTCGCGGCTGGAAGTATTACTGCCATCCGAGAAAAATAAGGGCTACTATTGCCGGCGGATGATACTTTTTGCCGGACGGGACAGCCATTTACCGGTTAATATCCAGATCTTTAATGATAACGATGAGTTGTATGAGAATTATACTTTCCTGGAACTTAAGGAGAACGTTAAAATAGACGACCGGTCCTTCCAGTAACCGCTATCCGCCAGTTTTCCCTTGACAACTGGTTTTTTCTATGGTAAATTTATGACTGAGTAGTCATTTAAATGACTATCTGGTCAATAAGGAGAGCAGAATGAAAACGAAAAAGAACATATTAAAGGAAAAAGCCCATGACTGGCGTAAGGGCGAGATCCTGAAAGCGGCCCGCACGGTATTCGTACACAAAGGATTCCATCGCGCCACCATGGATGACGTGGCCCGGGAGGTCGGGATAAGCAAGGGCGCGCTCTATCTCTGCTTTGCCAGCAAGGAAAGCCTGTTAAGGGCGATGATCGATCAAGCACTTACCAGCCGCCGGGATTCGCTCGGCGCGATGTTCGGCAGTGATATGGACAGCAGGCAAAAGATCCAGGCCTATGTAGAATATAGTTTAGACAGTTTTGAAAATGACCGCGACTTGATAACCATGATCATGATGCTGGAAAGAGACGTCCTGTGCTCGGACCTGCAGAAGGAAGTTCATGAAAAAGGTATGGAGATGATGATTGGGGTAATGAACATGTTAACCGATATCATGAAACAGGGGATCAAGGAAGGAATTCTTAAAAAGGGAGATCCTGATAAGATGGCGACTGCCTTGGGCGGTATGGTGCAAATGTTCACCATGCGGGCCTTGTTCCATAATATAAAAATGTCCCATAAAAAAGAGGCTGAGTTTATTATAAACACGTTCTTGAACGGCGTAAAGAAGGGGAGAGTCAACTAATGAAAAACACTAAAACCATTATCGTATTATTATTATTAAGTTTAGGCCTGGCGGGCAATCTATCCGCCCAGGAAACAATAACCCTGGAGCAATACCTGGCGCAAGTGGAGGCCAATAACCCGGATATCAAGTCCGCGGACCTGGCTATCCAGGCGGCTTACGGGAAAACACTGGAGCTGGACATGGTGTACTCACCGTATTTGACCGCTAATTATAACTACCTTGACGATCGCAGCGGATCGTCTTTCGGCTCAACCTTCCCGATAGATAAAATGACGGTTAATTCCTGGGATATCGGCGCTAACAAGTATTTTAGCACCGGCTCTAACCTGAGCCTGGGCTACAGCTATACGGATTCAGAAGTTACTTTATTGTCGCCTACCGCGCTTTTTGATGGAGCCAGCCCGGTATCTAGTTTCACCGGCTATGAGATGAAGCCTTTTGTGCGGTTGCAGCAGTCGCTGTTGCGCGATTTTAATTCCGGCTTGACCGGGGCAGGCATCAAGAAAGCTAAAGCCGCGACTCGGGCCGGCCAGTATTTATTGATCTATAAAAAGCAGCAGGTACTGATGAACGCCAAAGCTGTTTACTGGAACCTGACCCTGGCGCGCGAAGTGGTCGCTTTCAGGGAAACATCGCTGACGCGCACCGGAAAACTCCTGAAATGGAATGAAGATAAAGTTAAACTCGACCTGGCGGATAAAGCTGATCTCTTAACGGCCCAGGCCGGCTATAAATTAAGGCAATTAAACCTGCAGTTAGCCCAGGAAGATGAAGTCAAGGCCAGCCGCAGCTTTAACCAGTTCCTCGGGCGCTCCGGCGATACAGTGGATGTTACCCTGGAGAAATTGGCCGACAAGATCGCTTACTATGAAAACCTGAAAACTTTAACCAAAACCGGGACCCGAGCCGATGTACTGTCGGCTCAGGCTGCCTACGAATCCAGCGAATCAGCTGACCGGGAAACTTACTACCGCTCCCTGCCGGAACTTACCGCCTTCGGCCAGTATACGGCTCACGGGCTCGGGTTGCAGTATTCCGATACCTGGAACCAGGTGGCCAACGGTGATAAACCAGCTTATATGTTGGGATTGTCATTTATTGTGCCCCTGGACTATAAAACCCTCAACAAGGTGAGGCAGGGATATAAGAATGATTTCTATTCCGCAAAACAGACTTTAGCCCAGGCGGAACTGGCGGCGGCTAATGACTGGGACCAGCTGGTCAAAGACTGGAGCAATGTAAAATCCCGGCTTAGTTTGGCCCAGGAGATCATGGAGGTCCAGGGTCAAAGGGTGATGCAGGAGCAAACGCGGCTGGAACGCGGCCGCTCTACCACCTTTTTGGTGCTGAACGCCGAGAACGACCTTGATGATGCGACCTTAAACGTTTACCGGCTGGTGTTTGAGGAGCTTATGACCCAGGCCCGGGCGGAATTATATAATACGCCAGCACAGAGTTTGGAGGAGAAATAATGAATATAGCCAAATTAGCCATAAAAAGACCGACCCTTATCACCGCGATCATCGTGATCATGCTTGTCGTGGGAGGTATATTCTACGCCCGCATGCCTGTGAACATGTTCCCGGATGTTAACTTTCCTTATATAATCGTAACGACTGTCTATCCGGGGGCGGGGCCCGAGGAAGTGGAGACCTTGATCTCCAAGAAACTGGAGGAGCAGGTCGGCTCCATTTCGGGGCTGAAGAATGTAAGTTCAATCAGCCAGGATGGCGTTTCCATGGTGATAGGGGAATTCACGCTCGAAACAGACCCGAAATACGCGGAACAACAGGTCAAGGATAAGATCGCGCTGATAAAGGACCAGCTGCCCGACGATGCCAAGGATTCCATAGTATCGAGAGTGGATCCCGCGGATATGCCGGTCGTGATAATGGGGCTTAAGGCCAACGGTCTTTCACCCAATGAGCTGTATGACCTGGCCGATAACAGGATACGGAATCTGATGGAACAGGTCCCCAATATCAGCAGTGTCATGGTCTTCGGCGGGACCAAACGGGAGATCCATGTCGACCTGGACCGCAACAAACTGAAAGAATATGAGACCAACGTCACCGGGGTAGCCAACCACATCGGCGCGACCAGCCAGAACATCCCCATCGGCAAGGTCCACAAGAGTGAGAAAGACCTGGCTTTCCGCAGTGTCGGCGAATTTCGTTCCCTCGACCAGATCAAGGATGCCATTGTCAGTTTCTACGGCAGTGATGTACCGGTTACGGTCAAACAGGTGGGAACAGTCACCGATTCTGTGCAGGAGGAGGAGAGCCTCGGCTATTACGACGATATGGAGCACGGGCCGCAGCGCAGTTTGATCCTGATCGCTTTTAAGCAGTCCGGAGCCAATTCAGTGGAAGTCTCGGACAATCTACAGAAGCAAATTATTAAAGTGAATAAGATATTAACCACAGCCAAAGGGCAGCCTGTTGTCAGTATGGTTTACGACGGGGCCAGGCCGATCAGGAATAATCTCAAGGACGTAAAAACGACGATCTTTGAAGGCATCCTGCTGGCCATTCTGGTGGTCTTCCTGTTCCTCGGCAACCTGCGCTCGACCTTCATTACGGTGATCGCTTTGCCGAACAGTTTGATCGGGGCCTTCATCTTCATGGGCCTGAGCGGGTTCTCCATCAATATGCTGTCCCTGATGGCCCTGTCCCTGGCGGTAGGCTTGCTTATAGACGACGCTATTGTGGTGCGGGAAAATATCTTCCGGCACATTGAGCTGGGAGAGGAACCGATAGTCGCAGCCGAGAAAGGGACCAATGAAGTGATGATGGCCGTCATCGCGACCACTCTTACGGTCATTGCCGTGTTCCTGCCGGTCGGATTCCTGCAGGGAATGATCGGCCAATTCTTTAAGGAATTCGGCTTGACCATAGTTTTTGCCATGGCCATTTCGCTCTTTGACGCCTTGACGACGGCCCCGATGCTCAGCGCTTACATGATAACGAAAGCCCATGTTGCTTCAGCCGAGATAAGAAAGGGATTCTGGGGCTCGATCCTGGCCATTATCTATTGGCCAGCGGAAGCCTTTGGCCGGTTCTACAAAAAGATCGAAGCAGCTTACCAGAAAGTAATGTCCCTGACCCTGCGTCATAAGATGCTGACGCTTATATTCTCGGCAGTTATATTTGCCGGCAGTTTGCTCCTGGTTAAGGGTATCCCGATAACTTTCATGCCCGACAATGAAAATGGGGAGTTCCTGGTAAAACTGGAGGCGGCTCCCGGCACTTCCCTGCAGCAGATGGACAAATATTCTCTGCAGGCCGAGGATATACTGAGGCAGAACAAGGGAATTGGTTCTGTCATGGAGATAGTCGGCGATCTTAATGGGGGAGCTAGCGGCACTGCGGAGAGCAATATTACCCAGATGTTCGTCAAAATGGTGCCTTACAATGAACGCAAAGTAACTACCAGTAAGATGAAAGAGATAGTCAGGCATAAGCTGCAGCCGATGGAAAAATACGTGAAAGTATCGGTCAATGACATGAGCATGGTCGGCAGCGGGGATAACTATCCCTTCATTCTGCTGCTGACCGGCGAGGATCTCGATGCCCTGGGTAAGGCTTCGGACATTGTCATGCCCAAAATAAATTCCATTAAGGGTTTGGTGGATGTCGATACCAACTATAAACCGGGTAAGCCTGAGTTCCAGGTAAAGATGGATCCGGTCAAAATGCAGAGAGTAGGAGTGCAGTCGGGAGTGGCTGGGCAAGAACTGAGAGCCATGGTGGAGGGGGTAAATCCCGCCAAGTTCCGGGAAAACGGGTTGGAATATGATGTCCGGGTCCGCCTACAGGATGACCAGCGTGATCTGAGCAAGAGTTATGACCAGGTCTATGTGCCTAACGTGAACCAGCAACTGGTGAAACTGGATAATATTGCCGAACCGGTAAATACTACCGGTCCGTCTAAGATATTCCGCCGCAACCGCGACCGTTATATCCAGATCAACGCTAATTTGGCCAAAGGCGGAGCGATCGGTGACATAACCAAGGAAGCGACGAAGATGCTGCAGAATACAAAACTGCCTGAAGGGGTAAGCTACGAATTCATCGGGGCTTCCGAGGATCTTATGGATATGTTCAGGAATATGGTGATCGCGGCCGGATTGTCCATAATATTTATCTTCCTGATCTTGGCCAGCCTGTATGAATCCATGATCGTACCTTTTACGATCATGCTGGCCCTTCCCCTGGCGATCGTCGGCGGACTGCTGGCCCTGTTCGTGACCGGTCAATCGATCAATATGTTCACCATGATCGGGTTCATTATGCTGCTCGGTCTGGTCACCAAGAACTCCATCCTGCTGGTAGACCTCACCCTGAGATTGATGAGAGGGGGAATGGCTGAGAACGAGGCCATTATCAAGGCCGGCCTGACCAGGTTGCGTCCCATCCTGATGACCACTTGCGCTTTGATCGCCGGCATGCTGCCCCTGGCCCTGGCCTTAAGCGAGTCGGGCAAATTCAGGCAGAGCATGGGTATTGCGATCATCGGCGGTCTGCTCAGCTCGACTCTGTTGACCCTGGTGGTGATCCCGGCGATATTCGGCTATATGGAGTCCTTCCGCCTCTGGGCCAGGAAACTGACTGGCCGGCCGCCGAAGCGGGAGATAGATAAAGAAGCTTAAACTATATTTTGAACATCTTGACAAAACCCTCGGGTTTACGGTAAACTACAAAAAATTTACTGATCCGAGGGTTTTATTTTGATCATAAACATGCCGCCGCCTAAACTGGCGGTCATTCCTTTACTACAGCATAACGGCTCGCCCTGTCGGGCGCTGGTTAAGAAGGGGCAAAAGGTGAAGAAGGGGCAGAAGATCGGGGATACAGACGCTTATTTAGGCGCTCCTGTGCATGCCTCGATCTCCGGCACTGTAGTAGCTATCAAGCCCGTTAACTATCCATCCGGGCCGGAAATATCTGCGGTTTTCATAGAATCCGATAATTTAGATAAATGGTCCCCTGAAGTTCACCGCGACGATAATTATTTCCGCCTGTTGGCCCACGAGGTGAGGGGGCGCATCAGGGAAAAAGGTCTGGCAGGATTTAACGCTCCTCCTGAAGAACATCTTATCCGCACAGTGATCATGCAAAGCGTAACTGCCCATCCCGGTTTTACCGCATCCGCACAGTTGTTGCTGGAAAACCCCAGGAGCGTGATCGAGGGATTGAAGATAGTGATGAACCTGCTGGACGTAGCCCGGGGGATCATTGCCGTACCCGCTCAGCGTAGTGACGCGCTCACGGTCATGAGGCAGGCGGTATTGATGGAGCCGAATATGGAAGTGGCCGCAGTCAGGAAAACATACTCTGTGGCCGACGAGAGCCGCCTTATTAAAGAACTGCTAAAAGTGAACGTTCCGGCCGGGAAGACCCCTCAGGCCAGCGGCATAGTTATCGACCATGTCGCCACTGCCATAGCCATCTATGAAGCGCTAAGGTATAACAAGCCTTTGATCGACCGGGTAATAACGGTGGACGGCAGCGGCATCAGGGAGCCGCAAAATATCCGGGTGAGGATCGGCACCAGTTTAAGCGAGATCATTGATTTTTGCGGTGGCCGCCAGGGTGAGATAACCGAATTGACCCTGGGCGGGGAGCCGGCCGGCAACTTCCTTGACCATTCTGAGGTTCCAGTAACCAAAAGAACTACGGGGCTCCTCTTATTGACCCGCCGTGAGACTGGCTCCGCGTTTAGGCGCTGGTTAAGAAATTTGGTGGTTGCATTAGTCCCCCCACTTGTGGTAAAATAACCAAACTCAAAACAAAGCCGGGAAATAAAAGATAAAGGAACGATTATGGAAAGCATGACTGGCTATGGCCGGGGTGAAGAGGGCGGTATCCGGGTAGAGTTGCGGAGTACCAACCATCGTTACTGCGAAATTAACATAAAGATCCCGACCCTGCTTATGCCTTTAGAGGATGAAGTCCGGAAGACCATCCAGGAGAAGCTAAAACGCGGGCACGTGGACGTAAATATCAGCCTGGAATCAAGGACCACCCTCAGGAAACTGGTTTTTAAAGTAAACAAGGAGCTGGCTCAAGCCTACACTTCCGTGCTGATCAAGATGGCCAAGGATCTGGATATGCCGGCTAACGTCAGCCTGGAATTTCTGCTCAATAAAGTACCCGATATCATTCAAGTGGAAGAAACCCCGGTCAATCTCTTAAAGGTAGTTCCCGATCTTAAAAAAGCTATCTTCCAGGCTATCAATAACGTTAAAATGATCCGCAACCGGGAAGGCAAAGCCATCGAGCGCGATTTCCTCGAACGCCTGGAGGTGCTCAATACCGTTATTGACGAGATCAACCAGCTGGCTCCGCAAATGTCCGAGAGATACCGTAAGAACTTTGAAGAACGGATCAAGGGCATCCTGAAAGGGCAACAGGTTGATAATACCCTGATCATGCATGAGGTGGCTTTCTACGCGGAGAAAGTGGATATCACCGAAGAGATCGTGCGGTTCAACTCCCACATCAAGCAATTCGGCCAGATCGTCAAGAAAAGTACCCCGGTCGGCCGCGAGCTGGATTTTACCCTGCAGGAAATGAACCGCGAGATCAACACCATGGGCTCCAAAGCCGATGACGTGATCATCAGCCAGAAAGTGATCCAGGTTAAGGGTGAATTGGAAAAATTAAGGGAACAGTCACAGAACATAGTATAACTCTCCGATGATCCCCCGGGAGGTCAGCCGCATGAGTAGTAAAAGCAAATATGTAGTTCTTTTTATTACCTGCGCCCACTATAACGAAGCGGATAAAATTGCCAATGAATTGCTTAACGGCAAACTGATCGCCTGCGCCAATATACTACTGCATTCCGAATCGGTCTTCTGGTGGCAAAAAAAGATCAACCGGGCCAGCGAGATCGTCATTATTGCCAAATCCACAACCGCTAAGATCAACGCCGTAATAAAAAAAGTCAAACAACTGCATAGCTATAAAGTGCCGGAGATCATCGCCCTGCCGATCATCGCCGGCAGCGCTGAATATCTGGACTGGATCGATAGTTCCGTTAAATAATAGGGGGGGATGTATGAGTAGAATTAAAGTTTTACTGGTTCTGCTAGTTTTGTTGGCGACTGTGGGTTTGGTTTGGGCGGATACACCGGTGGTATCTTCTTATCCGATGAAAATAAAAGGGTACATCCGCACCCGTTATCTGGTTTTGCCGCAGGAAGCGGATACTTTCCGCTTTGACGAGCTGTCCCTGGACCTGAAAACTGATTTTACCGATAAGATGTGGGGCGAAGTCGGGGTTTTGGCCTACGGCGGGAACACTTACTTATTTGAGCACATGTATTTGGGAGTGAAAGGATTACCTTTGAACGGCACCTTGTTGATCGGGCAGACCAGGGATTACGCTTTTGGCCTGGTCCCGAACGGGGCTAACCGCATCACCACTAACTACGGAATTGTTTCAGATATGTTTACCCATGACCGTATCCTCGGTGTCCAGTATATCGGTAGAATTGACATAATCGATTTCTCCCTGGCGGTCCATAACGGCTATGCTTTGGGTTACAGGCAGGCCGGCGAGGGCAAGAACCGGGTGAATTTCCTGGCCGACCGCGATTCAACCCTGGGCACCTTCCAGGGCCGCGACGCCAGCGACAATAAGGAAATGGCTTGCCGGATAGGCAACAGTAATTTTGTCCCCGGCTTAAGCTTCGGGGCGAGCGGATCATCCGGTACGCTAAGCGACGCTGACCTGGCTTTTTTGGTGGCCAACGCGACCAGTACCGAACATAACACTTATATCACCAGGCAGAAAACCCGGATCGGTGTGGACGCCAAGTATGTATTTAAACAATTCCAGGTTCAGGCTGAGGCCTATGAAGGCAAAAGCAGCGAATTGAAACATACCGCCTGGCAGGCACTGGTCCTCTATAAATTCCCCTACAGCACGGATAAGACCTTTAATGTTTACGCGCGTTACGGGGAAGTTATTCCCGATGTCACCGCCACGGCGAAAAGTTACACCTGGAAACTGAAACAGACCGTCGCTGGCTGTGTTTATTATTTCACCAAGTCCCTCTGGCTGCAGACGGAAGGCGAAGTGAATGACGAAAATCCTCCGGCGGGGATCGACAAAGTCAAGAATAACGTGATCTTTACGGAACTATTCGTAGGATTTTAGTTCATGCATGAAGCGCTTTACTATGCCGTACATAATGCCGAGACGAAAGCCGTACAATGCCAATTGTGCCCTTTCCTGTGCATTATCGAGCCTGGTAAAACGGGCCATTGCGGCGTAAGGGAGAACCAGGACGGCAAGCTATATTCGCAGGTATACGAACAGTTTGCTTCGGTAAACATCGATCCTGTGGAAAAAAAGCCTTTGTACCATTTTTACCCCGGCAGTGATATCTTTTCCATAGGTACTGCCGGGTGTAATTTTAACTGTCTCTTCTGCCAGAACTGGGAGATCTCCCAAAAGAAACCGGCAGAGCTGAAACTGCGGCAGATCTCCTGCGACGACGCGGTGCGGATGGCCAAGCAATACGGGACCATAGGTATCGCCTATACTTATAACGAACCGTTGATGAATTATGAATATGTCCTGGAATGCGCAGCCATGGCCCATAAATACGGTCTGAAGAACGTCCTGGTGACCAACGGCTACATCCAGGAAGAGCCGCTCTTGCGCCTGCTGCCGGAGATAGACGCGTTGAACATCGATATCAAGTCGTTTCGCGATGAGTTTTACAAAAAAAGCTGCGGCGGCCGGCTGGCTCCAGTCCTGCGCACGGCGGAGATCTGCATCAAGAAAAAAGTTCATATCGAGCTGACCAACCTGCTCATTCCGCATCTCAACGATTCTCCGGAAGAGCTGGAAGACCTGACCGACTGGGTCTATTCCCTGGGCGAAGAAGTGCCGCTGCATTTCTCGCGTTATTTCCCCTGTTATAAAATGACCGCCGATCCCACGCCCCTGGCCGCTCTGCACAAAGCCCGGGCGATCGCCGTCAAAAAATTGAAATACGTTTATATCGGCAATGTTTTTGAAGAGAAGACCGCCAACACCTATTGCCCCCATTGCCAGGAACTGCTGCTCACGCGGGTAGGTTATAATACGGTCATTAAGGCCCTGGCTAAGGGCCACTGCGGCAAGTGCGGGCAAAAAGTAAATATTATCCAGTAAGGGAGCCGGCGTGAAAAAATTCAACGAGCGCGATAAAGCCTTCAAGAACGGCGATTGGGGGACCAAATACTTTGTCCAGGGACCGCATTGGGAAGGCGGCCTGGCGGTTTTCAAGCCGGGACAGAAGCTGGGCGAGCATTTTCACCGGGAAGTGGAAGAAACATTTTATTTCCTGGCTGGCACGCCGGTAATGATGGTGGATAAAAAAGAATACCGGGTCACCCCGGGCGATATTTTTTGTTTAGCGCCAGGAGAAAAACATGATATAATCAACGATACCAACGATAACACCAGGTTCATCTTTGTCAAAAGTCCATACCGACCGGATGATAAAATACATTCTTAAAGGAACCCCAATGAATCCAGGCAACGAAAAGCGCAAGACTACGCGGCTCAAGACTAACATTCCCTTTCGCTATTTTGTCCATAACGGGCGGGAAGAGATCATCAAGGAGGGCAGGATAACCGAGATTTCCTCGGAAAACCTGTTTTTCGGCTCACCGGAAGGCATCAGCATAGGTGACCGCGTCAGGTTCGAAGTAACTCTGCCGACTTTCCTGGAGATCATGAGCGGCTGGGGCGCCGTTACCCGCCTGGACTATGATGAAAAGCAGGCGGCGCTGGAATTCGACCAGGTGGACGACCATTTCCGTAAACAGATCGTTACTTTCCTGGAGCGCAGCGAGATCATCAAGTTGCTGGAGATAACGCTGGAAGAGGGCGCCAGCGACCTGCATCTTTCGGTCGGCCATAAACCGCATATTCGCGTAGGTGGCAATCTGAAGATGATCAGCCATCAACCGGTCACCGGTATACTCCTTAAGAAGATGATCTATAGTATTCTTTCCGACGATCAAAAAGCGGTATTAGAGAAAAGACTGGAGCTTGATTCCTCCTTTGCCCTGTCGCCGGTGGTGCGTTTCCGTTTTAACGTGCATTTCCAGCGCGGCAATGTGGAAATCACTTTCCGGCGTATCGAAGCCAAGATCCGCAACCTGGATGAACTGGGATTGCCGCCGATAGTGACCGAACTGGCTCGCAAGAAAAACGGCCTGATACTGGTCACCGGCGCCACTAACGCCGGTAAAACCACCACCCTGGCGGCGATGGTGGATTATATCAATAATGAACGACCCGCGGTGATCATTACTCTCGAGGACCCGATCGAATACGTGCATGATTACAAGAAAAGCATCGTCAAACAGAGGGAGATCGGGTTAGACACCAAGTCTTTCCCCATCGCCTTGAAACACGCCTTAAGACAGGACCCTGACGTCATATTAATAGGCGAGATCCGGGACGCCGAAACCATGGCCACCGCGCTTTCCGCCGCTGAGACCGGGCATTTGATCCTGGCTACCCTGCCGGCCTTTGATTCGATCCAGGCGCTCAGCCAGATCATCTCCATGTTCCCGGTAGAGCAGCAGAAACAGGCCCGGATGCAGTTAGCCGAAACCCTGCAGGGACTCATCTACCAGATACTGCTGCCGCACGCGGACAAGCCCTGGGAGCGGGTGTTAGCCACGGAAGTGCTGATCGCCACCCCCGCAGTGCGCAACCTGATCCGCGAACAGCGCCTGGAACAGTTGCCCTTGATCATCCAGACCGGAGGATTATACGGCATGCATACCATGGAATCCTCACTGGAAAAACTATTGAGTCGCCGGCTTATTACCGCTGAGGCCGTTAAAGAGCGGTCCCGGGATAAGAATAAATTCGGAGTTAAAGAATAAACAATGCGCGATAAGCTAAAAACCGAACCGGTAATGATCGATATTGTGGCTGTTATCTTTTTGAACATAGCCATCTGCTACGCCTTTAAAGGCGATGTCTTCGGTTTCGCCAGCAGCTTTGCCCTGACACCTAAGCCTTATCACGTGCTGTTCCAGCCTGTCTTGCAATTCCAGCTGGAATTCTACTCCCTGCTTCTCTTGGTTATCAGTGCCGGTCTGTATTTCCTGAGGAAATGGGCCTATTTCTTCCTGATCTGCCTGTGCCTGGTCGCTATGATCACCGCCTTGATGTGGGTGAAGTGCTTTGCCCTGGCGGTAATACTGGTCCTGATCTTTGAACGGGAGTATTTTTACGTCGGCAGCTTTATCCGTCCCGAGTTTAAGAATTATGTGCACGTTGATTATGGCATGGCTAATATGCCCGAAAAGATCGATATTGAGGAAAGGAAAGACTTGCGGATGGAGGATCTGATCGAGCACAATAAACTGGAAGAGGGATTGGAATACGCTTCCGGGATGGTAGACGTCGCCCGGGTAATGGGTGATGTGCGCAACATCATTTATTACGAGAAATACATAGAAAAAATACATAAAATTCAAAGACGGATCATCCGCCGATGAAGTCACCCGAGAAAAAGATCATCCTGGCCAGCGCCTCGCCACGGCGGGAACAATTATTGCGGGAAATGGGGCTGTCTTTTACCATTAAGCCCAGCCGCCTCAGGGAAAAGATCTATCCGCGTCTGACGCCGGCCCAGCTGGTAAAGAAATTAGCCCTGCTTAAGGCCCAGAAAGTGGCCAAACAAGTTAAGCAGGGCATTGTTATCGGCGCGGATACGATCGTAGTGAGAAGGGGAGAGATCCTGGGTAAGCCGCGGGATCCCCGGCATGCCCGGGAAATCCTGGGTAAGCTAAGCGGCAGCTATCATTATGTCTTTACCGGCCTGGCGCTGATCGACCGGCCCGGTGGTAAAACCCTGGTGGCGGCGGAAAAAACCAGGGTGAAAATGAAAAAATTACGCCCGGAAGAAATTGAGTTTCATTCCGGGCGTCATCTGGATAAAGCCGGGGCCTATGCCGTGCAGGAAGAGAAAGATGTCTTTGTCGAACAAATAAATGGCTGTTATTACAATGTCGTTGGCTTGCCTATAGAACTTCTCAAAAAGATGTTAAAGAAATTAAGTTTTAAACTGCCTTAGCTATCAACGATGAACGATTAACGATCAACGGTTTTATTCCTGTCCCTTACCTGCCATCATTTTTTCCACTGCGTCCAAATTATTCTCCACTTTAGACTTGGCCCGTAGCAGGTTGAACCAGGCCTCAAAGGCCCGCGATTTCTTCTCCTGTATCAAGGCTTCCCTGACCGTTACCTTTTCCTTTTCCAGGTCGGCGGCGCTGGTCTTGGTCTTGTTATCCTTGGCGCGCTTCGCCTGCTCTGTGGTTACTTCCTGGTCCGTCACGCTTAGATTGGTCGTTACTTTGTCCCGCAGAGTAGTCAGGATCAAGCTTTGTCTGACCTCGTTCTCAAATTGCGCTGGGGTCATGTGCACTTGCGTTTTCAGGACGGCTAGGTATTGCTGCTGGTTAAAGAGCCCGTTCTTTTGGAAGTAGGGGAACTGCTGGATATAATTGCTCAGATCGGCGTCGGAAATCTTGATCTTTTCCTTTTTGGCTTCCTGCAGCATTAATTCCCGCCGGATCATGTCCTCCAGCACCATTTTCTTCAGGCTGGTTGCCATTTGTTCGTTGATATCGGCGTTGTACATATTACGGTAGCTGTTCAAGCGCTCGTAGTAAACGTTATTGAAGGTTTCATAGCTGATCTTTTTCCCGTTGATCCGGGCGACTGCGTCCGGGGTGCGGGTGAAGAAGTAGCCGCCTAACCCCATAAAGGTGGCCAGGATGAACACGCTGGCCGCGAACCAGAGAAAAATTTTGGTATTTTTACGCAAAGTCTTTATCAAAGTCAAGCCTCCTTGAGCGGGTTAAAATTGTCAGATAAATATACCTTAATGGGTAAAAAAAAGCAAGTCTTTTAAAGAGAATAGTCTATATTTGTATCTTTACTTTTCTGGTGGCTTATGGTAAAATAATTATTCAAATCTGTATAGGAGATTTTAGTGGAAATACCGTCTAAATATGACCCTAAAATAGTGGATAGCAAGTGGTATAAGCTGCAGGAGAAATATTTCCATGCTGTGCCGGATAAAAACCGACCCTCCTATACCATTGTCATACCGCCGCCCAATGTGACGGGATCGCTCCATATGGGGCACGCCCTGAACAATGTCCTGCAGGATATTATCATCCGCGTCAGGCGCATGAAGGGCGACGAAGCCTGCTGGATCCCGGGAACGGACCATGGCGGCATTGCCACCCAGAACGTCGTGGAAAAAATGCTCAAGAAGGAAGGGAAATCCCGCTATGACTTGGGCCGGGATAAATTCCTGGAAAAAATGTGGCAGTGGCGCGCGGAAACCGGCGATACTATCCTGATGCAACTACGCACGCTTGGCTGTTCCTGCGACTGGGAACGGACACGTTTTACCATGGATGAACAATGCTCCCTGGCGGTGCGGACCGCCTTCCTGCAATTATATGAAAAAGGATTGATCTATCGCGGCGAACATATAGTGGACTGGTGCCCTCGCTGCGGTACCGCGTTGAACGAGAGTGAAGTGGAGCACGAGCAGGAAAAAGGCAAGCTCTGGTATATAAAGTATCCTCTTAATGGAGGATCGGAATATATAACGGTCGCCACCACCCGGCCGGAGACNNACCACCCGGCCGGAAACCATGCTGGGGGATACGGCCGTCGCGGTCAATCCCAAAGATAAGCGCTATAAAGACATGATCGGCAAAATATTGATACTGCCTTTGGTCAACCGGGAAATTCCTGTGGTGGCCGATGAAATAGTTGAGATGAGTTTCGGTACCGGCGCGGTCAAAGTGACGCCTGCGCATGACCCTAACGACTGGGAGATTGCCAAGCGTCATAACCTGTCAGCCATCCAGGTAATTGATAAGGAAGGCAAGATCACGGCCAATGCCAGCCTGGATACTAACGGACAGGAGATCCCGACCGCTGCCGTCAAGGAATATATCGCCAAGGACCGCTATAAAGCGCGGGAAGCCATAATAAAAGACCTTAAAGATAAAGAATTCCTGCAAAAGGAAGAGGATTATACTTTACCCATTACCCGTTGCTATCGCTGTAACAGCGCTATCGAGCCTCTGGTCAGCGAACAATGGTATTTGAGCACCAGGGGCATGGCCGACGCGGGCAGTAAAGCCGTGGAGGAAGGGAAAACCAGGTTCGTACCGGACAGCTGGACTAAACCGTACCTGCTATGGATGAAAAACCTGCACGACTGGTGTATCTCTCGTCAGATCTGGTGGGGGCACAGGATACCGGCCTGGTATTGTCCCGAATGTAATAAGGAAAAAATAATCGTGGGCCCGGGAAAAGATAATTATTCCCTGCGTTCGGGTATAAAACCGGAATATGTGGGTATCAACCCCCCGGACAAATGCCCGAAATGCAGTCACAAAGAAATGATCCAGGACCCGGATGTATTGGATACCTGGTTCTCCAGCGCGCTTTGGCCCTTTTCGACCCTGGGCTGGCCTAAAAAGAACGCCGATCTGGAATATTTTTATCCTACCGGAGTGCTGGTAACCGGTCACGAGATACTGTACCTGTGGGTGGCCCGCATGATCATGATGGGATTGACTTTCATGGGGGACGTTCCGTTCAAGGAAGTTTTTCTTAACGGCATTGTGCGCGACAGCCATGGCAAAAAAATGAGCAAATCGCTCGGCAATGTTATCGATCCGTTGGATATAACTGGACAGTGTGGCGTGGATGCCTTGCGTTTCACCTTGGCCTATAACGGCATCAAGGGACGCGACCTGCAGCTAGGCAACGATTCTTTCCAGGCAGCCCGGAATTTCTGTAATAAGATCTGGAACGCTTCCCGCTTTGTCCTGATGAACCTGGGCGACGGGGTTAAATTGCGGACCGGGGAAGAAATTGCCGCGCTGAAATTAGAATTAGCCGACCGCTGGATAATCGGCGAATACCAGCGGTTGATCGGCGAGATTGACGCGGCCATGAGCGTTTACGATATAAGCGCCGCCGCTAGGGCGCTTTATGATTTCATCTGGAGCAAATATTGCGACTGGTATCTGGAGCTGGTCAAACCAAGGATTTATTCGGCCCTGGGAGTGACCGCGGAATTATCCGCCGCCGACCAGGCCTCAAGAGATACGGCCAAAGCCGTGCTGGTCTATGTCCTGGATGGCGCTATGAAACTACTGCATCCGCAGATGCCTTTTATCAGCGAGGAAATATGGCAGAACCTGAAACAGATAACAGATAAAGATTGGCACCCGGATAATGAAAGTATCATGATACAGATGTGGCCTAAGGCTGACGCGCGCCTGGTTGATGAGAAGGCCACCGCTGAAATGTACCTGGTCATGGAAGTTATCTCCGCTATTCGCAATGTCCGCGGGGAGATGCGGATTAATCCCGCGCAAAAGATCAAGGCGCTGATCAAAGTGACCGGCGGCCAGAAACTAATTTTAGAAGAGAATATGGGTTATCTTTCATCGCTGGCCAGGCTTGAATCCTTATCCCTGGCTGAAGATATGGCCAAACCCGCCGGCGCCGCGGCGGCAGTCGTGGCTGGTATAGAAATATACATTCCGCTGGCGGATATCATTGACCTGGGCAAAGAGAAAGAACGGCTGGAAAAGGAAATAGCCAAGGCGGCGGAAGAGGTTGCCAGGGTGAATATAAAACTGACCAATAAAGAGTTTATGCACAAAGCGCCCATTAGCGAAGTGGACCGGGTCAAGGAAAAAGCCAGGGAAATAACTGAGAGAATACACAAATTGGAAGAAAATCTGAAATCCATATCCTGAAAGGATTGACATGGCAAGGATAGACGGCCGGACCAGTGAAAAAATAAGACCCGTTAAAATAACCACGGGCTATATCAAGCACGCTGAAGGTTCCTGCCTGATCGAAGTCGGGGAAACCAAGGTGATCTGTACCGCCAGCCTGGACAAGAAGGTGCCGCCTCATCTGAAAGATAGCGGGACCGGATGGGTTACGGCGGAATACGCTATGATACCGCGCGCCACTAATACCCGTAACCAGCGGGAACGGTCGAAATTATCGGGCCGCACTTTTGAGATACAGCGATTGATCGGCCGGTCATTGCGTTCCGTGGTCGACTTAAAGCAATTAGGTGAAATGACCATCATGATAGATTGTGATGTTATCCAGGCGGACGGCGGAACCAGGACCGCGGCTATCACCGGGTCCTATGTAGCCCTGGTGGAGTGTCTGCAAGCCATGAAAAAGCAGAAACTGATCGCGGAGCTCCCGCTCAAAAGCCAGGTAGCGGCTATCAGCGTCGGTATAGTAGGCGGCGAAATGCTGCTGGACCTTTGTTATGAAGAAGACAGCCGGGCGGAAGTGGATATGAACGTGGTAGCCACGGAGCAAGGGCGGTTCATTGAGGTGCAGGGAACCGGGGAGAATAATACTTTTTCCAAGGAAGACCTGGATAAGTTGTTAGTATTGGCGCAAAAAGGCATTAAAGAGCTGGTGGAGATACAAAAAACCGTCTTAAAATAGGAACTGCCCGCTTTTCAGCGGGCAGCTAAAGCCTTGCTATTACGAAATCGAGCTTAATGTCTTTTAAAGGGAAGCGCAAGGGATTTAAATTCCTTGCTACTTATTTAGTTGTCTTGATCTGTCTTTCGGTAAATTGCGATCCCAAAAATTTTTGGCTTGGAAGTGAGCTTCAATATGAAGCTTCGACTTAGCCGGATTTCAGGGTCGAGATTTACAGGATTCGATTAGAACCCTATTATCTCTTGCAACTTCCCTTAGTAATAATATAGCGCGGAATTAAAAAAAAGCAAGCGATTTGTGAATACACTCCAGGGGTATAAATGGGCAATTTAAAAGGCCAAATGGTTATTTCCACCATCAAGTTCCTGAAAACCCAATTTGGCGAAGAAAAATATAAGGAAGTGCTGGCCAGGATGAGCGCGGTGTCGCGCAAGGTCATTGAAGCTAATATCATGTATGGCCAGATGGTGCCGATAAAACCGTATATAGACCTGATCACCGTAGCCGATCAGCACCTGGGCAAGGGTAACTACGCTTTATGCCGGCGGATAGGGAACGTGGTAGCCGAAGAGGGCATACCCAAGTTGTACAAGGTGTTTGTCACTAACGCTGACCCGATGTTCGCTATCAACCGTTTGCCGAATTTCTGGTCGCACATGTATGACAGCGGCAAGCTGACCACGCAGATGGAGACCAAAAACATCGTCAGCGTCCATATTGAGGGATTCGTGGACGCGCATAAAGCCTATTGCTGGAAAGTGCTGGGCTATTTTGAAAAAATGCTGGAGTTAGCCGGCGGCAAAAATGTCCGCATTACGGAAACGCGTTGCCGCACCAGCGGGGAAAATGAATGTGTCTACGCCATTGCCTGGGAGCAGTAATGGTTCGGCGGGGACTTCGGCTGAGCTCAGTCGCAGCCCTCACCATTATACCGAGCAGGGTCGAGGTAGAAAATGATGGAGTTAGTGCTGGCTACCAGGAATAAGGATAAGATCAGGGAAATAAAAAACATATTGAGAGGATTACCGGTCAAATTATTTTCCGTCCAGGACTATCCGGGGACGCCGGAGGTAGAAGAAGACGGGAAAACTCTCCAGGAGAACGCCATAAAAAAAGCGGCCACCATAGCCCGCTTTACGGGAAAATGGGCGTTGGCTGATGATACCGGGTTGGAGGTAGCGGCCCTGGACGGCGCGCCGGGAGTCTATGCCGCGCGGTTCGCGGGACCTGACTGCAGATACATTGACAATAACAGGAAAATATTACGTTTGATGGTAGGGCTGCCGAGATCAAGGCGCCGGGCGCAATTTAAATGCGTTATCGCCCTGGCTGATCCTAAAGGTAAAACCAAAACGGTATTGGGAATAATTAACGGATACATTGGCTTGGAGATGAAAGGGAAACACGGCTTCGGTTACGACCCGGTATTCGTCGTTCCGGAATACAACAAAACTTTCGCCCAGTTGGGCTTGAAGACCAAGAACAAGATCAGCCACCGGGCATTAGCGTTAGAAAAGATGAAAAAGGTGCTCACCTTGTTAGCTTGTAAAAAGGCAGCAGCGATAGTTGCCTCAAAGGGGTGACGCGAGGGTTGCCAGAAACGATTGAATACATAACAACGATATCAACCGAGCACCATGAGGGGAAAAGATAGTTTTCCCCTATGGAGAGGCGAAGGTAGTTATCTTTTAGCCGAATATACGGGGTGTAGCGCAGTTGGCTAGCGCGCCTGCTTTGGGAGCAGGAGGTCCTCGGTTCGAATCCGAGCACCCCGAAATTTACAGAAATAATACACAGTCGTCTCAATGAGGAGAATTATGGCTGACCGGGAAGAACTAAGGAAATTGCTGGAAAGCGAACTGGCGCTGAAGGTTAAGCTGCTGGACCTGACGTCCGAGGGCATAATAGTCCATGACCTGGAAGGTAATTATATTTATTTTAACGATGCGGCCTGTGCTATCCGAGGCTATTCCAGGGAAGAATTGCTGCAAAAAAATGTGCGCGACCTGGCAGCGCCAGGCTATGAAGAAGAAGTAAAAAAGCGTTTGGCGGAGTTACGCAATACCGGTAAGGTTGAATTTGAAATAGCGCAGGTGCGTAAAGACGGGGCCATAATTTATCTGGAAATTCATTCTTCAATAGTTGACCTCGGTCAGACCCAAGTAGTGATAGGTATCGCCCGGGATATCACCGAGAAAAAACGCATTGAAAATGAACTGAAAGATAGCGAGCTCCGTTTCCGCAATTTAACCACTTACTCGCCAGTAGGGATATTCATGGCTGACATCAATGGACAGGTACAATATATAAACACCCGTTTATCGGAACTGTCCGGACTGACGCCACTTGAGGCTTCAGGTATGGGCTGGATGAAGGCGATCCATCCGGAAGATAAAGCACAGGTTGAAGCTTTATGGAAAAAAGCTTTTCAGGATTACGGGGAATATAAGATTGAATTCCGTTTCCGCAAGCATGACGGTAATGTCACCTGGATTCATGCCGCCGCTACCCCTCTAAGGGATGAAAGCGAGGCGGTCGTTGGCTATATAGGCAATTGTGTTGATATAACCGCCCGTAAAATTACCGAGGAAAAACTGCGCAAAACGCAAGATGACCTATTGGCCATTTTTGATTCTTCTCCGGCCATGATATTTTATAAAGATAAAAATAATGTAATGATAAGAGTGAATAAGGCATTTTGCGCGTCTATGAATTTAACTAAGGAGCAGATCGAGGGTAAATCAAGCGCCGAACTTTTCCCTGTGAACGCCGAGAAATACTGGCTGGATGACATGGAGGTAATGAATTCAGGTAAGCCAAAACTTAGTATAATCGAACCTATGGAAACAAAAGGTGATTTGAAATGGGTGCGTACTGATAAGATCCCATATTTCGACGAGAAAGCGAATGTTACCGGGATTATTGGCTTCGCGATGGATATCACGGAGCATAGGAAAGCGGAAGAAGAACTGCGGGCCCATGCCGTTATGTTTGGCACCCTGGCGGAAGGAATATATTTGATCGGCCTGAATGACTTGATCATCAAATGGGCAAATCCGGTATTTGAGAAAATGTTCGGCTATGATCCCGGCGAGATGATAGGGAAACAGGTGAATATGGTTAACGCGGTGAACGATAAAACACCTGCGGTAACCAGGACTGACATCATTAATATACTTCTGCGCACGGGTGAGTGGCACGGTGAGGTTAAGAACGTCAGGAAAGATGGCACAACCTTTTGGAGTTACGCGAATGTTTCGCTGTGCGACCATCCGCTATTCGGCAAGGTTATCGTTTCCGCGCATACGGATATTACCGAGAGCAAGACAGCCGAAAAAAAGTTACAAGAAAGTTACGCCAGACTGAAAAAGACGCTGGAGGGAACGATCGACGCCCTGTCCATGGCGACCGAAACCAGGGACCCATATACCGCCGGCCATCAAAAAAGAGTGGCCGACCTGTCTTACGCCTTGGCTCAGGAGATGGGACTGGCTGAAGAAGAAACTTATTGGTTAAAATATGCTGGACTCATTCATGATATCGGTAAGATCTCAGTTCCTTTGGAGATCTTGAACAAACCGGGCAAATTAACCGACGTAGAATTTACGCTGATCAAGATGCATAGCCAAATAGGTTACGAAATAGTCAAGACCATAGATTTCCCCAAACCGATCGCCGAGATAGTGTTGCAGCACCACGAACGGATCAACGGCTCAGGCTATCCACGGGGCATAAATAAAGATGAGATGCTGATCGGTTCAAAAATAATAAGTGTTGCCGATGTGGTGGAGGCCATGGCTTCCGACCGTCCTTACCGTCCGGCGCTGGGCATCGATAAGGCCCTGGAAGAGATTATTAAGAATAAGGGAGTGCTATACGATCCGCAGGTAGTGGATGTCTGTTTAAGGCTTTTTAAAGAAAAAGGATTCCAATTCAGAAAATATTAGTATAGATGTACGCCGAGGTAGCTCAGCTGGTAGAGC
>PMCA01000022.1 GCA_003153935.1 Elusimicrobiota bacterium
TTTCCTCTGTTTTTTATTTTTGCCGCGCTAAGCCTATACAAAAGATAAAACTTACAATCCTGAGCGCAAATTGTAAGTTAGCTTGCTTACTCCAGTGTTGATTATATAGCAAATACGAACATACTTGTCAAGTAAAAATTTTAGCACTGTACCTGGTAGTCTGCTAATTATTATTCTATGACTTCCGAGGCGGTTTGCAGTGCCGCCAGCGGCACAGTTAGCCCGATCACCCTCGCCGTATTGGCATTTATGACCATCCGGTACTGGGGGCAGGTAGTTACCGGCAACTTAGCCGGGTCCGCTCCTTTAAGAATCGCTATGGCTAATGGGACGGTTGCGCGCGCTCCCTCGGCAAAATCGAAACCGACTGATAATAAAGCCCCTTTCCTTACCAGACTTATTAACGAAGTATAGGTGGGTATTTTGTTCGTATTGGCTATAGCTATCATACCTTCGCCAAAAGCCGAAATTTTAGCGTCCGCTAAGGTGACTATCACATCGACCTTGCCGACCAACGGCTTGGTGGCTGCCGCTATCGAGTCCACCGTATTGGCCTCTTTGGGGATAGTAAATTCCAGAGGTACCAGGCCGATCGTGGCCATGGCCTTCTTCCAGGATTTCACCTGGCTGGCCGGCGCCTGATCATCGGGATTAAACAATAATCCTATCTTCTTGGCCTGGGGTAGCACATATAACAGGGAGCTTAATTGCCGGTCAGCCGAGACTGAGCAATGACTGCCGGTGAAATTTGCTCCTGGTTTTTCCAGGCTATCCACCAGCTTGGCCCCTACCGGGTCGGCTACGGCGGAAAAAATTACCGGTTTCTTTATATTAGCTTCCTTTATCGCCAGGCAATTAGGCGTCCCAGCAGTGAAAATAAGATCAACCATTGATTCCATCTTTTTTAATTGAGCAATAAATAATTCCTTAGAGCCCTGCGTGTCCAGTACCATGAACTCGATATTTATACTGGCTTGTTTAGACGATTTTTCCAATTGGTCACGGAAAGCGTTCTGGGAAGTTGTATAATCCGGGTTGTCAAAATATACGGCCAGCAGGACCTTCTTAGAGTTTGCGGCGTACGCTGCGCCGGAAAATATTACGAACATAAATAATAGGCTACTGATCAAAGTTAACTTTTTCATAAATACACCCTTCATAAATTATTTTAGACTCCGGTGAAAAGAAGAGCCAGGTTCAATACCACTAAGGCAATAAGCCCATAAAAACTGCCCTGATGCAGTTCAGCCGCCAGCGGGTTGCCCTTTTGCAGTACCTGTATATCCTCTACATAGATTATCTCACAGGCGCCCGCGCCGCTATCGGTCCGGACGGTACTTGTTATCCACTGGTACTCTTCCGGCTTTTCCCGGTTGGTTTTGTCGGCATTTATCGCCTGGACATTGACCAACTTTCCCTTGATCTTTATCTGGTCACCGGTATTCAAGCTTTTCAGTTTCCGCTCCAATTCCTTACTATTGATAATTAGATGATTATTGGACAGTTGGTTGCCGTTAAAATCAAGATTACCGGTCCACTGGTAGTAGGCGAAACGGGAGTCTTGCGAAAAGGTCAAGGCGCGGCTCTGATAGACTTTGCTGGAAACGTTATTACCCCAGATCAGGCACAGGTCTTCCTGGAAAACTCCGGCATACGAATAGATACTGAAGCGCTTATAATTGAGCTGGTGCACCAGCAGACCGTTGATCTCGTAGTTGAACAGCGGTTTGAGCCGGTATTCATAGCCCTGGTTAACGAACTTGATCTCCGGTTCATTTTTCGCGTCGGTCTGCAGGGGTTCCTGCAATACTTCGGGTACGATCTTATCCACCCCGCGATAATTGTTTTCCGTGAAATAGGTCACTATCCAGGTCACTACCATAAGTATGAATAAATAGCGGTTAAGCTTCTGCAGCATCGGAATTCATATTCTCAAATTGTTGATAGAGAATATATCCTCCCCAGGCCAAAGCGGCCAAAATTATTATCACGCCCGCGCCATGGCTCAGCCGCGCCAGGAAATGGTCATATCTCAGCCAGCCCAGCCGGCCCAGGAGATAATGCCAATCATGATAACCCGGCGCTTCCTGTCCGGTGACGCCGCCCAGCAGCATGATCACCTGGTCCCTGGCGTCGTTGATATAAGGAGCCAGGTCCAGGAAATTCTGGCCGAACCACCATAAGGCCACTGAGGCCCCAAAGGCGTCACGGTTTTTTATCAGGAAAGCGAACAATACTATCAGCGGCATCAATAATTGCATCAGGCTGCCGCCCAAATACTGAATGAACTCCCCCAGGAACCCGAAAATGATATGCCCGGCTTCATGTATGGGCAGGTCAACATTGTGCATAACGGAATTCATGGCTTCATCCATGGGAGCGCGCATAAGGTTAAGACCCCAGAGAAAGAACAGCGCGTAGACCAGGACGCGGCCGTAAAAATATAGCGGTTCGGTTTTTTGCTGTTCCGGCAGGAACAATTCCCTGACAGTTTGTTTTATATCCGTGAAATTAGCTAACATTCGTGTTATTCGTGTCTTATATTGAACGCGGTGGCTAAAAGGATGGCCACTAATTCTTTTTTCCTGGTCACTTCGATCAGGCAGACGGTAGTTTTTTTGCCTTCCTTGATCCGCTTGGCCCTGGCCTGTACGATATCACCGGCCCAGATCGGTGACAGGTAATTTATTTTCATTTCCATGGCCACCGCTACGCGGCCCTTACTGTTGACCGCGCCGGCAAAAGCCCGGTCCGCCAGGCTGAAGATGGCGCCGCCATGGGCGGAACCGTTGGAGTTGGTATGCCGGGGCAGTATCTTCAGCTGGAACGCCGCGCCGTTATTGACGGACTTTATCCCCAGATGATCGCTGAACGGGCTTTTTTTCTTTAGAAATTGTTTCTCCGCCATAAACTCTCCTATTTTTTTATATCCTCATATATCAGGCGCAAACCGATCAAGGTCAGGTTCTGGTTGATCCTGGTGAATAATTTTTCCGCGTTCTGTATCAGGTATACCAGCCCGCCCGTACCCACGATAACCGGCTGGCCCTTGATCTCCCTCTTAAGTTGTTTCAATATCTCCTTGGACTGCCCGACAAAGCCGTACACCAGTCCCGCCTGCATGCTCTGGATAGTGTTCTTGCCCAGGCACCGGGGCGGGCGCACCAATTCCACTCGCGGCAATTTGGCGGTCCTCCGGGTTAGGGCCTCGGTAGAAATACCGATGCCGGGCGCGATCGCTCCGCCCAGGTAATCCCCATTGCGAGAAACCACGTCGAAAGTCGTGGCCGTGCCGTAATCGACAATGATCATGGCCTGCCCGGACTTTTTGTACATCTTCCAGGCGGCCAGCGCGTTCACGATCCGGTCCGCCCCAACCTCCTGCGGATTATCGTAATGGATGGGCATTTTTACTTTGGCGGCCTCCACCACTATGGCTTTCATTTTGAAATATTTTTTGGTTACTTCCGTCCAGACCTCGGTCAGGTTGGGCACCACGCTGGCGATGATCGCGCCGGTTATCTCGTTATTATCAACTGGCATAGTGGTATCCACCAAACCCATCAGCTCCAAGCCATATTCGTCTACGGTTCTCCTGATATCCGTGGCAAACCGCCAGCTTATCAATAATTCTTTATCTCTAAATATCCCGATCACTATATTGGTATTGCCGATATCAATGGCTAATAGCATTCTTCGCTCCTGTTCCCTAAACTATATGCACTTCGCCGGCTATGACACTCTGGGTCTTAGCGCCTGATCTTACCAGCAGCCGGCCCTCATTATCCATACCGGCGACCTGACCGCTAACCATTTCGTTGCCTTGTTTTACGTTGACCCGGCGCCCTTTGAGCGTATCCAAGCGGCGATAGTTTTCGATTATCTTATCCCAGCCGCCGGACAGGAAAAGCTGGTATTGTATCTCCAATTGCAAAAGTATGGCCTGCAGCAGCTCAACCCGGTTGATTTTCGCTATCGGCTTCATGGACTCCATCAGGCTGGCAGCTTTTTTCCTTACTTCCCCGGGTAGAGAACTGACCCGCATATTCACATTCAGACCCAGTCCCAAAACCACGTAATTGATCCGGTCGCTTTCCGCTCCCAGCTCAGTCAGTATCCCGCCTGCCTTTTTATGATCTTTACCCGCAACTAATAGGTCGTTAGGCCATTTCAGACCCAGATCGATGCCGCAATAATTTTTGACCGCCAGGGCCGCAGCCACCCCGGTCAGCAAAGTGATACGGACCGCCTGAGCAGGGTGCAAATTAGGCCGCAGTACCAGGCTCATATATATATTTTGTCCCGTCGGGGAAAACCATTCATGGCCCAGGCGTCCCCGACCCCTGGTCTGCTTCTCCGCGATCACCAGGGTACCCTCCGGCGCGCCCGCCTGCGCCAGTTTCTTGGCGTAATCATTGGTCGAGTCTATGACCGGTAAATAGTATATTTTAGTTCCCAGTTTCCTGGTCTTCAATCCATGTTTGATCTCTTCCGGCAATAACAAGTCCGGAGCCGTGCCCAGGATGTAACCGCTTTTGCGCCGGGACTGTATCTGGTACCCAAGCTTTTTCAGAGATTGGATCTGTTTCCAGACCGCGATCCGCGAAACGCCCAGGTATTGAGCCATTTCCTGTCCGCTGACCGCGTTGCCGCTGTGTTTCTTTAACAGACCCAATATTTTACCGCGCATTATATAACCTCAAATTATTTCCAGGCTGATATCCAGGGCTGTCGCTGAATGGGTAAGCGCGCCTATGGAAATACGGTCAGCCCCGAGGCCAGCGTATTTTTTTACGTTCGCAAGAGTTACCTTGCCCGAGATCTCGATCAAGGGTTTAGGTCCCTGTTGCCTGATCATTTTAATAGCTTGCCGTAAAACGCCATCATCCATATTATCCAGCAATATAATATCAGCAATGCCCGTCTTCAGGATCTCCTTCACCTGTTTTAAATTTTCCGCCTCTATCTCAACCTTCATATTCTTAGGCTTATGTTTTAATCTGCTAACTGCCGTCTGCCAACTGCCGACTAGTTTTAAATGGTTATCTTTGACCAGGATCATATCGTCCAGACCCAGGCGATGATTGCTGCCCCCGCCGCAGAGCACGGCGTATTTCTCCAATACGCGCAATCCGGGAGTGGTCTTGCGGGTATCCAGTATCCTTGTCCCGGTCGGTTTTACCGCCGCGACAAACTTCGCGGTAAGCGTGGCTATGCCGGACATCCTCTGCAAAAAATTCAGGGTGGTCCGTTCTATCAGTAGGATTTTCCTGGCATCGCCCTTTAACTCGGCTATTATCTGGCCCTTTTTCAACGGTTCGCCATCCTGCACCTTTTGCTTATAGGCGATCCCCTCGTGCTTCAGGATCTGTTCCGCCACCGGCCAGCCGCAAAAGATCCCGGCGGCTTTGGCCAGCAAAATGGCCTTTACCTTCCTGGCCGGTATAAGCAGGTCGCTGGTAATATCCCCGCGACCAATATCTTCCTTTAAAGCGCGCTTAATTATCTCGTTCATTCTGTCACCTTGATCCAGACTTCGCGTTCACGCGGACCGTCGAATTCGCAGAAATATATCCCCTGCCAGGTCCCCAGCGCCAGCCGGCCGTTCTCAACTATTATTTGCTTTGTATTACCTATCAGACTGGATTTGATGTGCCCGGCGGAATTCCCCTCCGCGTGGGTAAAGTAATCCCGCTCCGGCACCAGTTTATTAAGCTCTACGAGCATGTCTCTGCGCACCGCCGGATCCGCGTTCTCATTGATGGTTACTCCGGCCGTGGTATGAGGGACAAAGACCAGACAGACGCCGTCTTTAAGCTTGGACTTCTCCACGGCGTCCCGGACCTGCACCGTGACATCGATCATTTCAGTGCCTGACTTGGTAGTAACCTGGAATTTAATCATCTATTGGCTATCTTATCCTTGGAATAGGCATTGATGAAAGCCTGGGCGATGATCGGATCGAACTGCGTGCCCATGCCCCTCTTGATCTCTTCCAACGCTTCGAAACCTTCTTTGCGCGGACGGAACGGCCGGTCCGTGGTCATGGCGTCGTAAACGTCGGCTACGGCCAGGATACGCGATTCTATGGGTATCGATTCTGCTTTAAGACCCTTAGGATAACCGGTACCGTCAAATCTCTCCCGGTGCGCCAGGATAATTTCCGAAACATGTTTAAGTTCATCCACTTGTTTGATTATCTGCGCGCCTACTACCGGCTGTTTCTTCATGACCGCCCATTCCTCCGGAGTCAGCTGTGTTTTCTTTTTCAGCAGTTCTTCCGGCATGGCCTGCCGGCCGATATCCAGCATCATGCAAGCGGTAAAAAGGGTTTGCCTGGTTTCCTGAGAGCCGGTAAATTCCGAGGATAATTCATCCCAGATGGCCTGGGAGTATTTCGTAACCCGCTCGGCGTGACCGCGGATTAACGGGTCCCGGACCTCGATAGTCAAAGATAATAATTTAAGCACGCTGACGAACCAGTTCATGTTCCTGGCCGATAAGGCTTCGTTTTCCTTATTCTTTTGGGCCAGCTCTTTGGTAGCCACGGCGATCTTCAGCTCCAGGTTACTGTTCAGGTCCTTGACCTTATTCAGCAATTCCAGGTTCTCGGTATTTTTCCGGGCCAGGTCATCCTGGCGCTTTTTGACCATGTCGATATAGCTGGAAACCATCCAGGCGGTCAGGGCCATAAAATTCACCCGGACGAACAGGGTGCTGATCAGTTTCTCGTAAGTTATTTTGTTGATGGATACCAGGTAAGAGGAATAATCGAAGATCACCAGCACCATGATGTACATTAATGCCGAAATAACAAAATCTAAAACTATTTTTTTCTTATTAAGAGAAAACCCTCCCATAGTTATGATCAGCAGGTACATGATATAGAACGGGCTGTTGATGGTACCGGTAAAGACGATCAGCAGTGTGATCAAAGCTATATCCAGTACCCGGTATAGGTATTCGGAGAACAGCGATAGATTCTTACCCTTCTTCAGGGCCAGCATCATCCCGGAGTTGAACAGCACCACCACCAATATCGCCCCGGTCAGGATAGGCTTCATGTTGGCCAACTCTCCGATATACGAAAGGAAAGAAACCATGATCACGGCCATGCATAGAAAAGCCCACCTGGTAGCAATATCGTTTTGCATGCGTGCTTTTATTTGTTGCAGTTCGTCGGCGACCATTTGTACCTCGTTTTCTTGTTTTACGTACTGGGCTTATCCTGCTTCAGCAACTCGCCGACCTTGGCCAGCAGAAAATTACCGTCGAACGGTTTGGTCAGGAAAAGATTAGCTCCGGTCTCATAACCGATCTCTTCCTCCACCGGCTGGCTCCGCGCGGTCAGGATGATGATCGGGATAAAGCTGTAGTCCTTATCGAATTTGAGCATGCGGCAAACCTTATATCCTTCTACTTTGGGCAGCATCAGGTCCAGAATGATCAGGTCCGGCTTTTCGTTCCGGGCCATTTCCAGGCCCTTGAACCCGTCCTCAGCCACCATTACCTCATAGCCCGCGCCCAATAATCTTTGCTTCAATACTTCGACTATATCCGGTTCATCATCAACGATTAACACTCTTTTCGCCATATTCCACTCCCTTTTTCACACGCGCTTTTTTAAACCGGCTGTACATCTTCCTTATCCTTGCTTAAGGAAATATTCATCCTCTGTTTTATTTCGTCAGGGAGTACTTCCCCCTTAGTCTGTAAAATAGCCGCCAGCGCTTTAAACGCCCGGCGTTTGACATGGTATTCACTATCTTCACTTAATTTAAACAAGAATTCGATGGTATCTACCGAGCCTATTTCACCATAGGCCCAAGCCGCGCTTATCCTCATCCATTTATCATCGCTTTCAGCCATTTCCCGCAAGGTTTCCAGCGCCCGCGGTTTATCAAAATCATAGAGGGCTTTGGCCGCGTTCGCCCGTACCCGGTTGTCCGGATCATCCAAAAAGGGAGACAAGAGTTTAGTGGCTACTTCCGGGTCCATCTCTTTGACCAATTCAGCTTCAATCACTTCTATGCCTTTTGCCCGGATATGGGGATTAATATCAGAGATCATTTCCCTGGTGCTGATCATGGGATTACCGGCAGCCGTGGAATTGCCCAGCATGAGCCTGGACTGCCCTTGGGTCAAAGCCATACTTTGATCCTGGATAATACCCAGGATTTTCTCCTGGTATTTCATCATGGCGGCTTCCCGGCGGGTACTAACATAACTGATGATCAAATAGATAAAGAAGATCACGGCTATTATTATCGCTACAAAACCAATTATCCCATACGTCATGGTCCGCCGCATCATATTTTGGCTTTCCTGAAAAGTATTGACCATGGTTTCGTCTTTTTTGTTGAGGATCTCGATCATTTTTTTGCGTTCTTCATTCATGTTCTGGAATAACTGGAGCCTCTCTTTATCAGTGGTAGAGATCATTTCTTTCAGTACCTGTTGCGGCCCCATGACCGTATCGATCAATTTTTCCTGTTGTTTCTGAAAGGTGGAAAAAAGGTTGACCATGACTTCGTCATTCTTGGCCCCCGGGACCATGTTCCCTGGGGCTGGGACAGCATAACCGCCCGGAGCACCAGTCGGAGAGGATACAGCCGCTACCGGCTGCGGATGCAGGGCGGCGTCAGCCATATTGTACATCTGGGTGACTTTATTGTCTTCCGGCACCAAATCGTGCGCGCGGGTAAGATAAGGCAAGGCATTACCATAATCTTTCCTTAAATAGAATTCTGTTCCCTTTTCTACCAGGATCTTCACTAAAAAAGCTTTGGTTTTGACATTGCCTTTGTCCATGGACATGGCGACATCAAGGTCCTGGATAGCTCCGTCCAAGTCGCTTTTGAGATATTTCTGCACCCCATTAGAAAAATACATATCCCCGGCACTATCTGTAGCCTGTACCACGCTCCATAAGCCCAGGGCAGAGACCAGGAACAGGATGCCGAAGATCAATCTTTTAGTCATTACTTCCTCCGCCTATTTTTTGATAATTTCTTAATATATTCCAGCCAGATATTTGCTTTAAATGTTCCCCCGTAACAGAGCGGTGGTTGCTAAAGCTCTTTATTGGAGGAATTGCATAATATCCTTCAGCTTTTTCAGCTGCTCCCTGGCCGCGGTATTATCAGGATTGATCAGCAAGGTTTTGGTCAGCTCCAGTTCCGCCTCTTTATATTGCCTGGTGGCCATCATCTCCTTCGCCTGGTTAAAATGTTCATCTTCCTGATTCTTTTTGATCACCGGATCTAATTCCTCCGCCTTTTTCATCGCCAGGTCGGCATTCTTAGCGTCATTATCACGATAGAAATCAAGAGCCTTATTGAAATACACCAAAGCTTCCTGTTTGCGTTTATACATGGCGATACTGTCTAATATATTCTGAGCTTCCTTATTTTCCGGAGCGAGTTTGAGCACCTGGCGCGACTCGCCGGTGGCTTGCTCATAATCCTTTTCGTTAAAGGCCTTGAGCGCCAGTTGGTAATGTGCCGCGACCTCATTTTCCAGGCGCAACCTCGCCAGTTCCTTTTCTTCCTGGTTCGGTAATAAGCCAAAACGCGCGTTAATGCTAAAACGGTGCGTCGTCTCGAGATCATTCAACCCAATGGCGTAATTAAAATCAAAATAGCGGGTGCTGACGCCAAATCCCGCAGTAATTTCCTGGTAGTCGACTCCCGCCCTTACCGCCAGGGTAGCCAGTTTCACCGGATAGTTATACTCCAATCCGGTATGCCATTTTAATAAACTTTTTCCCGTACCAGACTCATATAATGATTTTTTGGGCATCAAGTTAAGATAATCCAGGTCCAAGTCGTAGATCAGCTTCTGGTCCAAAAGTTTGACCGCTGTTCCTAACTTAAGATTCATCGGGAAGTCATCAGGCTCGTCCTTCAGCTTCAACCTGGGACTCAAAACATTTTGCAGAGTTGCGCCCACGGTCAGGATTTTTGAGGGATAGTACATGCCGGCTAAATCCAGCCCATAGCCAAAAGCAGAATAGGTATCAATATCCTGGGTGATGATCTTGAGATTCGCGCCGGCGTCAAATTTTTCACTGATCTTCCTGGCATAAGAAATATAATAGGCATTCTCTTTATCGCTAAAATTACCCAGGACATCCCCAAAAACATCGGTCTTTTCAATATCTCCTGTCCCCAGGCTGACCCAGGATATTCCCAAAACATTTCTTTCCAGGAAAGGCTGGGCATAACTAAGATAACTTAAGCTGGTCCCGGAATATAAGTTGGCATACAAAAAAGTAGCTTCCTGCCAGCTTAATTGCCCCAATCCGGCTGGATTCCAATAAGGAGCGCTGGCATCATTGGCCAGCCCGGTATAGGCATTACCCATAGCCAGGGCCCGGGCGTTCACGCCGAAATTGGTCAAATATTCCCCGGGCAAACCGTCATTCGCCTGAGTTTGCTTGTAATTGATACCCAATGCGTAAGCACCGGATACGCTCAGGAGCATGAACACCGACAAAATCATGATCGATAATTTTTTTGGCACTTGTCCCCCCTACTTCAAGACTGTTATTTTGCGGATCGCTTTACTGCTGTTTCCTCCGTCTGCCGGTTCGCTGACAATTTTACAGATATAGGTGCCATTAGCCGCTACCAGGCCATCGCCGTTCCGGCCGTTCCAAGTGACCCGGTTCTTATAACCGCCGGTATTACCTTTACCGCCTTCAGTGCCGGCAGCGAACTCCATCGTGCGGACCAGATCACCGGTAAGTGAATAAATATAGATAGTCACCTTGGCATCTTGATCAAGTGCATAAGTAATTATGGTCTTATTTAAAGCACTATCTCCGGACAATGGATTGAATGGATTAGGAAAATTGGACACTTCGCTGAGCGCCCAGGCATATCCTGTGCACATTAACAAGAACACCAACACTAAAGTACCTGTTTTTCGCATATACACCTCTATTAAGGGTTATTACTTGATGACCGCTATTTTACGAATTTCCTTAAACGTGCCACTGCCGTCACTGGCTTCCGCGACTATCCGGCAAATATAGGCGCCATTGGCTACAATCATTCCGTCATCGTTGCGGCCGTTCCAGCTGACCCGGTTGGTATAACCGGTATCAGTTCCTTTGCCGCCTTCACTGCCCGCTCCAAACTCCAGCTTCCTTACCAAATCCCCGATCAAGTTAAAAATAGTAATGGTAACGGTAGCATCCTTGGTCAAAGTATATGCTATCGTTGTGGATTCTTTGCCGGCAGCAAAAGGATTGGGATAATTAATGGTCCCGGTCAGGGTGCTGGATGGGGCTTTGAAGGCCAATATGGCAAAGACGCCAAAATTCCCGGTCTGTACCGTGAACGAATTCGCCGCCAGGTCCCGGGTGTCATTAGAGACCAACTCCCACTTATTGGTCGCTTCATTCAACTTGCATAACCGGAGCAGATCTTCCCTTACATTCGTGCCGTCAAGATAACCGTCATTATCGGCATCGGGATAATTCATGGTAAGCTGTACCGTGCCGGTGAATGAAGCTATGGCCTGATCATTAGCATCCAGCAACGCCAGCTGATAGATCTTTACACTGGTGGTCTTGATGGTCGGATCGCTCACTATATAATCGTTAGCCTGTTTTACTTTAGTTGAATTGGCAGAGGAAACTTCAGCGACCTTTATATAACTATTAACCGGCATAACATTGGCTTCGGCTACTATCCTCAAGGTTCTGTCCCGGTTGGCATAGTCCAATCCCTGGGTAGTTTCTATCAAAGTAGTAAAGGTAAAGGAAAAATCACTGGCCAGGGCGTTTCCTGCCAAGTCTTTCACCGCTGAGCTGACGGTAATAGTAAAAGATTTTGACGGCGGCAAAGGATTCATCGGGGTCAAGGTCAGGGTCTTGTCCACCTCGGTGTAGGACAGGTTGAAATTTATCGCGGCTCCATCCTGGTCAACAAATATAATATTGTTTTTCACCAGGGTGGCCTGGTCAATTCTTTTATTGAATATTACTCTTACATTAGGAATATAACCTGACAGGGTTTTGGAATCAACCGCCGGTACAGTTTGACTGACCGCGGGGTTACCCGACCTGACGGTAAAACTCCAGGAAGTCTGCGCGCTGGGCGTTGTCAGGGCAGGAGTTCCGTTATCAGTGGCGCTTACTTTCCAATAATAAGTTTGGCCGTCTGTCAGTCCGTCTGCGGCGGAAACCAAGTAATAACTTTCAGTTATCCCGGTCTTGGAAATTATCACATGTGAAAAATTGCTGGTATCGGAAACCAGCAGCGAATAGGTTAAAACTTGACCCGGGTCAGGATCGCCGGCGGTTTCCCAGTCTAAGACCGGGGTAGTGCTCGGATCGCTGGACTTATCGGCAGGAGAGAGCAGGTTAAAACTATTAGGCGGCTTATTGACATTATTGACCGCAAAAATAGCGTCCGAAGCATCCTCTCCGGTTTTAGGGGCATACCCGGTCCCAGCCCCGTCATCCGTCGCTATTACTTTAATTTTGTAATAAACGCTGTCAGGAGTGGTGGTAGAGTTCCAGACATAACTCGCCGTACCATCCGGGAGTGAGGAAACTAAAGTCGTATAATTATTGCCGCTATCAATTGAATATTGCACAGTAAAAGTATGGTGATCGCTGGTATTGGGATCACTTTGGGTCCAGGTAACCGTGACATTCCCCCCCAGCGATTCACCGCCATTAGGATAAGTAAGAGTTACTGCGGGCGCAAAGTTTTCATTGTTTATAGAGAAGGAATTGGCTGATTCACCTGAACCGGTTAATCCCCCCTGGTCAGTGGCAGTTACTTTAATCTTATATAGTGATGTGCCATTATTGTAATTCAAAGTATTCAAAGAATAGGAGGTAGTCCCATTGGCCAAGCCGGTCGCGATAGTGGTGTAACTGGTCCCCGAATTAGTAGAAATAGCGACATCAAAAGTGGTCGGATTGGCAGTGTCGGATACGGACCAGGTGACATTTATACTGGTATTGCCGGCATTGATCCCGGCGGTAGATAATGAACCAACGGTAATGCCGCTGGCTGACGGGTAGGTTACAGTCACCGCCGGAGGCGTGGTATCGAAATAAAATGTCGTGCCGGCTGAGGGCGTCTCATTTTGAGACGCTGTAGAAGCCTTCGAACGGACCACATAACTGCTCCCGTTAGCCCACCCAACAGCGCCGGAAGAATAAGTCCATGAGGTCGTCCCTGTTGCTGTGAGCCAGGTCTCTGTCCCTCCCCATCCACCGGAACCATTAGAATAAAGGTTATCGCTGTTGCGTTTAATGGAAACCTGCACCTGGGTAATGGTTCCGCTCAGTACCGTAGCTGTCCCGGAAAGAGTGGTCAAAGCGCTGTAATAATAGTTACTCGCCGGGACGGAAACCGCTGACACCGGCATGGCACTGTTAAAATAAAAAGCATTGCCTGTACCTGGTATCTCGTTATTGCCAGCTACGTCCACGGCCTTTGATTTGACGCGGTAGTTGACGGCATTGGCCCAGGAAACAGATGAAGAATTATAACTCCAGGAAGTTGTCCCGGTCGTCGTCAGCCAGGTTTGTGCGCCCCAGGAAGATCCGGTCCAGTATTGATTATTATCCAGCCGTTGAATAGTAATAGTGACCGCCGCCACTCCGCTGCCGCCGACATTGTCACTGGCGGCGCCGGAAATAATGGCCATGGCATTATAGTTATTGCCATCGGCCGGGATGGTCACCGTCGATGCCGGCGCTACCGCATCCGGAACGAAATTAATGGTGACATCCAGTAGTTTCGCGGTGGTAGCAGTATCAGTCGTACTTAAACTGGACTGGTACTGTATGTAACGGGAACCATTGCTGACCGAACTAAGCGCGGTAATATCCTGCCCGCTGGTGACTGCCGGGCAACTGCCCCAATCTACGGCATCGCTCATATTTGCCTGGTTGCCGGTCCTGACTTTCATGGTCAGAGTAGTGTTGGCAGGAGTGGTCGCATTCCAGCTCATGGTACTGAAGGTACTGGCCTGGGTACAATCATAGATCGTGGAAGTGAATGTCCCGCCAGTCGAAAATTGCGTGGGAAATTTAAAGAACCTGTTAAAACTATAATCGCCGACATAGGTTTCGCCGGTTTTATAATTATAACAGGTAAAAGTGGGATTGCTCATGCCGCTGGGATGAAGCTGAGTATTGCTGGTCCCGGAAAAATCAATTTCCAAAGCTCCGGTGGCGAGATTCCATCTCCGCCAACCGCTGGAATAACTGATAAAGGTGAGAAAATTCCCATCGCTGGTAATGCCATGATTGTCCACGCTCGTATAGGTGCCGCCCAGGGTGATATCATCCAGCCATACCAGGCTGTTCCCGGAAATGGTATAGCGCCGTACCGTGGCGCCGCCCGCGCTGTATCCCAGCGTGTAGATCCTCCCTTGCGGATCAGCGCCTAAATTACTATTGTCCCAAGATTCTCCGCTCAAGAGAGCTTTGCCTGACGGGACGGTTATGCTTACCGTTGAAACATCTCCCCAGGTATACGCATTTATATTTGCTCCGCTGCGGCCGAAGAGCCTTCCCCCGGCATAAGCCAAACCCTGATTATCTCCACCGAGAGAAACCGTTTTCGTTTCAACCAGGGTGCCATCCAAATTATATTTTGACACCATGCTGCCATCAGTCATATAGACAAAATCACCGTCACAGGCGATGCCGTGATCAGTAGCGCCGGCGCCGCAATTAACCTGGGTAGGCGCAGTGACATAGGTCATCGTGCTGAGGAGAACTACGCTGGCAGAGGAACCGGTATCATGGACCAACGTGCTGTTTTTGGTACCGGTATTAAAATCGGTGTCCGTGGTCTGGGTCCAGGTATTGGCCAGCAAAGCGCCGGGGCCAAGCAACAGGGCCAATAACCCCAATACAGGCAGTATTCGTTTGTGTGTCATTCATCAGCTCCAGGATAGAGATATATTTCCTTTGAACTTATATCTTTACTATCTTCCCTTTCTGGTAAGCCCGCAAAAAGGCTTGTACTATGTTGGGATCGAATTGCATGTTCATTCCTTTTTTAATCTCTTCAACTGCGGTTGAATCATCTTTACGCACCCGGAAAGGACGGTCGCTGGTCATGGCATCAAAGGCATCGGCTACCGCAATGATCCGGGAAACCAAAGGTATCTGGTCTCCTTTTAATTGCTTCGGATATCCCGTACCGTCATAGCGTTCACGATGGTAGAGAATAGCTTCGGCCACCGGTTTAAGTTCTTCCACCTGCCCGATAATGTGCGCCCCGACGATAGGATGCTTCTTCATTTCCAGCCACTCTTCATTCGTTAATGGCCCGTTCTTTCTCAGGATCTCGTCCCTGATCGACAATCTGCCTATATCCTGCATCATACACGCCATATACAGGGTACCGCGTAATTCAGGAGGGATTTTCATACCTGGAACGGAATTTAATTCTTCAAACACTGACTGGGCAAAAGCAGTGACCCTTTCGGCATGTCCTTTACTGTACGGGTCCCTGACCTCCACCCCCATGGCCAAAACCTTGACCACGTCAATGAATAAGCCATGGTATTTGAGGTATAACTCCGTATTTTCCTGGTTGCGCCTGGAGATCTCTTTGGTGGAAGCGGCCACTTTCTGTTCCAGGGTGCTGTTGAATTCTTTAACCTTCTCGTACAATTTTAAATTCTCCGTGTTACTGCGGACCAGCTCTTCCTGTCCCTTATTAATCGTATCAATATACATCGTGGTTACCCATGCGGTTAAGGACATAAAGCCCAGCCTGATGAATAAGGTAGTGACCAGCTCTTCTACCGAAACGACATTTATCGATATCAGATATTGGCTATAATTATTGATAATAACTACGGCGCTGTATAATACGGCGGAGAGGAAAAAATCATAATATATCCTTTCCTTGCGCAGGGCCGATCCATCCATGGCGATCAGCAGAAAATACATAATATAGAAAGGACTTTGGAAAGTACCGGTACGGGAAATTAAATACGTGATCAGGGTAATGTCCAGCACCCGAATGAGGTATTCAGTGGAGAGAGAGAGCTTGTGGCCTTTTTTCGCAGCCCACTGCTGGCCCAGATTCAAGGTAGCAACCACAAGAACAGAAACGATTGCCAGCCCCATTATATTAGCGGCTTGGCCTACGTACCATAAAAAGGAGACCATTAAGACGCCGATAAATAAAAAAGCCCACCTCATGGAAATGTCCTGCTTCAAGCGGGCCGCAGCGTTTTGTTGTAGATCCGGAATCATATTTCCTCCCGACTTTTAAAACTCTTATCTATATATCGCGCCAACAAATATCCTGGCCTTTGACTATGATAAGGGTTCTTCTAACCTAATATATTAGTATAAAGAAAATAATAGCACCTGTCAAGAGACAGTTAAGGGCTGAAATCTATGTTTCCCCTACTTACTGATCCTGAATAAGACCATGGGTTCAGTTCCCTGGTTCAATACTGCCACCTTCTCCAGCCGGTAAGGTTGAAATATATTATACACTTCCCGGGGGGTGATTTGCCAATATTTTTTTAGTAATTCTTCCGTGCGGGCATCATCAAACACTTCCGACAGCACATAGATCCGCGGGTGCGGCTGTTTAAGACTTTGGGCCAGCAGGTCCCGCAAAAAGGCCAGGCCCTTCTCTTTACCCCGCGGCGGGAACACCAAATCCAACGACAAGCACTGTATATTATAGAAATAAGGCAGGTAAACTTTCCCCGCCTGGTATCCCGACAATCCAGCGGTTATTACGACATCCTGCGGTTTGACTTTTTCGGCTATGGCGGCCGCTATCCCGTAATCACGATTATTCTTGATATCCGTATGGGCATAGATATTTTCGTAATTTACCCAGAAAGTTATCATCAGGACCATCGACCAGAGTACGAGGTATAACGCGTACAAGGATCTCCGGGAATAATGAGTGCCGGTAAGGGCAACCATATAAATAAGCAGGATACCGACACCGAGCAGATAATTACCGTTGCCCGGGTTCCAGACACTGAAGAATAACAGGTAAAGGCCGATGGTAACCAGCGCGAAGCGATAAAAATCCTTCTTTTCCCTCCAGACCGATAAATTAAAAGCCACCAGGCCCATAAGGATGGCGCCAGTCAATTTCCACCAGCTGTCCGCCACGGTCCAGAGCACCCCGAAGACCGATTTGCAGGTAAGCAGCAGATTGGCCGGATTAAAACTCCAGTACGGGTTCTGGTATTCCATCGGGCCGTAACTCCCCGCTGCCCCGGCTAACCAGGTGATCCCCTGTTTTACAGAACCGGCATGATGCTGGAAGACCATCACCATCAGATACGGAATACCAGCCAGGAGCAGGATGATACCCAGATACCCGAGAACCTTCTGGCGTTTCCCGATCAGCCAGAGGCAGGGAATGACCAGCAAGACATTGGACTGGTGGGCCAGAATAGCCAAGGAGCTGGCAAAGGCAAGGAAGATTACATAATGCCAGTCGGAATTTTCTGTATACTTAAAAGCAGCGTAGTAAGTCAGGATGACGAAGAAAGCGCTGACGATATAAACCTGCGCGTCCACGCTATAGGTCCAGTACAGGGCGGAGAAAGCCAGGAAGATCATTGCTCCCAGGGATAGCCAGTAATGTTCGGTACTCTTGTACAGCCAGGTGAAAAAAAGAGCCAGGCCGCTGAGGCCGAACAAAGTATTCATTATCTGCAAAACCTGGTAACTATTCTCCACCGGCAGGCGCAACAGCTCCGCGACCTGGCAGAAAAGTGTGGCAATTAAATTGTAGATAAAATGGTTGGGATGGAAAAGAAACTTCTGGTAGTCGGGGAATTCCTTCGCGGCGACAGAGGCGTAGAGTAGCCCGTCAAACAGATACTGGCGGGAAAAACAGTGGAAATAAAAATAGCCGATAGCCGCTATAACCAGGAAAGTCAGATACTTGTAATAGCGCAGATAATTCTCCTTTAGAACATATACCTGGTGCCAACGACAGCGTCAAAATCCCATTTGCCGACTGGGATTATATTCACGATCGGCGATATTTCAAAATAAAGCTCGAACGGCTGCTGGGGCAGAAAATAACTGATACCCACGGTTCCTTTTAATCCGAGCAGGTTATCGTATGTTTCATCCGCATTGCGTCTTTGGTAACGGTGCTCACCGTCCATGGTCAGGCTCAACCCGCCACCATAATAAAGCGACGCGCCGCAATTGCTATTAATATTCTTGATGATATCATAATTATGGTACAGGTAATCCCCCTGGATAAAAACTACCCCGTGATAACCTAATCCAACCGAGAGATCGTAAGCCTCTTTGTTGTTGAGCCAATATATTCCCGTTAATCCGCTCGGCCAGCCGAGAAAGACTCCTGCGCCGTACTGGGCCGGTACCGGGCAAACCCGCGCTTCAGCCGTGATAGCGCCCAGACCTATTAGCAGCATCATAATTAGAATTAATAGTCGTTTCATTAGATCCTCCAGTTTAGTGTCAATGTGTCAAAGTATCAGAGTATCAAAGTTAAGGTCTTAATAATTTAACCATCACTCTTTTTTGACCCTTTTATTTGCTCCTCTTCTTTGACACTTTTTATTGCCACAGCTTTTGACAGCTCCAGTACCTTATTACGTAACACAATTGCCAGTTCAAAATCAAGGTTATCCGCAGCCTCACGCATCTGCCGCTCCAGATCACGCAGTAGTTCCGGGGTAGCTTTCTCCGGTGTATATTTATATCCCTCATCCTTGACAAAACTGTAAATCTTCTGTTTGGAAACGGAGGTCAACTCCGACAGGTCATGTATGGCTCTTTCAATGGTCTTGGGCGTGATGTCGTTTTCCTTATTGTAAGCCAGCTGCCTTTGCCGGCGGCGTTTGACTTCATTGATCGTGCGGCTCATGGACCCGGTAATGTTATCCGCGTACATGAGCACCATCCCGTCCACATTCCTGGCGGCCCGGCCGCATACCTGTATCAGCGAAGTTTCCGAGCGCAGGAAGCCCTCTTTGTCCGCGTCCATTATCGCCACCAGTGACACCTCCGGGAGGTCCAACCCTTCTCGGAGCAGGTTCACTCCCACCAGGCAGTCGAAGTCCCCCCGGCGCAGGTCCCGCAATATCTCCACGCGTTCCAGGGTCTCCACCCCGGAATGCAGGTACTTCACTTTCAGGCCCTTATCCAGCAGGAAATCCGTCAGGTCCTCGGCCATGCGTTTGGTCAGAGTGGTCACCAGGACGCGCTGGTGCTTTTCCACCCTCTTGGTGATCTCACTGATCAGGTCGTCTATCTGTCCCTTAGTGGCGCGGATCTCTATATCCGGGTCGATCAGGCCGGTAGGCCGGATGACCTGTTCCACTATCACCCCTTTGGTCTTCTCTAACTCATACTTGGCCGGGGTAGCGGATACATAGACCACCTGGTTGATCATTTTTTCCAGCTCAGCGAATTTCAGGGGCCGGTTGTCCAGGGCACTCGGCAGCCGGAACCCGTAGTCTATCAAAGTCTGCTTGCGGGAGCGGTCCCCATGGTACATGCCGTTCAGCTGGGGTATGGTCACATGCGACTCATCTATGACCAGCAGATAGTCTTTGGGGAAATAGTCGATCAGGCACTGGGGCCTTTCCCCCGGCAACCTCCCGGCAAAATGACGGGAATAATTCTCGATGCCGTTGCAATAGCCTATCTCCCGGATCATCTCCAGATCGAACTTGGTGCGCTGCTCTATCCTCTGGGCTTCCAGCAGTTTGCCTTCCCGCTTGAACTCGGCGACCCTTTCCGTCATCTCCCGCTGGATCTCCGACATAGCTTTTTCAAACTGCGGCGCGGAGGTGACGAAGTGCTTGGCCGGATAAATATAGGCTTTGTCTTTTTCCGCGATGACCTCCTGGGTCAGGGGATTGATCTCCCGGATACGGCTGATCGTGTCCTCTTCCAGGTCTACCCGCAGCGCAGTTTCTTCAGTGGAGGGGAAGATATCCACCACTTCGCCCTTGACCCGGAAGGCGCCGCGGTGGAAATCAATATCGTTCCTCTCATAATAGATGCTTATCAGCCGGCGCAGGACGTCATCCCGGTTGACCTTCTCCCCCTTGGACAGGATCACCTGCGCCTGCCGGAATTCTTCCGGGGAACCGATATTGTAGATGCAGGAAACCGAGGCCACTATCACCACGTCACGCCTCTCCAGCAGGGAGCTGGTAGCTTTTAGCCTCAGGCGGTCGATCTGGTCATTGATGGCCATGTCTTTTTCTATATAGGTGTCGGTCTGGGGTATGTAGGCTTCCGGCTGGTAATAGTCATAGTAGGAGACGAAGTATTCCACCGCGTTTTCCGGGAAAAACTGCTTAAATTCTGCGTAAAGCTGGGCCGCCAGGGTTTTGTTATGGGAGATCACCAGGGTGGGTCGGTTTATGTTGGCCATGACATTGGCCATGGTAAAGGTCTTACCGCTGCCAGTTACACCTAGTAGTACCTGGTGTACCAGACCCTGGTCTAAACCCACGGTAAGCTGCCTGATGGCTTCGGGCTGGTCCCCCTCCGGTTTGTATTCGGAGACTAATTTTAATTTATCCATGCGGTATCTTATCACAATTCCTACAGGGTACGCAATAGTCAATTTTTTGTTCCACAAAAGTGTTGACAAATAAACACTAATAAGATAGAATTGTTCTACTTCACCCGAAGACCATAAATCCACAAAAAGGTATTTAATCATGTCCAACGACAAAAATGACGCTACTTTCAGCGGTTCATCCGCTGGTTCCAGCCCCAAGGGAACTCCTTCAACAGGCACCCAGGGTTATGTAGATCGCGGCGGTCCCTTGCCCGATACTTACAACGATACCTTGATCGTTTTGCTGCCCCGGGACCCGCAATGGATATTCGCCTACTGGGAAATTAGCGACAAGACCAGGGAAGAAGTTAAGAATAAATACGGCGCCAATATACTGCAAAGGTCCAAGCCCGCCATCAGAGTCTATGATGTAACCAACGTCAACTTCAACGGGGCTAACGCCAACCGCAGTTTCGATATTTTCATAACACCGGAAGCCAAGAACTGGTACATTTACGTAGGTATGCCCAAGCGGAACTACTGCGCTGACCTGGGCTTGCTGGTGGATGACGGAGTGTTCATTACCCTGGCCCGTTCCAACGTGGTAGCCACGCCGGCCGGAGGTATATCCGATATTTATGATGAACAATGGATGCTGGTCAAAGATGACTTTGAAAAGCTGATGAAACTGTCAGGTATAGATAAGATAGGCGCTTCCAGCGCGGAAGCCATGAGAATGCTGACCCAGAGATTGGAATCGATACTGGCTGTCTCTTCTAAAGGCGGCAGCGGCGTAGGCGCGTTAAAGCCGGGAACCAAGAAAGGCTTCTGGCTGATAGCTGATGCCGAGCTAATAGTCTATGGCGCTACCGAAGCGGATGCCATGTTGACCGTACAGGGTAAACCGGTAAAATTAAGACCGGATGGAACCTTTAGCCTGCGTTTCGCCTTCCCTGATGGGGAGCTGGATATACCCATTAAAGCCATGTCCGCTGATCAGTCCGATAGCCGGCAGATCACCATTAAAGCCAAACGGCACACGAAGTAATTTGATGAATGAAACATAAACGCAATCCTGCCCGCAAAATTGTGGGTGGGAGTTTTTTTAGGAACAACAGGAGTCATATGCAGCAAGGTTACCTTTGTTTAGTACTGCACGCCCATCTTCCATTTGTGCGCCACCCGGAGCACGAGGACTTCCTGGAAGAAGATTGGCTCTATGAGGCGATAAGCGAGACCTATATTCCCCTCATTAATATGATGGATGGACTCATAGAAGATAAAATAGACTTCCGCATCACCATGAGTCTGACCCCGCCCCTTTGCGCCATGCTCAGCGATCCCCTTTTGCAGGACCGGTACCTCCGGCATATCTGGAAACTAATCGACCTGGCCGAAAAGGAAAGCACCCGTCTGCAGTTTCAGCCAGCGTTCTATCCGGCTGCCCAAATGTACGAGAACCATTTCAAGATGGCCCGCTATGTCTTTGAGGAGAAATACGGCCGCAACCTGCTCAACGCCTTCAAAAAATTCCAGGACATGGGCAAGCTGGAGATCATCACCTGCGGCGCCACCCATGGCTATTTACCATTAATGTTGAATAAGAGCGCCAAACGCGCTCAGATCAAGGTAGCGGTGCAGGATTACACCTCCAAGTTCGGCCAGCCCCCGCGCGGGATCTGGCTGCCGGAGTGCGCCTATGAACCGGGCGATGACCAGCTGTTACGCGATGAAAAGATACGCTATTTCTTCATGGAAACCCACGGTTTGCTTTTTGCCGAACCCCGGCCCAAGTACGGCGTTTACGCGCCTATCTTCTGCCCCAGCGGCGTAGCGGCTTTCAGCCGGGACATTGAGTCCTCACGGCAGGTCTGGAGCGCAGTCGAAGGTTATCCCGGCGATTACCGTTACCGGGAATTCTACCGCGACATCGGCTACGACCTGGAATACGATTACATCCGCCCTTTCCTCCACAACGACGGAGTGCGGCGCAATATAGGCGTCAAATATTTCAAGATCACCGGCAAAGTGGCCCTGGGAGAAAAGCAGCCCTATAACCCTCAGGAAGCCAAGAACGCCGCGGCCGAACATGCCGGTAATTTCCTGTTCAACCGACAAAAACAGATAGAATACCTGAACGGCTTTTTAGGTAAAAAACCCATAGTAGTAGCGCAGTATGACGCGGAGTTGTTCGGGCACTGGTGGTTTGAGGGTCCGGACTTCCTGAACTTCCTGATCAGGAAAATAGCCTGCGATCAGGATACCGTCAAGATGGTCACCGCCAGCGAATACCTTAAGGAAAATCCCAAGAACCAGGTGGCCGTACCAGCCGCTTCCAGTTGGGGAGATAAGGGATACCATGAATGCTGGCTACAGGGCACCAATGACTGGATCTACCGCCATTTGCATAAGATACAGGAATGGATGAATGAACTGGCGCGGGATAACCAAAATGAATCTAACGGATTGCGGATCAGGGCTTTGAACCAGGCGGCGCGGGAATTATTGCTGGCCCAATCGAGCGACTGGGCGTTTATCATGGCGATGGGCACGATGGTGGCTTATGCGCAAAAAAGGACTTGCGACCACATCAATCGTTTCATTAAGCTATATACCGACTTGAAGAATAACTCCATTGATGAGAACTGGCTACAGGAAGTTGAATACCGCGATAATATATTCCCCTCGATCGACTTCAAAGTATACCTGTAATTACTCCAGCGCCTTCTTTATTTCTGCCTGTACCATTTCAATCTTACTTATATCTGCCCCTGCGATACTTAACCGCATGACCTTTCTCGCTTCTTTCTTCTTAATTATCCCGGCCATCTTCCGCAAGCAATGATCCTTGCCAGCACCGCTCCCGTAAGTAACGAATACCAGGACTTTCTTCCCCATCAAGCCAACGCACTCATCCAGGTAAGTATTCATCGCCGGAGCCGGGCCAAAAGCCCACACCGGACTGCCGAAACATACCAGGTCATAAGGCGAGACTACGACAAAGGTGCTCTCCACTTTGGTCTTGAAGCGGAAAAACGCTCTCAGGCATTTACCAAAGAAAGATTTGGCCTCCCCGGTGGCTTGCAAGCGCCGCTCATCCACCGCCCACCCTTCCTTATGCAGGTGTTCGCCGACCAGCTGGGCCAGTTTCTTGGTATTCCCGGTTTCTGAATAGTAGACGATAAGTGCTTTCATATAACCTCCAGGATAGCACATTTGAGATAACTGGTTTCCGGCATGGACAATAGCACCGGGTGGTCCTTGGCCTGGCCGCGGAACTCGAGCAGGCGCAGAGTTCTTTGTGAACGCAGGGCGCTGTCTTTCAGCATATTAATGAAAGTATATTCATCCATATAATGTGAGCAGGAGGAAGTTACCAGTAAGCCCCCTTTTTTCACCAACTGCATCGCCAGGCTGTTCAATTTGCGGTAGCCCTTGATGGCCTGCGGCAGTGTTTTCTTGCTCTTGGTGAACGAAGGCGGGTCAACATTGACCACATCGTACTTCTGGCCCTTCAGTACCGCCGAGGTCAGGAAATCAAAGACATCGCTTTCGATGAATTCGCATTTATCCGACAGGTCATTCAACAGGGCGTTATCAGTGCTCCATTTTATGGCCTCAGTAGAAGAGTCAACCCCGGTCACCTTGATGCAACCGCCCTTACCCGCGCTCACGGAGAACCCGCCGCTATAACAGAAGCAATCCAGCACAAATTTGTCCTTCACCAGCGCCCGTAAAGCTTCGCGGTTATCCCGCTGGTCAAAGAAGAATCCTGTCTTCTGCCCTTTGGTCACATCCACTTTATAAGTAATACCCGCCTGTTCTATATCCAGGCAGTCAAAGGGCTCGATGCCGCGAAATACTTTCTTATAAAGCTCCATCCCCTCCAGCGTGCGCACTTCCGCGTCATTCCGCAGGTAAATACCACGAGGGCGAAAAATATCGGTTAACGCGTCAGCTATCAATTCCAGTCTTTGCTCCATACCCAAACTCAAAACCTGTATTACCAGGAAATCTTCATACTTATCTATTATCAATCCCGGCAGGAAGTCGCTCTCCCCGTAAACTAATCGGTATGATCTCTCAGTTGGGTACATTCCCTGGCGGAGTTGGTGAGCGGCTGTAATGCGTCTTTTGAAGAATTCCTTATCTATCTCTTCCCTATCCCTGGTCAATATCCTGACCGCGATAAGGGAGTTCTTGTTGACCAGTCCCAAACCGATGAATTGTTTCCGGCTGGAATATACCTCTACCAGGTCACCGTTGGTGATCTCCCCTTCAACGTGGTCTATCTCGTTGGAGAACACCCAAAGGTGCCCGGCCAGTACCCGGTTCTCTTCTTTTTTTCTTAAGATTACCTTTTTATTCATGTTTCCCAAACTCTGCTTCAATTGTAGTGATAATGCCGCCGCGGGGAGTGAATTCACCTTTGATCGCGGCCCATTTTGGTTTGCAGGCCTTGGTAAAATCCTTAAGTATCCGGTTAACCGCGTTCTCATGGGAGATACCCAGGTTGCGGTAGCCAAGAATGTAATATTTGAAGGATTTCAGTTCCACGCATAGCTGATCAGGGACATACTGTATAGTAATAGTAGCAAAATCAGGTAATGCCGTGTGCGGGCAAAGCGAGGTGTATTCTGGTACGGATATTGTTATCTTATAATTCGCGAACAAATTCGGAAATATCTCTATCTCCGGCAACTTCGCCTTCAATCCCCCCTCTGCTAATTTTAACTTTTCCTTATTATCCATAAATTATTCTCCTATTATTTTAATTAATACTCTCTTCCGTCTCTTCCCATCAAATTCACCGTAAAATATCTGCTCCCAGGGGCCGAAGTGCAGCTCGCCATTCGTAACCGCCACCACCACTTCCCGCCCCATCAGCGTCCTCTTTATATGCGAATCCCCGTTATCCTCGCCCACATTATGCTCATACTTATCTTTCCCATAGGGCGCCAGCTTCTCCAGCCATTTCATGAAATCCCGGTGCAAACCCGATTCATTATCGTTAATGAAAACGCTCGCGGTGATATGCATCGCGTTCACGAGGCATAATCCTTCCTTAATTCCGCTCTTATCAACCGCTTTTTCCACCTGTGAAGTAATATTAACGAATTCCTGCCGGTTGGCGGTATTGAACCAAAGCTCCTCAGTATAACTCTTCATGAGACGCTCCTATATGATTTTTAGCAATTGTTTTAAGTTAGTGATGATCTTGTAGGGTTTCTTCGCAGCCAGTTCTTTCCTGGTACCCGAACCGCCCAGGATGCCAACGGCCCTGATACCGGCGTTGTTCCCGGCTTCTATGTCATAGATCATATCACCTACGTACAAAGCATCCGCGTGACTTATCTTAAATCTCTTAAGTATTTTTTTCAGCAGGAAAGGCGCGGGTTTAAGTTCCCGTTTCTTGTCCGCGCATAGAACCAGGTCAAAATATTTATCCAGTTCCAGGTGACGGACCAGTATCTGGCTGAATTTGGTCGGACGGTTGCTGGCTACAGCCAGCTTGATGCCACGCTTACGTAAAGCGGCTAAAACCTGACAGCCCTGCGGCTTGACCCGGGAATAACGTAGTAAAGATAACTGGTGATGCTCCCGGTACACAGCCAGTGCTTTCTCCACCTCGGCCGGTTTTACGAATTGGGAGATGAATATCTTATCACCCAACCCCACAGCCCGTTTAACCTTGTCGTAACTGACCGGAGGATAACCAAAACAGCAACGGGTAAAATTTAAGCTTTTTTCTATCGCCAGGTAGGCGTCGATTAAAGTTCCGTCCAGGTCAAAAATAACTAATTTTATCATCCCTGCCTCGCCGCGTTCCATTGGCGGGTCATGCTGAATTTACAACCACAGTAATTCTGCCGGTAAAACTCATGCTCCTTGGCAAACTCCATAGTTTTCTTAAATCCGTCTCCTTGTTTAAAATCATATGACAAAAACATCGGGCTCAAGTCAGAGCCGATCCTATTTATATCTACAACATCCTTATGGGGACTGACCGATAATGTCGTAGCGAAATATTCTATGCCGAATTCCTTCGCCTGGCGGAGAGTATCCAGCAGGCGCATCTGATAACAGACCAGGCAGCGCCGGCCGCCTTCCTTTTCCTCTTCCAATCCCTTAACTTTATTCAGCCAGCGTTCATCCTCATATACGCCTTCCAACAAAGTGAACTTCAGCAGCTTGGCCGCTTCTCTAACAACGCCGAGCCGCCGGTCATATTCCTCGCGCGGGTGGATGTTGGGGTTATAGAAATAGCCGGTAACCTCATATCCGTCTTCGCGCAATTTATTCACCACGGACGCGCAGCACACTCCGCAGCATATATGTAACAGCACTTTCTTCATCGTTATCTTCTACCTCGCAAAAGCAAGTTGACCTTGGCCTGTTCTTCCAGCATCTCGATCAGGGCGAAAGCCAGGCGGAAATTTTCTCCCATAGCCACTACTCCATGGTTCTTAAGCACCACAATATTATTTTTCTCCAGCGCGGCTAACACCGGCTCTATCTTCGTTACCGTCGGGGTAAACTGCGGTACAACAGGTAGCTTATCCAGGTGGATCCTGGCCTCAAACCCGAGGATGTCCAATTTACTGTAATAATTGAAAAATCCCACGGTGTGTATGGAATGAGCGTGTATCACCGCGTTTATTTTGGGGAACTTACGATAAATACCCAGGTGCAGGTCCTTCTCGCTGGTTAAATTGACTTTTTCTTTTTGACGCAGCTTCCCCTGTCCGTCAACCAACGCTATCTGGGAGCTTTTCAGCAACCCCAGGTAGCAATTGGTCACGGTCAAAAGAATACCCTGGCCGGTCTTCTGCGACATGTTACCCGACCGGCCCGTTACCAGTCCCCTCTCCCACAGGAGATGCGCCCAATATATAAATTCCTTTTTAGCTGAGTTTATGCTCATTTGCAACTTTCTATTTAAAATAATACTTTACGCTGAAACTTAACAGCGGATTGGTCGCGAAAGTGGTAGTCGTTTTTGAGTCAGTATGGCCACTGGGACCGGTCTTGACGGTATCGATATCAACCCCGATGTGGGAAAGATTCGCGCCAAAACTTAAATTGGGCAATTCCTGGAAGAAAAATTCCACGCCCAGGCCGCCGCCGATATTGATATTCGTCTCATCGTTCTCAAAAGTATCATTATCAAAATTATCGAAATCCAGCTGGATCCCGGCCAACGCCAGCAAACGCATATATTGGTACTTCTTGATCACGAACACGCCATTGCCGCCAATACCGAACGTAACTTCGTCACTGTTGAAAGAGAAACCAAGATTGCCGTCAACAGCCATCGTATCGCTCAGCCAGTACCTTAGTCCCACCCCGCGTCCATCCGTGCCGATTCCCAGCCTGCCCGTAAAATTGCCGCCCGCGGTTACGGTTACGCTTTTCGCTGAAGATGCAGTCGGCGCGGCCATGGCGGTGCTAAAAGCTACGAAAACCAATGCTACTGTCGCGAGTATTACTAATGCTTTTTTCATTACACTTCCCCCTTGTTTAGATTTTCTTGCTCTTTATTAAAGTTATGTCTATTTCCGGATTAATTTTCAGGGTCTGGTGGACCGGACAGTTCTTGATGAACCGCAGCAAGGAAGCCCGTTTGCTTTCATCCAGCTTGGCTCCCTTAAGGTCAACCAATATCTCTATCTTCTTGAACGCGTACGGAGCCTTATCGGTCAGGTCCCCCTGGACGGTGACCTTGAATTTCTCCAACGGCAATTTAACGCTCCAGGCAAACTTGCGGATATAGACCCCGGCGCAGGCGCCCAGGGATGCCAGCATCGCTTCCAATGGGGCGATGGCGCCTCCATCGGCGTCAATAACCATCTCCGCATCATGACCCCGCACCTTGAAATTCATATTTTTTTCGTGCTCAACGGTTATTTTATACATTATACTTTACCTCTTCTTGACCATGCGCGATGACAAGGCTCCCTGCAACACGGTCCAGATTTCTTCCTGGTCCTTAGCCGCCATTATTAACTGCTCGTTTTTGACGTTGAGCATCATCTTGGCTATGGAAGCCAATAGCTGGATCTGTGCCTCGTCATCCGCTTGTGGCGTTAATATCAAAAATATGAAGTGAGTAGGCTTGCCGTCAGGTGAATTCCATTCTATCCCTCCGCGGGAACGCCCGATCACCACCATAGGTTTTTTTACCAGGTCCAGGCGGGCATGAGGCACAGCTACGCCGTGTTCCAGGGCCGTACCCAATACTTCTTCACGTTTGATAACGGCCTGGTACAATGGTTCAACTAAAGGCAGGCTCTCCTGCTCCGCCGCCATTTCGCATAATTCATAAATAGCTACATCCCGTTCGCCGGCTTTGAGATCCGGCAATATAGCGTTACGGGCGAAAAATTCCAGTATGCTTATTTCCTTCCGGTTCTTGATCGAATGGCTCAGCCACGGACCTAAAACGATCGAGGAGATGACCGCGCCGCAAATAATGGCCACGAACACCGGCTCGCTGATTAAATGATATTGCCAGGCCAGCATACCCAGGACGATCTGCATCGGGCCGCCCGGAGTATGGGCGATAGCGATGGACAGGCGATTCGATTTCGATTGTGTGGTAAAATTAACTCCCAGCCAGGCGCCGGCAAACCGCGCCAAAATACCGATTACGCTTACTATAACGACTAAAAATAGATTGAAATTCTGGAAGAAATCCAACCGCAAACCGATACCGGCAAAATATAAAGGCACAAAAACCGCGAAAACCATCTGAGAGATCGTCTGCCTGGTCTTTTCCGAAAGAGATTTGGCACCGCCCACCATTATGCCGGCTAAAAAGAAACCGAACAAAGCCTGAATACCCAACTTCTGAGTAATAGCGCCGCAAACCAGCCCCACCAGGCAGATAAAGGTCAGGGAGGTTGCCGGCTCGGGCATTTGCTGTTCTTTTATCTTGTTAATTATCTTACCGGCCCAGATCCGTCCCAAAGTTAAGCAGAAAACCGCAAAACCTATAGTAGCAGCAAAAACCATAAGGATATGGGTTATGTTCGGAGCCGATGAAACGAACAAGCTGATGACCATCGTGAAGATCAGCCAGCCGATCATGTCATTGACGCTCAGGGCACTCATGATCAGCAGTCCCAAGTCGGTTTTCAATACTCCCAGATCCTGCAGAGCCCTGGCCGAGATCGCCATAGCGCTGATGGTCATAGCTGTAGCCATAAACAAGGCGAATACTAAACGCTGACCGGGATTTATCAGGTAGCTATCGGGTATTAGCAGCCAAGGTAAGATCGATATTGCCAATGGCAATACTATATCGGTAATGGCTATCTTTAAAGCGTCACCGCGTTGGCGCCAGGCGCTGGAAAAGTCTACTTCCAACCCCACTACCAGCAGGAAAAACAGTAGGCCCAGCCAGGAAACAGTTTCCAGCATATTCAGCTGTATGGCATCCTGGGGGAAAATCACATTAAACATTTCTGGCATGAACCGGCCGAATATGGTCGGTCCCAGCACCACTCCTACCAGTATTTCAGCGGTCAGGGAAGGCTGTTTGATCTTGCGGAATAGCTCGCCTAAACCGCGGGCCAATCCCAGCAAAAGGAAAAACTGAACCAGGAATATAAGAATATTCCGTTCACTCAAATATGACATGGGTTTATTCTATCACTTTTGGGGGGATTTTTACAAGAAATTTACCTGCACAAACTTGTGAACGCGCAGTTGTCGCATTGCCAGGCATCGGACAGGTCCGCCTCGAACGGCTTGGCCGGGTCAATTATCTCCCTGAGCAGGGTTTGCCCGGCAGCCATGATCAGTTCCAGGGACTCGGTTCTCTCCGCCGGGTCCTCTTTCTTGAAGCACATGCTCAGCCTGGTTTCACGCAGGTTATACAGGCAGGCATTCACTTCCCGGCCCGGCTGGCTCTGCCGGAAAATGCTGATATATATGGGCATTTGGAAAGTTTTGATGGTTTTCTTCATCTCCGGCCGGGTCAATCCCATCTCCAGCAGTTTCTGCAGCTTCCCAGGCAGTTCTATCTTCCCGCCGGTCTTGTAATCGACCACTAATAATGTTCCGTCATCCAGCTCGTCCACCCGGTCCACTTTGGCATTTAGCTTGAAGTCCCCTATCTTGTACGGATATTTATTTTCCAGGACAATGAGCTTGGCTACCGGCCTCTCCTTTTCGTTCCGCAGGAATTGCTCCAACCGGTGCTTCAGTACACTTTCTAATAAAAACGCGCCATCACCCAGGCGCGGATGGAAATCCTCCTCGAATTTCTTCTTGAACGCCTTGAAGAACTTGGCTTCGAACCCGGCATCTATTACCGGCCGCTTATTAATAAACTCCGCGAAAGTCTGGTGCAAAAGCTCATGCACGAAGGTCCCTATCTCCCTCGGTTCGGGAGTAGCCAGCAGGTCGGTCTTTGGCTGCAAATTCAGCACATAGCGGAAATAGAACTGCCGCGGGCAGTCCAGATAAGTATCCATACTGCTGGGCGAATAAGTGAATTGTTTCAGGAAGGCAGCCATCTCCGCTGTCTTAGGCGTACTCTCTTCTTTCAGCGCCGGCTCTACCCTGAACACGCCTCTTTTCGGGATAAAAACATCCAGCTTTTTTTCTTCTTTCTGCTTTTCCCACAATATCTGCTCCAGGAACCGGCTGCGTTCATTCTGCCCGGCCTCCTGGTAGAACAAATGTACCTTCTCCGCGCCGCCTATCACCCGGCGGAAGTAATAACGCTGTATCTCCTCTTCTTTTTCCAGCCGGTTGATCCCCAATATGAGCAGTATTTCCCGGGGGATGAGCGGCTCCAGTTGACGTATCTGCGGCACCGTGCCTTCGTTCAGGCCCGTGACCAGCACTTCCTTGAACGACAGGGACCTGGTTTCCAGTAATCCCAGTATTTGCAACCCTTTCAGCGGCGAACCTGAGAAAGACAGCTTCGCTGATTCCAGAAATAGCCGGAATATCCGGAAAAGATCCGCCTGTTCGAATATTTCTTTACTGCAGGACGCGGACGATACTGTTTCCGCCAGCTTCAGGGTCTCTTCAATAGCCTTCACGTTGAACGGATAAGAAGAAAATTGGCTGTATTGATTGACCGCCATCACCAGCTCGCCGGCTTTCGCGGCCAGTGCCGCCAAAGTATTGATATTCTGCCAGTCAGTGAACAGCATCTTATGCAGAAATTGTATTTCTTCCCGCAGTTTATCTTTTGGCTGGCCCGAAAGTACTTCTGCCTGCTCAAATATCTCCTGGTCAGCGATTATCTCTTCCAGGGAAATGAATAATTTGCCTGCTACCGGGCTGGGAACCGTGCCCAGCAGCGCTTCCGCTATCTTATGGATGGTTATCCTGACTGCTGTACTGCCAGTTGACAAGGACAAATTCTTGATGACCGGGTTGGTCATTATCTTTAAATAATCGCGGCTGTAATATAAACCGCCCTTTTTGTTCTCCTGCGCGCGGAAAATACCGTCAAACAAAGGGAATACTATAGTTCTCTGCAAAGGATAGCCAAGCGATATGTTAAAATCAGCGGGTAATGGCGATACTGCGGATAGTAACACCGGCAGTTTGGCCGGGTCCGGCACCACTAATAAAGTATTCTCCGGGTCCTCTACCTTTTCCAGCACCTGCCTGACCAGCGCTGCCTCAGCGTGCGAATCCTGCCCACAATAAAGCTGGATATCAGGCATAGCTTTATCTTTTTTTAGGGATTCGGGCTTTATGCCCAATTGCTTGGCATTATTCTCCAGTACAGGCCATTCAGCGGGATCACCCTGGAACAGCATCTTGGCTTTTCCTGAATCCAATATCGTTTTAACTATCGCCAATTCAGTCTCATGGAAATAGAAAAACCCGGAGAAGACAAAATGCTCGAAATCTCCGAGGATCCCCTTGGGAGCCGAATCCCCCCGTTTAGATTCCGTTTCGGAATCTGGGGGGACCGCATCCTTAACATTCCTGGCTGCTTCCCGGTACATCAGGCCGCGGGTCAGTTTCCTTTCCTTAAAACAATACTTCTCGAAATCATTCCTGACCTGGCTGATGTTCTCCAGCAGTTTATTCACCGGCTCCGGCACAGCGTAACCGATCGCCGCGCTGGCTTCCACAGCTTGTAATTTTTCTTCCGCTATATCCTGCAGATCCAGCTGTTCGATGAATATCCTGATCTCCCTGGCCCAGGGCAGGAACGAAGCGAAAGAATTGTCTTCCCGCAACAGTCCCGGATATTTATCCCGGCACAGCTGGTAGATGAAATATTCCGCGTCCAGGTCACCTATCTGCGAACAGGGCTCCTGGCGGCAGGCGATATATGAAGCGAACTCATCCATGGTAAAGAATGCCGGCGAGAGCAATGGCTTCCCGTTCAAGCGGAACAATTCCCGGTTCAGGAACATTCCCGGCCGGCGGCCACCGAAGATCAACGCCACTTTTTCCAGGGGGACGCCTTTTTCTTTCAACGACAGCAGGTATTTGGCTGTCGCCTTGATAGGGTCTTCACGGAATGAGAGGAATTCTATCATTTTACTTCCTCCCATTCTAAACTATTCATATATAAAATAAATCCTTTGGTATTTTTACCGTAAATAGCCTCAACAGAACGGCTATATCCCTTCACCTGCTCTAAATTTTTGTCGTTACGGTCTGATTTGAAATCTATTACCCACACTTCTTTCGGGAACACCAGCAGACGGTCTATCCTCCGGCCCACTCCGCCCTCGGCAGTTATATTCACTTCCAGCAATACTTCAGCCTCTGGTTCGAAGAATTGTTTCATCTCCGGGCTCTTCACGACTGCCAGCGCCTTCTTCTCCAACGAGTCAAGCTCAGCATCCGTGAAATATACCAACCCTAAACTTTTTCTCCTGTCTTTTATTACTGCCTTGACATCCTGTTTCCTGGCGTCGCCTACGCCAGCCAGCAGGTAATGCAGTATTTCTCCCTCTTTCTTCCTCCTGGTCCGTTCCGGGTCCTCAACCGGTACCTGCTCCTCGTTCAGCCGCGCTGTCCAGTCCTCAAAGAGACTGCCGGACAATACTATCGGCGCGATCGCTTTAATTTCTACTTTAGCCTTCCGCGCCTGCCCCTTCTCATAAGGCAGCCCCGGCAGTAAAGATACTATCGCTGAATCCTTCTCCACGAATATATGCAGTTCTTCCTTCGGCCTGGTGAAGGAAACATACAGCGTATTTATCTCGTCCAGGATGCTCTTCAGGTATTCGGTCCGGCGTATCTCCCCAAGGTTGCGGTTCAGTCGCCAGTATTTCTCCGCGATATTCAGCGGCGACAGCATTCCGTCCTCTTCCTCTATATGGAAACTATCCACTTTCGGATCTATCTCCGTGAACGGCACGATGACTGCCGGGAACTCCAGTCCCTTGGCCTTATGCACGGTCAACACCCGGATGGAATGCGATTCCCTGGTCTTGACGAACAGGTCCTCTTCGCGCGCGTCTTTCAGGTATTCCAGGAATCCGGGGATGTCCAGGGCTTCTTCTTCCTGCTCCTTGACCAGCTCCAGGAACCGCACCAGGAATCCTTGTCCGTTCTTAGCTCTCTTCAATAATTCAAACCTGCTCACGATGCTTACTATCAATTCATACAGCGGCAGGAACCCGGCCTTGCGGAAAATATCCTCGATAAGCTTCTTCCAGATATCCTCATAGACTTTCTGGAACTCCCGGTAATAATATATCTTGTCGCCCTTGCGGACGCGTATGCCTAATTGGAACAGGAATGAATTGATCTCTGTGGCTGGTATCCCGGAAACACGGGTAAATGATTCACCGCTGATAAAGGTGGCGAAAGCCAGGTTATCCAGCGGCGCGGCCAGGAATTCCAGCAGTGACACAACCTCCCGAACCGAATTATGCTCCAGTATATTCAGGGTCTTTTCCGATTCCACGGGTAGTTTAGCTTCCAGCAGCCAGCCTGTGACCAGCTCCGCCTGCTTATTCGTCCTGGCAAGTATCGCTATTTCGCCGGGATTGAACCTCTTCAATAGTTCCTTTATCCTGTCCAGTANNTTCCCGCTCTCTTTATCTTCAACAATAGCATGGCCCTTCTTATCCAAGAAGCCGTTCGCCAACGCCTGCAGGTTCTCTTCCTGGAACACCGCGTTGACAAAAGAGACTATCTCCTTGCCGCTACGGAAATTCCTCTCCAGCTTTTCCGTTACCAGCCCGAATTTCTTAAGATTCTCCGGCACAGCCGTGAATAATCCCGCTTCGCCGCCCCGGAACCGGTAAATCGCCTGCTTGGCATCGCCCACCAGGAACAGGCCGCCGCCGCCAGCCAAAGCTTCCTCCGCCAATGGCGACAGGTTGGACCATTGCAGTAGGCTCGTATCCTGGAATTCGTCAATCAGGATATACCGGTACCTGGCAGCCAGGCGGTAATACAGCTCCGGTATGGAGAAGTCTTCTTCATTGAATATTTTAACTGCCTGGCCGTTTAGTTCCGGCAGGAAAAGTATGCTTTCCTTCCGGCAGATGACCTGAAACGCTTTCCGTATCTGGTCATATATCTGCAGGTAGTGATCATATCCTCGTGAAGATTCCAGCATGGCGATATCCGCGAGTATGGCCCTGATCTGGGACCAGAGCTTATGCGTCGCTTCTACGCAAGTCGCGCCCTTGTTCAGCGGCAGATCATCTTTATAGAAAAAAGTGGACATTCCGTCCAGTGAGAATGAGTCCTTGTTGTATTGAATGAAATTATCCAGGCTCTTCAGGAAGGTCTTATGTGTGCCTTCAGGCAACTTTGTTTTCAGTCCCCCAACTAGTTCGATGAATTTTCTTTTCTTGGACAAAAGTTCCTTTGGCGGGCCGGGCACGCGGAAATCCATCCCGTGCTTGGTGGTCTGGGTGAACATATCCTTGGCCAGTTCCAGTATATCCATTCTCGGCGACCAGGATTTATTGTCCTCAGCGTACAAATATTGCTCCAGGAAGTCCTCGAATATGCCACGCAACTGGCTGTCCTGCCCCGCTCTCTCGATTATCAGGTCCAGCGCTGCTTCCAGGTAATATTCGAAATCCTTTTTAATGCGGAAATCCGCCGGCAATCCCAGCCGGTAAGCGCACCCGGACAACAGCAGGTTGACGAAGCTGTCTATGGTCTTCACCTGGAAGGAGTTATAATTCAGGATGATGGTATCGAGAGCTTGCAGGCTTTTGTCTTTGGCTGGCGCGGGTTGCAGTTTCAGGTAGGCGAGCAGTTCTTTCTTGTCCAATGGCTTGGCGAACTCATCAAGAGCCGTTCTTTTCAACAGTTCCAGGATGCGTTCCTTCATCTCATAGGTGGCTTTGTTGGTGAATGTGATGGCCAGGAGGGATTTGAGGGTATTATCGGATGGATCCGCCAGCAGCAGGCCGAGATAGGCCCTGGACAGGGCATACGTCTTCCCCGAGCCAGCAGATGCTTCTACAATTTTTACGCCTGTAAATTTCATAGTTTATATCTTCATCTTAACTGAATTTATTATCGTTTCCCCGGATTCGCGGATTCTCTCCCCGGATTCTCCCATTTTCATAGCCAACTGCACATCGCGAAGGCGCAGATGGTTTTGGCATCGGTCATCTGGCCGCTTTTAAACATCTTACCGACTGCTGCCTTGTTTACCGTCTGCACCGAAATAACTTCATCCTCTTCAGCATGATATTTCACCGGTTTAAGCTTTTCCGCTTTGAAGATGGCTATTTTCTCGGTAGAATATCCCGGTACAGGATAGATATGCCCCATCAATGTCATCTTCCCGGCTGAATACCCTGTCTCTTCTATCAGCTCCCGCTTGGCAGTCGTCAGGTCGCTCTCGCCCTTCTCGGCTGTACCGGCAGGCAATTCATAGAGGTATTTCTTTATTACCGGCCGGTATTGCCGCAGGAGAATGACTTTATCCCGGTTAAGGAATGGCACGATCAATGCCGCCCCCAAGTGCTTAATGACGTCCATCTGCACGATGTAGCCATTAGGCAGCGGTATTTTCTTATGTTCCAGGGTTATCACCCTGCCAGGTACAATTGTTTTTTTCATTTATGCTTTTTGATCTCCTTTAAGGTCTTTTTCACAAACTTGCCGAAGGCTTTATCATTCTTTCTTTTTTCCACGTAGGACATCTCGTTATAGCGCGCTTCCTTTTGGAGTTTCTGATAGCTGTGTAGCCGCTCAGCCGGTACTTGGCCGCTGTTCACGGCTTCACTAATAGCGCAGCCTGGTTCATTAGTATGAGTGCAGTCCGTGAATCGGCAATTTAATGACAGGGAAGATATATCATCAAAAGTCTCAGTCAGTCCCGTGGCAATGGAGATGTTACCGAACTCACGCATACCGGGAGTGTCTATGAGCAATCCTCCGGAAGCGAGGATTATGAGATGCCTTCTGGTAGTAGTATGTCTCCCGTGAGAGTCACTGCCCCGCACCTCAGCGGTTTTATATTTATTGCCCCCCAGCAGCTTATTAAGCAGGGTGGTTTTCCCGACACCTGAAGAACCTATTAAGGCATAGGTCCTGCCTGGTTTGATATTCAGTATCACATTATCCAGACCGGTGCCGGTTTTACTGCTAAAAACTACTACCTGGAGGTCATCATATATATTTTGGACCTCAGCTATTTTGTTCTTGATCTCCGGCTCAGTCATGAGATCTGTTTTACTTAAAAGAACAATTGGCTCGATAGCGCATTCCTTCACTGCCACCAAATACCGCTCAAGTCTTCTCAGGTTGAAATTAGCGTCCAGGGATTGTATAATAAAAGCATTGTCAATGTTGGCCGATAACAACTGGTAATCTACCGTTTTGCCCGCGGTCTTTCTTTTTAACAGTGATCTTCTTTGCAGTATTTCATGAATTATCGCCAGTGTGTCATTATTATGATACTTTACGTATACCCAGTCCCCCACGGTAGGCAGATCCATCCTTGATCTTGTCTGGAACCTGAACTTACCCTCCACTTCCGCGTAGGTCTCTTTTTTCTCACCTATTACTATATAACCATCCCGGTCAACTGACACTACCCTGGCCAGCTGATACTCTGCCCGCAAAGCATCATCGACTTTTCCCTCAAACCAATCATCAAAACCTAATTTTTTCAATTCCATTTATTTTCCTTAAAACCCCAAAAACCATCTCGACTCATTTTATCCCGCCATCTTCTTGCCGAAAGCGATGGTCTTGGCCTTGATGCCGGGGATATCTTTGACTTCTCCCGACTCCCCGGCATTAGGCACCAGGAGAGACGCGAACTTCATTCCGGCGTACTTCGCGGTAATTTTAAATGGATTCTCCAGGTCCTTGAGCCCTATATCCTCATACGCGCTACCGATCAGGACCAGGGTTTTGTTTTTGAGATTGGTAGTCATGGTGTCATTGTCATTATCCCACTTGAAAAGGGAGAACATCCGGTCCATGACCAGCTTGAGCTGGGCGCTGGCGCCATAAAAATACAGCGGAGTGGCCATTACTATAACATCCACATCATTCATCTTGGCCAGTACCGGCTGGGCGTCATCCTTGATTACGCATTCATATATATCCGACACTTGGCAGCGGCGGCAGGAGATACAGCCATTGACTTTATATTTAAGAAAATCCGTGCGGACGACTTCTGTTTTCGCCCCCTTGGCTTTGGCTCCCTGTATGAACCAATCAACTAAAATGGCGGTGTTCCCGTTCTTCTTAGGACTGCCGTTCAGTATTAGTATCTTTTTTGTCATCATTCGCTCCTTTTTAATAATTCCTTCAAGTCATTTAGCGCGTAACCAAACATGGTCAGGGCCTTTTTCTTTAATCCAAAGTGAATGCTATCCTCAAGAGCAGCCTGTATCGCCCCGCATATTTTGTATAGCAGGACTCTTACATAAGCTGCCTCAGTTACCGCCGGCATAGTCTTCCCGTAAGCCTGCCAGAAAGACGTACCGGGGTCGGTCCCGTAAAGGATCCACTCGAAATACGGGTCACCCCAAAGACTCCTGTCCCAATCCAGGATGGCAGATATCTTGTAATGTCCCTGCTGTTTCCGTATCAATATATTCCTTAGCCAGAGATCTCCGTGAATAAGCCTGGGGGTTTTCACTTTATCAAGGTGGGGCGCTATCTTCTTAGCTATATTTGATAACGAATATTCTTTAGGGAGGCGCAGATACGGATGATCTTCCAGGTCCTCTTCGAGTGAACGCACATATTTGATGATAAAATCGCTCCATTTTTTATACGGGGCAAATGGTGGCGGATAGCCGAACCAATGTCCCCTATTCTCCAATGAATGTATCAGCCGGGTATATTCCCCGAGCTCCCTGTATATGTGCTCCATTTCCTGCTTTTTCAGATGCCTTTGATGATAGAAGGCAGTATGCCCTTCCTTGAACTCAGAGATGATATAATCACGGTCAATAATCTTCCTGGAGAAGTCGGAGAATAACAACTTGGGAACAGGGACTTCAGTTCCTTCTAAATACCGGTAAATATGCGCTTCCCTGCTGAGCAGTTGTTTCTCCACTCCCAATAACTTTTTATCTTTTGGGGGAGCGATCCTTAAAACTACTATTCTTTTGTCAGCCAACTCAACTTTATAGGAAGTATTAAACAGGCCGCCACGAATGGACTTAGCGCTGATTACCTTAGTCCCACTGCCTAATCCGTGCCTGATCAATAGTTCTATTGTTTTATGACTTATTGACGCTTTTAAAGATAACTGCAAAGGTATTCCATCCTGCCTTCTTTAGTTTCTATATCAAAGGCGGAATTACCCGGGACTTCAAAGAAAGTCCCTTCTCCATACGTCTTCCATTCATTGGCTCCTGCCAAACGAACCTTACAGGTGCCGGATATGATCTCCATTCTCTCCGGACCCGCTGTTTTGAAGTTATAGGACCCGGGATAGATCATGCCCACTGTCTTCACTGTGCCGTCTTCAAGCTCTATCTTATGGCTAACCACCTTACCCTCGAAATAAACATTCGCTTTAAGAACGACATTCACATTCTCCAGTTTCGCCGCTACTGTCATAACTTCTCCTTTTATTTTACCGGTTTCTTGTTATAGCCTTTTTCCCCGTAGGACTGCAGTTTTTCTATCCACATTTCCTCAAGTATGACCAGGTCATCGGTATAATTATAGGCCGGGTCTTCTTTCGGTTTAAGATTATCGACGACTTCAAACTCGAAGGCTTCTTTGCCATATTCCTTATAATCATTCTGCAGTTCTTCGTTCCGGTGACTGCCCATGTCCAGTTGAAATTTCTCCCTGGTCATCCTGGCCCGCATATTAAGACTGCCAACGATGAATATCTTATTGTTAGCTTTGCAAACGATCTTAAATACGCCCATCGGTTGCACGGTTTCTTTGTATTGTTTCTTCATTGCTTTTTTATCCACTTTAACCTCTTCTTCGATAGATGGTGACAGTAACGACTACGGCGGTGAAGAGAATAAGGTTGGCGATAATGAAAGTTTTCCACACCGTGTCGGTGGTGGTTAATCCGTCTGGTGCCATCAGCAGGAAACATATCCAGACTCCCCAGGCCCAGGTCAGACTAATGTCCCCCGAGGACTTGCGGCGAATTACCCTGATTATCAGCGGCAGGTTAAACAAAGGCAAAGCCACGGAGGCGATCAGACTTATTACATGCATCATTTATCTGACCCCCAGTATCTTATGCATCTGCGGGATGACCTTAACGGTAGCCAGACGATCCATCGCCTGGTTCTGAAAAGCAAAAGTATTCCTGGGCAAAACTTTCTTAACATTTCTTATTGGCGACACCGGCTGGAGAACCAGAGGAATATACTTGGAAACGCCGGCAATAATATCAACAGCTTTCTTTATCTCTGATGCTTTGGTTTTGGAAGTCATGACGATTTTGACAAAGAATTCCCCCGGCCGAATGCGAGAGTCGTTCAATATTTCTAGAAACTCCCGGTGTTTAATCCAGCAGGCAGGATTACCCGTCGAAGGCAATTTAATGTCCATAGCCACATAATCTATCATCTTGAGGATTTTGCTCAATTCTCCAGGAAGTGTGCCATTAGTTTCGAGGTAAGTCTTCAGGCCCATTTTCTTAATCTGGGGTAATAATTCCTGCAGAAAATCAGCGTACAGTAACGGCTCCCCGCCTGTTACTGATACTGAATGTATTCTACCGGTATTTAATTTCTTGATCTTTTCCAAAACCCGTAAACTCGTCACCTCGCCTACTCGCTTACCGTTCGTCGTATCGCAATAATCGCATTTCAGGTTGCAGTCCGCAAAACGGACGAATATTTGCCGCTCACCGACAAATAACCCTTCGCCCTGGATACTGGAGAATATTTCGGTTATTGATGCGTTCATAAAGCCCCTAAATTAGTTTTAAGTTGAAAGTGTTAAGTGTTAAGTTTATGTAATTATATTAATATATTTAACCATAACTTAAAACTTTACACTTATAACTTAACACTTGCTTCATCTATTATTTCTGCTTCCTTGAAACCTTTGGCGCGCAGGATGCAGCTGTCACAGGTCCCGCATACTTTGGCGCCGCCGCGATAGCAGCTCCAGGTAAGCTTATAAGGCACTTTCAACCTGGTACCGAGTTTTATTATCTCTGCCTTGGTTTTGTTCACCAACGGTGTGAGTATCTTAATATTTTTTCCCTCCACCCCGGCTTTGGTGGCCAAATTGAATAGTTTCTGCGCTGCCCGGAAATATGCCGGACGGCAGTCAGGGTAACCGCTGTAATCCAGCGCGTTGGCACCAATGACTACCGCCACAGCCTTTATTGTTTCAGCATAGGATAAAGCAAAGCTCAGAAAGATGGTGTTTCTGGCAGGGACATATGTACTGGGAATGTTGGTAGATAGTAGTTGGGAGTTAGTAGCTTGACGAATAGATAATTTATTATCTAAGAGGGAACTGCCCTTCCAGGGCAATGATATCTTTATTATCTGGTAGGAGCATTTAGCGGATTGAGCGACTTTGATGGCCTGATATATCTCTTTTTTGTGCTTTTGTCCGTAATCGAAGAGCAGGCAATGGCAATCATAGCCCTGCTGTTTGGCCCAATAGAGACAGGTGGCCGAATCCAGGCCGCCGGATAATAAAATTACCGCTTTTTTCATCTTAATCCTCAGTATAGGAGGCGGAGGAAGTGTCGCTTTCCCAGACAGTAATAGAATGCAGTTTTAAGTTATAAGTTTTAAGTTTTAAGTTAAGGTCATCAAAGACATATTTTGCGAGGTTTTCGCTGGTGGGATTGATCTTGTTGAAAGGAGGAACTTCGTTCAAGTAGGCATGGTCGAACTTATCCAGAACTGCCTGCAGTTCGTCCTTAATATCATGGAAATCCATCAGCATCCCGAGCTTATTGAGCTTCGGACCGGTAACTTCCACTTCCACTTTCCAGTTATGGCCGTGCAATTTCTCGCATTTACCCTTATAGCCGCGCAGGTTATGCGCCGCGCTGAACACTTTTATCACTTTCAAAATAAACATCTTGGATATCCTTTTCTAATCTGTGTAATCTCTCTTAAAATTTCTCAATATCTATCTGCGTGGCTTGCTGTATCTTCTCTCCCAGCAGTTGCTGCCCTACGCTGATGAATTTCTCCGGCACATCGCTGACGAAGAATATACACTCCCCTTTGCCAGTGGTTTTGGCCAGTTTTTCTTCCTGCAGTAGGTTTTTTACGGCCTGGGCCACGGTTTGCGCGGAATCAATAAGCTTAACTTTCTTGCCCATCACCTGTCCGATGATCTTTTTGAGCAGAGGATAATGGGTACAACCCAGGATCAGGGAATCAATGCCGATCCTTTTCATACCTGCCAAGTACTCCTCAGCGATAAGCTTGGTGACTTTCTTGTTGACCCAGCCCTCTTCCACCAACGGCACGAACAAGGGACAGGCCTGTACGGAAACTTCCACCCCCCTCTCGGATTGCCGCAAAGCGCGATTATAGGCCTGACTACTGATAGTAGCCGCCGTACCAATAACGCCAATCTTAGCGTTCTTGCTGGACTTAAGCGCGGCTTTTACACCCGGCTCTATCACGCCGATGATAGGCAGGTCGGGGAAACTTTCCTGTAGCAAGCCCAGGCTCAAGGCTGTAGCCGTATTGCAGGCCACCACCATCAGCTTAATATCTTTCTCCACGAGGAAACGAGTATTCTGGAAAGAGTACTTGGTCACCGTGGCCGCGGACTTGTTCCCATATGGCACGCGCGCGGTGTCGCCGAAATAAATTATCGTCTCTTTCGGTAATAATTTGGCCAGTTCCTTTACTACGGTCAGGCCGCCGATGCCGGAATCAAATACCCCGATATTTTTAGCTATCTCTCTATTGCTGGGCATGCTGTTCTTCCTTTCGGGTTATGTAATCCATAATGCCGTTATAAATGGCTAAGGTCATTTTATCGCAGAAGCTATCCTTGTGCAGGAGCTTCTCTTCCCTCTGGTTGGAGACGAAAGCGCACTCTACCAGGACTGCCGGCATCTTGGCGCCGCGTAGGACGAAAAATCCCGCCTGCTTAACGCCGCGGTTTACTATGCTGAACTCCTGCTCATTCACCTGGTTATCTATCAGCGAGCTCAACAGGCTGGAATCGTTCACGAACTCATTCAGGGTCAGTGACCATAATATGGCTTTTAATTTATCGTCAGCCGTAGATTTCGGTTCCAGGTCAATTACCGAGTTTTCGATATTGGCGACGGCTTCAGCTTCCTCGTCTGTGGCCCGGTCACTCAGGAAATATATCTCGAATCCCCTGGAATCCCGTTCCAGGCCGGAATTGCAGTGGATGCAGATGAACAAATCTGCTTTTTTCTCATTAGCGATCTGGGTGCGTTCCGCCAGGGGAATGAATTCATCGTCCTTACGGGTCAGGATGACCTGCAGGTCAGTCTTGTCATGCAAAAGCTGGGCCAGACGGAAAGCCAGGTCCAGGTTGATGTCCTTTTCCTTGGTGCCCCGCGGCCCGACCGCTCCGGGGTCCCGGCCGCCATGGCCAGCATCTATCACAATGGTCTTTATCCTGGGGCCCTTAAACACTGCCGGCGGGGGCGCTTCCACAATCTCCAGAGTGCTGGTAGGTACGACCGTCAGGGACGGAACTATCGGCGGACTGGCCATTACCACGGTTGTAGTATCTGCCGCAACGATCTCCGGCTGGGGCGGACAGACCGCCCCGCCTGTCTTCCTGATCTCTACGATGATCCGCCAGGGCTTGGCGGCAGTAGATACGTTATATTCAAATTCGGGACAAACTTCTATATCCCACTGGACCTTGTTAATATCCTGTTTAAATTTAAGGCCGGTGATCAGGCTGTCGTTGGCGGGAGCGTATTGGGCCGACGGGTCAAGTACGCCCTTGTAAATATCAACGGTAATCTTATTAGCGTCGGTCTTGTTCACTTCATAATAAAGTTTCTGTTTGGTCTCAAGGACCAGCTTGCGATCGTTTTCCTTCTTTTGCGCTTTGAGGTTAAGAATGTTGGGGAAATCGTAAAAGGATAAGATTTTGGTCCCTTTATCCCATTTGACCACCTTGCCTATGGACCTGGTGAAGGATTTGCTGATAACAAAATTAAGCGGTACATATAGGTCCCCGCCATCCAGGTGGCAAGGCGAGGTCATTTTTAATTTCGTTTCGTCCACCCTGACGCTGCTGGCGAAAAAACTGAACTCCAGCCGATGCCCCCCGAAAGTCATGGTGACTTTCTTGGAAACCGACAGCCATTTGATATCGGCGTCAAAAAAATCGGCGAGATCGCCAATTTCAAGATACTTGTCCGAGCCAAACTGGTAGAGTTTCGCCTCTACTTCCCTGGCCCCGTTATCCAGCCCTACCTTTATGGGCACCACTTGCGGCTCCGCCCATAATTTTGGCTGAATAAAAAGAAACATTATAGTTAAACTTAGAATGATTTTACGAAGCAATAATCCTGCCTTATTTAAAAAGTTTTAAGTTATAAGTTAGAAGTTTTAAGTTTTGGTAATAATGATCTTTCACCATAACTTAACACTTTACCCTTAAAACTTAACACTGCTTTTACTGGTGGAGGTGCCGGGAATCGAACCCGGGTCCCGAAATACGGTATCAAGAACTTCTACAGGTTTAGTCTGTTGTTTTTATTTCGCGCTGATAGACACCAACAGACCGGATCCTATCAACGCTATCTTTACTGAGTTTCACCTGGCGCGCTAAAGAGTAACTTGCCAGGATAGCCTACAATCTGATGTCTTCTATCGCCCGTAGACAAAGCGGACAGAGACACTACGCCTTAACAGGCGTATGCGTACTGCGTGTTGTAGTTAGCAGTTATAATTTGCTAGGTATTTTACGGCGACCCAACCATGCCGACCTGCCGTCCAAGATCCCAATAGAACGGTCGAAACCTTTCACCCCCATATTTTATTTGTGTCTCTCTCTAAAAGCTCTTTCCACGTCGCGAGCCGCGGCGCGTTTCTTCAATTCTTCCCGTTTATCGCGGAAATTCCTGCCCCTGGCCAAAGCCAACTTCACCTTAACCTTGCCATGGCTGAAATACAGCTCCAAGGGCACCAAAGTCAGGCCCCTCTCTGTTACCCGGCCCATGAGTTTCTTTATTTCCTTCTTATGCAGCAATAACTTCCGGACACGCAGAGGATCGCACTCTTCCAGGCGGGCATGCTCATAAGGCGATATATGCATATTGTAGAGAAAAATTTCTTCTTTATCTATCTGGGCATAAGCGTCGCCCATATTGGCGCGGGCTTCCCTGATGGACTTGACCTCGCTCCCTTTCAAGACCAATCCGGCCTCAAAGGTATCGATTATCTCATAATTATGCAGAGCTTTACGGTTAGTAGCTATATTCTTTCTTTCCATAGTTAATTTTACCATAAAAGGGGGTATATTTCAATAGGCAAGCAAGTACCTTGACAGAATGTCCGTTTTAGGGTATTATATAAAAGCAGTACAGTCCGCGCAGGCGGACATTTTAATTTAAATAATAGTTGATGGACGAGTGGCGGAACTGGCATACGCGTAGCGCTCAGGACGCTATGGTCGTTAGACCTTAAGGGTTCAACTCCCTTCTCGTCCATTTTTTTATTTATAAGCAAACCCCCTGTTAGCATTCTTAACAGGGGGTTATTTTGTGCCCTATCTCATAAATCTCTTTAACATTTGAAAGTCATATTTGAGTCGAATTCCAGGAACGACGACGAAGTCGTATCCTCTGCGATACGTCGAGGAGGAGTGACACAGAAGTCGGCCAAAGATGACTTTCCCGAAGGGCTGGGGTCTTTTGCCCATATACTGCGTTGCTCGTCGCTTACGTGCCTTAAGGCACGCCTCACTCCTCGCGCCTTGTCTCTGGCCAAAATCCCTCCAGCAAATGTATAAGAGATTTAGGAGACAGGGCACTATCGTTGCCGTGGCTATGTCAATAGCTTGCATTATTGTTACTTTATCACCGCGAATTTCTTGGTGATCTTGATATTATTGGTATCCTTGTTGGCAATGATCCGGGCGATGTAAACGCCGCTTGGCTTGCCGCTGACATTCCACTCAAACTCGTAGGCATATTTGCCGTCCACGATACTGGGGCTATCAGTGATCTCTGTATTGCCCACCAATTCCCCGGAAACGTCATAGATATTGATCTGCAATTTGTCCGCCACGCCGACTTCCACATGGATAGTAGGATTCTTGCCTTCTTTAGCCGGGTTGGGATAAACAAAGGTCTCCCCTTTCGTGAAGGAAGCGTCGGCTGAAACCGCATAATCGCTGTAAGGAGTATTGGGCGGTAGTTCATCGTAAGAAACTTCATCAACATAGAAAGTCATAGGCGACGGGATGCTGGCATTACTGGATGACTCAACACACATATACCATAAGCCGTTGATAGAACTCAGGTTCAATCCGGTCAAATCGATGTTTACTCTCTGCCAAGTGGTATTCAAGGTAACAACGACCTCTTTAGTGGCTGTATCACCGGAGGCTCCCATACCGAACTTGACTACTACCCCGTTCACGGTGGACTTGGCGACAAAGGTCAATCTCTTGTTGCCGTTCAGGTTGATCCCTGCGCCGCTCCAAGTCCCGTTATACAGGCTGTAAATACCCGCCCAGGTCTGTACGGTACGGTCAAAAGTGAACTTGGTGCTGGTATTGCCGCTGTATTTATCTCCGCTGAAATTCGTATCACAGGTTAAACCATTACCGCCGCTTGATCCCATCCAGCCGGTCAAGCCTTTGATCCAGCTGGTGTCCCAGTACATGCGGTACGGGAAAGTCCCTGTTCCGCCGGTGCTGCCCGAGTAATCATAGCTTACGGCCAGATCGTAAACATAGGGAGTGGCGCTGCCGTTCACTGACTGCAGGATGACCCGGAAACGCAGGTCGGACCCGGTGGTAGAGAAAGTATATTTAGTACCAGGGGTGACCTGGTACCAGTTGGTTCCGTCATTGGTTAGGTAGAAATAGGCGATTTGCCCGTTAATGTTACCGCTATAGGTGAGCGTAGCAGCAGTAATGTTGCCAGCAACGCTGTCAATAGCTATTGATTGCCCTATTCCGTTAACATATTTAAGGCCGTTAGCGACCGCGATCCTGATATCCGTGCTCCAAACCCTGGCCCCGGCTGAGCTGACCCGGTTACCAAAAGCGTTCTGGATATTGCTAAACCGGTTATCCAGCCAAACTGTGAATAGCCCACCGCCGCCGTCAGGGCAAACCTGCGGCAGGATCTGGTCAAGATAATCCGCCTGGCACGCCTGCACCCCGCCGGTGGCCCATAAAGCCGTATCCGCGCTGTTCAGTTTCTGGCCCATGACCCTGCGGTCATAGCCTCCGGTCAATGCCGACCGGTCCATAAATGACAAGTATTTATTGTTGCTGGTATCGACGCTTATCTCCGGGTCATATTTGTCCACGTACATAACGCCCTGGGTAGAAACCATCTGGGGACCGGAAATCAGGGTCCCGGCAGTGTTATAACGAGCATAATAGACGGAATAGTTATATGAATAAACCGCGCAGACGTTGCCGCCGGTATCCACGCCGATCCTGATCTTGTTACCTGTGGCCGCGGCAATGTCACTGCCCCAAACCTTGGCGCCGGTGGTAACATTTAACCGGCAAATACCCAGCGAACCAGGTGAAGAATCGCGATGGGCGACATAAAGATAACCGCCATAAACAGCGACTGTTACGTCATAGGCAGCGCCGTTAGGGCCATTGGCGCTTTTATCGCCCCACAGTTTGTTTCCGCTGGAGTTCAGCTTGGAAGCATAAGCGTAAGCGCCGTAGGGACCGTACTGTTCATAGGCCACATAAATATTATTACTGGAGTCCAAAGCCAGATTATAACCGTTCCATTCCGAAGGATGGGCAGCTGAGTCGGCGGCCGACCGCCAGACACTGGCAGCCGAAGAATTGAACTTCTGGACATAAAGCGCACCGATGGTCTGGCAATAAAGCACGTAAAAATTGCCGGCATTGTCGCAGGCTACTTTAGGGTTTTGGGTCCAACCAGAGGGAGCGGTACCTATGTTGCTGGCAGTTAATCTGACATCCCCCAAAACCTTGGTGCCAGCGGAATTATATTTAGCCGCGTAGATATTCCAGCCGCCGTTACGATCATCAAGCCAAATTACTACGTAATTACCGTATGCATCCTTGGCTACGCTGACGTTCGTCTGGGTACTGGAAGTAGCCACGCTTCTGAGCCGCAAATCGCCGGTAGAAGTGTTCCAGTCGGCATCGGTGTTCGTAGCTTTATAAGTGGTGCTGGTGAAGGTTTCCGTGAACGTATTGGTAGCGGCCATTACTAAATTTGCAGATAACATCAGGCCAGCCACCGCGCTTAAGAAAATTATCTTTACATTTTTCATTGTTTTAATTCCCCCTCTTAAAATTTCACGCCGAGGCTTATCCTATGCGTATCCTGCAGTTCCCCATAAGGAACCCAGGCATAAGCCAGGTTGATCTTGCTCAGGTTAAATACCAGGCCCGCGCTGACGCCGGTCGTGCCGCCTAGTTTGTTATCTTTGCCAATCTTATATCCCAGGTCCAGGCCGAGCATACTGGCTAATTTAAACTCCGCGCCCACGCCGAAAGTCATGGTCGAATCAAAATAATTAAGGTCGCTGGTCAGGTTGAGCTTCGGCAACCCATAATTAAACCCGACGGCAGCGGTCACCGGCAGGTTGTATCCTTCACTGATGAACTTCATTTTCGGGCCCAGGTTTCTCAAGGCCACGCCCATTTTCAGGTTGGGTACGCTGGTACCGAATACGCCGCCCAGGTCCAGGGCAAATCCAGTCGCGCTTTCATCATCGATTTTCTGGTTAATTATCTTCAGGCCGACGCCGAAAGAAGCGTTGTCATGGATCTTTTTAGCGATGGCAATGGTGCCGCAGGAATCAGTCGCGCTGAATGTCCCCAGTCTTTCCCTGGTATCCGAACGCTTTTCCATATCACCGGATTGCAGCATGGTCACACTGCCGCCCACGGTTATATTCCCGCTCAAGGGCTGGGCATAAGCGGCGTATTCATAATTCATATCCGCCAGCCAGCTGGCATACATGGCCGAGAGCTCCCGTTCTTTTATTTGTCCTAAACCACCGGGATTCCAGTTGATGGCGTTGACGTCATCGGCTAAGCCGACGAAATTGCCACCAAGTGCTGAGGGCCTGGCTCCTGAGCCTATTTTCAAAAAGGCCGCTCCGGAATCGCTCGCGAAGCTCAGACCGCTCACACCGATGGTTACACTGACGATCAAAATCGCTACTGCTAAAAATCTCTTCATCATTTTTCTCCCCCTTATTTTACTACCGCGAACTTTTTGGTAATTTTTATTTTATCGCCATTTTTGCTGGCTATTATGCGGCAGATATAAACACCGCTGGCAACATTGGAAACGTTCCACTCGTATTCGTAGGCATACGTTCCATTTATGATACTCGGAGCCTCGGTTATCTCCGCGCTATGCTGCAGGTCTCCGGCCACATCGTAAATATATATCTCCACCCTATCCGCTATGCCCACTTCCACATGGATCGTCGGTTTTTTCCCTGCCTTGGCCGGGTTCGGGAATACATAAGTCTCACCCTCGGTGAAGTCGTTAACAGTCGTATATTCGCTGGTGGCTGTGCCCGAGCTTGCGGCCACGAATTTGAGCGCTAATCCATTGCTGATGTTGGCGTAGGCATAAGCCACGCCTGCTGTCCCCGCCGGATTCTCTATCCCGATGACCGTGGTCAGATCCTTGGTCACGGACTGGAATTGGTACACTATCGCGCCAGTCTTATAAATGATCACCTGGAATGTTTGCTTGTTAGCATTAGCGTAGTTATATACGCTCCAGGTCACCACAAACTTATCAGTGTAGCTGCCATAGGTGATGGAACTGCCGGCTTTGGCCGGGTTCAGATCCCGCCAATAAGCAGCTAACAGCGCGTTTGGCTGGGCGCTATTGGGTATAGCCACCGGTGAATAGGCCACGCTGTTGGAAACAAAGCTCATAAAACCGTTACTGCACACATATACCTGGCTATAATTAGTGCCGTAATAGTTGAAAGTAAAAGGCAGGGTAAATAATTTGCTCTGGTCATCTCCGGTGATGCCGGTAGCGACGGTGGTCGTGACCCAACTGTAAGGCGTGGTTGACACGCTGTAGGTCGGCGTTCCGGCAGCTATCACTTTAATGCCGTCACTGGCATAAATAGGAGCGGCGGGATAGAAATCGCCCAGTCCCGCGCCATTGACAGCCGTAACCCTGGCATAATAGGTTGACCCGACAACACCCCCAGATACAGAATATGAGCCCACCTTGCCAACGTTACCCTTAAACAAAGTGGCTGCTGAGTTGGCAAAAGTTTTATCCGTTGATACCCATAGAATATAGCTCGCGATCCCTGATTCAGGATCGGAATACTCAGACTGATTCCAAGTGAAAGTAAGTGTCGTGGAGGTAGTTGTCGCGCCCTGATCCGTAGGCGGATTGGTTGAACAAACAGGAGAACTGTGATCAGTAGTAATGCCGTCGCTGGCGCCTGAATAGCTGCCGTATAGCCCTGCTCCATTCTTGGCGCGCAACCTGGCATAATAAGTCCTGCTCAAAGAATCTATCGGAGTATTATAGGTATAGCTTGTCACAAAACCTACATCTCCTGAGTACACTGTACTGGCGAATGCTGAATTGGTTGATATCTGAAGAAAATAGTTCGTGATGCCGGATTCCGGATCCGCGGCAGTTCCGATCGTCCAGTTGAATGTAACAGACATGGCAGACGTGTAAGCTCCACCATCAGTCGGTGTACTAGGTGCTCCGGTCGGCGGGGTGCTGTCTCCGGTCAGTGGCGCGTAATCATAAGCTACTGTTATGAAATCAGTTTTAGGGTTAAGGGATCTCGTGGTGGTTGAAAAAACAGCCTTGAATTTTAAATTGGACCCATTGACCGGGAAATTAAATTTTGTCCCGGGGGTCACCTGGTACCAGTTGGTCCCGCCATTATTGGTTAAGTAAAAATTACCGGTTTGGCCAAATAGATAATAAGGAGAGCCGAATGTCAGGGTAGCGGATGGGATATTCTCAGTGACCGTATCTATGGTTAGTGACTGGCCTTGCGCTGTAGCGGCGTATTCCGGAGCATTGTGGATGCAGAAATCATCAGCTAATGACCTGGTCCCGGCTGAAGTGACGATATTAGCCATCAGGTTATCATGGTTATCCGCTCCGTTTAGCCCCATTCTTTGTCCCCAGGCGCCGACGGCGCCGCCGGTTGGAGTGGGAGCGCATACCGGTGTGAATCCCATATAGGTGTTATCGTAACTAACCTGTTTCCCTGTCGTACCCCAGACAAATGTATCGGTAGCCGAAAGCTTTTGTACCCGCATTTTGTAAACAGCCGCCGGGTAAGAGTCATTTAACATATAAATGATATATTTATTATTAGCGGAATCGATGGAAATATCCGGTGAACTCGCATAGCAATAGGCTTGATTATCAACGGTCAAGGGACCCGCGACCACTGTCCCCGCGGAATTTAATTTTTTGTACCCTACAGTATAATTGTCCGAGTAGGTAGCGCAAAGATTGCCTGAACTGTCAGCGGCGATCCGCATCCAGGCGCCGTTGCTAATATTAATTTCATTGGCCCATAGACGGTTACCCGTAGCCGGGTCAATACGGCAAACATCCAAACCAAAGGGCCCGGTACCCGGAACATTGCCATGGGACGCGTAAAGATAACTGCCTGATACAGCCACATCCGGATTAAATTGCCCGGTACTATCCCCTTCGGCATGGGTATTAGCGCGAACCGGGCCCCATAATCTGGTCCCGGTTGAATTGAATTTGGTTATCAGGTAAGTATAGACAACATAAATATTGTTGGCCGAATCAATGGCTATTTCCTGGTTACCCGCGCTGCCGGGCAAAGCGTCTGTAT